>DATGWL010000132.1:0-9757 GCA_035299505.1 Saprospiraceae bacterium | reverse complement strand
TCAGCCTGCCGCCGATTGTCAATGAACCGGTCCAGCAGCAGTTGGTGCCGCAAAACAAACCACAATCCTTGTTCATTCCGTGCTGACAAATGGCCGCAAGGTCGCCGCCCTGAGCGCCAACCCCCGGCACCAGCAGGAAATGATCCGGAGCAAGCTCCCGAACCCGAATGAAGGCCTCTGGATGAGTGGCGCCTACCACATACATCAGGTTTTCCGAAGTTCCCCAATCCTGGGTTTTCCGGATTACTTTTTCCCACAGGGGCATTCTGGTATCTTCCAGCCAATCTTGCTGGAAATCCTGACTGCCTTTATTGGAGGTAAGCGCCAGCACAATGGCCCATTTATCCGGAAATCCCAGAAATGGCGCTACGCTGTCTTCACCCATATAAGGAGCTATGGTAACGGCATCGCAGCCCATCCGGTTAAAAAAGGCTTCGGCATACATGCGGCTGGTATTGCCAATATCGCCGCGCTTGGCATCGGCGATGATGAAATGTTGATTGCCAATGTATTCTATAGTTTTGGCTAAAGACAGCCAACCGGATGGCCCAAGTGCCTCATAAAAAGCCAGATTGGGCTTGTAGGCAACACAGTGCTCGCGAGTGGCATCAATGATTTGTCGGTTAAATTCGAAGACCGGGTCTTCGGAATCCAATAAATGGCTGGGAATTTTTGACCATTCCGTATCTAAACCAACACATAAAAAGGTTTTTTTGCGGAAAATTTCGGCAACTAGCTGAGTGCGATTCATGGGGCAAAAATACATGAAGCCTAAACAAAATCAGAAGTACAAAAACAACGTTATTGCGACGATTTCCATTGAACTAACCAATTCACATTCATGCAAAAGCACAAACTACCCTTGGTGATCTGCCTTCTTTTCGGCTTTTCCTTGTCTATTAATGCCCAAACCACCCCGGAATCTGGTCCGCTAACTGAAGGCACTATCAGATATTTGATTACCCACAACTGGACCAAAAAAATGGCGGCGCTGACCTATATGAGCAAACAGCGCAAAGAAAGAGCCAGTTATATGTATGGCAATGACGCCGAATGGAGTGAATATTCATTGCTGCACTTCACCCCAACAGAAACACATTACGTAGATTCAGAAGAGCGTGTGAATGCCGACGATCCGGGCTATTCCTGGCGCAGGGAGGCCTATTGGGTAAAACGCGATTTTGCCAATAACACCATGTCGGATGCCCTTTCATTACAAAGCAAAATCCATTTAGTGCAAGATTCCATTCGTTGTCAGGACTGGAAAATCCTGAACGATATGAAAGAAGTGGCGGGTCACCTGTGTATGAATGCAAGTTGGCAGGACACGATTAAACAGCAAAAAATAGTGGCCTGGTTTGCTCTGGATATTCCACATAGCGGTGGGCCGGAACGTTTGTGCGGCTTACCAGGCTTGATTCTGGAAGTGGATGTAAACGATGGAGCCATGTTGATCACTGCCAACCGTATTGAACCTAAAAAACTCACCAAAGAACTTGATTTGCCTAAAAAAACAAAGGGCAAAAAATGCACTGAAGCTGAATACCAAAAGGCTTTAGCCAAGCTGATGCAGGAAAGCATTAAAGAAGAAGAACCGTATTTCTGGATTGTCAGGTATTGATTTTTATTCCGTAAGCAGGATTTATTGAGTGAATTATCCGATCTTTGCAGCCACTCATTGGGGTGTTCGCTGCGAAGCGGACTGAGATTACACCCATCGAACTTGCCCAAGTAATTTTGGGTAAGGAACTGAGACGGGGTAGTGGCATCACTACACCTGCAGAAGCCCCTTCCGCAGGTGGATGTTTCACTCAATCACTTCTTTATCAATGACATCTGTCATTCGTGTTTTTCTGGCGTCTGGTACGCTTTCTTTCTTTTCGTTTTACTTACAGGCCCAAACCACCCATTCAGATTCTCTTTCTTCTGATGTTACTTTGCGGGAAGTAGTAGTGCAGGCCACCAGGGCTCAGCAGAATAGTCCTGTGCCGCACACCAACTATTCTGCCGCACAGCTCAGCAAACAGTACCATGCGCAGGATATTCCATTTTTGCTAACCGGAGTACCCTCGCTGGTAGAAACCTCAGATGCCGGCGCAGGCACCGGCTATACCGGATTGCGCATCCGGGGCAGCGATCCAACCCGTGTCAATATCACCCTGAACGGCATTCCGGTAAATGATGCGGAAAGCCAGGGTGTTTTTTGGGTCAATATGCCGGATCTGGTGTCAAGCGTTGATGAAATCCAGGTGCAAAGAGGCGTAGGCACCAGTACCAATGGTGCAGGCGCATTTGGCGCAACCATAAACCTGGACTTGTCCAAAGTGGAATCCCAGCGATTCGCCAGTATCAACAATACCCTTGGGTCATTTGGTACCAGAAGGCACAGCGTTCACCTGGGAACCGGATTGCTTGACAACGGTTTGGCTTTCTCTGCACGCGTGTCGCAGGTATATTCTGATGGTTACGTGGATCGTGCCAGCGCCAATCTGCGCGGCATACACCTTACGGGGGCTTATGTGGATGAAAAACAATCGCTGCAATTCCACCTGCTGTCTGGCCATGAAATCACTTATCAGGCCTGGAATGGTTTGCCGGTGCAATACCTAAACGATCCGAACCTGCGCACTTACAATGTTTCCGGAACCGAACGCAATGGCTCGCCGCATCCGGATGAGGTAGATAATTACACCCAAAGACATTACCTGCTGCACTATAAACGCCAATTGGCTACCAATTGGATGTTGCAGCTGAACGGACACTACACCCGCGGATTTGGGTATTTTGAACAATATAAAGCAGACCAGGAATTGGCCAATTATGGCATCCGCATTGGCGATTCTTCAACTACGAGTACAGACCTGATCCGTCGGCGCTGGTTGGATAACCACTTCTACGGTGGCACATTTGCCTTGCGCTGGTTGCCGGAATGGTCCTGGAAATCGTCTGTATTGTGGGGCGGCGGCTTGAGTCGCTACGAAGGTGATCACTTTGGTGAGCTTATCTGGGCAGCACAGTATACAGGTGTGCTGAACGACTACCGTTACTACGACAATCAGGCGGCCAAAACAGATGGCAACCTGTTTATGAAAGTAGAAACCGCGCCTGCTGAACCCTGGAATCTGTTTGCCGATTTGCAAATCAGGTCTGTGAATTACCAGTTTGAAGGCTACAATAACGAACTGAATCAGGTGGATCAAACAGCGGCTCTCTTGTTTTTTAACCCTAAAATTGGCGCCAGCTATCGTTTTGCTCCACAATGGCAGAGTTATGTTTTTGCCGGAATAGGTCACCGGGAACCCAATCGGGATGACTACACCCAAAGTACACCCAATAGTCGCCCCAAGCCAGAGCAAATGCTGGATTTGGAAGGAGGCTTGCGCTTTACCCGTGGTATTTGGACTGGTTCAGTCAATATATTCCACATGCAATACCGCAATCAACTGGTGCTGGACGGCCGTATCAACGATGTGGGCGCTTACATTCGTACCAATGTGCCCGACAGCCGCCGAACGGGTGTGGAACTGGAGTTTAATGGCGCTTTGGGGAAAAGCTGGCAACTGGGCGGAAGCGCTTCTTTGAGTCAGAACAAGGTGCGGGAATTCACTGAATTTATTGATGTTTGGGACACTGGCGAGCAACTTTCGGTACAACATCGGAATACAGATCTGGCTTTTTCACCAGCACTGATTGCCCGCGCAGAAGTGGGCAAAACCTGGTGGAACAAAGTGAATGGGGTAGGGAAGGGCCACACTTTTGCCAGTACCCTGATTGGGAAATATGTATCTCGTCAGTATCTCGATAATACGTCCAATCGAACCGCTTCGCTGGATCCTTATGGGGTGTGCGACTTGCGCCTGAACTGGACCCTGAGCGGTTATGCGGGCAAACAATTGAACCTGATTTTCAGCCTCAACAATTTCCTGAACGCACAGTTTGTTTCCAACGGCTGGGTTTATCGTTTTGTTTCTGCCGGATACGATCCCAGACCCGATGATCCGTATGCGCAACTGGAAAGTGGCAGCACTTACCAGTTATCCGGACTTTTTCCGCAGGCAGGGCGACACTGGATGGCCACTGTGCAATGGCTTTTTTAAACCCTTTTAACAGATTCTTATCAGTATGAAGTGTAACATCGGTTTGTTTCAGCCGTTTTCGAACAAACAAAATCACTTTCTATTATGCGTTATTTTCTTTTCAGCCTATCCCTGTCCGTTGTTTTGCTGGCCACCTCATGCCAACGCGAGTCGTCTGCCGATGTAAACCAGGACCGGATTTTCACGCATTACGAACTGTTTTACAACGCCAACGAGGACATCACGTATGCGCGTGCGTGGTTCCGGTTCGGCAGTATTACAGGCACCCAGCTTGAACTGGCAGACCCCAGTGAGGTAAGTTTTGAGGGAGATAAATTGTCCTTCAACAAAGTGCTGGCCTTTTACGAAAAAAAATACGCCGGACTTAAGACCTCGGGCACGTTCAAGTGGGAAGACACAGAGGGAAAGGTGTTTGAAAACACGGTAGTGATCAACGACATTGCCTTTGGCGCCATCCCTGATTCTGTGGCACGAAATGCTGCATTCTCCATTCCATGGACTGGAGCAGCACTGGGCAACAATGAGGTGGCCGGCGTTTGGATCAATGGTGAAAATGAAGGAGATGCTCAGGCAGCTATCACCATTGAAAATGGCGCTACAGCCTTGATTGTACCTGCGGATAAAATGGCTAAAGTAGGCGCGGGACCGGGCAAAATATACCTGGAACGCAGATCTTCCCCTGCACTGCTGGAGGTAACCGGCGCAGGCGGCTATGGCGCAGGCGTATACCGTCCGAAATTCAAGGACGTTGTGTTTAAATAAGTGAGTGAGTGAGGCGCAGAGGGGTAAATATTTGGTTTTCAACCCTCTGCGCCTTTACCCTCGGCGGTGAAAATCAATTTTTCTTATTAATCCGCTCCCTTCCCCAGATGCCTTTTTTCTGCCCTACAATGTCTTTTTCTTTTCTGGTATCAAGTATGGGCTCTGGCATTGGCACATCTTTTTGTTTGTCGTCAAACACTTTGTCGATGTACTTCCACTTACCTTTTTCCAGTTTATAGGCATTATAGCTGCCGTCTGGCACATAGGTGGTTCCTCTGCCGTAGGGACTATCCCAGGGAATAAGGTGATCGAATATGATCATCTGGTACTGCTCATCCCAGTTCAGTTTTACCTTGGCATCAGCTGAATACTGGAGATACATCCTGTTTTTGGCAGGGACATCAGATCCGTGATCCAGCACCGGATCGCCAAAATGCGGCTTGCCTTCCTTGTCGAAACTGATAACATCTATCAATTTGCGTTTTTCGAAAAATTCGAAAGCGTCAAAGCCTATGAGCAGGTATTTTTTGCCCTGGCGGGTGTCAAATTGCCGAATGTTGTAGTACAAGGCGCCATACCACTTATCTACCGGCAACGTCTCGTAGGCAGGAAATTCCGGCAATTCAAAACTCCGGTCAATGAGCGGATACAGCTTCAACTGTTTTTCGTTCATCTGGATGGCGCCATAGTACCGGTAAGTGGAGTCGTTGACAAACAACTGCCAGGTAAAAATCCGAAAAGAGCTGTCCGGGGGAGTGAGGATCGAAACAGATTTAAGCTGTTCAAAAGGATATGAAAAGGAGTTTTCAATCTTCAGGGCGCGCACCAGAGTAGTAATAAACACTTTGCAGGCTGCAAAGCGTTCTGCTTCAATGGAGTCATTCACTATGGCATAACCCAATACACCCAGGGTATCTTCAATGCCTTGTAACTGCACCACCGCATCGGCAGAGAGCGGACCAGCCGGTTCCACCTTTTGTTTTTTTTGGGCAAACAAGGATGTGCTCAGTAGCAATAATGCAATAACTGCAAGGTGTCTGTGATGCATAATTTTGTTTTAATGCTGATATATGCTTTTGCCGTTGAGGCACAGAGCGGGGTGGCTCAGCACATCAACGGCAAAAAATCGCACATGCAAACGGTTATTCAAGCTGAAAATTGTGTGGTATAACAGCGCTTACCACCAATCGTTTTTCTTGAGCTTGTCTTCATACCCGCGCACATTGTAACTTACGCTGAGCATGAAATACCTGGCCAGAGTTGGCGCAATGGAATTGATAACATAGTTCTGCGTAGCAGATTGCTGGATATTCACACGCTGATTGAGCAGGTCGAAGGCTGCCAGCCGAACCTCCACTTTATTTCCTTTGCCAAACAGGCGCCGAACAGAGGCATTCCAGATGCCAATAGTTTGTTCAAAATCGAAGCGCTCATTTTTGAACAGGTTGTAGTTAAAGTTGCTCTCCAGGAAGGTCTTGTCCCAAACCTGCCACTTCACAGAGGCATCTGTACCGTAGCTTCTGATTTTTTGATTCTGCTCACTCTGTATGGAATATTCTATGTTGTTGATGCGGAAATTACCACTCAATCCTGCAATCAGTTTGGAAGAGGGAGTAATGTTGAAGCCTACCCGAACGTTGTAATTCTGGCTGTTGGTGATATTTTCCACGCCATTGATGAAGGATGGCGACTCGTTGATAGTGAAACTAGGATTGAAGTTTACCGACAACTTGGTTTTGATGATGGGAATATTTGACCATATATAGGCGCTTAAATTGGTACCGCCTGATACGTTTTCCGGTTTGGTGGTGGTCACGGCACCTACACTGTCTTCAAAAGTGATGGTTTGACTGTACACAATCTGACTTTCGTAGAGATTCAAATCAGACCCAATACCTACACTGGCCATGTTGCTGGCATTCCAGTAGTTGAAGTTACCTCCTACAGAGTGCGAGCGTTGCGGCTCCAGATTAGGATTGCCCAGGGTACGGAACGCCGGGTTGGTTACAATCGGAACTGGTTGAAGATCATTGAATTGCGGCTCAGAAATGCTGTAGTTATAGTTAGCGCTCAACCACATGTTATTCGGGAGCTGATATTCTGCCTCAACGTTTGGGGTTACATTGAAATAACCTCTGGATAAAGGTTCTGACAGCAAGGGCAAACCTTTGTCTACAGAATAGGCGCCATCCAGCTGCAGGTTTTGAGCTGCCAGACCGGCAGATACGTTCAAACCCTGGTTGGAATACCTTACACTGGAGCCTACCCGGCCGTATTGTACCTGTTGATCGTAGTAAATACTGAGGCTGTCAATGCGCTGATTGTTGTTCTCCGGATCATTCGTTGGCCGGTTAACTTCGTTATTGGTTTGACTCGCATTGACAAATGCTTCGAAAAACCAGGTTTTACTGAGAGGCTCGGTAAACAACGCGCTGGATTTTAGCTGCCGGGTATGCGCGAAATTGGAATTGAACTGACGAATAATGGAACGGGTATCGGATTGCAGGCTTTTGTTTTCAGAAGACAAGGTTTCGGTGCCATCGCTGGTAGCGTCATTATAACCGGCACTGAGAGCAAATGAGCGTCCTTTTTTGGCAAAGCGGTGGCGATAAATACCCGAGCTGGAAATACGCCAGGCATCCAGTTGGTTGCCGTTATTGATGGCGAGGTTGGTGGTGGGCAGGTTGTTTTCGTTGGAGAAAAGCTGATTTTGCAACGTTTTTCCGTTGGCATCGCTCAAGCGGCCTTCCAATTTAAAAACCACCAAATCGCTGGAATCAATGTCGTAAGTCAGGCGGGAAGAGAGGCTATGACTACCGCGAAACTCATTTTTACCCAGTGTATCAGTGTTGAAAAAAGTGGTGTCTGGCAGAAAAGTCTGGCGTGTCGTATATTGATCCAGGTCCAGACTGGTTTCTTTGTAGAAATAGCTAGCATTGAATTTGACCTTTTTATGGTCGTAGTTGTAATTCGCACCGCCACCGTAATTCTTGGTAAAACCGCGTCCGTCGAAGTTGTTAAAGGGAGAATCGGCTCCGCCCCAGTCGTAGAAGTAATACCTGCGACCGGAGTTAAAGCCAAAATCGCCGTTATCGTTATCACCAAAAGTATTTTGTCCTTTAAACTCGCCGTAATCTTCCCAGTTTACACCGGTTTCGTTGATATTATTGGCAAAACCAATGAATGAGAGCTGTTCCTTGGTATTAAAACGATTGTAACTGCCACGACCGGCCCACCGTTCTTCGGTGCCTGCAGCAGCGGTTAACTTGCCAAAAGAACCTTTCTTGTACTCCTCCTTGAGTTCCAGGTTCATGGCTTTTTCTTTTTTGCCATCATCTACTCCGGTCAGTTTAGCCTGCTCGGAAGATTCATTATACACCTGAACTTTGGAGATGGTTTCGGCGCCCAGGTTTTTGGTAGCGGCCTTGGGGTCATCGCCAAAAAACGTTTTTCCGTCCACGTAAACCCGTTTTACATCGCGACCCTGCGCCCGGATATTCCCGTCGGCGTCTACTTCTATGCCTGGAAGTCTGCGCAACAGATCTTCTACCGTAGATCCGGGTGGCACTTTAAAAGAGGAAGCATCGTATTCAATCGTGTCACCTCGTATGCTAAGGGTCGACTTGGCGGCTTTAACCACCACTTCAAGCAATTCGGAGGTAATGGGTTTTATTTTCAGGGTACCTACATCATTGGTTTCGTTGGGCGAAACGGGCAAATAGGTTTGAAGCGGCAAATGGCCAACAAAGGAAACCTTAAGCAGATAAGGGGTGTTTTTAACGTTTTTAAATTCAAATTCGCCTTTATCGCTACTGCGGGTAAAATTAACCAGGGTAGAATCTTTGGGATTCAGCAACATAACAGTGGCAAAACTGGTTAATTCGCCAGTGGTGTCAGCCACTATACCCTTGATGGTAACTCTGGAAGGCGTTTGAGCGTAAATTTGATGTTGAAACAGGCAGCATAGGGCTGTTAAAAGAAGGAATTGGCAACTTTTCATGAATAGCAGTTTACTGTGCTTGAAATGGATCGGCGAAATAACGTTCATTTTGTCATTGAATTGTCAGCAATAGACCGGAGTTATTGAATTGGGTTGCTTTGAAAATAAATCAGAACTTTGCGATACAGATTGGCGTACACAAAAACGCAGGTAATTTGAGCAAAACAGGAGCATTATGCACGATATTGAGCCACATTTTCGCTGGAGAGAATATTACATGGCTGAAGAAGATCCCCGTTCTCCATTTGCAGGAAGGGTTTACAGCGAATTCGAGTTTACCAACAAACTCTACAATTTTTACATCCACCCGCAATGGGATGCCTTTGGATCCGCAACGCTATACGGAAAATTATTGTTTGTTGATTATGAGGAAGGTTATGCCCTGATGGAATTGTTGGGAGAATGGAACGACACCCTGCATAACGATATCATGTTCTTAAAACGTAATGTGGTAGATCCATTGATGCATGAAGGTATTTCCAAATTTGTGTTCTTTTGTGATAACTTGCTGAACTTTCACGCCTCCCTGGACGATGATTACTACGCCGAGTGGTATGAAGAGCTGCTGGATGAAGGCGGCTGGGCAGCACTGGTTAATATCCGGCCACAGGTAGAGGAAGAGTTGCTTGATGCGCATCTGGACCGGTACCTGTTTTTTGGCGAAACGTATAACGATTTGGTTTGGCGAAACCAAAAGCCGGTCATTGTGGAACAGATGTTAGAAACCATTATTCACATCGGAATAAAGCGCCTGCATTAATATGGCAGAAGAAAGAAATTTTGTAGAACTGCGCTCCGAAGAGGTGCAGGAAATACTGGGCACACCGCCAAGCTGGCTGGTGCAATATGGCACCACAGTGTTGCTTTTTGGCTTTATGTTCCTGATGGGAGTAGCCTG
>DATGWL010000131.1:0-1625 GCA_035299505.1 Saprospiraceae bacterium | reverse complement strand
CGCGGCTGCCTGGGTGGATTGCACACATGCGCGCCGGCGCGGGGCAGTGTATTTTGCCCGCCACATGGAAACGCAGGACGGCCCGCTCGTATTTGCAGAAAAAAAGGTGAAAAATATTCCTTTTTTCGCGCCATCCTGGTTACTTAACCCTCTTAGCATCCGGGCACACAACTATTTCTACCACCGAAAAAGCGTGGATGGCGAACGCGCCGTAGACCTCGACCATTATTTTTACCCTTTGGATGCTTTGCAAAACTGGAATCGATTTTACGGTCGCCGCGGATTGGTGCAATACCAGTTTTGTCTGCCTGAAGCAAAAGCGGAGGAGGGTATGCATAAAATGCTGGAAATCATTGAAAGAAGCGGAGAAACTCCATTTCTCAGCGTTTTGAAACGCCACGGAGAACGACCTAAGGAAGCCATACATTCTTTTCCCATCAAAGGCTATTCCCTGGCGCTGGATTTTCCCCGTACCTCCGGAATGCCGGCTCTGGTGAAACAACTGGACGAATGCCTGCTCCGCTACGAAGGCAAAATTTACCTCACCAAAGACGCCCTTTCCAGATCTGAAATGGGCAGGGTAAACCCGGCAACTTTCGGGGATCAGAAGTTTTGTTCACTTTTAAAGACACGGATTGCGCACTAATACCGACCTTTGCGCCTCTTTTGCCTGGAATATCTGAAATACAAGTATTTCAGTCAAAAGTGGATGGATTATGAAGACTAAGTCGCACCGCAAGGATAAAATCAATGTCATCACGCTCGGCTGTTCCAAAAACCTGGTAGACAGCGAAAACCTCATTACCCAACTGCGCGGAAATGATTACGAAGTCACGCACGAAAAAGACGAAAGCGATGCCAACATCGTAATTGTCAATACCTGCGGCTTCATCGATGTTGCCAAGAAGGAAAGCATTGATACCATTGTGGAATATGCTGATATCAAGCGTAACGGCGGTATCGACAAACTCTATGTAACAGGTTGTTTATCACAGCGTTACAAAGACGATCTGGAAGAAGAAATTCCCGAAGTGGATGCCTTTTTTGGTACCCTTGAAATGCCTGCTTTGCTGGCCCGACTGGAAGCAGATTACAAACACGAACTGCTGGGCTCCAGGCAGATTACCACGTTGCCGCACTACGCCTATCTGAAGATTTCAGAGGGCTGCAACCGTACCTGTTCATTTTGTGCTATTCCGCTCATGCGTGGCAAGCACGTGAGTCGGCCGGTGGAAGAACTGGTGATGGAGGCCAAAAATCTGGCTAAAAACGGGGTGAAAGAAATTCTGCTTATTGCACAAGAGCTCACATATTATGGCCTCGATCTGTATAAAAGTCGGGAATTGCCTCGTTTGCTCCATGCCCTGGCCGACGTGGAAGGTATTGAATGGATTCGGTTGCATTATGCCTATCCCAGCAAATTCCCACTGGAAATACTGGATGTGATGGCAGAACGCAAAGAAATCTGCAATTACCTGGATATTCCCCTTCAACACGCTTCCGATCCGGTATTGGATGCCATGCGTCGACAAATTACCCGGGCAGAAACGGAAGAACTTTTAGCCACCATTCGGGCAAAAGTGCCGGGAATTGCCCTCCGTACAACCTTTTTGGTAGGCCACCCC
>DATGWL010000130.1:0-6018 GCA_035299505.1 Saprospiraceae bacterium | reverse complement strand
TGGAGGAAAATTTAATCCCGTCCAATTTTGGCCATTCCAGTATGCAACAGAGTTACAGGTATCTCCTTCAGCTGTCCTAAAAATACCCACCGCATAAAAATTTCCGTCCTGAATGAAGTAACTATCCAAGCTGGGATCATTATCATCAGTGTACTTAAGTCCAGGCATGCCTGGTGACCAGGCTGTTCCATCCCATTTACCAATACCGTCAACGTCAACACCGCCTATAATATTCAAACTTGTGCTGCTTAAATAAATATGTTCACCATAGCGTGCAATTAAGTAGGCAGGTGTGCATCCAAAACTTACACAATCTGATCTTCGTCCAAAAGAGGTGATTGAATTGCCATCATAGGCACAAAAACCGTCTATTGTATCAATCCCATTTAATCTAAAATTTCCAGCAACATAGAGTAAATCCGAGACTGAATCGTTTAACATTACGACTGGCACACTATTTAAGTTTCCTATTTGTTGCCAGTTTTGGGAGGAAACAGTGCAGGATGACAAACAAAAGAAAATAAATAGAATTGATTTTGACATAATGCTTTGGTTGTTATTGCCTCACTCCTTCACAAACCGCGCTCCCCATACCGTTCCTCCGGCCCTTGCGGAAATTAAACACTTATAGGTAGATAAAAAATGGCACTTAAAGGTATTAAACTAAATCTAAATAACCAAGCATCGCGACGAAATTTAACAATGTAAATACGAGTCTGTATACGCAATGTCAGACCTCTTGCGAAGTCCTCCTTGCCGTCGCTGGGCTTTCAACACGTAACGGTAAAATAATGGTGTTGGGCAAAAGGGTAAAGGTGTATCCATTGCCCAAAAAATCCAACTAATTCAAAGTTCACCCTACATTTCGGCTTAATTAATCAGTACATCCACCGTGCACTCAAACAGGTTGTTGATAGGTTATTCCGCTGCTGCCCTGGGCTTTACGCTGTATCTCGGATACGGGGTGAATAGAACTGATTTTTGGCCCTTTATCCTGGCGTATCTGCTGTATTTTAGTCTTTATCTGGGTATGGCGATGTATCTGGAGCAAAAAGACCGTTCAGACTTAATTCCTGCCGTTCTTGGACTGGGCTTGCTACTGCGTTTCGTTTTGCTGTTCAGTGTGCCCAATTTTTCCGACGATTATGCCCGGTTTTTATGGGACGGTCATCTGATAAACGCCGGTATTCACCCGTTTTCCCAAACACCGGAATACTGGATGTCCCAGCCCGGGCAGGTAGCCGGATTAAGTCCTGAATTGTACGCCAAGCTCAATTCCCAGCGGTATTTCACCATTTATCCGCCTGTCAATCAGTTCATTTTCTGGCTGGCTACCTTTCTATTCCCTTCCTGGGAACAGGGCGGCATATTCGTTATAAAGATCTTCATCCTGGCCTCAGAAGTTGGTGTGTTGTATTACCTGCATAAACTGGGCAGGAGGGTTGGGCGACCGTTCGCGGGCCTGTGGTATGCGCTGAATCCTTTGGTTATCCTGGAATTTACCGGCAACTGTCACTTTGAAGGCATGATGGTGTTTTTTATGCTAGCCGCTATTTGGCTGCTGTTGCAACAAAAATACCTTGGCGGGGCGGCACTCTGGACCCTGGCCATTGCCACCAAACTATCGCCTGCCTTGTTTTTACCCGTCATGTGGCGTTGGCTGGGCCTCAAAAGAGGCTGGCATTTTATGCTGCGGGTAGGTGTTTTTTCCCTGGCGCTATTCCTGCCCATTTTGGTAATGGCGCCTAATATGCTGCGTAGTGTAGACCTGTATTTCCGCAAGTTTCAGTTCAACGCCAGTATCTATTACGTTATCAGGTATTTGGGCTACGAATCCACTGGTTGGGATATTGGCCATAAATCCGGCCCTTTGCTGGGTCTGCTGGGCGTGCTGATCATCTGGGCAAGCGCCTGGATCATCCGGTCAAGGGCTGAACAGGTGCAGCAAACCACACAACTTTTCCAGGCCATAACCCTCGGAGGCCTGGGGTATTTGCTGTGCGCCGCCACGGTACAACCCTGGTATTTGGGCGTTCCACTCGTTTTTTCCCTGCTGGGCTACTGGCGTGCGGTGCTGGCCTGGTCGGCATGCATCATGTTGTCGTACAGCCACTACGAACACAATGCGTATCTGGAGAATTTTCCGCTGATTACACTGGAATATACACTGTTCGGAATCATTTTATTTTGGGATTTCAAAAGGATATTTGTTAAGCGCACCCGCTTTGATTCTCCTTGAACCTTTCTACCTTCGCCGCGTTTTTGAGTGCACCACCATACAGCCCACTCATTCACACACTCATTCACCCAATCACACACTCACTCATTATCTCATGAGTTTATTTCCACATCCCGATCGCTTTGAGCGTCGGCATATCGGCCCCAGTGAATCTGAAACCAAAGAAATGCTCAAAGTCCTGAAGGTGAATTCTCTGGACGAACTGATTGAGCAAACCGTTCCAGCCTCCATTCGACTGAAAAAGCCCTTAAACCTTCCTCCTGCACAATCTGAATTTGAATACCTGCAGGAACTGAAGCAGGTTGCGATGCAGAACCGGGTTATGCGGAATTATATAGGCATGGGCTATCATGGCACCATTACGCCTTCAGTTATCCTGCGCAATCTGTTCAGCAATCCGGGCTGGTACACCCAATATACCCCTTACCAGGCCGAAATTGCTCAGGGCCGACTGGAAAGTCTGCTCAATTACCAAACCATGGTGAGCGATTTGACGGGTTTGCCTATTGCCAATGCCAGCTTGCTGGACGAAGGCACGGCAGCTTCCGAGGCGATGAACATGTTTTACAACGAGAAAAACAAACGCGCCCAGGCCGGACAGGAAGCCAATGAGTTTTTTGTGTCGGATAAAGTACTGCCACAAACCATTGATATCCTGAAAACCCGTGCCATGCCGCACGGTATCGAACTGAAAATCGGCGACTGGAAATCTTTTGAATTTACGGAAAAAACATTCGGCGCACTGCTGCAATATCCTGATGCTCAGGGTAATATCGAAGATTACCGCGCTTTTGTGGAAAAAGCCAAGGCACACGGTAATTTCGTTTGTATTGCTGCTGATATTCTTTCGCTGGCATTGCTTACGCCTCCGGGCGAATGGGGCGCCGATGCCGCTATTGGCAATACCCAGCGGCTGGGTGTACCCATGGGTTACGGCGGTCCGCACGCTGCCTATTTTGCTTGTACGGAAGACTTCAAACGTCAGATTCCAGGCCGTATCATTGGCGTTTCCGTAGACAAACACGGCAACCGCGCCCTGCGTATGGCGCTCCAAACCCGCGAACAGCACATCCGCCGCGAAAAAGCAACCTCCAACATTTGTACCGCCCAGGCATTGTTGGCCAATATGGCTGCCATGTACGCGGTGTACCATGGCCCTGCCGGCATCCGTGGCATTGCACAGCGCATCCACGATATGGCTGTTTCACTGGCAGCTGCACTTCAAAGCGGGGGCTTCAAACAAACCAACGCCAAATTCTTTGATACGCTCCGTATCGAGGTTTCAGCGCAGCAACTGGCCGATATTCGCGCCAATGCCGAGCATGCAGGCATCAATTTCTTCTACGATACCAACGCCATTCAGATTACACTGGACGAAACGGTTACAGAAAACGATCTGAACGACATCCTGAATGTTTTCGGTATCCACGCCACACTGGCTAAATCCAAAACGGGCAACTTGGGACTGGTACGCGACTCCCAATACCTCACACACCCGGTGTTTAATTCCTATCACACGGAAAGCGACATGATGCGCTACCTCAAGCGCCTGGAAAACAAGGACTTATCGCTGGTTCATAGCATGATCTCCCTGGGCTCCTGCACCATGAAGCTGAACGCTGCCACCGAAATGATTCCGGTGACCTGGGAAAATTGGTCGAATATGCACCCATTTATGCCTGTATCTCAGGCACAGGGCTATGCACACATGATCAGTGAGCTGGAAAAATATCTCTGTGAAATAACCGGCTTTACTGCCTGCTCCCTGCAACCCAACAGCGGCGCACAGGGCGAATACGCTGGCTTGATGGCCATCAGGGCCTACCACCAGGCCACCGGAGGCGGCCATCGCAATGTATCGCTGATCCCTTCTTCTGCCCACGGCACCAATCCGGCATCTGCCGTTATGGCCGGCATGGAAGTAGTGGTGGTTGCTTGCGACGAGCGGGGCAATATTGACCTGCACGACCTCCGCGCCAAAGCGGAACAACACGCTGCCAACCTTTCCTGTCTGATGGTTACCTACCCGTCTACCCACGGCGTATTTGAAACCAGCATCAAGGAGGTTTGCGACATCATCCACCAGTACGGCGGTAAAGTGTACATGGATGGCGCCAACATGAATGCTCAGGTGGGCTTGACCAGCCCGGCAGCCATTGGCGCCGATGTTTGCCACCTGAACCTGCACAAAACCTTCGCCATTCCACACGGCGGCGGCGGTCCCGGCATGGGCCCAATTTGCTGCAACGACAGCCTGGCGCCTTACCTGCCAAAACACGTTTTTGCGGAAACCGGCGGCGCACAGGGCACCACAGCCGTTTCAGCAGCCCCATGGGGAAGTGCCAGCATTTTGCTGATCTCTTACGCCTACATTCGTATGTTGGGTGCAGAAGGCGTAACCAACGCCACCAAATACGCCATCCTCAACGCTAATTACATCAAGGCACGACTGGAAGGCGCATACGAGATTCTGTACTCCGGCGAAAATGGTCGCTGCGCGCACGAGATGATTGTAGATATGCGTCCGTTCAAATCATTGGTTGGCGCTGAAGACATCGCCAAGCGATTGATGGACTACGGATTCCACGCGCCAACCTTGTCCTTCCCGGTTGCCGGCACCATCATGATTGAGCCTACGGAAAGCGAAAGTAAGGCAGAGCTGGACCGTTTCTGTGATGCCCTGCTGGCCATCCGCGAGGAAATTGACGCCATTGCACGCGGCGATTACAACACGGAAGACAACCCGCTGCACAATGCGCCGCACACCTGCGAAGAAGTAACGGCCGACAGCTGGAACCACAAATATTCCCGCGAAAAGGCTTCTTTCCCGCTGCCATACCTGCGCCAGGGCTTTAAATTCTGGCCAACAGTGGGCAGGATCGATCAGGCTTATGGCGACCGCAATCTGGTGTGCATTTGTCCGCCAATTGAGGAGTACGCTTAATTAGCAAAAGTTTTGAATAAGAATATGAGCCAGCCCTGATTGGGGTTGGCTCTTTTTTTTTACCACTAAGGCACGGAGGGCACTAAGGAGCGTTGCGAAATAATCTCCAAGTAACGCCCCTTAGTGCCCTCCGTGCCTCAGTGGTGAAAAAATTCATCGCACTCACTCTTTTACAAACCGCGCTCCCCATACCGTTCCTCCAGCCCTTGCGGAAACGAAATACAAACCCGCGGGTAAATGCGCCACGGATACCTCGTTACCCACTGTGATTTGCAGCACCATCCGCCCCATGACATCGTACACCTGCACAAACTCCAGGGGCGCGGGGGCCTGAATCTGCAAGGTTGATGTGGCAGGATTGGGCCAGATGCTAAAGACCTGCTGCGAGGATTCCTGGACTGATGAGACCGGCTCGGAGCAGATATCGGTGGAGTGATCGCCGATCCACTTGGCGAAAAATTTACAGGGTTGTCCATCTACCTCGGTGAAGCCGCCAGTGAGATACATATCACCCTTAAATTCAACAATATGGCTAATTTTATTATTGAAAACACTGTTGCCAAAGGTACACCAGCGTTCTCCGTCCCAGGTTGCGATACTATGCGCAGGCAAATCATTTTGGACGCAATAAAAAATACCAACGCAAATTAGCTTGCCATTATGAACCAACATTTTTGTGACAGTAATATTGGGTGCACAAAATCCACTTCCTACTTCTTTCCATTGTTGGCCATTCCAGCGCATGATTTTATTGCCAATATTTCCGTCAATTTTTCTAAAATATCCGCAAACATATAATTCATCCTTATAAACTTTCATGTCAGATACAAAGGAT
>DATGWL010000129.1:0-71743 GCA_035299505.1 Saprospiraceae bacterium | reverse complement strand
TGGAGGAAAATTTAATCCCGTCCAATTTTGGCCATTCCAGTATGCAACAGAGTTACAGGTATCTCCTTCAGCTGTCCTAAAAATACCCACCGCATAAAAATTTCCGTCCTGAATGAAGTAACTATCCAAGCTGGGATCATTGTCATCAGTGTACTTAAGTCCGGGCATGCCTGGTGACCAGGCTGTTCCATCCCATTTGCCAATGCCGTCTACGTCAACACCGCCTATAATATTCAAACTTGTGCTGCTTAAATAAATATGTTCACCATAGCGTGCAATTAAGTAGGCAGGTGTGCATCCAAAACTTACACAATCGGATCTTCGTCCAAAAGAGGTGATTGAATTGCCATCATAGGCACAAAAACCGTCTATTGTATCGGTTCCGTTTAGCCTAAAGCCACCAGAAAGGTACAGCAAGCCTGAAATGGTGTCATTCAGAACTGCAATTGGTGCATTATTTAAACTTCCTACCTGTTGCCAGTTTTGGGAGTAAACAGTGCAGGATGACAAACAAAAGAAAATAAATAGAATTGATTTTGACATAATGCTTTGGTTTTTATTTCCTCACTCCTTCACAAACCGCGCTCCCCATACCGTTCCTCCGGCCCTAGCGGAAACGAAATACAAACCCGCGGGTAAATGCGCCACAGAGACCTCGTTACCCACTGTGGATTGCAGCACCACCCGCCCCATTGCATCGTACACCTGCACAAACTCCAGAGGCGCCGGAGCCTGAATCTGCAAGGTTGATGTGGCAGGATTGGGCCAGATGGCAAATGCTTGCTGGGAGGACTCCTGGGCTGAGGAGACCGGCTCGGAGCAGATATCGGTGGAGTGATCGCCGATGAATTTGGCGAACCACCAAACCTCCTCTCCATCTATATGGTTAAAACCTCCTCCAACATAAAGCTCATCCTTCCAAAAGGATATGGCCGTTATTTTGTTGTCGAAATAACTGTTTCCCACACTACACCAACGTTCTCCATCCCAAGTAGCGATGTTGCTGACCGGCAGCCCATCACCAACACAATTAAAAATGCCAATCACATACAGTTTGTCATCATGAATCAGCAGATCATTAGCAATGGCGTTAGGTTCACATAATCCTCCACCAACTTCCTTCCATTGCCAACCATCCCAACGCATGACTTTGTTACCAACATTGCCATCAATTTTCCTGAACGACCCACATACATACAGTTCATCTTTGTACACAATCATATCCTTAATACCATGCCAGGCAAATCCTTTGATCCCCTCTCCAACCGCTGACCAAGTTTGTCCGTCGTAACTGGCAATATCCAAAATAAAACCGCCTTCAACCCCAAAAAAGAATCCACCTCCCAAATATAATTTCTCCTTAAACCATACGGCATCCTGGGCCAATGGAAAATCTTCAAGGTAAACCGGGAAATCTAAACTCTCCCAGTTGGTTCCGTCCCATTTAGCAATACCATAAGTGGTATCTGTACCAATAGCGAGTTCAAAAGCGCCGGCCACATAAAGGCTGCCGTCATGCACCATGAATTGGTTGGATGAACCTTCCTGAAAGCCATTTTGCAACGGCTTCCAGGTGGTTCCATCCCAACGGGCAATACCATTAACAATGGTACCACCATTTATGGTTTCAGGCGTCCAACCAATGTAGATTTCATCTTTGTATCTGTTAATCGTTTTGACAGGATAACAATTAAATGGGCCACAACCATCCTGCCCAGTGCCTAACTGATGAACGTTGCCTGAGCTATCTAATCGAAAGATACCTCTTGTTTCGATTCCGTTAAAAAATCGGAAATTGCCACCCACATACAGACTTCCATCTACGGTATCAGCGAAGAGATGATCCACTGCGTAGTTAATATTTCCAACCTGCTCCCAATCTTGTGCAACGCTAACCGAGGTAGCCATAAGTCCAATTGTTGTTAACAGTATTCGCATTTGATTAAAATTAGAACTTGATAACTAACTGAGTATTCACACAATTTTCACTGAAAATTGTCAGGATGTAATTTCCTGTTGGCAAGCTGGACATATTAATTTGCCAGGATTCCTCATTAATCTGGATGGGCTGGATTGCATAAGATCGTCCGGTAATATCAAACAATTTGATACCCAATTTTTTCCATTGCGTGCCAGAATTCATTCGAATAATTACACTTTCAGAAGTCGGATTCGGAAAGATTGTAAATTCTGATTCCGCAGCTAAATTTTTTTCATTCGATAATAATCCATCAAGTCGGATCTTACTTACAAATCCATCATTTCCACCACCTCCGTGCGAATTTTGGAAGTAGGAATCAGGCACCTCTTTAGAAAGCGGAATTTTTCTATCCTGAATGTTTACGTTTGTTTTGGTAACGCCACCAATAACCGCAAAATTCTGATCATTAACACTAGCTGTTGCAATCTCCCGAGCCCGGTCATCCTTTTCTCCCCCCCAATAAGTACAAAAAGTTCTGGTCAAATTTTCATTTAATACCAAAAGAAAAGCATCTTGAAACGTCGCATTGAACCCTTTATTGATATTGGGATAATAATACGTATTTCCAGGAATGGAGTTAAAAACGGGGAAGTCAGCACTTTTAGTTGGACCAGTTATCACAAGACTTTCGCCAAGAAATGCAGCGCAACCACCATCGTGTGGGCCTGAATCAGTTGAGGGACTATAAAACTCATCAGCTTCACCACCAAAATAAGTTGAATATTGCAAAGTACAATTGTCAGAAAAGCGTGAAATGAAGATATCACGTCCTCCATTATGACTTCCGTCAAAATATTCACCTATTCCTAGGCTTTGAATTGGCAAATCACTACTATTAGTTGAACCTACTACAATCAAGTTATTATTAATGTCAACCAATGCTGATTTAATTTGATCTGAAGCATTTCCACCAAAAAAGGTTGACCAAACTAACGATCTGTCGGAATCAAACTTCATGATCCAACCATCAACCTCACCCGTTGGAACGTTTTTCAAATACCCCCCAGTTGGAGTAAGTAAGGGGAAGGGGTCATCGCATAAATTCGCAAAATTGGATTGGCCAACTATATAAATATCACCGTTTGAGCTAAATGCAATATCATGGACTCCTAATTGTGAACTTGATCCCCCACATGCCAATTCAGTAGCCCAAACTAGTGCTCCAGAAGGATCAAATTCAGCAATAAACCCGGTACCTGAAGATTGTGAATATTGAACACCAGAGGCTGTAGTCGGGAATGAGCTTACAAAGTTAGGAAAATCAGTTCGTTCTATAGGGCCTCCAATGACTAGATTACCTTCCGGATTTATTCTGGCAATGGTAACCCCTTCCTGTGGAGAAGGGAAAGATGCTGATCCAGTTCCTGCATCTCCGAAAAAGGTTGACCATTCTAAAAAACCACCATTTTTTGTCAATTCAACAACAAAGCCTCTATAACTCCAATTATTTGGCGAAAAGTAGAATTTGTCATCAAAAAACGCTCCAGGTTTTTGAAGTAAAGGGAAGTCTAAAGCGTCAGTTCTGCCTACAAAAAAGATAGTGCCACCATCAGATTCAGGCTGGTTAATATTGGCTCCAACCACAATATCAAGACCATACTCAGCAATTGTAGGGGAAAATCCACCAAACGGAGAATCAGCCGCCTTATTACCGCCATAATATGTAACCCAATATACAACTCCTTGATAATTAAACCTGCCAGCAAAAGCATCCCGGAGTAGGAACAGTTGATCTTGAATCGCATTTTGAATTGGGAAAAAAGAGCTTGTCGTTGTTCCAGTAAAATAAATGTCTCCATTTATATCAGTATCAAGTGAAATTACTTCATCGTCACCAGTATCTCCATAATAGGTAGACCAGTAATTATTTACGTATTCTCCATATCCGCGGGTCCTCCCCGTCCCAAGAATCAAAGAATTCCCACTCGGTACCGCCCCAACAATAATCCTGACGGTGCTGTCATTCAGCACATAAAATTCCGGCTCCCAGCTTGCATTGCTTTCTGTGCCGCCGGCATCTACCAAAACTGCGGTGGGTGGCGCCAATACCAGGTCTTCCAGATCAGATTCAATTCGTAAAGAACCATCAGTCTCTACAGTAAGATCGGTATGCCCTCTGAACAAAAGTCTGATTAAACCTGGATTGCTGCCGGGTTTGCACACAAAACGCGCAAAAAAGCCATCCTGCCCAAGACCGTACAAGGCATCAATATTGGTGTAAATATCTGGCTGCAGCACTTTGTTATGCAATGGCACCCGCTCCCGGCCTTCCGGAATATGTCCCAGATAATAGTTGTGGAAGGCTTCCTGTTGTTCAAGACCTACGGCAAGTGTGGCATTTTCCGTGACAAACCTCATATCCAAACGCGCCATAGTATCCTGGGTGGCGGCCACTGTGTCAATGTGTGCAAACACAAAGCTGACCTGATCGTCAAAAATGTAGGTGTTTGGATAATTGCTTCGGGTGTAAAAACGTACATCATCCTGGGCGGTACTGTCGGTGCCCATTACCTGCCCTCTGTTTTCAATAAAAGGCGCGTTAACCTCCTCATCCTGAGGCATTAACAGGGAATGACGGTTGTATTTTACGGCCAGGGTACTTTCGCCGGAAGTACCTGAAAGCAAGTAATTGCCAAACCCGTCCGGCACCACTTGCTGTACTTCATCATGGGCATTGGCGTAGCCATTATAGGTATCGCTCCAAAGAAGGGTTCCATTATTGGCAAAAAACAGCGCCTGAAAGTCCCTGGAGCCCATAATTGTTTTGTACCCGCCAACGAACGGCTCCTGGGCCGAGCTTAGCGCAATTCCGGTGTACTCGTCAGCCCCGGATGTTGTGTCACTCTGTGCAAAAACCAGGCTACCCGCAGCGGAATATTTGAGCAGAATACCGTTTCGGTCGCTGCCGGTGGTATAACCTGCTACAAAAACATTGCCTGCGGTGTCCACCGCCACGCTTCTGCCTGCATCGTCCAGATTGGCTGCGCCATTCCAGTTGGCCGTCCAAAGAATGGCTAAAGAAGAAGACAGCTTGATGGTTTTGATGTTAAAACCCTGTCCTGAAACGCCCAGCGCCCCGGTCAGATAAATATTTCCATAAGCATCCAGGGTGGCAGCGCTTACCAATTCAATATTGGTGCCTCCGGAACTGGTTACAGTTGAGCTGACCAGTGAGCCGGTAGATTGTTCATACCGTAACACGGCATATTCCCAGGTATTGAAATTTGTTTGTGAGGCGCCGGTTACAAATACGCGGGTACCCAAAATGGAAAGGGTGGCGCCGGCATCAAAGAGGTCAGCGTTGTCCCAGGTTTCATCCCAAACCAGGGTCCCGTTGGAAGCGTAACAAAGCGTTAGGGCATCTACATCCGGAAAGGTCTGGCTTGTTGCACCTGTCACAAAAATATCGCCACTGGCATTACAGATTACCGCTGCTCCGGCATCTGTTCCAGTACCTGCACCGGTATATGTTTGGTGCCAGAGTTTGGTTCCGGAGGAATTGTATTTGACCAAGAAAAGATCATGGCCATTGGTTGAGCCATTGTAGGCAGAACCTGTCACCAGAATGTTCCCGGAGGCATCCAGCGCCATACCTCCAACGTGGGTGGTTCCGCCTGCGCCAAGATCAAAATTTGCAATCCAGGTGGTTGTTCCGGATGAATTGAACTTGGTGAGGCGCATACCATAGTTATTACCTGAAAGAAGTACCGAACTGGCAGAATAAGTAGCGGTTCCACTGCCCGCCACGGAAACAACCCTGTTGGTAAAACCGGGGGTAACGGCGCCGCCTGTTTGTGTCCAGGCCGGGTAAAAAAAGGTTTGAGGTTGAGCGGCCAGAGGTAAAAAGGCCCAAATGAACAAAAGGAATGTAATCAGGGTGTTTAGTTTGCTATTTGACATCCATGTCGAAGGAGATGGTTGAGGTATTAATAGCAAAGTTGATTGAGAAGACTCTCTATTTTTCATTGTTAAATATCAGATTTTGGTCATTAAATAATCGTGTTACAGCCCGCCGGCAGACGCCGACAGGAGTAATACTGCATGGATTGGATGGATAATAAAATAGATTAAGCGTGAAAACCTAACTAAAAAGGTTTGTTAGCATGCTTGCCAAGGTAGCAAGCAAATTAAGTTGGCCAACGGATTATGCCAAATTCCAACCTACTTATGGATAGATAATAAAGGGCAATTAAAGGTATTAAACTAAATCTAAATAACCAAGCATCGCGACGAAATTTAACAATGTAAATGCTAGCTTGTTACCCAAACAAAACCGAGATTTACCTTGTTATAAATACGATCAAAGCTTCCACCCATGACCTTCCTCACCGCATCCTGGCGCAAACTTCTGATGGCTAACTATGAAGTTGACCCCGCAGTGCTTAAGCCCTACATCCCTTATGGCACGGAGCTGGATTTCTGGCAGGGAAAATGCTACGTCAGTCTGGTAGGATTTATGTTCATGGATACCCGCATTTTGGGGGTTTCTGTGCCATTCCATCGCCATTTTGAAGAGGTTAACCTGCGGTTTTATGTTCTGCGACAGGTAGAGGGCGAGTGGCGACGGGGCGTTGTTTTTATCAAGGAAATTGTGCCAAAACCAGCCATTACACTCGTGGCCAACACCGTTTATGGCGAACATTACGCCACTTACCGCATGCGTCATACCTGGGATTTGCAACCTGAGCGGCACATAATATCCTATGAGTGGAAACCTTTCTGGGGTGGAACCTGGTACAAACTGGCTGCGGAAACCTCTCCAATAGCCCGTACGCTGGAAGTGGGCAGCGAGGCAGAATTTATCACCGAGCACTATTGGGGATACGCACAAACAGGCCCTCAATCTACCAATGAATACCAGGTGCAACACCCAAGATGGGATATTTATCCGGTAGAAAAACTGGAGGTTGCCGGCGATTTCACCAGGCTTTACGGACCCGCCTTTAGCGCCAGTCTGGCCGCAGCGCCTGCGTCTTGTTTTTTGGCAGAAGGATCGGAGGTGTCTGTTTTTCAAAAAGCACGGATTTGATTTCCCGGAAAGTCCTACTTTGGACGCCGGAAAACGGCATCCGGCAGCACGAGCCGTGTTTCCACAACTTGAGAAACACTTCTATCCCTTATGGCTCTATTAGACAATCTTTTCCGCAAAAAATCAGTAGATGACGCCATTTCCACGGCCCAACACGAAGAAATTCATGGTTCTGGCGGCCTGGATAAAAACCTGGGCGTACGCGACCTGACGGCACTGGGCATTGCGGCTATTATTGGCGCAGGCATTTTCAGCACCATCGGATCTGCCAGTTATAACGGCGGTCCGGCGGTGGTCTTTTTGTTCATATTTACGGCGATGGCATGTGGTTTTGCTGCCTTTGCTTATGCGGAGTTTGCCTCTATGCTTCCGGTATCTGGTAGCGCCTATACTTATTCCTACGTGGCGTTTGGCGAGCTAATTGCCTGGATTATAGGCTGGGCGCTGGTGATGGAATACGCCGTGGGCAATATCACGGTGGCGGTATCCTGGTCCAGTTATTTCACCAGTTTGTGCGACAGCGCCGGTTGGCATATACCGGAATGGGCTACCATTGATTACGTGTCGGCACACCAGGGATACGATGCCGGGGTGGCGGCCATTAAGGGCGGCCAAACAGAGGCTGATTTCAGTCAGTCCCAACGGGAAGCGTACCTGGCCTGGCAATCGGCGCCCAAACTGGGCGGATTGCGCATGATCCTCGATATTCCTGCCATTGTGATGTCTATCCTGATCACTGCCCTGGTGTATATCGGCATGAAAGAATCCAAAAATGCCGGAAATCTGATGGTGGTGCTGAAACTGATCGTGGTAGTGCTGGTAATCATTGTGGGCGCCGGCTACGTGAACGTTGACAACTGGCATCCTTTCGCCCCCAACGGTTTTGGCGGGGTCATGGCCGGTGTTTCTTCCGTGTTTTTTGCCTATATCGGGTTTGATGCGCTGTCTACCACTGCAGAAGAATGTAAAAACCCGCAACGTGATTTACCGCGTGCCATGGTGTATTCCATCATTATTTGCACCATTTTGTACATCATTATTGCTCTGGTGCTAACGGGCATGGTGAAATACACGGAGCTGGATGTGAACGACCCGCTGGCCTATGTATTTGAAAAAATCAACCTGAAATGGTTCTCCGGTATCATTGCGGTGAGTGCAGTAGTGGCCATGGCAGGTGTGTTTCTGGTATTCCAGCTTGGGCAACCACGCATTTGGATGACCATGAGTCGCGACGGTTTGCTGCCCAAGCGTTTTTCCTACATCCATCCCAAGTTTCGCACCCCAACCTTCGCAACAGTCATTACCGGCTTTTTTGTAGTCATTCCGATGTTGTTCATTCCCAGCGACACCGTATTGGATCTTTGCAGCATGGGTACCCTTTTTGCCTTTGTGCTGGTGTGCGGCGGGGTATTGAAGCTGCAGGTTCAGCCTGATGCACCGCGGGGTAAATTCCGCACGCCTTACGTGAATGCCAGGTGGATATTCCCACTGATGCTCGTTGCAGCAGGATATTACCTGGCTGTACACAATCCAACGGATACCAAAGCCTGGCTGACCAACGAAAAACAGCTGTATGGGGTGGAAGATTTCCTGCATCATGTGCCTGAGGCGCAAATTCCCGAACTGCAACGCTTCCTGATCGCGCGCGACAGCGCAGGAATGGCAGCGGCGAATGGCGCTATTGGCGATTACCTCACTGCCCTGGAATCCGATGCATACACCCGGACGGTGGAGGCGGCTCCAGTGCCGGATTCTGCCAAATTTGAATCCGGCTGGTCGCTGTTTCAGCATAAAATTCCCATGTGGTTGTTCATCCTGACCAGCTTGGTGCTGGCGGTATTGGCCTTCAGGCACAACCTGTCGCTGATTCCTATCCTGGGTTTGGTATCCTGCTTTTACATGATGGCCCAAATTCCTGCGAAAAGCTGGGCGGGATTCTTCATCTGGCTGGTGGCCGGCCTGGTGATCTATTTCAGTTATGGTTACGCCAACAGTAAGCTGGCCAGGGCAAAAGCATAGCGCATGTTTCAGAATCGTATTTGGCATGTTGCAGGGCTGCTGCTGGTGTTGGCAGCCCTGACCTCCTGCGCTGCGGGTAAATCCGCAACTGCACGTCAGGCAAGATTGGTAAAACAGGAAATACAGTCGTCCAAGGTGTTTGCCAATGCGCATACCGGGTTCATCCTGATGGATGCCCAAACAGGAGAACCCCTGGTTACAGTCAACGATAACCAGCTGTTTACCCCTGCGTCTTGTACCAAAATCCTAACCCTGGCCACCAGTCTGGAATACCTCGGCGATTCGCTTCCGAGTCTGGAAGTAGCCCGCACCAACGACCAGCGCTGGATCGTTAGAGGGAAGGGAGATCCTACATTTCTGCATCCGAATTATCAGGCCTGGCAATCAGCCTTTCAGTGGATGAAGGAACAACAAGACCCGCTGATCATTGAGCGCCGCATGGTGCCTCGATACGGTCAGGGTTGGGCTTGGGACGATTACAACGATACCTACGCTGCCGAACGCTCCGATTTTCCGTATTACGGCAATGTGATTCAATGGCAAAAAACAGGCGATGGACAATGGGTGAGTACGCCCAAGCATCCCGGAACTCCGGTTTATGAACCGGGGAACGACCTGTATCCCAAAACAATTGGTGTTTTCAGGTTGGAGCAACTGCCGTATTTTCTGCTCAGTCACCCGGATTCCATTTTTGGAGTTGGTTTTACCGACAAAATACCCATTCCGGAAATGGCGGTAGATGGCGGTATGATAACTTTTTATCTGCCCGACACCCTTGGGAAGCCGTTTGATCATGTTTGTTACCAAAACTTTCCGGGTTCCTGCGAAGCAGAAGTTGATGGACCCTGGCGGACGCTGTATAGCACACCGAGAGATACGGTTTTGCGCCAGATGATGTATGTCAGCGATAATTTCCTGGCCGAACAACTGTTGCTCATGTGCGCCGACCGGAAATTTGGCGCATTGAAGGAAGAAATGATCATTCAGGAAATGCTGAATACCTCTTTTGCTGCCATAGTACCCATGCCTAGATGGGTGGATGGCAGCGGACTTTCCCGGTACAACCTGATTAGTCCGGGCGGATTGGCTTATGTATTGAAGCGACTTTGGGATAAACAACCCAGGGAAAAACTCCTGTCGTACTTCCCATATCCGGGTGGCAGCGGCCCGTTTAAAGACTGGCCAGCCAGTCTGCCCTTATATGCCAAAACCGGAGGCATGAGCGGTGTAGCCTGCCTCAGCGGATTCCTGCGTGCCAAAAGCGGTAAGATGCTGATATTCAGTTTGATGCACAATAATTTTACAGGCCCGGCCAAGCCATATCGGGCTGAATCGCAGCGGATACTGCAGTTTATTTATGAGCGTTTTTGAGGGTTTTACTTCGGCGGTATTTACTGACGGGGTGACTGCCAGGCACCCCGTCAGTAAATACCGCCGAAGTAAAACCCTCAAATCACTCTTAATCCTCAGAAATCACATCCCGCGCAAATAGTATCTTATCCTTCCAATAAGTAGACTGGCTCACATTTTCCACTATTACCCCCCGACTGGTGGTGCTATGTACGCAGGTGATGCCTTCCGGGCCTCGTTTTATTACCAGTCCGACATGGGAGATTTTCTTTTTGCTTTCGCCAAAAAACAGCAGGTCGCCGGGCATAACTTTTTCCAGAGGTACTTTTCTGCCTTCTGTTGCCTGGATGGCAGATGCCGGAGATACCATGACCCCGTTTTCTTTCATGACATAACTGGTAAATCCTGAGCAGTCAAAGCCGGTTTTAGGGCTCTGACCGGCGTATTTGTAGGTAGTACCCACGAATTTTTTACCATAATCCACCACTTTTTGCCGAAAAGGGGTAGCCACTGCATTGGTATAGGTTTTGGAGCTGGATTTGGCGGTAACGACCGGGCGGGAGGTGTCGCAGGAAGCCAGCAGGAGAACGGCCGCCAACAAACAAAAGGTTCTTACGTGTATCATGTATAATTAACTGACGGATAACCTGTAAAGCATGTTTACCACAGCACTTTAGGTTTATTTAACGTTCAATTCATCGCATCCACTTCCATCACCAGTTCCAGCAGGAGCCGAATGTCTTCATAAAATTCATGCACCACTTCAAAACTGGTATTGGACTGAAAAAGGGATGGTTCCAGCAAATTGCGGTCCTGCCGCAAAGCCAGGTAGATTTTATCACCAATGATGGAAAAATAGATCTCTTTTTCCCGGTTTACTTCCTGAAATCGCTTGCGGAAACGCAGTATAGCCCGCTGAAACTCTTCCGAAATAACATCCTTGATGCGCACATCTTTGGTGGCATAGGTGTCGAAAACAGCCTCAAATTCAGGTAAAATACCACCTTTGATCCGCCTGCCGCCCAGCAAATGAAAAGCGCGCTCGCTGCGACTCAGGTACTTGCGGTAGGCATCCGGCAGCGCCAGAACCCCGCCATGCATGTCCCAACGCTGGTAATCGGCAATGAGAAAAAGTCCCTTGAAAACGGTGTCGAGCCGGCTGCGCACCTCGGAAAATTCTTTAACCCGAAGTTCGCAGGCCTCAAAGGGTGTTTCTCTGACTTGGCCGCGAATCAAATCTTCCCCCATATAATCGTCGGCACGGGTAAAAATGCGGCTTTCCAGGAATTTTTTTGGCGGCAAAAAACCTTTGTGATCGTAGCCTTCAAACTTGAAATTGACGTCGTTGTCAATAAAATCCAGCAACAGCGAAACCAGGCGAGGTTTGAATTCCTTGTAAAACACCTGCACCCGAAAACCCAGGTAAGTAATCCAGAGTCCTACCGGTATGAGCAGGGCCAGGGTGAGCACGAAGATGGAGATATAAACCTGCAGAGCCACCACGCCGGCCAGGAGCAATATGGAAATGAGCAACAGCCTGAGCAGCCGTCGTCGGCGCTGTTCCATGTTTTGCAATTCGGGATGAATGCTTTGGTTGTAGAATAAACGAAAATCGTGATAAGCCGAACGCATGGCCAAAAGTAGTGCCTTGGGATAAAATGGCGTGCAATTGTTGAAAACTTCCCCTTTTTCATTCCCTTTTACTCAATTATCTTCGCCCGCTTTTAAGGTGTGTTGTAGCACCGGTGTATTTTACCGCATTGTCAGGATTATGAGGCTTAAATCATTGGAAATCAAAGGGTTCAAATCGTTCGCCAACGAAACGGTATTGCATTTCAATGCCGATGTAACCGGCGTGGTTGGGCCCAATGGATCGGGTAAAAGTAATGTGGTAGACGCCATTCGCTGGGTGCTGGGCGAACAAAAAAGCAGTCAGTTGCGCCTGGATAAAATGGCTTCCGTGATTTTTAACGGCACCAAAAAGCGTAAAGAGGGCCAAATGGCCCAGGTGACCCTCACTTTCGACAACACCAAAAACATACTTCCCACCGATTATACCACCGTTGCCATCAGCCGCATCCTGTATCGAAGCGGCGAAAGTGAGTATCGTTTGAACGGAGTTACCTGCCGACTCAAAGACATTACCTCGCTTTTCCTGGATACGGGTATTGGTCCGGACAGCTATGCCATCATTGCCCTCAATATGGTGGAAGACATGTTGTCTGACCGTGAGCAGGCGCGCAGGCGTATGTTCGAGCAGGCAGCAGGCGTGAGCAAGTACAAAGCCCGGAAACACGAAACCCAACAGAAACTGGAAGCCACTGCGGCCGATCTGGATAGGGTAGAGGACCTGCTTTTTGAAATTGCCGACCAGCTGAAGAAACTGGAAAAACAGGCTGATCGCGCCCAGAAATACTACGAACTGAAGGCTGAGTATAAAACCATCAGCGTGGAACTGGCCGTCCACAACCTGGCACGGCACAAAAAAACCTATAAGGAACTGGAAGGCCAGATTGCCCGGGAGGAAGACAACTACCGAAGCACCGAGGCCATGGCCCGACTGCTGGAAGCCGATACCGAAGCTAAACGAAAGAGCCATACCGACAAAGAAACCAGTCTGAGCGAACAACAACAGGAGGTTAACCGTCTGACCGGCCGTATCAGGGGTAAGGAAAACGAAAAAGCGATGCTGGAGCAAAAGCGCACCTTCATCAATAACGACCTGCACCGTCTGAACGACCAGATTGCACAAAGCACCCAAACCCTGCGTTCACTGGATTCCGAAATTGAAGGCTATCAGACCGATGTCAATTACGAACGCAACCAGGAGGCAGAGTTTGAAACAGCCCTTAATGAGGCACAGAAGAACCTGGAAAAAGTGCGTGCCGACCATAACCTGATGAAGGGTAATCTCGACGAGTTCATCAAGGAACAACAGACACTGGAACGCGAAATAGTAGAGCTGGAAAAGACCCGTGCCATCCAGACCAGCCAGATTGAAAGCTTGCGCAGAGATGTGGAGCGCACCCTGAGCGATATTTCTACCCGCCGGGAAGAGATGAAAACCCTGGAGAAAAACCTCTCTGAACAGACTAAGGCCGCTAATCAGCAATCAGACAAAATTGCCTCACTGGAGGCCTCCGAAACCAAGCGCAAAACCGACCTGGAAACAGCAGAGAAACAGCAGGAAAGCCTGTCCAAGAAACTTGCCGACCATAATCGTGCCCTCGACGCGCGCCGCAATGAGTTTAAGCTCACCAAAAGCATGGTGGAATCTCTGGAAGGTTTTCCCGAAAGTATCAAGTTTTTGAGCCAGGACAAGGAATGGGCCAAACGCTGCCCTTTGCTTTCTGATATGCTGTATGTGCGCGAGGAATACCGGATTGTGATTGAAAACTACCTGGAAAACTACCTGAACTATTATGTGGTGCCGGATGCAGCCGAGGCCATGAAAGCCATCGGACTGCTGGGACAAAGTCAAAAAGGCAGGGCCAACTTCTTCCTGCTCGATGCATTCCGGGATTACCAGGCGCCACTGGCTTTGTTTGCTGGCGGACTCCGCGCCGCAGATGTGGTAGAAGTGGAGCCACAATACCGTCCGCTGATGGAGTTTCTGCTCGAAAACGTGGTCATTTCAGATGAACCCAACCCGCCCGCCAATACTCCCGGCGATATGGTGGTGTTGTCTAAAGCAGGCACCTATGTAAAGCGCAAGTTTTCCATGAGTGGCGGCTCGGTAGGCTTGTTTGAAGGTAAAAAAATTGGTCGGAAGAAGAACCTGGAGATGCTTGATACTGAGATCAAGAAACTCGAAGGCACAGAAAATCAATTAAATACGCAACTTAATACCCTGCGCGCTCATATCAGTGCGCTCAGAAATGCAGATCAGTCTTCCATCCTGCAAAAGGAGCGCGAGGTGCTTAACCGCCTAAGCCAGGAGAAGGCCGGTATGCAAGCCAAACTGGACAATATTGCGGCATTTGTGGCCAATTTTGATGCTCAGGCGGGCGATGCAAACCAGCGCATTGATCAGCTGATCAATAATAATGGTTTGATTGAAAAACAACTGACGGAAAAAAATACAGCGGCCGATGCCCTCCGGGAACGCCTCAGTAATGCCGATGGCTCTTTCCGGGATGTTGCCGAACAACTCAGCCAGGCAAGTGCCCAGTTCAACCAGAAGAACATTGAGTTCATTCGGCAGCAAAACAAGGTGAATGCGCTGCGGCAGGAATTGACTTTCCGGGAAAACCGCAGGAATGATCTGCGGCAAACCCTCGCAACGGCACAAACGTCACTGGCCCGAAACGCCGATGAACTCGCCTTGATTGAAGCTGATATTCAGCGCATTACACAGGAACTGACCACAGCTTATTCAGAGAAAAAAGAAAAAGAAGCGGCCCTGAGCGGTGTGGAGCAATCCTATTTCAAGGCTAGGAATGAAATCCATGAGCTGGAGAACAAACAGCGTGAAAATTTCCGCAAACAACAAGATTTACAGGTACTGGTGAACCGCCTGAAGGAGAAATTCAACGACGTAAAGTTTGAAATAACCGCCATTGGCGAACGCTTGCGGGCAGAATTTGGCATCAGTGTCAATGAAGTCATTAACCAGGAACCCAATCCCGCCTACCAAACAGAAACCCTGGAACGCGATGTAAACAACCTGAAACGCAGGCTGGACAACTACGGCGAGATCAACCCGATGGCCATTGAAGCCTATAATGAGATTAAAGAACGCCACGATACCATTGCCGGGCAACGCGACGATATCCTGACCGCCAAGGAAAACCTGGTACAAACTATGAAGGAGATTGAGGAAACGGCTACGGCGCGTTTCCTGGAGTCGTTTGCACAGGTGCGCGAGAACTTTATCAATGTATTCCGCACCCTGTTTACGGAAGAAGATACAGCGGATTTGTTGTTGACCAACCCGGATAATCCGCTGGATTCAGACATCAATATTATTGCAAAGCCCAAGGGCAAGCGTCCGCAAACCATTGCCCAGCTTTCCGGGGGCGAAAAAACCCTTACAGCCACGGCGCTCCTGTTTGCCTTATATCTGCTCAAACCGGCGCCATTTTGTATTTTCGATGAGGTGGATGCACCGCTCGACGATGCGAACATCGAGAAATTCAACCGGATTATCCGGCAGTTTTCAACCCAGTCGCAATTTATCGTGGTTACCCACAACAAGGCCACCATGGCTGCCGTTGACACGATTTATGGGGTATATATGCCGGAACAAGGCGTTTCTGCCGTTACTCCGGTAGACTTCCGCAAGCTCAATCATGAGGCGCTGGTGTTTGAGGCAGGGTAGGGGCCAGAGTAATGCCCAAATCTTCTAACGTTTTGGCTTTCAAGGGATTATCAGTGATCAGGCTTACTGATTGCACATCCAGATCTTTCAGAATTTTTGCAGCAGCCCTGAAATCGCGGGCATCTGCAGCGTACCCTGCTGCTACATAAGCCTCTGCCTGCCGTATTCCTGCTTTTTTAAAAGCCTGGCTTTTCATCAGCGCCAAATGACCATTCCCTTTTCCCTCCTGATCCATTAAAATGATGATGCCACAGCCTGCCTGCTGTATCTGGTGTTGAGCCAACTCCATTTGTTGCCGGCAATCACACTCCACGCTGTTAAATACATGGCCGTAAATGCAGGAAGAATGAATCCTGCACAGTACTTCTTTTTGGCCTTCCGGCTTACCATATACCATTGCAATAGTTTCCTTTTGACCATCGTAATACAGGATTTCCCGGTATTCTCCGAAGCGGGTATTGAGGGTTCCTTCGGCAAGTTTGTGAATCATAGTAGCATGTTTTTTAGTTAAAGCGTAATACAACACTTGAACAAAATTAATATTTGTGAATACATTTGCTCAAATGGTGAAGCATTTTGCCGTCATGTCGTATCCTATTCAGGATTTCACTTTTTTAATCATCTTTAACCTGTCTCGTTATGATCAAGTTTCCAACTTATACTATATTTATAATTTTTGGTGCGTTTTTTTTACCTTTTGTGCTTAACGGTCAGTGCAGTCCGCCAGCCGGTTTTGCCATTTACCCTCCGCTCACTTCGTCGTCAATAGCCGTAAAGTGGAATGCTGTGCCCGGCGCCAGCTCTTTTCAGATTCGGTACTGGGAAGCACAAACTCCTGCTGAAAAGACTATAATTGACCAATCAGGACCCTCTCCATTTTCTTTAAGAGGCTTGAAAAAAAACACTGCTTACCAGATTCAGATTCGAACGGTATGTAGTGGAAACTATTCCAATTGGTCTGCACCTGTTTCGGCAACAACCTCGAATAGTTCCGGTTCATGTGGTGGCCCGGCTAATGTAATGGCAACTGTCAATGGCAATAACGTACTCATTAAATGGACTTCCACGGGCATTTATGGTTTGAAATATCGTCCAATTGGTTCTACAGACTGGTTTGTGCCTGCCGGAGCCATGAATACTACAGGCATGTCATTCCAATTTAACCAGCTACTTCCAGGCAGTTATGAAGCCAGAGTACAAAAGAATTGCAGCAGTACCAGCAGTACACCTGTTACGGTAAACTTTCAAATAGCTTTTCCCTGCACCACTCCTGCGCCGCCTGCTATTACACCCGATGTGTATCAGGCAACCGTAACTTTACCGCCAACTCCTGGAGTGTTGGGGTATGTGGTTTCCTACCGATTAGCACCCAATGGCCCTTGGATTCAAAGTGGTCAGCAAAATGGCGGCAGCTATCTTATTACTGGGCCGTTATTGCCTTCAAGTACCTACGAGGCAATGTTGATGGCTGTGTGTACAGGAGGAACCAGTAATTTTTCTCCGATAACCGCTTTTACCACTCTGCCGGAACCCATCACGACCTGCCTGAAGGATAAAAATGCAGGAAAAAACATGACTATTCAGGAACTGGAGGCTGTAAAAGCCTATTACAACCGTCCAAGTCCGTATTCCTTCGGGGAAATGATTGGCATCAACGATGGAGGTTTGATTTTTCGTTCTTTTCAAAATCAGGCATCAAATCAGATACTGCAGTTGACCCGGCATTTCAGGAATTTCCACACCATGGACGAGGACTTTGATGCCTCGCTTAATGATTATAACAGCAATATAAAGCCCAAAAACACGACTCCGGAAGGCACTCCGGCTAATATTGGTTATAATAAAGGTTTGTACCAACTTTACCGCAACACTCATGGCTTTACCGGCATAACTGCCGCCACCGAAATATTACAATACGCTCCGCAATCCTGGAAAGACAAAATCTACCGGGAGAGCGACTGGTCTGCACAAGGCCCGGCTGGTATCCGACTTTCGTTTAAAAACTATACCAAGACATTTATCCAGCAATTTGCTCCGGCCAATGGCAATACCTCGCAGTTGCTGGCAGCCAATTTTCAGGTTGGTAACGAATTATGGGATTATCCGGTAAAAGTGGATTACCAGAGCCTGCTTTTGGGCGCCAGAGATGCTTTTATAGCACAATACGGACCTAAATCGCAGGGAGGATGGAAAATGCGCCTGATTGCCGGAGCGTTCCAGGCCTATCGGGATGGCAATTGCACCAGCACCCAGCGGGATGTCTCTAATTGTAACGGCGACCTGCTTCGCCATGATTTTATTGGCGATTATCTGGATGTAGCACCAGATCAATGCGGCTTACTTCAGGATTTGGGCGCCATAGATTGTCATCCATACAGCTTTAAATCTGGCACCACAAACTGGACATATCCTGAAGATCCGGATTCCGAAACCAGGCAAATAGCTTCCCTGGCGGCCTGGTTGAAAGCTAACCGTGACGAAGCCAACGGTATACTCACACAAACAAGTTTGTGGAGTTCTGAATTTGGTTTCGACAGCTACGCGGTTGGTGAAAAAACTCAGGCGGCGTATTTGCTGCGTGGCTTGTTCCTGCACAGCAGATACCATTTTGAGAAAGTGTATTTCTATAACGCCTTTGATGCTACCTATCCCAACGGACCCGGGTATGACGGACTATATGGAAGTTCCGGACTTTGGCGGCAGGGCAAACAGGGTGTTTGGCCCTCACCGCTGGTGCAAAACAACGCCACACCCAAACCAGCCTGGCACGGCCTGATGGACCTGAAATCCCGGTTTGGACAACACGTTTTCTTCGGTGTATTGGCTGAAAATCAGGATGTTGTATCCATTCTGATGGCCAAACCAGACAGCACAGAACCTGTTATTGTGTTCTGGTCGCCCAAGGCTACCACAGATGCCAATGCAGATCAAAATGTGCCCGTTTCACAGGCAATCAGCTGGCAACAATGGCTTCCTGGTGATTACCGCCTTGAAGGAGATACAGCGCAGCTGTTTGCCCATACTGAAAACGCAGGCTCGTTTTTCGATGCCTGCACAGGCGCACAATGTGGTACAGCCCAGATCAAAGCGGTCAGAAGATACCCGGCGTTTGTTCGGCTAGTGCCTTGTAATGGTTGCTTGAATGTTACTAATCCAGGGCAAATAGCAGCACCTGTTGTGAGTTCAGGAATGTCGCCTTTTGATCCGGATATGATTCAAAATCAATCAGATGCGAATGGAGGTGATTTGGCAAGTCCTATCGTTTACCAGTGGCAAAACTCATTGGATCAAAGTCTTTTTGTGGATATACCCGGAGGTACATCAGCTAGCTATGATCCTCCTGTGTTGAATCAAACTACCTATTTCCGACGCGGCGCCCGGCGCTTGCATTGCCCGGAATGGGTACACAGTTCTTCCATCGGTATCACCATCAATCCAGCCAGTAACTGCCCGCTTATCAGTCGTTTTGAGCGAAAAGCGCATTTCATGAGCAACTGTAATCCTCAAGGTGATTACTACTTTGAGATTCAGGCAGATCAGGTGAATAATGATGTAACGATTGAACTGGACAACCTGCCAGGAAACGGTATCAATATTCCAATGTCTTTATTGAACGGCGTAGCATTCACCCCTGGCAGTTTCCAGACGAATGTACAATACATTGATGCCCAGACTTATCGTTGGCACATCAAAGCCAATAATGGTTCAAGTCAGGTGTTGAGGTTATACTATTGCTGGGCAAATAATTACCCCCCGGCAGCACAATCCAGTGCTACCAATTTTTGCAACAATCAGACCCTATATTGTTCAGAGGCTTTCAATGACCCCAACTCTGAAAACAGGAGTGAACAGGGTAATCTAACCAGCAATTGGAGCATCTGGCCTAATCCCGGGGCAGATCAATTGCATCTCAGCATTGGAGAAGTTGCGCCCGAAAGCGCCATAAGAGCGGGCATCTGGTCGGCCACGGGGCAGCTGATGCAGGAAGTTTGGTTGCTTTCAGGTCAAACATATGTCATCAATACGCAAACCTGGCCTGCCGGCATGTATGTAGTGTCTGTTTGGGTGAATGGAGTTTTGGACAGGGGGATTTGGGTTAAGGGATAGTATTTTTCTTAGTGACGGGGCGACTGCAGTCACCCCGTCACTAAGAAAAATACTATCATTTAACCTTCACATACACCCGCGGACCTCCTTTGAGTTTATATTCCGGAAGCTCATCCGGATTACCCATATTTTGGGTGTCCCAGATCTTCAGGGTATCGCCGCGAAGTTGCCAGCCAAACGCAACAGCTTCTTCTTCCTTTCCTTTTTTTGCCATATTCATCAGGTTCATGGGAGGTGTAGTGATACAGCTGCTGCCTACACCTGCAATCCAGGGTTCGTACATATCGTATTCTCCAAAATTCACCATGCTACCGTCTGCACGCAATTCAGATACTGCCGTAGTGGCTATTTCACCCTTTTTGGTTTGATACTGGTAGTTTCCTGCCAGTCGCAGGCGCGCGAGCCCCAGCGTCAGACCATCTATATTTCCAGTACTCACTTCATCTTTGGCAATAAAATCCTTGGGCCAGTATTCTGGAGCAGGGCCAGTGAATGTAAAGCTCAATAAGCCAGTCTTATCATCAAGGGTAGCCGTAATAGGTTTATCTTCGAAGCCCTGGAATTTGATACTCAGCGTATTAGGACCGGTTACGGTAAAAATACCAAGTCCGGCATCAGACATACAGGAGGTTATGATGACGGTATCTTTATTGGTAAAAACCAGTTCGCCACAATCCAGATAAGCCATGGTATCCGGGACATTAGCCGCGAACAAGGCATCGTGAAACGGTTTACTTACCCAATACTTGTGCTTAAGCAAAGCGGAGGCATCGGGAGCCGCCGGGGCTGGAGCAGGTTGGTTTTGACATCCAATAAAGATCAGAAAAGCCGCGAAGGCAGTTGTTAAGATGGGTTTCATGAAAATCTTGGCAATAATTTTGAATGATAAATGAATGAGCAAAAGTAGGTAGACTACTGAATTGGCCGAAACCTGATAGCATAACATTGAAATAAACATGAAAAACAGCTTAATGACTATCCAAATCAGCTTATTGACTATCCTGCTGCCAAATTTGGTTGCAGCTCAGGATAGCCTTGCAACAACAACAACCCAACAAAGCCAGTTAAAATCCGGGCTTATGCTCAAAACCATTGATGGTGGAACCTTTTTTATGGGAGCGCCGGAAACAGAATTGGAACGCGATGATGACGAATGCCAGTATCAGGTAACTGTGCCATCTTTTAGCATAGGAATATACGAAGTTACCCAAGCTGACTGGAAATCTGTTATGGGTAAAAGGCCAGAGGAATCTACTTACCCTGATTGCGACGATTGCCCTGTGGAAAGCGTGTCCTGGAATGATATCCAGATTTTTTTATTTCATCTAAATCAGAAAACAGGACAATCCTACAGACTCCCTACAGAAGTTGAATGGGAGTTTGCTGCCAAAGGAGGTGTGCTATCCGGGCACTTCAAGTACGCCGGAACCAACGACATGGTCCAAAGTGGCTGGTATTCGGATAATGCTATGTTTAAACCTCATCCGGTTGGCGGCATGATTGCCAATGAGCTGGGCTTGTACGATTTGAGCGGCAATGTTTGGGAATGGTGCCAAAATACTTACGATCCCTATCCTTGCGATACCACCACCGTAGGAATTAATACTGTTAGGGTTATCAGAGGTGGGTCCTGGTTTAATAACCTCGTACTGCGCACTACCGTCAGAAGCTATAATAAACCTACCATGCGAGCCAACGATCTGGGCTTCCGATTGGCTCAAAATATTAGACAATAGCATTACTCAATTAAAATGCTTGCAACTAACAAAACAGTCTTTACATTTGAAACTCCAAATGCCAAATCCCATGATTCTTTTACCTAGCGCAAATAAAAACGAATTTTATGTCGAAAAACGTCAGAAATCTGTCGTTTCGAAAAGGATTGGATGATAATCTCTTCGAAAATCTGGCCGAAACCCAATCGGAAAGCGGCGGATTGGATCAGGAAAAAATCAAAAGCCTGGCCGATAAATACCTCATCGGAAATGCCAATGCCTATGGCGCGGCAACTTTTTATGATTTCCTCAATCCGGAGAAAAGCAACAAAAAGGTCTTTACCTGCGCTGGTAGCGCCTGTATGCTGGCAGGCACCCAGGATGGCCTGCACCATTCCCTCGAGAAGCACTTTGACTCCTCTGAAATCGGAGAAGTATATTGCCTGGGGCGTTGTTACGAAAATAAAGCGTTCCACTACAACGGACTTAATTATTCCGGCGACGATATTGCGCAGATAGATGCACTCAAAGCAGGTAAAGTGAAGGCATTGCCGGATCACTACCATGTTGGTTCGATGGGAAAAGGCATTCTTACCGATCCAAAAATCACGCAAGAATTATGTGAGCGTACACTCACTCAATTGCTGGAGCGCGATCCAGACGCCCTTTTGGCTGAAATATCCGAGTCTGGCCTCCGCGGCCGGGGCGGAGCAGGTTTCCCCCTGGGCATCAAACTGGCTGGGGTTAAAAAAGAAGTAGCCGATCAAAAATACATCGTCTGCAACGCCGATGAAGGCGATCCGGGCGCTTTTTCCGACCGCTATTTGATGGAGCAAAGAGCGCATCTGGTACTGTTCGGCATGGCCGTCAGCGGCTACATCACCGGAGCTACCGAAAGTGTGCTGTACATACGCGCTGAATATCCGGAGGCCATTGAAATTACCCGCCAGGCAGCCGAATCCTTCAACAAACTTTACCCTTACACCAAAGCCAACGGCGAAGTGGTAGATCACAAAATTTTTGTGGTTAAAGCCCAGGGCGCCTATATCTGCGGAGAAGAAACTGCCCTTTTGTCGTCGCTGGAGGGCCTTCGCCCGGAAGTGCGTACACGCCCGCCATTCCCGGTGCAATACGGTTTGTTTGGAAAGCCCACTGCCGTGAACAACGTGGAAACCCTGGCTAACCTGCACTTCATCCTCACCGAAGGAGGCGCCGCTTACAAAGCCATCGGCACTGCCAAATCTTCCGGCACCAAACTGCTTTCCCTCGACAGCCATTTTAATCGACCAGGATTATATGAAGTAGATATGGGCACATCGCTTGCTGTAGCCATACTGGAGCTGGGCGGCGGCCATAAAGAACCGGTGAAAGCGTTTCACATCGGCGGACCGCTGGGAGGACTGGTGCCCATGAGCAAAATTGACGACCTGACCATAGATTTTGAAACCTTTGCCGCCAACGGGTTCCTGCTTGGCCATGCGTCTATACTGAGTATTCCTACCCGGTTCCCTCTGGTGGAATATCTGGAGCATTTGTTTGCTTTCACTGCACACGAAAGCTGTGGCAAATGTTTCCCCTGCAGGATTGGCTCCACCCGGGGCAAAGAATTGCTTCAAAAAGCCCAAACAAGCGATTATAAAATTGATCGCGAACTCTGGAACGACCTGATTGACACCCTGGAAAAAGGCTCGCTTTGCGCCCTGGGCGGAGGCCTGCCTCTGCCGGTTAAAAATGCGATGCAGTACTTCCCTGAAGAACTGGGAGTTTATTTCAAATAAACTGTTTGAAACCTGTTTTTCAAACAAGTAAACAGATCTAGCTTATGTCTAACATCACCACCTCTGTTGCCTACATAAACGAAAAGCCCTACGTTTTTGAACCGGGCGAAACCATATTGCAGTTCACCCGCCGTCATTGGGGAAAAGACAGCATTCCCACGCTTTGCGACGCACCCAACCTGGAAGCCTTTGGCGCCTGCCGGGTGTGCAGCGTGGAAGTGGCGCTGGAACAAAACGGTCCGCGACGCACCAAAGCTTCCTGCCACACCATGGTGGAGCAGGGAATGTTCATCTACACAGAGTCTCCCTCCATCCAGAAACTGCGCAAAAACATCATCGAACTGGTGCTCACCGACCACCCGCTCGATTGCCTCACCTGCGAGGTAAACGGTAACTGCGAGTTGCAGGATACCGCCGCGCGCGTGGGCATACGCAAGGTGCGCTATCCGGAAGGCAAAAACCATCTGGAGCGGGAGAAAGACCTAAGCCACCCGTACATGACCTCCGACATGTCGAAGTGTATCATGTGCTACCGTTGCGTGCGCGCCTGCGACGAGGTACAAGGCCAATTGGTACTGAGCGTGGCTGGTCGCGGTTTTGACAGCAAGATCATCAAAGGCATGGACCAAAGCTTTTTTGAGTCCGATTGCGTTTCCTGTGGGGCCTGCGCACAAGCTTGTCCAACCAGCGCCATCTCCGATATTTATCAATCTAAGGCCGTGGTGGGCCAGGATAAGGTACGTACGGTTTGCACGTACTGCGGGGTAGGCTGCAATCTGGAAGTCAGCGTTAAAGACAACAGCATCCTGAGCATACAGGCGCCCTGGGATGCCGAAGTGAATCAGGGCCATACCTGTTTGAAAGGACGCTACGCCTTCTCTTTTTACAACCACCCGGAACGCCTGCAATACCCCATGATTCGGCGCAACGGCGAATTGCAGCGGGTAAGCTGGGACGAAGCCTACGATTACATTGCCGAACGATTGACTGATATCAAGGCCAAATACGGTCCGGATGCCATTGGCGGCATTTCTTCCTCCCGTTGTACCAATGAGGAAAATTACCTGATGCAGAAATTCATCCGGGCGGTGATTGGCACCAACAACATTGACGGTTGCGCCCGGGTATGTCACTCGCCAACCGCCATCGGCATGCAGCGCTCCTTTGGTACCGGCGCTGCCACCAACTCTGTAGCCGACATCAAGGAAACAGATTGCATCATGGTGATTGGCGCCAACCCAACGGAAGGCCACCCGGTAACCGGCGCCAAACTGCGCCAGTTTGCCATGAAAGGCAAACCCACCATCGTAGTGGATCCTCGCCGCACGGAACTGGCCAAGTACGCCACCATCCACCTGCAATTGCGCCCGGGCACCAACATCGCCGTGCTGGACATGATGTTGTACTACATCATCAAGGACGGTCTGACCAAGGAAGATTTCATCGAGGCGCGTACGGAAGGATACGAAGAATTCAAACGCAACATCCTGAATATCAATCTGGATGAGTTGGAAGAAGTATCAGGCGTGCCACGCGAACAGGTGCGTGCAGCCGCTAAATTGTATGCCTCCGCACCTAAAGCCATGCTGTTCCACGGATTGGGCGTGACGGAACATTATCAGGGCACTTACACGGTGATGCAGATTGCCAACCTGGCCATGATCACCGGCAACGTAGGCAAACCCGGCTGTGGCGTCAATCCGCTGCGCGGACAAAACAACGTGCAGGGCATGGCCGACATGGGTGTACAGCCATATCAGGGCGCCGGCTATCTGGACATCACCGACCCCAAAGTCAACGAATTGTACAACAATTTCTACGGGGTGAAAGTGCCCATGGAAGCCGGACTCAAGATCCCTCAGATGTACGACGCCATGATTGAAGGCAAATTCAAAGCCCTTTGGATCATGGGCGATGATCTGGTGCAGTCCGACCCGAATACCAACCATGTACTAAAAGCGATCAACAACCTGGATCTGCTCATTGTACAGGAAATATTCATGACCGAAACAGCCAAACATGCCGATGTGATCCTGCCGGCGGCCTCCTTCCTGGAAAAAGAAGGCACCTTCACCAACGGCGAACGTCGTATTCAGCGCGTAAACAGGGTAGTGGAGCCCATTGGCGAAACCAAGGCCGATGGCCAGATCATGGTAGACATCATGAACCGCATGGGCTACAAACAGGCCCCATACACCGCCAAGGGCATGCTGGAAGAGATCTCTCAGATCGTTCCGTTCTTTGCCGGCGTGAAGTGGGACGAACTGGGCGAACAGGGTAAACAATGGCCCGTACAGCCTGACGGAACCGATACCAAAATCCTGCACACCGACACCTTTAAGCGTGGCAAGGGCAAATTCCAGTTCCGCGAATACGTGGAAAGTCCGGAAATCCTGACCTATGGCAAGGATTATCCCTACATCCTGACCACCAACCGCGTGCTGGAGCACTACAATGCCGGCACCATGACCCGCCGCACGCCCAACCTCGAAATCGTGACCGAGGATGTGGTAATCATCCACCCCGAAGACGCCGCCAAGCACAATATCGGCGAAGGCGATTGGGTGTGCATTGAATCCGATCGTGGTAAAGTGGACATCAAGGCCCGGATTTCAGACGAAGTAAAGCCAGGCGTGATCAGCACCACCTTCCACTTCCCGGAGCTGCTGGTCAACATCGTAACCTCCAGCGTCAGCGACAGCGAAGCCAAGTGTCCGGAGTTTAAGGTAGTGGCGGTAAGGATCCGGAAGGCGAGAAGGGTGGAGGAAAGGCATGCGAGGGTGTGAACCCTTTTCTCACCGTCGGAAGGGCTTAAAGCCCTTCCGACGGTCTTCCCTCACATTAGCCAACGCTAAAATGCTAACACGCAGAGGCGGCGGTCGTCAGTGGTGACGCTAGTGGCAAAAAGAAAAAAGAATAATGGAATTGCTATTTGATGAAAAAGTAAGAACTGACCCTAGACCTTCTACACATTTAGAAGGTAATTATCAGTTTCTTGACAGATGTTCATTCGTCGGCTTTGAAGAAGTCAGAAAAACTTTAAATGCCTGGTTCTTCAAGTACCCAATTCAAGAAAGAGCAGAGCTGAAACAACGATTCATCAAAGAATTTTCGCCTGCTTTCTTTGAATTATTTCTCTTTGAATTTTTTTGTCAACTTGGATATGAGGTAATAGTTCATCCAATTGTGCCTGGCACAACTAAAAGGCCAGATTTTCTAGTAAAAAAGGGCAATTTTGAATTTTATGTTGAGGCAAAAGAAGCAACAGACTTGTCAGAATCAGAAAGGTCTATTAGAAATATTAACGATCATTTCTATGACCAACTAAACCAAATAAATAGCCCAAACTTTTTTCTCTGGATAAAGGAGTTAAATATTAAGTCATCAGAGTTACCTAGATTTACAAAAATCAGAAGGCAAATTGAGCATCAAATTAATTCGTTCGATCCAGATATTATTAAAGAAAAAATTGAAACAGGAGGACTTAACCAATCTGATTCGATAACCTACGAAGATGAAAAAGTGCGAATTACAATCTCGTTAATACCCAAAACCAAATCAAAAGGAATAGAAGGTTTGCGACCAATTGGCATATACGAAGTTCAATCATTTTGGGGTGATACTGATGAGTCAATTAAAACAGCCATAAAGAAAAAGGCTTCAAGGTATGGGCATATTGATAAACCTTATTTGATTTGTATAAACTCTACAGGTTTTTTAACAGACGATTATAGTATATTAAGTGCGTTATTTGGGTCATTGAAGCGGTCAATTTCAACTAATTCTGAAAACTTAAATGAAAAATGGTTCCGTGAAAGGAATGGGATTTTTGTAGGACCCAAAGGACCTCAATTTACCCGACTAAGCGGCATTTTCATTACTTCACTATATGTTTCAAACCTTCACATTGCAAATTATCAAATTTACAGTCATCCGTTTTCGAAAAATCCTCTTGAGTTTCAAAATCTGGGCTTATCTTTTAATTCCCTAGTAAATAAGGAATTAGTTAAGGTTGAGGGTAAAAGCATAAAGGAGATTTTAAACATTCCAAGTGATTGGTTTAAAAATTGGAATTTTGATTTTTAGATAATGAAAGCCACTAACGTGAGCCTCCCTGTCAATCACCCGCTAACGAGGCGGTTTGACAAGGAGGCTCACATTCCGCCCACCCGGTCTTCCCTCACAATAGCAAAACAGCATCCCGCCGCCGCGCTTTCTAAGCGTCGCACATTCGTACATCCAACCGTTGGCCATGCATTTTTTATAATCACCTAAAATGACCAAGGAAGCCTACAACAAAATACTGGAATCTCGCTTTGAAAAAGTCCTGAAACCGATGGGGTTTCGTAGAAACGGTGTACACTATTACTTGTACGAACCGCCGGTAATCCTGCAAATTCAGAATGGGTGGAAAAGATCAGACGAAATGCTTTTTGCGTTGACGCTTGACTATCTTTCCAACACCAAAGACGACAACGGAAAGATTAGCGTTTCAAAGTTTCCATGGGATTTTCCTCTCAGTATCTCACCACAAATCTTAAGACAACAATACCAAGCGCATAAAACCGTACGACGATTCAAATACGATTATAATTTTTTCACGAGAGAAATGGCTACCACCAGAAATTTTATACCTCTTGACTTAGGACTTTTTTTTCAGGGTTTTAAAAAAACGCATTGGCTAACGGAAACGTACATCGATGAATCAATCGGTATCCTATTGAATGAAGGTATGCAGCTCAAATCAGAGTTTGATTCGGACGTTGCCTACCTGGCCATGAACCGATTCCGGGATGAAACCTATTTGTTAAGCTCTGTATCAAGTATAAAGCAGGAAATTAAAAACCAAATCATTCTGAAAGGACGTTCGCTCCCCAAATGGAAATTCAATTTTTTTGAAAAAATGATGCTAAACCACCATTACAAACAAATGGACAATTGTAAGCCGGTTTAGCCCATTCCGCATCATTCCCCCAACCTTCCCATCACCTTTGCCTTTTTCTTGACCGACACCGCTACCAAATCCCCGTTTCCGCCCTGCCCGGTCTTCTCGCTCAATTGCAAAACAGTATCCCTCCGCCCCACAATCCTATCTCACCAACGTCACATCCCCTGAATACGTCACCGTTTCTCCATCCAGGAAAGCAATGGTGGCTACCCAAACATAGACTCCGGGCAACATAGGTTGGCCGCGATGTGTGCCATCCCAGCCGGCATTCATATCATTTACGCCGACATCCATTGCCTCAAATATCTTTTCGCCCCAGCGGGAAAAAACTGACAGGTTGGATATCCGGGTGTACCGGTCGCCCGAAGGATAGAAATAGGTGTTCTCCACGTTTTCAGCATCAGGCGCAAATACATTGGGGAAATACACCCGTTTGTTTTTTTCCACAGTTAATTGCACCGTAGCGGAGTCAAAACAGCCCAGTTCGTTTTCCACACGCAGGGTGTATGTTATGTCATTGAATGGACGCACCCAGGTTTCAGGACAAGTGAGACAGCGCACAGAGCCTGGTTGCGGGTCCATCCATTGGTAAAACGTCTGGTCGCCGGTGTTGATCACCTCGCTGCGCAGATACAGACTGTCGCCAAGGCGCAGGGAGCCTGGGCCTTCTTCTTGGATTAACTCCAGCGAAATAGACGAATACACTACCTCATAAAAGACGTAGGCGGTGTCGCAACCGGCCGTAAGCATGGCACGATAATTACCCGGAGAGGTGGCTTCAAGGAAAGACCCGGTGCTGCCATCCTGCCAGGTGTACTTCAGTGCGCTGCCAATGGAGCTTCCATATGAACTTGCGTCGAGCAAAACGGCTTCCACGCCTTCGCAGAAACCTTTTTCCACGAAAATGCTGTCGAAAGCCAACTCACGGATAATCAGCATGGTACTGTCATCCTTTATCGGCGTATCGGGGTTGTCAGACACCCGTTTGTTGCCTAGTGCAGCCGGCAGGTTGTACAACGCGGCCTGATTTCGGTAAATGCCGGGCGCCGCCGGACCGGTGTTCACCAGTATTTTGATCTCAAATTTGCCGTTGGACAAGTCCATATCCTCAAGCGCAAAAAAACTGTCGCCTGGTTGACTGGTCACGTTGCCGCCCACCGGATTGCTGACCACTTTTACGAAAGTAAACCCGGGAGGGAGTTGGTCTTCGAGGCGTATGCCTTCATGTGGCCGGTTGGAGGTATTGACAATCTCGAAGGTATACTCTACATCGGTACATGGGAATACCTGCTCATCCGACACGGTTTTGTTCAAAATGATGGTGTACGGACAAGAGCACCCATCAGACGCAACTGCCTGCGGGCCGTTGAAAAGTAACGTACTGATGCCCGTCACAGGGTCAATTTGGTACAATTGGTTTTGTTCTGTTGTAGCGGTAGGGCTGCCATAGGCAAAAAGGCGGCCATAAGCATCGAAGAACAGACTCCCGGTATTCACTGGTACGCCAGAAGCTGGATAGTCATACGACAAGGCGCCGTTCTGCGGGTTTATTTTTACCAGGCGTTGTACGCCTGAATCGTAGCCGTATAGTTCGCCGGTAACCGGATGGTAGGCGATATCGAAAATCTGTCCCACCCGGTTAACAGGGATGGTAGTGATGGGGTAGCCCGGCAATTCCAGGTCTATGAGCACGATTTCGGCTATCTGCACCAAACCTATAGGCGGGTATCGGGTACCAATTACCACCAAATATTTGCCATCGGGAGTCACATCGCCTGCAAAATAAGAGAGACTTATGTTTAGTGGCAGATTGGCCAATGCCTGTGCTTCTCCAGTAGCATCAATGCGTATGAGCGTACCGGCATCAGGGTTGAGACAATAAATCAGGTTGTCGGTAGTACGGAAGCCCGCCGCGTTAATATTAAATGGAATATTGGCGTTGATACTTTTAAACACAACCACATTAGTCTGAGGATCAATCACCACTTCATTGAGTGAATTAGGGCTGGAGCTAAGGGTAAGAAAAAACTGATCCTCGCACGTAAATGGTTGTTGTGCGGTGCATGGAGCGGGGTGAATAAACGTGGACAACGCCAACATCAATCCCCAGGCTAAGGTCCGAAATGGCTTAATGGTCAACATAGGTTGCAATTTTTAAGATAACGAAGTAAATCCTGAGCGCATACCTATCGTGTTTATACCGATTTTTCGATTACCTTGGGTACAAAACAGCCGGATAGTAATACTTTAATTCAAGTGATCATACATGGTGAAACCTGATTACAGGTGCTTTGTTCCAGCAGAAGAGGCAATTGTTCTTCTGTTTGTTCTATAATGTATAAAAATGACAGTACGTGACAACTAAACTTCCGCCGCGATTGGTCTTCCCTCACAATAGTAAAACGGCATCAACCGCCGCGATTGGGTCAAAACCTGTCCCTACTTCATCAGGACAGGTTTTGACCCAGCGAAACGTCCGTGAGTGGTTAAAATAATGAACACATCATATATGGCCCATGAGTTGGAAGGCAATGCCTGGCTAACCACGCGGGTTGCGCTGGGTCATAGAGATCTAACGAAACACCTAAGCGCGGCGATGATGTGAATTACATGATTGAAAATTACATGAGTACATGATTTGAGAGGGGATAGCGCTCGGTTAAATATGGGTTTGGATGCCAAGCCGAATGCATTCCCTCTTAAATCATGTACTCATGTACTCTTCACTCAAGTACTCTTCACTCATGTACTCCCCCCAAAAGCCTATCCACCCGATCCCCAATACTCACATCTTTCATTTCCCGCTCTAACTGATCAAAGTCAGCTTTAGCCACTTTTTGGGTGATGCGGCCTTGCTGAAGCAATAAAATCTCATCGCAGGTATCGCGCAGGGTGGAGAAAATATGGGAGGAGATCAACACGGTTTTTCCCAGCGAACGGAGTCGGAGAATGATTTCGGTAATCAGGATATTGCTTTGAATATCCACGCCGTTGAAAGGCTCATCCAGGATGAACACCTCGTTGGGTTGCAGTAAAATGCCCAGTAAGGCCAGTTTTTTCTTCATGCCGGTGGAGTAGTGCACGGCAAATTCATCCAGGGGCAGGTCAAATATGTTTTTCTCCGTGGCATCGCCCAGCTCGGTTTTGCGGGCATTGCACACCAGTTGCAGGTACTCCCTGCCGGTCATGTACGGGAAAAAGTATGACTCTGTGGGCAGCCAGCCAAGATGATCCTTTAAGGGCTGCCATTTGCTTTCCACCTGGCCTTCGTATGTCTCAAGCCCCAGCAAACACTTGAATAAGGTTGTTTTGCCGGCTCCGTTTTCGCCCACAATCCCGTACACACACCCGGGCTCAAAAGCGGCCTGAATATCGTAGAGCACCTGATGGTTGCCATACGACTTGTTTACATGCTTCATAGTGATCATGACAGGATCGCTTTTAATTTCAACACAGATTTTCGGTAAAAGAAAGGCAACAGCCAAAACAACAACAGAGGCATAAACAAACCCACGCCCAGTACAATACTTTGCGCTACCATCATCTGTTGCGGGTAATTGAGGTATTTGCCCAGCACAAAGCAACTGAGGTACACCAACCCGATGACCACTATGGCCAGTACAATATACCAGTAGGCAGGATAAAACCCCATTAGTATCAAGGCGCACGGTGCTGCTAGCATCAGGCTGTGGCGCCAGGCTGTTTTTATTTTTAGCCAAAGAAACGCCTCCGCCCGATCATTATGTAACCAAACCCAATACCGGTCTTCCGGCTGCCCATAGTAGGAGAGGGTAGTGGCAAACACCAGCATCAGGGCAAACAGCCCCAGGTTAACATTGCCGGTAATCAATCCAATTGCCAACAGCCCATGCACCGCCAACAACCAAATAAAGGTACTCCGAAAGCCTACCAAAAATTCGAATGGCTGACTTCCAAACGGGGTAGGCAAAGGGATGCGGGATACACGCAAGCCGCTGGAATAAGCTACCAAAACCGCAAACCCGGCCAACAAAAGCAATGGCAGAAACGCCTGCACCCAGCCCAGCACCAGCAAAAAGGGTAGGGTAGGCGCCAGACATTCCAGCAGTCTGATTTTGCGAAAAACAGGGGCCGGATAGACTGCCTGCAGAAAGTTGATTTTATCGGGCTGGTTAAAAGAAAGAAGCACCAATCCACCTAATAGCATCAGCAGGTAGGGCGCTAAATCTGTTTTGTAAAACAAGATCAGATTGCCCAAAAGAAAGGCCGCCACAGCCAGCAGGTAACCAGCCCAGACAGGCAGGCCAATGTCTGCTATCCAACGCTCCAGCAGGCTCTTTTGGAGTCTGAAATAATGCTCTAATGTTTGATTATCAGACATTTATATGGTATTACAGGTATGATTTCCCCGCCCTTAATGGCGGGGCTCATTCCGCAAATATCTCATCAATAAACACCCAACCCAGATCCCCCTTACCCGGATGCCAGGCAGGGAGTTTGGATACCGGTTTGGCCACTAATTTCAGATATTTCACTTCCTGGGCCGGAAATGACAGTGTATAGCCTTGTTTATACCCGGGCATGCCTAATTTCTGCGGCTGTTCGGGAATTAGTTTTTTCAACAATTTCCAATTCCTGCCATCCAAACAACCCCACACCTGCAATTCGGCCGCCGGCATAATATAACTGCCAATGTCTACCAAGGTGCTGAAAGAAAGTGCACGCAATGATTTGGGCTGCCTGAATTGAAAAATGGCCTCAAACGGGGTTTCCTTGTATCCCAGCCACTTGTTGGTCCTGAAATCGGTATCGCCAATCTTCAAATCTGCCAGCGACTTACCTCCCTGCGCTTTGTATTGGGGGTTGGGTGGATAGCTTAGCACAATGGAGTCTGGAATAATGCCGGATTTGTAAAAATCGCGACTGGAGGTCTCGCTGCTGATCCAGCCGGGTAAAAAAGCCCGCGCCTTGAGGGCACAGGAGCGATCAATGGTAATGCTGTCGCCTGTGTATACATGCGCATGAATACTATCCGGCTGTGTGCCATCCAGGGTATAACGCAGTTCGGCGCCCTGGATGAAGTTCTTCAACTTAACCTTGGTAAAGGCCGAAAAAACCTGCTCACCCGATTCAATAATGGGGGCATTGAGTTTGGCTACTACGCCAGCGCCTGTAAATCCTTCATTAAACCTTATGCCAGGATAGCTCTTGCGCAATTGCTCCAAATCCTGTGCGCCAACTCCGGTATTCCATAAAAACACCTGCTTCAAGGCCGGCAATTCTGCCAAAAAGGTCAAATGTGAAGCCTGTACCGCCGTGCCCGACAACACCAGTTCCTGCAACTCTTTCAGTCCTTTGAGGTTCGTCAGTCCGGCGCCGGTAATGCCGGTGGAGGCCAGATTCAGCTTGCGCAAATGTTTAAACGAACCTACTGTTGATAGATCCTCTTCTTTGACCGGCATCTGGTTTAAGTTCAATTCAACTACCTGATCCTGAACTACTTGTAAGGCTTTTAGATCCTCGCTTTTAAAGGCGGAAATGCCGTAAAACGACACGCCCAGCGCCGGACTATTCAGCGAAAGTGGATATACTGCGCGATAATCTGAATTCAGGGATTGCACCGTTTGTTCGTCCGCCGCCTTAAAAGGGTAGGAGAGGGGAGCTGCCGGTTTGAGCCTGGCCTCTGCCAGGATGCGGAGGGTATCTCCTGCTGGCAGATCGCTTACCCGGGTGGCAAAACTGGCGCCGCCTTTAATCCAGAGCTGCAAAATGGTCATTTCGTCCGGAGTAAGCGGAGATTTACCCTTGGGCGGCATGTGCTCCTTTTCTTCTACCGGCAAATGTATTCGGCGCAACAAAAGACCCAGATCCGGCGCTTGCAGGTCCCAAAGCGGACCATTTTTGCCGCCTTTCAACAGAGAAGCCTCTGTTTCCATGTTTAAATCCCCTTTCTGTTTGCCAGGATTGTGACAACTCATACATTTCTCTTTCAAAATGGGTCGCACCACATGTGCAAACACCAGTGCCGATTCAGGCGTTGCAGCCTCCGTTTCTTTTTGTGGCAAAACAGGCGCCAGCAGGTAATTGTCGCCATGCGTCAGGGTAGCGCCATAATGTCCTGCAACGGCAACCAATACCAAAAATGTGACAGAAAATATCCGGCTAATCCCTTGATTACCACGCAGTTTACTCCTGAAAGTCCACCATGCAAAGGCGCCTAAAGAAACGCCGGTTCCGGTCCACTGGTGCCAGCTCAAAACGCCAGGCTCATAACCACCTTCTTTTGACAGGAATAGTCCGGCCAAGGCAGAAAATGCCGCCACAAAAGTCGAGGCAGCGAGTAACCAGTCTTTCCAGGGCAGCAATTCCCTGTTTTCCGACCACTCCAGCAAAACGGCTACACAAATCAGTACAATCGGGAAATGCAGCACCAGTGGGTGTATTCTCCCCAATACCTGCAACCAGGCCGGCAACTGCATGCTACTGCCGAAGAGTGCCAGAAAAAGCAGCATACTGTTCAGGGCAATACTGCCATTGGTCAGGAACGTAATCCAGAAATTCGGCTTCATTTAATGCAGGATTAACTCGTCTATAAATAACCAGGCTGGTTTGCCCTTGCCGGGATGCCAGACTGGAATTTCTTGTAATGACCTGATAATCAATCTGTATCTATCGGTTTTAATGGGTTTTGGAATAGTAACTGTTTGCATGGCACAACGCACATCCGGCTGCCGCTCTCCACTGTCTGGCCTGGAACCTCCAATAGGGCGCCACCTGCCAAAAAGATAGTCCCACCCATATACTGAGATGGAAGAAGGCTGAAAAATCCAGGCATTTTGGTTTTCCAGGGTATTAATCATGATTTGTTCCAGCGAGGTTTTGTCGCCAAACTCCAGTTCAATCATTACCGAATCCTGATATCCAAGCCAGGTTTTGCTGTTGTGATCGGTATTTCCGCCAAGTCCATCCTGAAGGGCATCAGTTCCCGTGCCCAGGTACTTGGGGTGGGGGAGTGGCGCCCGGAGGGTTTTGGCCTTTTTGCCCATTTTGTAAAAATTCACCTGCACCATTTCAGAAGGCATATACCCTTTGGCAAAGGTGCGCACACTCAGTTTGGTAACCGGCTTGCTGATGTTCACCGGCTTGTCGAACACGGGCGATTCTTCCGTAGGAATCCAGCCATTCAGGGTATAACGAATGCTTGATTCCGGCTGCCGAAACTCAGCCTCAACCTGCACACTACGGTCAAAAAAGATGCTCGGGAAGCGCAATAAGGGAGGCGCCAGTTGAAAGGTGTCCTGCGCCGATGCCAGCACACTGAAAAAGATCAAAATGCCTGCAAAAAAGGATTGCTTACTGTTTTTGCTCATACCACCGGTTCTAATTTGTATGGGTACACTTTGCCGGAATTCCACTGGGCAACGTACATGTTTTCTTCATCGTCAATACACACATCATGTGGGTACTGGAAAGCCCGGATGGTTTGGTACATCTCGGCCAGGCTTTCGTTTTCATACAGCGGTTCAGAGCCGCCCAGGTTTGATACTACCCGGTCACTTTGGTCCAAAATGGTTACAAAACCTGACTTTTGCCAGGGCCTGCTGCTGGATTGCAACACTGCGGCATACAGGTAAGTACCCCTGATCACCGGCCGACACACCCAGGCGCCAGGCAAAGCAATGGTACTCAAATAGTTACCCTCCAGATCATACCGTTTGAAAGCATTTTGCTCACGAGAAGTAACGATCAGGCTGGGTTGTGCCGGATTTCTAAGATCCAGACAAACCCCGTGGGCATTTTTCAGGTATTCGGCTCCTTCGCCACGACCACCAAAATGCCGGATGTAGCGACCGTTGGCGTCGTACTGAATGATGTAATCCTGCCCATATCCATCTGCCACATAAATATCGCCATTGGGCGCAATTGCCGTTTCTGTAGGAATATAAGCTTCTTTGGAAGCATACACCTCGGCCTCTTTTGGATAATCCAGGGTCATCAAAACACGGCCATCAATGCTGGTTTTTATCACCTGGTGCCGTTGGTTGTCGCAGATAAACAGGACATCCGTGCCGTTTTCATTAAACAGCGTCAAACCGTGAGCGCCCGGGTATTCAGTGCCCCAGGCTTCCAGCATTTTACCGTTTTTATCATAAATCAGCACATTATTGCGGGTTTCGTTGGTCAGCAGGAGAATGCGTCCACGACTATCCTGTACCATCTCATGGCAATCATTCACAGGATTCCGGGCCACATCAGCCTGACTCCAGCGGGTGCTGATTTTGTATTTTTTCTGGTTGTGGCCCAGAATAACGCCATGATCAGCCAGCATTTTGGGCACTAAAAATGTACCTGCTGTACCCAGCGCTGCGTTAAGACAAAAACTTCTTCGATCCATATGTATCAGATTAAGCAATGATATCTTTCCCTACCGATGTTGTTGGTGAGGACGCCATAGCCGTCAGGTTAAGTGTTTTTCTTCTGGTATTTCGCTCCGCCGATGTTGTTGGCGAGGACGCCAACAACGGAACAAAGCATTGGTTATCAATTACGTTTAGCTAAAATTTATCTCTCCTTTCCGCTGTTGGCGTCCTCGCCAACAGCTACGGCGGAGCGAGATTTTTGGGAAAATTACGGCCAAATCAAGGCTGAATCAGAAAGCTATACCATTCTCTCAATCGCCCATCGGTCATCAACCCTAAGCGATGATATCTTTTACAACATTCCCATGCACATCAGTCAGCCTATACCGCCGGCCAAGATGCTTGTACACCAGTTTTTCATGATCTAAACCCATCAGATGCAGTGCGGTGGCGTGGAAATCGTGCACGTGAACAGGATTGGAGGCAATGTTGTAGCCAAACTCGTCAGTTTCGCCGTACACACCTGGTTTGATGCCGCCTCCGGCCATCCAGATGGTGAAACAACGCGGATGGTGATCCCTGCCGTAGTTATCGGCTGTTAATACCCCCTGACAATAGTTGGTTCTTCCAAATTCACCGCCCCAGATAACCAGGGTTTCATCCAGCAAGCCCCGTTGTTTGAGGTCGGTAATCAGTGCAGCAGAGGCCTGATCGGTGTCTTTGCATTGCCCCACAATCTGAGAGGGGAGATTATCATGCGCATCCCAACCCTGGTGATAAAGCTGTACAAAACGCACGCCACTTTCTGATAACTTTCTGGCTAACAGGCAATTAGCTGCATAGGTGCCTGGCACAAGGCATTCTGGCCCGTATAATTTTACAATGCTCTCTGGCTCTTTACTGATGTCTGTTACTTCCGGTATGGCAGTTTGCATGCGGTAGGCCATTTCATACTGCTGAATTTTGGCCTTAATTTCCGGATCGCCGTAATTCTGATAGTTTTCCTCATTCAGTTTGGCCACCTGATCCAGCATTTTTCTGCGGTCGGTTTTATCAATTCCTTCCGGATTGTTCAGATATAACACAGGGTTTTCGCCACTGCTAAACTGCACACCCTGGTGAATAGAATCCAGGAATCCATTGGTCCAAAGCTTGGAGTACACGCCCTGACTGTTGCCCTTGCCTTTGGAAAGCAGCACGCAGAACGCCGGCAGATTTTTGTTGGCGCTGCCGAGTCCGTAACTCAACCAGGCGCCCATACTTGGCCGGTTGCCTACCTGTGCGCCGGTTTGGAAAAAGGTGAGGGCAGGGTCGTGGTTAATAGCCTCGGTGTAGAGGGTTCTGATGAAACAAATATCGTCCACCACCTTGGAGGTGTATGGCAGCAATTCGCTCAACCACATGCCATGCTCGCCATATTGATTGAAATTAAACTTGGAACCAGCCAGCGGAAAGGCTTTCTGATTGGCAGTCATACCCGTCAGTCGTTGCCCCATTCTGATGGAAGCAGGCAAATCCTGCCCCTGCATTTCCCTCAATTTTGGCTTGTAGTCGTACAGGTCCAGTTGAGAAGGCGCTCCATTTTGGAACAGGTAAATAACCCGTTTGGCCTTGGGTGCGAAATGTGGTAAGCCCGCCATAATGGCCTCTTCATCATCGCCGGAAAACAAATCCGGAATGAGTAAAGAACCCAGCGCAACACTTCCCAAACCGATACTCAGGCGGGAAAGGAATTTGCGGCGGTTCATATTCAGGCCGTGCTCGAGTAGCTCTTTTTCCATGATCAGGATTTGGTTATAGCTTCTTCCAGGTTATATATGGTGTTCACTACTTTCATCAGTGCCGCCGATGTGGCCGGATCCAGTTGTTTGTTAACAGGCGAATCGCCCACGGCGAGTGTTTTTTGTGCATCCAGTTTATGACCGGCAAACTGCTCTAGTTGGTCCTGGTAATAGGCTTGCAGAATTTGCATTTCCTTGTCAGATGGTTTGCGACAAAGAATGCTTTGGAATGCCCGTTGGATATTGTCCGGAATGGTGCCTTGTTCTGCCAGCATGCGCTGCGCAAATACCCTCGATGCCTCCAGCACCGTGGGGTCGTTCATCATAATAAAGGCTTGCAATGGCGTGTTCGTTCGTGCGCGCTTGACCTCGCATTGATCCCGGTTACTGGCATCAAACAGGATCATGGAAGGAGGCGGCAGGGTTAATTTTACAAAAGTGTATAGCCCTCTTCTATACAACGCGCTGTCTTTGTCCTGCTCGTAGGTTTTCAGAACGCCGCGACCGGAAGTGGCGCCCTCCCAGAGTCCATTTGGTTGATATGGCTTAACACTCGGGCCACCGATAGCCTGAACCAATAAACCACTGGTTTTCAGTACCATATCTCGCACAAACTCTGCTTTTAGTCGCAACCTAGGCGCTCTGGCCAGGTACAGGTTGTCGGGATCTGTTTGCAGGTGTTGTTCGTTTACTTCGGCAGATTGCCGGTAGGTGGCCGACATCAGGATTTGCTTCATCAGGCGCTTGATGTCCCATTGATGCTCCATAAAATCTACCGCAAGCCAATCCAGTAACTCGGGGTGGGTAGGTAGATTGCCCTGCATGCCAAAATCTCCGGTGGTTTTCACCAGTCCCGCGCCAAAAATTTCCTGCCAGATTTGATTTACAAACACCCTGGCCGTCAAGGGGTTATCTTTGGAAACGGTCCACTGGGCCAGACCAAACCGATTGGCCGGATATTGCAAGGTATCAAAAGACAAAACCGATTCCAGTGCCCTGGCGCGCACCATTGCTCCCGGTTTGTCATAGGCGCCTCGTTGTAATATATGGGTCACCCTGGGCGTATCCAATTCGCCCATCACAGAAACCATGACCGCGCTGGTGTCCTTTTTTTGGATAAAACGCAGGGTTTCTTTTACCTCTGCATCGCTCAGGGTTAAAATGGGTGTTTTAGCAGGTTTTGAAGTACTCACATCGCCTTCAAAACCTGGCTCTTTGGAGTTGTTGAAGAATGCGTAGAGTTGGTAATAATCTTGCTGAGTGATGGGATCGTATTTGTGGTCGTGGCATTGGGCACATTCCACAGTGAGGGCAAGTACACCTTTTGTATAGGTTTTTACCTTGTCCAGATTGTATTCCACCCTATATTCTTCCGGAATAACCCCGCCTTCCTCTGTGTATTTATGATTGCGTAAAAACGCAGTGGCCAGCACCTGTTCCTTGGTGGCATTGGGCAGCATATCGCCGGCCAATTGCCAGGTAAGGAACTGGTCGTAAGGCATATTCTGGTTAAAGGCGTGTATGACCCAGTCGCGGTAGGGCCATTGACTCCGGATATTATCGTCCTGATAACCATAACTGTCTGAATATCTGGACACATCCATCCAGTGCACGGCCAGTTTTTCCCCAAAATGAGGAGATGCCAGAAGCCTGTCAATGGCTTGCTCGTAGGTTTGATCGGAGAATTGCTGAACGAAGTTTTCTGTTTCTGTGGCTGTAGGTAAAAGTCCGGTCAGGTCCAGCGAAAGTCTTTTGAGCAATTGTTCAGGCTGCGCCACCGGATTGGGTTCCAGGCCTTTTTCCGACATTTTAGCCGCAGTAAAATGGTCTATTTCATTGCGCGGAAAGGAGCGGTTTGAAACCTTGGGCAGTTCTGTTTTAACCGGTTTCAGGAACGCCCAGTGTTTTTCGTACACAGCGCCTTGACGGATCCATTTTTCCAGCAACTTGACCTCGCGTTCCGACAGCGGACCCAGGTGCGAATCCGGCGTAGGCATTTGATAATCAGGATCTTGCGATGTAATGCGTTTGATTAGCTCGGAGGATTCCGGATGGCCGGGCACGATGGCGAACGCGCCGCTGGTTTCTTTCAAAGGCGCATATGCAGCCTCAGCCAGATCCAGCCTCAGACCGGCTTTTTGCTGATTTTTATCCGGCCCATGACAGGCAAAACACTTGTCGGACAGGATAGGGCGGATGTGAAAATTATAGCTGACCCTATCCGGCAATTCGTCTGCGGCAGATTTACAGGCATTCCACAGACAAAAACCGGCAAAAAAAGCCAAAAAAAATGCTAAAAAGTTGATTTTAGACATGGTAGCAGCTCAAAGTTCACCGCCAATATACGGATTCACCGCGAAGTGCGCCAAGAGCGCTAATTTTTGCGTACTTGGCGCACTTCGCGGTGAATTTCGCAATGGAAGGGTAGGGGAGAGCGCTAATACCCCAGGATCTTCAACATAGAATCCGAATCCTGTTCTTTGAAAACCTCCCAATCCACAAATTCGCCGTAATAATTCCGGTCAATCAATACGTGTTTAGGAGCTGGCAACAAACAGTGTTTCAGACCGCCATAACCGCTGAGCGATTCCTGATAAGCGCCGGTATGGAAAAAGCCGAGGTAAAGCGGCTCTTCTTTTTGCTCATCGTAACTTGGCAGATATACCTGATTGATATGCGCCTCTGAGTTGTAATAATCGGCATTGTCGCAGCTGATACCCCCGATATTGACACGCTGATATTCTTTTTCCCAGTGGTTAACCGGCAAGAGAATAAAACGTTCTTTAATACCCCAGGAGTCGGGTAGGGTATTGATGAGGGAATTGTCGAGCATGTACCACTCCTCGGAATCATTTTGTTGTTTTTTACCAATGACGGAGAAAATGGTAGCACCGCTTTCTCCCACGGTAAATTTACCAAATTCGGAGTAAATATCCGGTTCTGGCACACCTTCACTGTCGCAGGCATCTTTGATTAATCGAACGATTTCGTTAACCATATATGGGTAATCGTACTCAAAACCCAGAGAATTGCGAATAGGCATGCCTCCGCCAATATTCAGACAGGAGAGGGTAGGGCAGAGCTTTTTCAGCTGGCAGTAGGTTTTTATGCCTTTTTTGAGCTCACTCCAGTAGTACAAGGTGTCTTTTATGCCGATATCTACAAAAAAGTGCAGCATTTTGAGCTCAAATTTGGGGTTTTGAGCCAGTTTTTCCTTGTAAAACGCCAGAATTTCGCTTTGACGAATACCCAATCTGGAGGTATAAAATTCAAAATTCGGCTCTTCTTCAGTAGCCATACGCAGTCCAATGCTGTGCGTACCCTTACCCAGCAGACTGTCAAACATTTCCAACTCCTGGGCATTGTCCAGCACTGGTGTAACGTTGGAAAAGCCTTCATTGATCAGTCCTACGATCCGTTCAATATACGGACGAGGCTTGTAGCCATTATTAACAATGGTGGTGCCTTTGTTGATTTTTCCCTGCTTGTAGAGTCGCCAGATCAAGTCTATATCAAACGCAGATGAAGTTTCGAGCTGTGTGCCATTCTCGAGCACTTCATTGAGTATGAAGGAGAAATGCGAACTTTTGGTACAGTAGCAGTAGATATACTTCCCGTTGTAATTATGCCGCTGGATGGCATCCCGGAATAATTTTCTGGCGGTTTGAATTTTTTCGCCGATTTTAGGCAGATAGGTCAGTTTGAGTGGTGTACCGTATTTCTTAATGAGTTCGTATACATCAATCTCATTGAACAACAGACGGTTGTTTTTCAGGCTGAATCCATCTTGAGGAAAATCGAAGGTCTGCGCTACGAGGTCGTGGTAAGTGTTTTTCATTGAAAAACAGTCGGGATGCAAAGGTTTGGGTTACTGATGGCGCAAATGTAGGGCTTTGTACGGGCCGGGGCTTGTTTTTTTTACTCTGGGTGAAATGAGGGGTTTTGGGGCTTGCTTTTTAACCCTATTTAACATAATATAAATTATGGAAAAATAATTTAGCGAAAAATCAGAACCCAATGGGTCTTTTTGATTTTCCAGCAGCCGGCGTTTTCTTCAAAGAAACCATTCTGATAGCCGTTACAGCCGCTTCCACGCCTTTATTGCCATGTATGCCGCCTGCACGATCCAGCGCCTGCTGCTCATTGTTAACTGTAACCAAACCAAAAATATGCGGCCTGCCAGTAGTCAAACCTAGATTCGTCAGCCCGTGCGCAACAGCCTGATTGATGTACTCATCATGATTGGTTTCTCCCTTGATCACACAGCCCAGACAAACTACCGCATCCACCGGATGCTGGCCATACAAGATCCGCGCACCGGCTGTAAGCTCAAATGAGCCTGGCACCTGTAGGGTAAAAATATTTTCTTCCAATGCTCCGTGCTTCAGCAATGTTTCTACACAGCCCTGATATAAGGCATGAGTAATGTGCGCATTCCAGTCGGCCACTACCACACCAAAAGTCATTTCTGATGCATTTGGTACGTTATTTTCGTCGTAAATGGAGAGATTTTGCAGTGCTGAAGCCATTTTTAGCTGTTTTTATGGGTGGAGCCGGAAAGGGACCCTCTCCTACCCCACCCATGTTTTTTATGTTTTTATATAAAACAAATTGTGTTTACTGTCCGCGCTTTCTGGAAAATTTGTAAGCCGGTGCAGCCACTTTGTGCATTCCTTTTTCGTTCGGATTGGTATCTACCAGGTTGTAAATGGTAAGCGTGTCATTCTGGCCATTGTACCGGTATCCGTAAAATTTGGTGCTGGCTTGCTGATTTTTAGAGTCGTAAAAACTTACCACATCGATATCCTGACCGGCCAGGAAACAATCTCCATCAGAACAAATCACGAAGCGGTCGAAGCCTTTTACACCCTGCAGTTCGCCGGTTGGCAGGAACATCACCTTGTCGGTGGTAGGATTTCCTTTGCCAATCGGAGAGAAAACACCATTAAATACATGGTGGTTCAAAGCAGTGTTAAAAGCTGAGAGACCATCCTGTACCGTAGCCTTGGATTTAATGAACCTATCCATCTGAACCTTTTCCATGGTAGGGTCAATCATTGTAATATCCTTCTCGCCTTCTGAGTGATATATGAGGAACAGGTTTTTGCCTGGTCGCGCGCCCAACACTGTAATGGTATCGGCATTAATTTTTACCGGCAAGGTCCAGGTTTCAAAACCATTATAACAAATCACGCTATCCGGTTTGTTGGGAATGAAGGTCAGGGCATATGCGTAGGGTTTGTGCGCATTGTTCATGGCCTGCAATACGGAGCCGTATTGATTGGCGAAAGCGCAAAAATCGAGCGCAATCCAGTGGCCGGCCAATACGTTAGGACTGGCTTTTTCACCTGCTTGAATGTGGCTTGGAGCGTTTGGATCAGTACCCTTTTCCTGTTTGCAGGCGAATAGGGTGATTATCAGGAGATTAGCGAAGAGAAATGCTTTGTTCATGCAACAAAATTTTGAGACGCGACGTCTGCTATTTTAAGTATTTAGTTTTGACAAAAAATCGTGGATCACGGGCGCCCAGTTTAAGGGCAGCCTCAGGAGAAAGTACCACCTCAACATTGCGTTCATAGCCGGAAGGAATGCGCCCAATGACCTTTGCGTAAACAATACGATTGTTCATCGGGTTGTTTACCTGAATAATGGTACCCATGGCAGCTTCCCGGTGAAGCGCGTACAAGGAACCTTTTTCCTTACTGTCTTTGGGCCAGAAGCAAACGCCTTGTCCACTGATTTCCTTTCGGTTTTTCTTTTCTTCCTGGTAATGTCCTTTCAGCGCTTCAGATTCTGGCGATGTTTGTGCGCTGCGCCAGTCTGCATGAATACCCTCTGTACCCATCCACCCCATTAATAGTCGCTGTCCGGGTTTTAAACTGTTGGATTTCAATTTGTTACGCTTTAGCACACTGTCTACAGGCATTTCAAAATATCGTTTGGATATCTGAAACAGATTATCGCCCGGTTGAACCACATAATAAATGGGTGTGTTCTTGGAAGCTACGAAGCTGCTACTTTTGTACCGCTTAATGGCTTTGTTCGGTACCGGAATTTTGATTCTCGTTCCTGCTTTCAAGGTCGGATCATTACGAAAGGATGGGTTATTGTCGAATAATTCCTCCAGTCCGACCTGGTAATACCGGGAAATAGAAAACAGGGTTTGTTTGGCCTTGGTTGGGTGGTGAATGAATTTTTTGCCTCCTTCAACTGTAAGCAACAAAGAATCCTTCGGACCTAACAAAGGCGATGGCTGATCGTTTTGCGCACCGACAACCCAGGAGATCAGCAACCAAATGAAGAAACTTAAACTCGTTTTTCTCATAATAAAAATTGGCCAAGGGGAAATCCGCGGCAAAAATACGCTTCTCACCCACTCTTACCTATAAAAATATGATTCTTGCCGTTATTCCTGCCCGGTGGGCTTCCACCCGCTTCCCTGGCAAACCGCTTGCCAAAATAGCGGGAAAAACCATGATCCAACGTGTATTTGAACAAGTTTCACAATCTGAACAGGTTGATGAAGCAGTAATTGCCACTGATGATGAACGTATTTTTGAGCATGTAAAGTCTTTTGGCGCTCCGGTAGTGATGACTAAGCCTGATCATCCCAGTGGTACAGATCGGTGTGCGGAAGCTGCTTTGCCGTATCCTGAGGCAGAAATTATCCTCAACGTACAAGGCGATGAGCCATTTATTGCCCCACAACAAATTGATTTACTGGCAAATACCCTCTTGCAACATCAGGTAGCCACTATTGCTACCTTGGTAAAAAAGCTGGAGCAATCCGAACATCTGTTTAACCCCAATGTAGTTAAGGCTGTTTTCTCTGAAAAAGCCGGCGCCATTTACTTCAGTCGCCACCCTATCCCTTTTGTCAGAAGTGTGGAAGAAAACCATTGGTTTGAAAAGCAGACATTTTACAAGCATATTGGTCTGTACGCTTTCCGCCGTAGTACCCTGATGGAAATTACCGGTCTCTCCCCTACTCCACTGGAAAAATCCGAATCACTGGAACAGCTGAGATGGCTGGAGCATGGTTATCGCATAGCTGTTGGGGTAACCCAGCTGGAAACTATAGGAATCGATACTCCGGAAGATTTGGCCCAGGCGGAAGCTTACTTATCCGGGCAATGATATTTTACCCATCCCAACCAGAGGTATACCTCCCAAATACTGCCCCTCTCCTACCCTGCTGGCAATGGTTTCATTGGCCAGGGAAGCAAAAAGCACGGCCTCTTTGGCATCCCCGGAAAGTCCAATAGCTTCCATAGGTTTAATCGGAAAATGGGGCAATAGTTGCTTTAAGTATTTTAAAATCAATGGATTATGTGCGCCTCCTCCGCTCACATAAACACCCTTTTTGGTATGCCCGTTAAGCGCTACTCTGCCAATGGCTTCTGCTATAGTACTGGCGGTGAGATAACTCAGGGTAGCCAGTACATTGTACGGATTTGGGCTGCCTTTTGGGTAGGCAGAAATGGCTTTTTGCAGCCATTCCAATGAAAACAATTCCGGTCCAATGGTTTTGGGGAGCGGCTTTTGGAAAAAGGGCTCAGCCATACATTGAGCCAAAAGCGCCTGGTCTACTACGCCATTTTGGGCCAGCCTGGAGTCCTCATCAAATGGCAGCCCGAAAGTTACCCGAGTATAATTATCCAGTAAGGTATTACCCGGACCGGTATCCGTAGCAAAAGCCTTTGCAGGATCTTGATTATCAGGCAGATAGGTAAAATTGGCAATGCCTCCGATATTCAGTAAAAAGCGGTTTTCCCCTTTTTTGGAAAACAGAAAATAATCGCCATACAAGGCCAGTGGAGCTCCCTCGCCGCCTGCTGCTACATGTTTTTGACGGAAGTCGGAAATGGTGATAATTCCGGTAATCCGTGCAAGATGATCGCCATCGCCAATTTGTAATGTGGCATTTGGATACTCAGCCAATCCATGAAATACCCTGGGCGCATGGTACACGGTTTGGCCATGCGAAGCGAGCAAATCTACCTCCGTTGCGGGTATGTTTCTTTGTTTCAGAAACTGATTGACCAACTTGCCATGCTGCCGGGCAATGACAACATTAAGCAATACAAGGTGTTGAAAATCAATCTCTTTCCTGGCAAACACCTTCCTGATTTCTCTCCGGAAATCTTCCTCATAGGGAATAGTGTCAAAGGCTATCACCCGCACCCTGGTTTTAGCGCCTGACCCGGAAAAAGCGCACAGAGCCAGATCCAGACCATCCAGTGAGGTGCCAGACATGAGGCCAAGGATTACCCTTTCGCGTTTTTTCGCAATCTGATTTAGCTGAATAATGTGGTTTTTCACGATTTTGAGAATATAAAATGCCGGCAATAGTGGTTTTACGGGGCTTAAATTCTTATTTTTAAAAACGTTTAAAGAAAAAGTTCATTAGGGCGTACAATCAATAATTTTGCCCCTGAACAATATTGGTATTTGGTGTTTTTTCTGACAATGCAATTCGGGTGCTTTTTTTCGTGCTTTGCAGGATTGTCCAAATATGCTTTTTTTATCGCGGCCAGCTTGTGTTTTGACACAAGTAGCCAATAAAGCAATTACCCCGTTATGGCAAACGCCCGCTTGACAGCTATTGGAATGGCAGTCCCCCAAAAACAAATCACCAACGGCTTTTTTGAATCATTTTTGGAAACTACCGATGAGTGGATAGTTTCCAGAACAGGAATCAAAACAAGGTACCACACTGAATCAGATGAGTTTACCAGCGATCTTTGTGTGAAAGCTATCCAAAATCTGCAGGAAACTTATCCAGATGCCAACCTTAACGGAGTAGATATGATCCTGGTATCTACGGTTACACCAGACCAACCCATGCCCAGCGTGGCTTGTCGGCTACAATACAAGTTATCGCTGCCCCAAGCCGGCGCGCTGGATGTTTACGCTGCCTGTGCCGGGTTTTCCTACGCTATCGTGTTGGCCAAAGGTCTGATTTCTGCCGGAACCCACCGAAAAATTCTTGTATTTGGCGCAGAAACGCTTTCCAAGATTACTGATTTTACGGATCGCACTTCCTGCATGTTGTTTGGAGATGCTGCCGGTGTGGTGCTGATTGAAGCGGCAGAAACCGGAAATATTGGCGATTGCATCACCGGGGCCAGTGGCGAAGGTGGTCCTGATCTGTATCTCTCTGGTTTTACAACCGAGATTGACGGCCATCCGCTCAAGTTGAACCATACTATAGTTCAAAATGGTCGGAAAGTGTTCAAATGGGCTGTAACTAAGGTTGCAGAACAAATGCCTCTGCTGGCGGCTAAAAACGGGTTAACCCTGAAAGATATTGACTGGTTTGTACCGCACAGCGCCAACCTGCGCATCATAGAAGCCATTTGTAATGAAACCGGGTTCCCGGTAGAAAAAACACTGGAAAGTATCGTTGATTTTGGCAATACTTCCAGCGCCAGTATTCCGTTGGCGCTTTATCAGGGTGTGGTGAAAGGTAAAGTGAAAAATGGCGATAAAATAATGATTATCGGCTTTGGCGGTGGTTTGGCTTATGCTGGAACTGTCATTACCTGGGGTGGTTAAAACCATTGGTATTGGTGCAGGGTATGGATAACTTGTGCAAATTGCCTACCTTTACCCTGCATTGTTTTCATTTGCATGTCAGATACTTCCCGTCACATTCCTGCCGATCATAGTCTTTCAGAAGATGAGGTAAAACGCCGATTTGTGCCGTTTTTGCGAGATTTTTACAAAAATCGGTACGAGCCAATGTCCAATACGGTGACGGTGGAACTGGATAATGTATCCAGAGAAGGTTGGGTTGCCGATGGCAAAATCACTTTTCGGAAATCTGATGGTTCGCCTTTCGTATGCACGTACGAAGCCACCTCTCGTGACAAGGCCGATGAGGTGAAATTCAGGCTGAATTACCACTATTTTTTGTGGGATTGTGCAGCTTTTGCTCTGGTTTGTGCAGCATTAGCCTATACATTTCTTTTTGAAACCGACCTGTTGTGGCTGGTGGAATTAAAGGCCGTAGGCAATGTCGGATTGCTGACCGGAGTAGCCCTGATTGGTTTCTTTTGCTGGTATTTTACCATGAGAAGCTGGCGGAAATATCGGTATATATATGCTATTCAACAGTTCCGTCAATATTTTGCTGATGAGCAATGGGTAGCCATAGCCGCCGATGTTTTTCCGGCGCCCAGCGATCCATATTTGTTGGAATTGCGCAATCAATGTGTATACCATGGCATTGGCCTGGCCATTGTGCCGCTCGAAGGTCCTGTCAGAAAAGTGATTGATCCCTCCAGACTGGGTATTTTTGGCAAAGACCGCAAAATAACCCAGTGGATCACCCGTGCGGATTGGTACCAATCTTTCTCCCAGAATGTAGGCACCATGGTGTCTCACAGGCCAAAAACGCCGGATGCTGTTACTGCCTACCTGAATAAAGCCTACCGATCCTTTCATTACCTGGCCCTGGATCCATTAAAACGGGGCTTGCGCAAGGCCTTACCGGACATTCATCCTCCCAAGGATGGTTCTTACGCTCGTTTCATGACCGGGCAATCTGTTCAAAAATGGATTGCCACACTCGCCATTCTCCTCATTGCTCCGTTGTTTTACAAGGTGATGACTTTTAGTGAAGATAAAGTAGTGGATTTGAAGGAGTTGCAACTCAGAACCAAAAATGGCAAGAATCCGGAAGATCTGTACGGCCCACAAATAGACGGAGAAATTATTCCTGCAGATGGCATACCCACCGGAGTACCCAAGCAATTCCCGGTGGGCAAAGACAAGTCGTTTGAGGACGAAGAAAATACGGTTTTTCTATCTGGCGACGATACTGAGGAGGAGGAAGAGCCGGCGCCGCCCCCCAAACCCAAAGTTAAGGCGGCAAAACCGGCTACCAAACCAGTTGCGCAAGCTGACCCATGCACCATGCTGAAGAAAAACAGCGGCTGGATTGTGTTTGACAATACCTACGCCACCCGGGAGGCTGCACAGGCTCGTGTGAAAGATATACAAGGCAGAAGCGGCATAAGCAGTTTTTATGCCAGCGAATCATGCGCCTTTTCCGGCAAAAAGAACTGGATGGTCTGGATCGGGCCGTTTTACGCCAATGCTTCGGCGGCAGATAAGGCGGCAGATAATTTTGCCCGTCAGTTCCAACGATATGGCCTGAAGGCCGGACAATTTCAACCCGTTAAAATCAAATAACTGATTTATGCCCAAAAAATCGCTGCTTTGGCGAATCACGCCGAAAGAAGGCGGCAATACCTCCTATTTGTTTGGCACCATGCACGTGCGCGATCTGCGCGCATTTCGTTGGCTGGAAGTGGCTAAAACACACCTCGAAACCTGTACCTTGTTTGCCACCGAATTTGATTTTTTAGAATCAGATCCAGCCGCGCTTGCAGAGGCATTGAAGCTGCCGGAGGGTGTTGATTTACAGCAACTTATTGGTAAAAAAGCCTGGAAGTGCCTCGATTATTTAGCCCATCAAAAGCTGGGATCTACAGCCGAGTCTTTTCGTGAGGAGCATCCTATGAGCGTTTCCTCTACCTTGAGCATGGCTAATTTGTTGACGGAAACACCCTACTCCCTGGACGAGACGCTTTGGCATCATGCACGCGCCAACGGACTGCGTACTACCGGAGTGGAAAGTTTTGCCGCCCAAATGGAAACCATCCACCGGATTCCCCTGGAAAGTCATGTAAAAAGCCTGGTTTGGCTCGTGAAAAATGAATCTCGGCATAAAAAGCGTATGCGTAGTATGCTGAAATGGTATATGTCGGGCGATATTCAATCCTTGTACAAAGCAGCCAGAAAGGATGCAAAAGGCATGCGACAAGAGTTGTTGTTCCGGAGAAACAAGCTGATGGCTGAGCGATTTGTAGCATTGGCCAGTCAGGAGCCCCTGTTTTGTGCTGTAGGCGCCGGTCATTTGGCTGGAGGGAAAGGCATGTTACGTTGGATTAAAAAAGCCGGGTTTACGGTTTCGCCTGTTGGATATGTTACTGCTTGAAACACAATATTTTCCTGCTATTTCCTGGTGTATGGCTGTTTGGCAAACCCAAACAGTTTATCTTGATGCTGCGGAGCATTACCAGAAAGGCGGACTCCGGAACAAGTGTTTCATCGCTGGTCCGAATGGTATGCAGCGGCTCAGTATTCCGTTGGTGAAGGGGAAGCACCAGCAAACACCCATACGGGAAGTGCGGATATCGTATGAAGAACCCTGGCAACGGCAGCATTGGCGCAGTATTCAGGCAGCTTATGGCAATGCACCTTATTTTGATCACTATGGTGCTGATATTGAACGGATTATCCTAAAAAAACGGGAGTTTTTATTCGATCTCAATCAGGAGACAATGGACTATATCCTGACGCGCAAACTGGGTTGGCAAGGCGATTTTGTGTTGGAAGAGCAATATTACAAGCCAGGAACCTGGCCTAAAGGACTGGACGGCCGGATCGCAACTTCCCTCACTCCCCTGCCCTACTTGCAGGTGTTTCAGGAAAAACACGGGTTCATTCCGGGGCTTTCGATTCTGGATTTGCTTTTTTGTTGCGGAAAAACAGGCAGAGAGCTTTTAGGGCATGCGTAATATCTCCAAATTTTATCTACTTTTGCGCCCGCAAATTCAACGCCGACGAAATCAAATTTCGGAAGCACAGCAAAATCTCCTTTAAAATGGCACTTCAATGTGGTATCGTCGGCCTTCCAAACGTCGGCAAATCTACGCTCTTTAACGCGCTGACCAACGGTAAAGCCCTGGCGGCCAACTATCCATTCGCAACCAAAGATCCTAACGTGGGCATTATCACAGTGCCTGATGTGCGCTTGGACAAGCTCTCCGATATGGTACAGCCACAAAGAACGGTACCCACCACAGTGGAAATTGTGGACATTGCCGGTTTGATCAAAGGCGCCAGTAAGGGAGAAGGATTGGGCAACCAATTTTTGGCCAATATCCGCGAAGTAGACGCCATTGTACACGTGGTACGTTGTTTTGACGACGATAATGTAGTGCACGTGGACGGCTCGGTAAATCCGGTTCGCGACAAAGAAATCATTGACCTGGAACTGAGTTTCAAGGACCTGGAGACCGTTGAAAAGCGCATTGATAAAACAGCGCGCGCAGCAAAGGCGGGAAATAAAGAAGAATTGAAAGCGCTTGAGGTATTAACCAAGGTAAAAACACATTTGGAAACCGGTCGCGTAGTACGTGAGTTGTTGGCTGATCTGGACGACGATGGTCGGTATCTGGTTACCAAGGATCTGACTTTGCTGACTGCCAAGCCTGTGTTGTACGTATGCAACGTAGATGAGGCGGCCATTGAAACCGGCAACGCGCATACCGCTGCATTCCGCCAGTCTGTTGCGGCTGAAAATGCTGAGGTGATCCATATCTGCGCTGGTATTGAGGCTCAGATTGCTGAAATGGACTCTGCCGAAGAACGGGTGGAGTTTCTGGAAATGATGGGCCTCAGCGAGCCAGGCGTAAACAGACTGATTCGCTCTGCATATAAACTGCTGAACCTTATCACCTACTTTACGGTGGGCGAGAAAGAAGTGCGCGCCTGGACGGTGCGCAACGGCGCTAAAGCTCCTGAAGCAGCAGGCGTAATCCACTCGGATTTCGAAAAAGGGTTCATTCGTGCTGAGGTAATCAAGTACAACGATTTCGTAACGCTTGGTTCTGAAGCCAAGGTCAAGGAAGCCGGTAAAATGGCGGTTGAAGGCAAGGAGTACACGGTTATTGATGGCGACCTGATGCATTTCCGTTTCAACGTGTGACCTCTCCGGTTAACAGGCGGGAATCTTTGGATTATTTGCGGGGGCTGATGGCCCTTGCAGTGCTGTTATTTCATTATGATAAATGGCTGAATGGTCGCTGGGATGCTTTGCTTCCACAGGGCAAACTGGGCGTTTATGCAGTCAGTGTCTTCTTTATATTGAGTGGCCTCACACTGGCATGGGTGTATCAGGGGCGATTGGATTGGGGTATGGCCTCCTGGAGGCAGTTTTATCGAAAACGCTTTTGGCGCATCTTCCCACTCTTGAGCCTGGTAACGTTTTGCACCTTGTTGATTGATGATAAGGAACGCAGTTTGACAGATGTGGTGCTCAATTTTTCCGGAATATTTGGCTGGATAAACCCTGCCCGGGACATTGCCACGGGCGCCTGGTCCATTGGCTGCGAGCTGGTGTATTATGCTTTTTTTCCCTTGATTTTACTTGCGGGTTCGGGATGGCGTTTGATAGTAGCAGTCGTTTTGGCCGGTCTGGGATGGGTGTATTTTGCCTTCCTGGGTTATGATCCGGCGTTGCCGGCGCAGGAATACTGGTGGCCTGCTTATGTGCAGGTGTTCAACCATGCTGTGTTTTTTGTGGCCGGGATATGGATGGCAAAAAGTGCTTGGGAATTTAAGCCGCAGCTGAGCGGGCTTTTATTGGTTTTGGTGGCTATTCTGTTTTTCTGCTGGCCTGTTTCAGGCAATGCCTTTGAGTTGGTTTATGGACACAACCGATTGATTTTGAGTTTATTAGCTCTTATGGGAGTATGGTTTTATCTGCAGGCTGTGCCAAAGCTGAGCGGAGTAGCCGGGAAGGTTTTAGCTTGGTTGGGCTTGATTTCTTATTCCTTGTATTTATGGCATCCTGTGGTATTTCGGGGTGTGCAATTTGGTATGCGTAAAGCTGGCTTGGATCCATTGGGGTGGCAGGTGTTTGTATTGGCGTTGGCGGGCAGTTTAGTTTGGAGCCATTTTTCCTATCGGTATTTCGAACGGTGGGTAATGGACAAGTTTGGAACTTAGAGTTCGTCAATTTTTTCGAGGAGCCATTCGTGGTTTACAATACTTGCTTTCTTTTCAAGTATTTCTTCTTTTAGTTTTTGAATAGTCTTTTTATCCGGCGGTATTAGTCTAATCAGCTTACGGGTGTATTTTATGAGGTTTAGATAATTGCTTCTTCTTTGTTGTGGTATATGCTTGTGTCTGTTGAGAAATACTTGAAATGAATCGAGAAATGATTCAAGCAATTCAAAATCCCTGCGTTCGTAGTAAGTGATAAGTAGGGTTAGTTTGGTAATCAGGCTAACACCAATATCTTCGTATTCAACGTTTTGCAACAAATCTAATACTTCATTGAATTTCTTTTGATAGCGGTAAACCCTGGCCAGGTTGAAAGTGTAGGTATTCTGTCTAGAGTCAGTTGGCAGGTGCTTTTTGTAGTTTTCCACGAATTGTTCTGCCCAGTCAATTTTTCCTAATCCGAGGGCAGCGGCCACTACGTTCGTGTATCTCCAGTCTGCCAGGACTCCATTTTGAAGAAAAATGCCCTTTTCAATGGCTTGTTCAAACAAGTCAAAATATTCCTGGAAAAAGGACCGATCCCCTTTGTTGATTTTTCCTGTGCAATAATGTAGAGCTGAATCAAACAATTCAATTGCCTCAGGCTGAGGCATCAAAGTGGCGAATCTATCCAGAAGTTTCCTGAATTTGTAATAGTGTGAAACTTCTTCTTCTTCAATGAGTGTCAGGAAGGAATAGTAGTAAAGAGCTAACTCTGGTACGGTTTCAACAGGGAATCTCTTCAAATATTCAAGTATACCTTCTTTAAATTTAAGATCATATTGAAAATTTCCGAATCGCTGCTGACTGATAGCTGCGCTGAAAATTTTCAATTTTTCAAGAAGATAAAAGAGATCTAGTTGGGTGGATAGTTCTTCCAGATTAGCTCTGGTGTTAACCTTGACCGCAAAATTCATCATAGCATAATGAATCTGCTCAAGCTCAAAATTAGCCAAAAAATCGCCGAATGAATGGTAGCTCTTCTCATCCAGGATATGTCTGGCCTGCCGCATAGCACCGCTCTGAACAGGGTCAATCTTGTACTTTACTGCAAAGTTTAAGGATTCTATTGCCTGACGCGCTTCATCAGCCATGAAGCTTTCCTGTGCCATGAATGCAGTGGTGTGTCTCATTAATTCAGAACACAGCTTCCGAAAATTAACATCATCATATGGCTCTTCCGGAAAAAGCTTCTTCCATATTTGATTTCGATCAAAACCGTCCTCTCCCTTTTCAATTAGCCGCATCAGCCACTCTGCTAAAGGCGCCATTACTTTACTGGAAATAAAATAAGGAGAGCGCAAATACCGGAGCAGCCTAAGATGTTGATCATGATTCAAGCACTTTAGGGTTTGCCATATTTTATTAACATGACGCTCTTGTTTAGCCTTTATCTTTGATTGTGCACACATGAGAACACAAAAGAGGTAAATGCCATTAAAAAAGCCCATCTGTCAAATCAGATGGGCTTTTTTAATGGCAGGAAGAGCTGCAATCAGAGATCAATGATATCAATAATAATATACCCCTGAGCCTTAAGGGTCTCGATGGTCAATTCAAGATTGGAAGTGATTTCCTTATATTGGATGTTGCTTCCTGGCTTTTGGTATATGACGAGGTATGTGTTGTTGTACATGACTCCGAAATTTTAAGTGTGGTTGTGTCTTTTTAAGAACGGTCAAAAGTAACAAACAAAAATCTTTTTCAAAATTTTTTTGGGTTAACTTCAAAAAAAATGAAAAAAATGTGGTCTCAGCGGGAATCGAACCCACATCTAAAGTTTAGGAAACTTCTATTCTATCCGTTGAACTATGAGACCAGGATTTTGCGGGCGCAAAGTTATTTCATTTTTTCTTTACCGGCCACAATCCCTTTGTTTCCCAATTCAATTATTTGCAAATCTCTGATTTGGCCTTCCTTCAGCACAAACCTCACCAGCGTTTTTACCTTATGCCAGCCTTCGTTTCCGCAGGCGCCCGGGTTGATGTGCAAAAAACCAAGCGTCTTATCCGGCATAACTTTCAGAATATGAGAATGACCGCTGATGAACAAGCCGCCCGCAGGTGGGTCTTCTTTCAGTAATTTACCTACTCTGGGGTCGTATCGGCCCGGATAACCTCCAATGTGGGTCATGAAAACAGGCACGCCTTCGCACTCAAAGCGCAAATCCAGCGGTAACTCTGCTCTTAGTTTGGCGCCATCTATATTGCCATACACTCCCCTTACCGGTTTAAATGCTTTTAACGCATCCCAAACCCGAATGTCGCCTACATCGCCGGCATGCCAGATTTCATCGCATTCCGCGAAATGCGTCATAACGCGTTCATCCAGAACTGAATGCGTATCCGATAAAAGTCCTATTTTTTTCATGAATTGACAATTTTTACCTCTACCCTGCCCTACTCTACCATCAGGTTGCAGCCGCGAAGTTCAGCAGCATCCAACCTGCCCAATATATCAAAACTGCCATCTGCATACACCCGTCCCAGATCTTCGGTTTGGATAAAACTGCAGGTATCCAGATTGGCCAGGTCTACCACATTCAGTACTCCTGTTTTGCCAGGAGGCACCAAACAAAACGGATCGTTGATTTCGGTGGTAAACACACGCATGGTTGGCGTTAGGTGAAAAACGGCATTTCCGGTAGAATAGGCCTGAGAAAAAAGCTCCGTCATGCCGTATTCTGAATGGATCATCTCCACGCCAAAAGCCACCTTGAGTTGCTGGTGGAGTTCTGTGCGCGTGAGTTCTTTTCTACGCCCTTTCATGCCTCCTGTTTCCATAATTACTACCCCGGAAAGATCCATTGGGGCATACTCGGCGAAATCCAGCAAGGCAAAACTAACTCCCAGCAAAAGCGTTTGTCTGCCTTTTTTCCTGCATTCCTGGAGTGTTTGTTTCAGTTGGTCAAAATTATGGAGAAAAAATCCGCTTTCCTGGTGCTCTGACAAGGTAATGAATCGCTCGGCCATAGCCACCAATGAAGAGCCTTGCCTTTCCAGATAAGATGGTAACAAAGCCAGCACAACCCAGTTTCGTGGATGACCGTAAAATGTCTCGAAGCCTTTCACCGCATTGGTCAAATATGCCTCCATATCCCGAACCAGATGCCTTGAAGTTTGTTGGCCTGTGGTGCCGCTGCTGGAAAAGACGCTGGTTGCCTGCCAATTGCCTGTTTGCACCTCCTGTGTTTTAAAAAACTGGATAGGCAACCCCGGGTGAAACGAAAGTCGCTCCTGCGTGCCGGATAGTTTTAGAAATTGTTGGTAAAGCTGATTGTTTTGGCTTTGGTAACGAAACACGGCTTCCTCCAGCCTTGAAAACGGCAGTTCGCCGATTCTGTCGAGTAAAGACAATATTTCTGACCGGTCGGGAGTTTGCATCTTCAGGAAAAAGTACCAATTTTGGGTCAAATTTAACCACTATGAAAAAACTGGGCTACGTTGTAGGGTCGTTGGTTGTTGTTATCCTGCTGGGTTTTTGTGTTCAGCCTCCGGATTACCCGGATGAGCCTCAAATCAAGTATATCGGTCTGTCAAAAAATATCATGAATCAGGGCGAAGGATACACTGATTCTTTGTTTGTAACCTTTTCATTTACAGACGGTGATGGGGATTTGGGTTATCCTGAATCTGATCCAACCGGTAGCGTTTTTATTCGCGATTCCCGCGATTCCTTCTTTAAGCCCCCTCTGCAATTGCCCTATGTTGAACCATTAGGCGCCGCAAATGGTATTTCAGGAGAAATTACGGTTAAACTCCCCACTACCTGCTGCATTTACACCTCTCCCGAAGGTTTCAAATTCCCCTGCGATGAGGTTCCAGTCACCTTTCAGTTCGACAGTTTTTCCTATTTTATTAAAATCCGGGATCGTGCCGGACACGAAAGCAATGAAATCAAAACAGATGTGATCAGGCTTCGCTGTCAGTAGTTGGACGGAAGAAACTGAATATAGTTTTACCGTAATTTCGCACATCCACCAGGTTGGGGTGTTGAAGAAAATCGTGGTGTGGGTTGTGTTCCAGAACAAATAACCCATCAGGACGCAACAAGTTCCGGTTAAGAATCAGATCCGGAATGGTGTCGATGGTAGGCAAGGCATATGGCGGGCCAGCAAAGATGTAATCCCACTGACTGTTGGCGCTTTCAATGAATTTAAACACATCCATTTGAAAAATGCGCACTTGCGATTCGATACCGAGTTTGGTAACTGTTTGACGTACAAATTTCACGGCATGTGGAAACTTGTCTACGTACGTTACGTCTTCGCAGCCCCGCGAAACAAATTCGTAGGAATGGCTGCCTGTGCCGCCAAAAAGATCCAGTACCCTGGTGGTTTCAAAATCGAGTTGGTTGTTCAAAATATTGAACAGCGCCTCTTTCGCGTAATCTGTAGTAGGTCGCGTAGGCCAGTTGTCGGCAGGCGGGTCAAACCGGCGGCCTTTGAATTTTCCTCCTATGATCCTCATAATCAAACAATTGAAATGTCAAACCAGAAATGGGCGGGCAAGTTTTTGGCATCGTCCGGGAAGTGGAAACTCCTGTCAGGTTTGAGAAATACGATCTCCGGGAAATACCGCATGAGCATCCTGTAAACTTCAGAATCTTCCAAAATGCCCCCAGAAATCCGCGGAGGAATGTTGGCTGGATTCAACTCGAACTGTTTGTACACTAACAACAGGTAGTACAACAAGTCAGCCGGCTTATGAAATTCAAAGGAATTGTAGAATACCAGCTGCGTTCGGTCAAACACCAGGCATTGCATCCGTTGACCATGAATATTGGCAAAGATGCCGTAACCATCAGCCGGTGATTCTTTAGCCAGTTTTTCAATAAAGGTAGCCCCCAGGTGTGAAATCTGGCTGGATTCGAAATACTGACTGATCAGGTGGTGTTGAGTTAGTTCCAAAGCCCAAACAAGGTAGGCGTCTATGGATGGAATATGAGCACTTTGGTATGTGTATTTACCACCTGGTTTTATCAGTAGTTTGAAATATTGGGGCAGAGATCGCTCATCAAATAATCTCCGGGGCACTAAAGTGGTAAAGGATGGATTTACGGAGCAAGCTTTGTATAAAAAATGCCTGGAAAGCAGGCGCTCACTGCCCAATATACCCCTGAGTTCTGCTTCATTTGGATTGAACTGGTGTTCTGAGACAGGCATTTGCCAGCACTTTACTACCTGCACCTGTTGCCCTTTGGATACCAGCAGGGAAACGGCAGAATCGCTCACCACCAAACGCAAATCAGCGCTTGAGGTGTAATCAGGTGAGAAATCTGGTCTTTGAAAAGCAAATAGTGGCGTCAAAACAAAAGCCGGAAATTAAATCCGGGCGCAAAGATGCACCGTTGATTCAAATTTCCGGCTTTAATATGCCCAGAAAACGCTTTTTACTTAGCGGGAATAGCGGCTGCAGCAGCTTCGCCGATTTTGCATGAGCCATTGTAGCGTGCGCCTTCATCTACCACCATAGTTTTAGCGGTAATATTTCCTTCAATAATGGCGGTATCCATCAGGTGAAGGGCTTCTTTAACATGTACATCTCCTTTGATTTTGCCCTTGATGGCAGCATCTCTGGCAATGATATTACCTTGTACGTAACTGCCATCGCCCATTACAAAGCGTTTGTCTACTTTGACTTCACCATGAATGGCGCCGTCCAGGCGAACATTTTCTCCACAGGCAAATTTTCCTTCAATCGTAGTGCCTTTGGCAATTACAGTGGTGGCAGCTCCGTCTTTATCATTGAGCATTGCCGTGCTTGAATTGCTTGATTTTGAGTCTTTTGTACTTGAACCGAACATATTGTCTTGATTTTTTCGATTTGAATGGAAGTTGATCAGATGATTGGATTAAGTAATTTAAAATATACAAATAATCGTGCCAAATCAGTGTGTACTAGCAATTGGATCAAGGCAAATCCTAAATTTGCAGCCTAATGAGTCAAATAAATATTTTAGCCATAGAATCCTCATGCGACGACACTTCGGCTGCGGTGATTGCTGATGGCGTTGTTTTGTCTAATTACGTGGCTAACCAGGAGGTACATCATCAGTATGGTGGTGTAGTGCCGGAGGTGGCTTCCAGGGCGCATCAGGCCAGCATTATACCTGTAGTGGATATGGCCATTCGAAAAGCCGGAATAGCAAAATCTGATTTGCACGCAGTGGCATTTACGAGAGGGCCGGGCTTGTTGGGATCCTTACTGGTGGGTACTTCATTTGCTAAGGCCTTTGCCCTGAGTTATCAATTGCCTCTCATTGAAGTGAACCACATGCAGGCGCACGTGCTGGCACATTTTGCGGAAGATCCCAAGCCAAAATTTCCTTTTTTATGCCTTACTGTGAGTGGAGGACATACCCAGATAGTGCTGGTACGCGATTATCTGGACATGGAATTTATTGGCCAGACCCTGGATGATGCCGCGGGCGAGGCGTTTGATAAATCAGGCAAGCTGCTTGGACTTGGGTATCCGGCAGGGCCACTTATTGACCGTTATGCCAGAGAGGGTCAGGCCAGATTCCCGTTCCCGGAACCGGCTATTCCCGGCCTGGATTTTAGCTTTAGCGGGTTAAAAACCAGTATTTTGTATTTTTTGAAAAAAGAAATGGAGGGTAATCAGCACTTCATTCAGGAAAACCTCGCCGACATTTGTGCGTCTATTCAGTCAACCATCGTTACCATATTACTTAAGAAATTACGCAAGGCTGCAAAGCAAACCGGTATCAGGGAAATTGCTATAGCCGGCGGCGTGAGCGCCAACAGTGGCCTGAGAACGGCACTGGCAGCCATGGGTGAAAAGGAAGGCTGGGTTACTTATATACCTGATTTTCAATACTGTACAGACAATGCCGGTATGATTGGTGTCAATGCCTATTACAAATACCTTGCGGGTGAATTTTGCGGACAAGATGCCGCACCTTATGCCCGATAAAACCAATTCTGGATTGTAACATGGATAAACTTAGGCTGGATTTTTTTGATATCATGGGCTACCTGATTCCAGGTTCAGCCATGCTGATGGCCATTTGGGTAACTGCAGATCAGCAAATTGTCAAACTAGAGGATCTATATCTCTTTCTGCAAAAAATATCAGCGAATGTGGTGTTGTCTGGTTTTGTGGTTGCGTATACCATCGGGTTTACCATGCATTTTGCAGGTTCGTTCATTTTTTACACCCGTTATCCAAGGTTAGAAAAACGGAGAGCAAAAGCTACAGACAACCTATCTAATTACTGGGCACTCATACGGGAGCATGGTGAGAAACACCTGCCTATACTGGATCGTTGGCAGGCTTTAAAGGCATTGGCGGCTAATATGTCGGCCTTTTGTTTGTTTGCCATATTGATGTGTCTGACCAAGTGGGCGCAGCGCGGATACTGGGAATGGGCATGTTTGATTCCAGTGTTTTTGCTCTTGTTTTTTGCTTACCTGAATCGCGCAAAAGTATTTGCCGAGTATCTTGACAAGGATTCTTACGCTGTTTTTGAATCGCTTCAACTAAAAACAAAATTACCTGAACAAGCATGAGAATTTGGATAATGGCTTTGGTTACAGGCCTTGCGATGTTGTTGGGTTGTGAGCAGCAACCTTACCAAATAGGACAGCGGTTGTATCAGGCTCAATGCGCCAATTGCCATATGGACAATGGGGTTGGTTTAGGTGCATTAATGCCTCCTCTCGCAGGATCTGATTATTTGTCAAGTCATCGTCAGTCGCTGCCCTGCATTATAAGGCATGGATTGCAGGACACCATTCAAGTAAATGGTCGGGTATATGCCGAACAAATGCCGGGTAATAAAAACCTCAGTGAAATTCAGATAACCAATGTTCTGAATTATGTACTGCAAAGCTGGGGCAACAAAATCACACCATATACCCTTGAAGAGGTACAACAAGCCCTGGATCAGTGCCCGGCTCCGAAATGAAATTGCCGATGCATGACCAATCTGTCATATTTGCCTGATTACCATTGGGGTTTACCAAATGTCTCGCTACTTTTGGCCGGATTTATCTCTTTACACTGAAACCGGGGAAGACATATTCCCGTATTAGGTTTCAGACTGGAAATTATTTTAGCAACATGAAGCAAGCTCTTTTATCATTCCTTCTCCTTTTGTGCGCAAGTTTTCTGCATGCACAGGCGCCTGTAAACGATGCCTTTAACTGCAGTACCATGATAAATCTCGGCGAGGTGCCCTCCTGTGAAACTACGGAGTACACCAATGTCAATGCCACACCAAGTGTAATTGCCACCGTAGATACAGTTTCATGCTTCCAAAGTGGCGCTGCCCAACGGGATGTTTGGTTCCGTTTTCAATGCCCTATTACCCTGCTGGATCTGCGTATAACCCTAACCGGGGTAACCGGTGGTCCTATTACTAATCCAGAGTTTGCTGTGTACCGGGGAGACTGCTTCTTTGATGGTCTGGCAGAGCTGGCTTGCGTTAGCTCAAGTCAGGGGCAAACCGGTGCTCAAATGGATTTGTTTGGCCTGACGCCAGGTATTGATTACTACATCAGGGTGTCTGACTGGTCGGCTACCGCTACGGCAAACTCTGGTGTGTTTACTTTGTGTATCGACAGCATTCCGCCGGTGGTAAATATTACTCAGGGTAGTTCTTCACTCTGTTCTGGTACTTTGTATGATTCTGGTGGTGAATTTGGCGATTATCTGCCCAATGAAGACCATACGTTTGTGATTTGTCCTGACCAGCAGGCTGAATGTATCAGCTTTACCCTGGAATATTATGATTTGGAGCCTACTCTGGATCCATTTGGCAGCGGAGAAGGAGATCAATTGTCTTTTTATGATGGCAACTCAGCTAATGGTCAATTGCTTGCCGCATTGGATGGTGAAAACTTTACTCCGCAAAATATTGCCGGTGGTGGTGGTGTTTGCTTTATGGTGCAGGCTAAAAGTGGTTGTTTGACCGTTGTTTTTGAATCGGATGCTACTGTGCAGCAATCAGGTTGGAAAGGCACCTGGCTTTGCAGCAGCGATCCCTGCGAGCCTACGGAAGTGGTTTCTGTAGATACAACCAATATTCAGACAGACAGCATTGTGTCGGCCATTTCTACGGGTGGGGCTGTGGTAACCGTTACAGATATCAAATGCGATTCCAGGCAGTATGGTATCTTCAATTACGCTACAGACAATAATGACCTAAATATGGGCAAAGGTCTTTTGCTGACCTCTGGATTTGCTTCAGAGGCTCAGGGTCCAAATGATCTTACCGGCTCAGGTCAGATTATTCCGCCAACATTTACGGACGATTTAGGGGACAACGACCTGAACTACTTGTCCAACTTGTTTGGGAGTGGCAGTGAATCAAAGGATGCCTGTATTATTGAGTTGGATGTATTTGCGGCCACTAACGAAGTGGTTTTTGAATATGTTTTTGGATCTGAGGAGTATCCGGAGTACATATTCAGCAATGGCGGCTTCAATGACATTTTTGCGTTTTTGGTTTCCGGCCCGGGCATTACCGGCGACCCTAACTTAACCAACAGCGCCCTGAACATTGCCGTATTGCCCAATACCAATACACCTGTGCAAATTGACAGTGTGAACAATCAGGTTAACTGGCAATATTACCGGAACAATGAGTTGAGCCAGAGCATTCAATATGATGGATTAACTTCGGATTCATTGGGTATTAAGAAAAGTCTGACTGCCCGGGTGCCGGTAATTCCCTGCAATACCTACCACCTTAAACTGGCTATTGCCGACCGTGGCGACGAGTCGTTCGACTCAGGTGTATTTGTTTCTGAAATTAAAGCTGGTTCGCCGAATGTAGAAATTCAATTTGCCAGTGGTATTGATTATTTCATTGAAAGCTGTACCGGCGACGACGATACCTTGTTCATCTCATTGTCTAATGTACCAACAGTAGCCACTACTTTCAACATCAGTTTGGGTGGTACAGCTACACAAGGTGTAGACTATTTATTGAATATACCTCCAACAATTACCTTCCAACCGGGCCAAACAACCCTGGCCTTCCCGATTGTGCCACTGGCGGATGGGTTGCCTGAAAGCACAGAAACCATCCTGATTAATCTTGCCCGGGATTATGGTTGCGGGGAGGTGATTCTGAAAACCCTCGTGGCAGAAATTAACGATGGCGTTGAAGTGGTTGTAAGCGGTGGAGATACCCTTACGGTTTGTAAAGGCGACTTCCTGCAGCTCAATGCTTCAGGCGCCACCTCATATTTCTGGGAACCAGTGAATCAGGTTAGCAACGCTTATGTACCCAATCCGGTTACGTCGCCAACACAGAGTGTGTGGCTGACTGTTAAGGGTATTGTTGGCAACTGTGAAGACGAAGATTCTGTTTTTGTGAAAGTGATTGGACCAGAAATTGCCGCCTCCGCACTGACACCAACAACCATTTGTCTTGGCAGTTCGGTTTCGTTGCAGGCAATAGTGAATCCTCCAAACACCCCTGTTACATGGCTTCCAGCCACTGGTCTGGACGATCCAAACAGTCTGACGCCAATTGCCACGCCAACTTTCCCGCTCACCTATACAGCAACGGTAACCCTGGAAGGTTGTACGGTGAATGACTTTGTGACCGTCATTGTGGATACGCTCAAGATGCCTTCATTAATTGCGGATACTGTGGCTTGTCAAAATTATCCTATCCAGTTGGCCAGTCCGTTGAGCAGTACTACCCAATATGAATGGACGCCAGCTGACGGACTTGATAACCCCAACTCCGCAAGCCCAATTGCTACACCTGACCAGACCACTACGTACACCCTGGTGGCTACCAGCGCCAATGATGCCTGCTCACAAACAGCAAGCGTAACCGTTACGCTAATTCTGTCAGACATTGAAATTCAGGGTCAAGACTTGCGCTTATTGTGTTTGGGAGAGTCAGATACACTAGTTGCCATAACCAATCCTGTAGGCTCTACGGTAACCTGGACCCCTTCTGCATTTTTGAACACCAATACCGGAGGTACTGTAATTGCGACGCCAACGGAATCCGTAACCTATACCGCTACCTACGATATTGTGAGCGGTAACAGAACCTGTACGGTGTACGATTCTGTGCGACTCAAAGTGGATTCTTTGCCAGAATTGTCTGTACGTAAAGTGTTGGATAAGGAAGTGTATTGTCCCGGAGATACCATCTATTTCCTGGCCAACAGCATTTTCGAGCCAGCTAATTTCCCTGGCATTACCCATGAATGGTTGCCACATGGTACGTTCCTGACTCCAGACGACCTGTTGAGCCTGGTAATTCTGGCTTCTGATACCTTTACCTATCAGCGTGTTACCACCATCGGCGGTTGTGTAGACACTACCGAAGTATATGTGCCGGTATTTACACCGCCTACGCTACAGGCTTTTGCCACGCCCCCTATAGTTTGTCCGGGTGCATCGGCACAGATCAATGTTTCGGTGACGCCACCAAATCCCAACTTCACGTACCAGTGGGAGCCTATGACAGCCGGCACACTCTCCTGTGATGATTGCCTGAATCCATTGGCGACTCCAACACAAACAACCCTCTACCAGATCAGCGTAAAAGATATTCCTTGTCCGGCGGGTACCAGCATTGCTGTGTTTGTAGAACAGCCGCCGGTGTTGCAGCTGGCGGATGATCCGGTGATTTGCTCTACCGGTTCAGTAGTATTGAATGGGAACAGCCAAACAGATGTAACGTACACCTGGACGCCAGCCACATTCCTGAACGACCCAAGTTCTCCGAATCCAGTGGCCTCCCCTACCCAAACCATTACGTATAAAGTGGTGGCGCAGGGGCAAAATTGCAGTACTGAAGGAGAAGTAACTGTAACTTATTACAATGCCAGCGTGAATGCCGGCGTGGATCAAATCATTTGCGAAGGCGCCAACGCTACCCTCACGGCTACAGCTACAGGCGACCCGGGCAGTTTGGTATGGTCGCCAGGAGGTGAAACAACCAATACCATTACGGTTAGCCCGACTACCCTGCAATCTTATGGCGTAACCTATTTTTATGGCCAGGGATGTGCCGCTGTAGATGCGGTAAATGTGGATGTTATTCCATTGCCAGTGCTGAATTTGAACCCAAACACCTCAATCTGTCTGGGTGAATCTGTGGCACTTACCTTGCCGCCAAACGGACCTGGAGCATTCCAATGGACGCCAGCTACGAGCTTGAATAACGCGTCTATACCCAATCCGATTGCTACGCCAAACAGCACCATAACTTATTCGGTAACAGCGTCTAACCAGAACTGCACCACACAGGGGCAGGTTACTGTAACGGTTTCTAATGCAAGTGTGAATGCAGGCGCAGATCAATCCATTTGCTTTGGCGAAAATGCTACGCTCACTGCGAATGTTACAGGCACACCTGCCGACAGTATTGTGTGGATGCCGGGTGGATTAAAAGGTGCAACCATTACGGTGAATCCAGTATTTACGATTACCTACACAGCCACCATTTACTACGGCGTAAATTGTAGCGACAACGATGCGGTGACGGTTACGGTATTCCCGCCAATTGTATTGGACAAGATTGAGGTTACACCGGATCCTGCCGATTCTATTTGTGAGGGATCTTCAGTTAAGCTTAGGATCAATGTAGTTTCCGGCGATGTAGAAAGTCTGCAATGGCTAGCCAATGGTGAAGTAGTGCCGGGCGCCACTAAGGATTCCGTTGAGGTTACACCGCTGGGCGATCAGGTTTCTTATACTGTAGTTGCCACTGATGCCAATGGCTGTACATCAGTATCCGATCCGGTGGTTTACAATACCAAGCGTTGCTTTGCTATTCCGAATGCCTTTACTCCGAACGGAGATAGTGCAAATGACACCTTCGGGCCAGTATTGCTCGGTGGTTCTGCTACAGTGTTAAACTTCACTATCTACAACCGCTGGGGACAGAAAGTATTTGAGGCGACGCCGGCTAAACAGGCATGGGATGGCCGAACGGATGATAAAAACGCTCCTAGCGACGTTTATGTGTACAAAATGCTGGTGCGGTTTGGAAACGGTGAAGAAGAAACCTACTCCGGCGAAGTTACCCTGCTCCGATAGCCGGGTAATTCACAAAGGTTATTGAAAAGCCTGAGTCATCCTTGCATAGGGTGGCTCAGGCTTTTTTGGTGAAAAAAAGAAGGCCTGTTAAGAGAGCGCATGGTTACAAAGGATAGACTTCAGCTGAGCTCATGCCCCAAACAAAACATGAGCCACCCCTATGCAGAGGTGACTCATGTTTAATATGTTTTTTTGAGCTGTTTACTCGCGGATTAACCGCACATTACGTGCAATAGGTTCCCCGCGGTCATTTTTGCTCAAAGTGAATTCAACCAAATCACCTTCTCTTAGATCATTAAAGTCAGTATCTACCAGGAACGAGAAGTGGAAGAACAGGTTGTTTGTTTGTGGGTAGTTGATAAAGCCATAGCCATCCTTCAAACTGAAAATGGTGCTTCTTTTGGTTTCACCCTCCTCAATCGGCTCTATGTTGGCTTCTTCTGTGTCTGTTGGAGTTGGAGGGAGATTCCTTTTGCGCTCTACAAAAAGACGATTTACAGAAAAATCAGGATCGCTGTCTTCTGAAATCACTTTCTCCATAGCCATTGGATAGGTAACCTCTTCCCAAAGTGCCTGGGATGTTACAGTGCTGCGGCGGCGGCCTTCTTCATCGAAGAAATCATAATCCCAGGCAAACAACATGACACGTACGCCCAAAGTATGCAGTTTGCGCACTAACGGCACGAAATCGCTATCAGATGCGATCAAGACTATGACATCAAATTGTTTATGCAGGGCAAGTTCGAATGCTTCAAGCGCCATCCAAACATCAATACCACGCTCTTGTCTTTGGCCGAAATAAGTGGTTCTAACTGGCAGATAGTGGGTAGTAACCCCTTCCATCATTAAGATATCGTCAAAAAGTCGATCGTAGTATAAACGGTTTCCTTCGTTGCTGGCCTCTTGCGCAGAAAGACGTCCACGGAAATAATGTGCGTCAACTATCTGGCAAAGATGCATGTCTTTTTGTTCTTCGTCGGCTATTTTGTAACGAATGAAATCATGCAAACCAGCGATACTTAACCTGCCTCTGCGCTCATGGTGATAGGCGTAATAGTTGGAAACATGCAAAAAGTAATTTCCATCGTAAAACACCCCGATGCGGGTTAACTTGTGTTGGGAATCAGACATTGTGTTCGAAAGTAAAAATGCGAATGTTTAGGTAATGATAATTGTCCATCGATTTGTAGGATCACACTGTTTTCAAGTCGCTTCGGTTCCGTGTAGAGGTATAGGTGCAGGAATAAATAAACTCGGTAGGTTCGAACGGTCTTGACGTAAGTGCAAAGGACGGGTATTTTTGAATGATATTTACATTTTGCATAAAAAAAAGCGCCGTTGATCCCCGAGAGGATCAACGGCTGCACCATGTGTATCTGATGTAACGCTTATGGGAGCAGAACTGCGTCAATCACGTGAATAACACCGTTTCTGGCCAAAAGGTCGGTGAGGACGATATTGGAGCCTGTTGGGTTGCTTGTACCTTTAACTTTAGCGCCGCCGGCAAGGGTGATAGTGGTGTTGCCAGCTGCAACCATTGGTACGGTGATGTTTTCACGCAAATCAGCTGAGAAAACGCGACCGCCCGTCAGGTGGTACAGCAATACAGTACGGAGGGTGTTGATGGTAGCTGCGTCGTTGATGCCCTTGATGTTGGCAGCATTGTTCAACGGTGCTGGCAATTGAGCGAAAGCAGCATCCGTTGGAGCAAATACTGTTACGTTGGTGGTTGGAGACATCAGGGTGTTTACCAGACCAGTTTTTTGCAGTGCAGCAACCAGGGCAGTAAAGTTACCGTTACCGATTGCAATCTGAGCGATGTCTTTGGTTGGGTAGAACAGCACTTTGTCAATCACGTGGATAACGCCGTTAGAAGCCTGAATGTCGGCAGCAACCACTTTGCTGTTACCGTTGATGATCACCTCGTTGGCAATGCTGCGGCTTACAAAGATTTGGTTGTCGTTTGGAGTGGTAGCGGTTTTGTACGTTCCGTAGCCGCCGTTTGGCAATTGAGCAGCGTTTTTACGACCAGCGATCAGGTGGTAACGCAGTACGTTGGTCAGGAACTTGATCTCGTTTGGATTCGTGATACCATTGATACCGCTTACGCTGTTGAATGGTGCCGGAAGTTGTGCAAATGCTGCGTTGGTTGGCGCAAATACAGTACCGTTCAGGTTTGCATTGGAAAACAGACCTACAGTGTTGGTTTTTACCACTGCAGCAACGAGAATGCTGAAGTCCGGGTTAGAAATAGCAATGTCAACAATGGTGTTGTTCCTTTCGGTTGCAATTCCCTGATCAATTACGGAGCTTGCTTCAGTCAGTTCTTCTTTTTGGCATGCGGTGAATCCAATCAGGAGAGAAAGGGAAAAAAGGATTGTTTTGGCTGTGCGAAACATAATGAAGTAAAATTTGAGTTAGATGATTTTTGTTTAACAATTCAATGTTTAAAGTTAAACAATACCTCGAAGCTAAAGGTTGTAGAGATTTTAATGAAATGTCAAAAACTGGCATAATTAACAAAAATAGCGGATCCTGACATGGCTGTCAAAATCCGCTATTAGGCTATTAATCAATGACTTATGTTCAAAGTCGGTCAAAATCCTTAAACAAGGAAAATTTTACCACCTCTACCTTTTCCCGATAATCTTTCCAGGGCTTATCAAACAATTGATTGATGCGCTCAATCACCATATCTGTTTCCTTCTTAGCTGTATTTATCGCTATTGTAGCTGAAGCATTCGGACCTCCTCTGTTGGCTTCGATGTAATCGAATGGTTTGCTCAGGTAGTTATTCAAGGTGTTTGGATTGCGTTGAATTCCTTTGGCCTCTTTGTGTTGAAAGAACAACTCCTTTAAGGTGTTGATGGAATCCTTTAAGGCTGAACCCAGTTTTATTGCGTCTTTTTTCAGGCTATCCGGCACATTACTGAACTGGCTCTCCACCAGAGAAATGGTCTTTTCAGCTTCCTTGAGCCGGTTGTAGGCTTTGGTGGCGCGGTCTATCACCTGATACATATCTCTTATGGCTGCTGCTTTGGCTTCGCGTTCCGAAATGGAAATATTGAGCCTTGGGTCGTCCATAACTTTAACCGTGATAGAATCCCGGTATCCCATATAATCAACTTTTACCCAATAATCGCCGGGAATGGCAGTTGGGCCACCACCTGGCTCCAATTGATCAGGTCCAGGCTCATTCTTGGATGGGAAGCGGACGCCTTTGGTATCCATGCCCCACCAGATTCTGCTTAAAAATGCTGAATCCAACTCTGTTTTGTACCTCCGGATAGTATCGCCCTTCATGGAAAGCACCATCACCGTGGCCTTTTCTTTTTTAGCGTCGCTCTTTCCACTGCTTGCTTTTGGTTTGCTTTCTTCTTTTTTACCTTCCTTTTTATCCTCTGTATCGGCCTTTTTCTTTTCTGCTTTTTTCAATCCGGGTTTCACCCAAACAGGGATCGAAACGGCGGTACCTTTGTTATCGCCCTGATAAGTGGCATCCACCGCGAAACGGGGGCCGTCAAAGGAGCGATACTCTGCCAGGATGCCCGGTTGGGCGGTAAACAGTTTGAATGGTTGGTCTAGTACACCAGCCCCCTCTTTTGCCAGGGTACGCAGCGCAGAGAGGTTGTCCATTATCCAGATGCCTCTGCCAAAAGTGCCCAATACCAGATCGCCGTCGCGTTGCTGGATTTTCATATCAAATACAGGCACAGGCGGAAGTGTTTCTCCTGGGAACTGTATCCAGTTTTGACCATAATCAATGGAAACAAAAAGTCCATGCTCTGTGCCCAGAAAAAGCAGATTTGGGGAAACCGGATCCTGAACCACGGAAAGACAATAATTGCCGCCATTTGCGCCGTTTTGGGTTGGCAGATTTTTAGGCGATGCCAGACGATGCCATTTTTTGCCAAAATCTGTGGTGTGATACAAATAAGGTTGCCAGTCGTTCTGGCGGTAATTATTCAATACTACAAAAGCTTCACCAGCATTCACCGGCGATGCCTCAATAGCCGGAATCCAGGCGTTTTTCGGCGCATTGGGAAGTTTATCTGCAAAATTCTCCCATGTTTTGCCACCATCTCGGGTTAATTGCACGTTGCCATCGTCGGTGCCCACCCAAACTACGCCTTTCTGTACCGGACTCGGATTGATGGCTATAATAGTGCAATGGTTTTCGGCATTGGTGGCATCAAAGGTTAATCCTCCGGAAATGTCCTGGTGCATTTTAGAGGTATCATTGGTGGTCAGGTCGGGACTAATGATCTCCCATGTTTGACCTAAATCTGAAGAGTAATGTAAAAACTGTGACCCAAAATATATGCCGTGGTTTACATGTGGGTCCTGGGCAAGTGCAGCATTCCAGTTAAAACGCAACTTGGTTTTGCTATCCGGGTGGATGGGTTTGATGTACTTGTTTTCGCCTGTTTTTCTATCCACCAGGCTTAGTTCGCCTCCCTGAGACTCAGAAAATACATACCTGGCATCGTCCTTCCTCGGCATGGTTTCAAAACCATCCCCAAAATTTACCTCCTGCCAGTCAGAATTCCGGATACCACCAGATTTCCATACTGCTGACGGGCCTACCCATGAGCCATTGTCCTGAAGACCTCCGTACACATTATAGGGCCATTCATTGTCGGTTTCTACGTGGTAAAACTGACCTACCGGGATGTTTTCCGCAAACCGCCAGGTTTTACCGCCATCATACGTAATGTTCAGGCCGCCATCATTGCCATTGATGATATAGTCAGGATTGTCGGGGCTGATCCAGAATGCGTGGTGATCCGGGTGAATATGCCAGCCAGCCCAGGTGTTGAAGGACTTGCCTCCGTCTTCACTGCGGGAAATGAAGGTATAAATGGAGTAAACCCGGTTTTCATTCTTAGGGTCTACGTAAATCTCTGAATAATAAAAAGGACGATCTCCCTGGCCTTTATCGGCCATTTTTAGCCACTTTTTACCGCCGTCTGTACTTTTATACAGGGCGTTTTCTTTAGCTTCAACCAGGGCGTACACAACATCCGGATTGCTTTTAGATACCGCCAGGCCAATTCTGCCCAGGTCGCCTTCCGGCAAACCGTCTTTGTCGGTGCGTTTTTCCCAGGTTTCGCCCGCATCATAACTAACGTACAAACCGGAACCCTTGCCACCACTTTTGAAAAACCAGGGCCAGCGCTGATATTCCCACATGGCAGCATACAACTTGTTCGGATTTTGTGGATCTGCCACCAAATCGGCACAACCTGTGAGGTTGTTGACAAACAACACCCGGCGCCAGGTTCTACCGCCATCGGAGCTCTTATACACACCGCGTTCTTCTGTTGGACCATAAGTTGATCCCTGAGAGGCAGCATAAATAATGTCTGGGTTGTCGCGGTGCAACACAACCCTGTGTATGGTTCTGGTATTTTCCAGACCCATGCAGGTCCAATCTTTGCCGCCGTTGATAGATTTGAAAATTCCCACGCCAAAATTCTGCGAATTACGCGGAT
>DATGWL010000128.1:0-12812 GCA_035299505.1 Saprospiraceae bacterium | reverse complement strand
AATATTTGGAGGTATTTTTGTGAGGCGGGTGTTGAAATGTGGAAAACACAGAGCCTCAAAACAGCCAATGAAATTGATCTGAATCGTTCTTTGACCACTCAGTGAAGACCTTAGCCAGACACACTTTTTGAGACATTACCTGATACCAAGCAATACTTCGATTTTATATTTATCGTCTGCAGATTCCGGGTATTGCATAGTAAAGTCTTCCGAACCCTGAGCTTCATCATCTCTTAAATCAAGTGAGTGAATAATTTCTTTTTTACCTTCTTTACATTTAATATTATCAATTTGCTTCATTTCTTTTTCAATCTTTATATTTGTTTCAGCAATGGATTCATATATCTCATTTAAAGTAGGGAAGTTATTGTTTATTTCATCTGTAGAAAAATTGGGATTCCCAAACATTTTGAGCATTTCGATATGTTCCTTCCAGGCACTATTCTCCTGTGCTTCCCTTTTGGTAATAATACTGTAGCTAACACCCATTTTTTTGTTTTTTACGGTGAATGATTGGCTTGCTACCGCGGCGCCGTGCGCTGGGCTTTCGGATTTAGAGCATGTTGGGAAAAAAATCCATGCAGTGTTATCCACTTCATGTTATTCTTTGATCAGTTGGCTTGCACTAAACTCATCCTTATTTCTTTCAAAAATATCAAAATGAATCGGCTCCATTATCACATACCAAATCCTTTCTCCATAATCAGATACGACCTTGTAAGCACGTTCATTTGAGCCTTGAAGTAGTAATTCTTCATTTATTACTTTTTCAACCTGGCGTAAGTAATGAAGTGAACCCCCTGCTCTATCAAAATCACCGTCGGCGATAGTATATTTTTTGTTATTTATTTCTATTTCGTGCTTGATATACGAACTACGGTCCTCTTTCCAACCTAAACTTTCATTTTTGAATTCAAATTTCAGGTTGCGTTTTTCAAATAACTCTTTAATTGCGGTTAACCCGGCTAACAAACCACCTCGAAGCATGCCTTCTGCGTCAACTTCACAAGTTCTGTATTCAAGAGAATTACCAGTTCCTGTCCATCTTTGCTTAAGAGCAACATCGTAGTAGTATGATTTCTTAGGAAAGTAGAGCATGCTTTCGTCCTCCAAATTCTGCTGCAAGGTTTGAAACAAAAACTGTAGTTGCGCATCGTCTTCAACATATTTGAAGAAACCGGTTGTTGCTAATTCTTTTATTAATGTCATTTTTTATTTTTTCAGTTAACGATAGACTATGCAAAGTGCCAGCAATTTACAACTCGCCTGGCATTACCCATCACCATCCAATACTGTAGTACCATGCAGGTGCTTTTACTGGGCATAAAAGTACCGCACGAAGCCCAAGCCTCCCAGGCCAGATGGATGAGTACATTAGTCTGGCATTTCGCTCCGCCGTGGTTGTTGGCGAGGACGCCAACAACGGAACAATGCATTGATTATCAAGTATGTTTAGCCCAAAGTTAGTGCTCTTTTCCGCTGTTGGCGTCCTCGCCAATAGCTACGGCGGAGCGAGATTTTTGGTGAAATGACGGCCAAATCAAGGTGTAGCCTGACGGATATGGTGTTTCTACCAGGTAGCAAGGTACCGCACGATGCCCAAATCTCCCGGGCCAGATGGATGAGTACATTAGTCTGGCATTTCGCTCCGCCGTGGTTGTTGGCGAGGACGCCAACAACGGAACAAATGATTGGCTTGCTACCGCGGCGCCGTGCGCTGGATCAAAAAAGGCCTGTCCCGATAAAGTCGGGAAGACCCAGGCGCGGCAGGAAACAGTTAATGGTCAACAATTACAAATTTGCCTTCCGCAATTACTTGGTTGCTTTCAGTAAGGTGAAGAAAATACAACCCACTTGGCAAATCGCCTCGTTGAAGGGTAACTGTCTGCCCTGAAATGTTTTTTACCTGCATTACTGTCTGACCGAAACTGTTGTTTACCGTGAGTGTTGCGTTATGCAGGGAATAGTCTGTCTTCAAAGTTGTCTGTTCTGAAAAAGGATTAGGATAAAAAGCCAAAGCGTTTAATGTTGAAAAAGTATTTATCCCCAATAATCGTGGCGCTTCCCAATGCTGTGCGTATAACTTTTTCTTTACATTGTCGTATTGAATAGAATTGATATTACCGCCTGGAGCAAAAAGCACCTGATTGTTATAAAGGAGGTTTCCAGTGGTGATGTCTATCACTGCAATAAAATAACTCAAATCCAAAGAATAATGAAAAATGTAATAGCGGTTCATTTGATCAATGGTAGAAGTGCCCCCGCCAGGTCCAAAGGCTATACCATTTCCGATTTTGGTTACCGCTCCCGAAGTTGTGTTGATCTGGACAAGAAATGTTTGGCTACTGTTTTGAATTAACCCATATAATTGATTGTTATCATCATCATAGCTAATGTGAAGCAGGATCTCTCCCGGGTTTAACATTACTGTTGGATTTGAAAGCACGTTTCCGGTTATTGCATTAATTGAAAACAACCTATTTTCACTCACATAGATAATATATCGATGCGCGTTTTTATCAAAAGTGCTCATTCCTTGGTATAGTCCGCTCATTCCTGAAATGGGACCGGCGCCTATTGGTGAATGATTCGCTGTAGAGGGGTTGATTGAGCCAAAAACAAATTGGCCAGACCCGGAATTTTTCAAACCATAAAGAATTCCTGAAGAGTTGTCATATTGACATTCCAATATTGAACCAAAAGGAGGATTAAAAATGATAGAATCATTTGAGTCTACTGTTATTAGCCCATTGATGGTGGTTGCTGGAAAAATATAAAAACCATGTATTTCATCGTAAGTGCTTACATAACCCTGCACCCAAGTCACACCGTTAATAGGCGTATTTGGTTTAATAAAAGTACCTGTGGCAGGGTCTACTTCTATAATGTACTCTCCCTGAGCGCTGGAATTAGTGACTACCCAAAAAAGTGTCACTATCAGACCAAGAATCATTTTTTTCATTGCTTATGAGTTTTTGTGAATATTCAAAGTTGTTGTAGAAAGTCAGGCCAACTGTCCTGCCTGCTGGGTGGTTGGAGAGGCAGGGCAGGGATTTAGCGTTTTTTCCAAAAGGTTACTTTGTCATCCCCTTCTTTCCAAAAGTCTCTTATTGTTGCCTCTTTTGTATAACCTATTTTTTGATAAAATTCTCTTGTCCGGTCATATTCGGGTGTGCTGGAAGTATCCACTATCAATATCCGACTACCGTTTTCTCTCAAATGATTTTCGATAAACTTCATCATTGCTTTTCCAATTCCTCCGCCCTGAAGGTCGTTTTGCACCCCAATGGCTAAAAGGTTAAAAGTTCTATCGATCAATTTTTCGGGCGCACAATAGGCTATTCCACAGACTTCGTTATCTTGAATTGCAGTAAACCCAATCTCTTCTGTTTCAGGATTATTGAGATAGTCTGATATTAGTTCGTCCAGCATTTCTGATGGAAACAACTCAATCGTATTTAGCACATTTTTCAATCCTTAGAGGTCACTTACGACCACCTTTCTTGTTTCTAACATTTTATTTTTTGCTTTTTTATTTCCGGGAAAGTTGGCTTTACGCAACACCCACCACCATAACCGCCATCCGCTTTGTCGCTACACTTCAGCATAACACTCATTGCGTGAATCTATTCAGCTTGGGCCGGTTTCACACAACTGGCTTAGAAAAAACAGCAGGAGGCAAATATTTCTCCCTGTAAAATTAATACCAAAAGGCAACGCCCCAATGCTTCCCGCATGGATTTATTTCGCCTGGCATTACCCATCTGTTATCCCATGCCCAAGCGCCCTGCAGGTGCTTTTGCTATAGCCGTCAGGCTAAGTGTTTTTCTTCTGGCATTTCGCTCCGCCGTGGTTGTTGGCGAGGACGCCAACAACGGAACAAAAGTTGGCGTTGCCGGTTCCGTTGGCTTCATCGCCACGGTGAACTTTGAGTTTTCTGTCACCGTTGGCGCCAGTGCAGGCGGCGGCGAAATGAGCATCAATACGCAGGGCAACCAGACTTGCCTTACCGTTACTGAAGGGTTTCAAACTCCGCCCGGCGGCGAAGATGTTTTTGTGGGCTACGGTACCGATCTTGCCTACGGCGTAACCAGTGAGGTGCGCATTGACTCCACTTGTCAGGCATACCTCTATCCAGTGGGCCTGGTGTACATGCCCATTGGCCAGCCGCGACAGTTTTATTACACCAAATCAGAGATTCAGGATCAGATTACCCAGCAACAATCTTTGGTTGATAACCCGACGCTTTCTGTACGTGCCCGCAACGACGCCCAAAACCAGGTAGATGTGTGGAGCAAGGTACTGGCGCTGAACGATGCTAACATCAACAACCCCAATAACGTACAAATTGGCGCAGTGTCGTATGGCACCGTACCCAGTTCGCAAGAATCCAGTATTACCGTTACGGAAACGGCCTCAATTGAGTACGAGCAGTATGTTGATTATTCAGCCAGCCTCGATGTGGTGGTGGAAGTAGGCGGTTCGGGTGTATCGGGCGGTTACGAATACCGCGGTTCACAGCGCTACGGCAAAATCGAAAACCAGTCGCAGGAAGTAACCAAGATTGTCCGCTACACCCTTTCTGACGACGACGGCGGCGATTTCTTCAACGTGGATATATTCCGCGATCCAATGTTCGGTACGCCTGTTTTCCGCACAGCTGCCGGCACTAAAAGCTCCTGCCCCTACCAAACAGGGTACCAGCGCGACCAACCCAAACTCAAACACGACGGCGCCGCCGACGAGCATATCACCTTGCTGGGCAATCCGGTGGGCTCTTCTGCAACCTTTAAACTTGATCTTTGCAACCAAAGCAATGAAGCGCGTAGTTACAACCTGAAGCTCAACGCCCAATCCAACCTCAACGGCGCGGTGGTTTCCGCTGCCGGCGTGCCGCTTAACGGCAACGATCTGGGGCAAACATTCATCGTGCCGGCCAATAGCTGTGTTCAGGATCTGGTGGTGGAAGTGAAACAGTTGTCTATCAACAGTCCGCTCGCCTATCCAAACCTCGAACTGTTCCTTTACGCCCCCTGTGAGGAAAATATACAATCCAGCGTGTTTGCATCGGTATATTTTGGCAATGCCACCGGCACAGACGATCCCCAGGGTGTTGTATCGCAACTGGTTGTATCGCCCAATCCGGCGTCGGATGCTTTATACCTGGATTTTGATATGAAGGAGCAGGCGCCGGTTCGTTTTGAGATATGGGATATGCAGGGAAACATGGTTAAAACCGAATCGCTGGGTGTAATGCCGGCAGGGACGCATCGTCAATTGTTGGAATTAGGCGATATACCCAATGGAATGTATGTGCTGAACTTGCAAAGCCAGGGTGGCCGAACCTATCGAAAGGTAATCGTGCAGCGGTAAACATACCTAGGCAGTCGATTTTTTATTTTTACCGCAGAGCCGGAGAGCCGCAGAGCGTTTTTAACCCCTCTGTGACTCCCCGGCTCTGTGGTAAAATTTACTTTTGAGACAACCAGGTAACTAATTGCCTCCCGGGCCAGATGGATGAGTATATTAGTCTGGAAGTTCGCGGATGGTGCGCTGGGTTAGGGCGGTGGGAGATGCAATTGGGGTACAAAACATGCAATTTACGCGACAAAAACGAATTAAAATTAGAAGTTTAACATCAGGAAAAAATGGTTAGTGACTGTAACGGTTAACTTTGTTCTCTCTCCAACGAGTATTTTTAACTACACATCCATTACCATCACTAGCTTTAACTTATGAACAACTTTCTTTTCAAAAAAACCTTTTACTACCTGCTCGCTCTTCTAATACCTTCATCCATTTTTGGTCAAAATATAACCTTCAAAAAAATTTTTGGACATCAAAGTACAGATGCAAGGTATGCAATAGAAACACCTAATGGTTATTTAATTGCTGGAATGACATCCAAAACAAATGTAACCACTAATTTCGATGGATATCTGTTATCCATAAACAAGGCAGGGGATATTCAATGGTCTAAAAATTATGGTGGTAATAAGAGTGAGATTTTATCCATTATTACTAAGGCCACTGAACATGATGGTTATATTTTAGCTGGATATGCTGATGAAACAAATACTTCCAATGTTGATGCGTGGATAGTTAGAGTGGACACCCTGGGCGCCACCATTTGGGAAAAGAGATATGGTGTCAATCAGTTTAGAGAAGTCCCCAACCTAAATGCCCCAATTATTAGCTTAAATGACGGGTATGTATATTCTATAGACGTAAGCAAATCAGTCTGGAAACTCGGTTCCGTAATAATGAAAACAAGCCACAATGGTGATTTGCTATGGAACTACTTATATACATTTAATAACAACCCAGACAGCAACTCCATTAAAAAATTTAACATCGGGCATTCCGATGCTTCCTTCCTATATGGTACTGGAATCAATGGAAACAACGCAGTCTTTTTTACACTAAACCAAAATGACGGAAAAGTATCAACCGCTATTGAATTTAGTCATCCTGAATATGCAGTAAGATCACAGAACCTGTTAGAAGCCAAAGACGGAAATTTTTTCTTAACCGGAACAGTTGTTGAGTTGAATAGCACAACAAATCTAAATATGGGAAAATGGATTTGGATTGCTAAAGTTACTCCTCAGGGGCAGTTGTTATGGAGTAAAATAATACCTTCCAAATTTATTTGGGAGCTAACGCCATTGAAATGGACTTTGACCACCAATGGTGATATTATTGGCTGTGCGAAAGAACGTGTTTCTGGTAGTTTTAGCGATATGGACTATATACAAGTATTAAAAATAGATTCCCAAGGTTCGCTTTACTCAAAAAAGGTATTGTCTTTAGATACTACAACTCTATACCAAGAAGTAAATCATCTTATTCAAACCTCTGATGGAGGATTTATGGGAGTCGGATCTTATTTAGCTGATGACAGTGTTTACCTGCATGCCGCATTGATAAAAACAGATTCATTGTTTGACGTACAAGACTGCTGTTCAAAGAACAGGGAACTTGTATCATCTATTGATTTCCCGATAGAAGTGAACAATGTACCATACACACAATCGGATTATTTATCCACTTCCGCAACTAATCTGATTCCTCTTTTCACTGCAGATTTCAAAATGTATGACGCCTGTTTTACGCCTCAACCTTATCTGACCCGTACGGTATCTTTTTGTCCGGGCGACACCGTTTGGATAAACGGGCTGCCCTATACTCAAGCAGACACACTTGAAAATATCCGCCTTGCTTCTACAGAATATTGTGACACCCTGGCAACCTTCATACTGAAATATAATACAGAAGGTGTGTTTTCAAGCCTTACAGCAAAATGTCCGGATAATCAAACCATCATAGCGCCACCGGGTATGAACAGCGCTCCTGTCAGCTATAACGAACCATGGAGCATTACCGACTGCCCTTGCCCGGAAACAACAAACACGCTTGTTAATGGTATGGCCAGTGGAGACTTTTTCCCAATTGGCACAACCAATGTCTGCTATCGGATTGAGGATGCGTGTGGCAGCGCCCAAACATGCTGTTTTGACATCAACATTTTACCATCACTTGACCCCGAAACCAGTTGTGATGAAAAAACAAGTGGTTGCGTAATGTTTGAACTGGCCCAGATATCCAAAAATTCCGTTGGCAACTGGATTTATCGGATTCGTGTAACAAATAACTGCCCGGATCCTGTACGTTATGCCTATTTTGAAGTTTCTGATGGCATTCAAGCATTGGCGCCAACGACAAATTCCGGCTATATTTCTCCTTCCGGGAATAGTTATATAATACGCAATCCCAACTTTTCTCCTTTTTACTCCATAAGATTTCAACCTTCAAACAGCAACTTTTTAGCTAATGGAGCCACAGAAACCTTCCGATACGAAGTTCCTGCACAAGCTGCCCTTTTATATATACATGCAGCGATCAGACACCTTTCAGGCGCCTATTCCGAAACCTATTTGAATACCTTTTCCTGCGATGTGTCGCTGGAAAAACAGGACAATGATCATATGTCATCCAACCGCACCGAGGATCAAATAAGCAATGAAGCCATTTCCGTTTTCCCTAATCCTTTGTTGACTGGCAATGTTTTAAATATACGCACCTTTAAGGAAATTTCAGGTACATTCAGTTTGTATGACATTACTGGCAGCAAGCTTTTTGTTGAAGAGTTGAGCAATGCACAAGTACAATTACCTGAGCTATTGAACGGAGCCTATTTGTACAAAATTGAACAATCGGGACATGTTGTTTCCCGTGGAAAATTGATGATTGCACACTGATAGGCTATTTACGCCTCGCTTGATACCCATCAACATCCAAAACACTGTTATCCCAAGCCCAGGCACGGCGGTGACATGCTTTGGTGCGGTTGAGTGGGAAGGGCGGGGCGGAAAAGATCCAAGTGCAGCAGGGAAGGCTCGTATATGGTTGAGCCGGGAGGCGGGGCAAAGACCTCGTAAGAGGTCTGACCTTTGTAGCAACGTCAAATACAACGCTCAATCCGGACCTCGCAAGAGGTCCAACACCACGTATCCGGGTTCGATCTCTTACGAGGTCGTAAATCATTGGTATTTATAGGCTACAAAGGTTAGACCTCTTACGAGGTCAGGATTGTTTTCTGGCCGTTTGAATGGAATAAAAAAGGTGTACTCTTTCAAATTTATCAGGTATAAAATACCGTACGATGCCCAATTTGCCGATAGCCTCCCGGGCCAGATGGATGAGTACATTAGTCTGGCCGCTCGCGGATGGTGCGCTGGGTCAGCGCGGCGGGAGATGCCGGGGTGTGGTTGAGTGGGGAGGTAGTGTGGGCGGAAAAATTGGCATTGACTCATTATCTAAAGAACAAGATTAATGTCCATTGTTTAGCATTTTGCTTTGCTATTTTGAATTTGAATGCGAAACCCCTCAATCAAAAACAAATAATAAAATGAAAAATATACTCTATTCAATCATTTCAATGCTGGATAAAATAGCCAATGCTATTTTATCCCAAAAGCATATAATTTTAACAGGTGTCACTTTATCAGCTTGCTTTAGTTGTAATAAAAAAGTAAATGAACATAGCTTAGAAGGATATCAAATAGTGCCAATTATTTGTGATTTTTCGACACCAAGCTATGCTAAAAATAATTTCGGTACTATAGTTGAAGTAAACTGCGAACTCCCTGACACGTCAATTTGGTTGATCTGTAATGGAAAGTTTAAAAAGGTTACTTGTAATCGGGCTGATAATGATCTACACACTGAGATTATAGTGAATAATTGTAAAAAAGAATTTATAGTATTAAGTAAAGACAAAAAAATAGCTACGAGAATTCCTTTTTATGACAATTATAATTTTGTAAAAATTGGGCTTGGTGAAAACGCGGATGATTTTTTATTTAAAAATAAGCATTATTTTTTTGTTAAATATAAATAGAGTTGGCGCCCTGCATAGTGTTTTCAACACGTAGAAAAGTAGCGTACGATGACCAAGCCTCTTGGGCCAGATGGATGAGAGACATCAGCTCGGCTGTTCGCGGGTGGTGCGCTGGGTCAAAAAAAGACCCAAACGCGGAGGGATTTTTATTCGTTTGGGCATTTTATGTTTGAGCCTTATCTGCTGGCTTTTTTCTTTATTATTCTGTTTATTTCATTGTCGTCTTCAAGCAAGGCCAGTATACATTTCAGCATTAATCTAAAATCAGCTTCGTTATTTGTCCAAAGTACACATGTCGAACTTTCGGAGTCGCCTTTTATCCTTTGCTCCAATCCTGGTTCTTTTTCTTCAATGAAGTTCTTTATCAGTTCCTCCCATTCATCGCCATCTATTTCTTCATACGTATCAAGAACATCGAAAGCGGCCTGATATGACATCATAGCCTCTTCTTTATAGAAAATCTCTTCTATTGTTATTACTACTGGATCGAAGGTGTCATCCTCCCAATATCCTTCTTCTTCTAAAATTTCTATTAAATTATCAGGAATTTCAAATGCTTTAAATTTTTTCATTTTTTCCCATTTTTAACTTGTGGTTTACGATTGACTTGGTGTTCCAAGAAACCTCCAAAACTGTTATCCCATGCCCAGGCACCCTGCCAGGTGCTTTTACCTTAGCCGACAGGCTAATTGTTTTTCTTCTGGCATTTCGCTCCGCCGTGGTTGTTGGCGAGGACGCCAACAACGGAACAATGCATTGATTATCAGGTATGTTTAACCCAAAGTTAGCGCTCCTTTCCGCTGTTGGCGTCCCCGCCAACAGCTACGGCGGAGCGAGATTTTTGGTGAAATGACGGTCAAATAAAGGCTTAGCCTGACGGCTAAGGTAAATGTTAAAACCTTTGAAGAAGCATGAAGCTGAAAAATTCCTTTAATTTTGCTGAGTTATTAAATGGATGAAAACCTTTACAGGTTAGAATTAATGAAAAAGAGATACGTATGAATACCTATCCAAATTTAGTTTATCGAAAAGGACGACAGTCTCATTCAAGAATTAAAAAGGAGTATATCAAGTGGCGTGAAGATCAAAATCCACCGTTACCGATGAGGTGCGATCTGCCTGAGTGCTATTTTTATAAAAACCCTTGTATATGGAATGGGAAAGAGCTTAATTTAATTTTGGATCATATAGACGGAGTAGCAGGTGATAACAGACCCGAAAATTTGCGTTTCTTATGTCCAAATTGTAATTCACAGCAGGTGACTAATGGTGGAGGAAATAAAGGACGTGTGATTATGGACGAGGGTGGGTACTCTATCAAAGGGGAAGGTGGGAAGAGGTTTTATAATTTGCCTATTGAGCCAGCTAATTTGAAACTTAGGGTTGGTAAGGCAAAATCTGGCTTGTGTAGGTCCCCTGACGGGGATGACAACCCACGCCGGGTTTGACATAGGGGTGCCCCTTGGACCCAAAAAAACGTGATATTCACCAACAGATACACCAAACATCCCTCCCCTCCACGCCTCACTTCAAGCGCTCCACGGCCATTTCCAGGGTCTGGTCTATGCCCTGGCTCATGTCGGCAGACTGGTTTTTGATGTAGATATCGGGGGGCAAACCAATGCCTTCGTAGGATTTTCCATCGGGTAATTCCACTTTTTGCGGCACCAGGGAGTAATACCATCCGTTGGCCAGTTCCCGGCCTATCATGGTGCCGTGCGCCCCGCAGGTGGTGTCGCCCATGAGGGTTACATTGGGCAGTACACTGAAGGCCATTACTGCGCGTTCTCCGGCACTGATGGTGTACCTGTCGGTAAGCACCACGATGGGTTTGTCTATATAGTTCCCTTTGGGCGTAATGTGCCAGGCTGTCCAGTCGGTGTAATCGTTGGCGGCTTTGCCGTTTTTGGTTTTGCTCCTGAACACAAAACGCCGCTGATCGGTCAGTCTGCCTATTTCAGAAAAACAATAGGTGAAATCGCCGCCCTGATTGTGTCGCAAATCAATGATGAGTCCATTGGCTTGCTCCTGCTCACGCAGGAAGGTTTCCAGCTGAAAGAAATTCTCGGCCACATAATCAAAGTAGATATAACCTACGTTCTGCCCCTTTATTTTGCCATAGAGATAACTGTGCTTGTCGTCTGTTTTATAACCGGGCTCGAGGTAGTTTTTTATAACCGGGAGGGAAAACAAATTATCATCTGCTTTTTCGCGCCGTATGCGGTTGGCATTGAATACTTCCCGGTTGGGGGTGGTGAGGTTCACGTGCCCATCGTCGAGCGCGGCCAGCATGCGGGTGACGACCTGGTACAAGGAATCTTCGGTGGTTTCCGGACCCACCAGGGGTCGGTATTGGGCATACAGCGCCGGCCAATCCACCTTGCGTTCTTCAAATGGCGCGTATTCCTCATGGAAGGTCTGCCAGAGGTTTTCGAACACTGCCTCCGGATTGTTATCAGGCGCATCCACAAAGGTTTTTTCGCAGGATGCTGTCAGCAGCAGGAGTAAAAAAGCCGGAATGATATAGTTTTTCATGTCTTTTAGAAGTGTAAAGCCAAACGGCATTGCAGGGTGTTTCGGAATTGCAGCAGGTTTCTGGGTTGTTTGGCATGCATCCATGCCAGGTTGTATTGGGCGCCAACAGACCATTTTTTGCTCAGTTTGTACTGATAATGCAGTTGCAGATCGGCAGATTGCCAGGTATCCAGGCTTGCCGGATGTCCATCGGCGATGAAAGCAAAAAATGTATTTACGCCTTTGTGCGAGTAGGTGTTTTCAATGAACGGATCGTCGTTCACCAGATAAGGCGAGCGGGCAAGCCAGTTCAGCAGCGGCAGTTTCAGCTCTGCGCTCAGACTGCCGCGCCTGCCCATGGCCACTTGTTTTTCCAGGCTTAAGCCCAGCCCAAAATGGGCGAAATAGCCAAAATTACCGCTCACCCTGCCATAGGCATAAGTCAGGGATTGTACGCCTGCCTGCAGCTGCACGCCAGCGGAAAAGCCACGCCCTATGGATTTCCCGATGCCGTAATCCAGGTCAATCAGGGTAAACTGGTGCGGGTATGTTTGCTTGTCTGCGCCATCTTCCCGGTAGACGTAGCTATCGGCCACGGCTGCCTGGTAAGCGGCAAAGCCCAGGCGCCACGACTGGCGCAGCTTGGCTTGCCTGGTATAGCCCAGGTTGATACACCGCGGACTAACAGCCTGGTGTACAAAAGGCGAGAATACGAGATCCTGTCGGGCTACATGGCCTGGCCCCAGGGCTAGCCAGGTGGTGTTTTTAGGCGCCTGCGCACACAGCCAGGCGGGTAGCGACAGCAGTATGAGGGCTGCTATCAGGGTGGTTTGTTTTTGCATGGTTAGACGGTTGACGGTTGACGGGGGACGGTTGACGGTTGACGGTTGACGGT
>DATGWL010000127.1:0-4701 GCA_035299505.1 Saprospiraceae bacterium | reverse complement strand
GTCATTTGGGGGTCATTTAGGGGTCATTGGTGGGGCATTTAGGGGTCATTGGGGGGGCATTTAGGGGTCATTGGGGGGCATTTAATCAATGTGGGTTGTCATTCCGAGTACTCGGAACCTACACAAGCCAGGCTTTTCGGGTGTATTTAGCCAAGGCATCCCGGGGAACCGGGCTTGTGTAGGTCCTTCGCTACGCTCTGGATGACAACCCCTATTGATTAAAACTTTGTTTATCAAAGCCTCACAAATTGAAACAAATGACCTAAAATGACCTATAAATGACCTAAAATGACCTATAAATGACCTATAAATGACTTCTCATTTTAAGTGAGACGCTCAATAGTTAATACACAGCTGCCTCATTCCGCTTCAGTGGGAGCGCAACAGCATTCAGGCCGATGATTTTACCCAGACGCATGCCTTCTTCGCAGTCCATGCGGTAATGAACGCCGAGCAGCACGCGGGAGGCTGCGTTTTCGCGGGCCATTTCGTCAAAGGAGTGGTAATTTCTAGGTCTTCCGGCAAACTCCTGTCGCTTTTCATGGGTGCGATCTGCCAGTTCAAACTGTGCACCCAGGGCATCCGACAATACCTCGGCTACTGCGGCGCCAAAGGCAGAATGTCCGGACGGATAGGCGGGAAAGGAGGGCGTTGGATGCAATGGTTCCCACTTCGGATCAATGTACTTGCGGATGTACGTTTCCGGTCGGGTAACATTGAACCGGTATTTGGCTTCCCAGATACTTACCCCGGAATCGTGCAGAGCAATAGCTGATTTCAGGTATGTTTCTATCACCAAGGGGAAAGGCGCTTCAGATTTTTCCAGTGCCTGATTGGCAATAGAAATCCATCTGGCGGCCGGGGAGGATGTGAGGCCAGGATGGTCGTCGCTCCAATATTCTGCTATCCAGAGATTTTCCTTGCTCAGGGGCTGGGAAACAGAAAACACCTCCATGGCTTCGGCGTAAAAATCGGAACCCGGATTTTTATCAAAAGTCAGCGGCTCTTTGAAATCAATAGCCTGTGTTTCCGGTAAGAAGGGGCGTACGCGCCCCCAATAGGGCAGCAAAGCCGGGGTAGCATGTTCGCCGGTAGGTTGCCAGCAGCCCTCACAGGTTTGTGGTTCGTATCCGTGATCGTAATTGTACAAATGACCGTCATGTCCTTCTTTATCAGTTTTCGACCATTCCCAGACCATATCGGCAACTTTTTGTCCAAAAGCAACTGAATTTTTGATGATAGTTTCGGGTGTGCTGTTCAGGAGGTTTTGGTGAAGTTGCTGTTCCAACAGGTCTACTTCCAGCAATATTTTTTTGGGTGCAGAGGCGAAAAAATGGCGCAGAATCTGGGCGTAAGCGGCGTTGATACTGGCCGGCAAACTAAACTGGTCTTTGGCAAACTTATCGCCGGGCTTTTGGTATCCTGACACGAATTTTTCTACAGAAACATAATCTGGCATATCCGGCAAGGAGGCCTCATAGGCAGCCATTTCCACGTAGGCGAACATGCGCGCGCTCACGGGAGGGCGATAACCCATAGTATGGCGTTCCAGATCCAGCGCAAGTTGGTTCCAGCGAATGGCGATTTGGGTAGCCATTCTTCGTTCGGGCAATTCTGTATCCTGATAGAAGCTGCATTGGTACAACAGCATAGACAGACACAGCAACAGCGCGCCTCTGGGGAACATCCAATGGATGCCCGGGGTCAATCTTTCGCGATTGCGGTGTTTTTTCCCCATATAATTCTGATTATCAGGCTGCCATAGCCGGAAAACTCAATTTAAAGGTAGTGCCTTTCCCTTGTTCCGAATCCACATCCATTCCAATCTGATGTATTTTCATGATACTGTCTACCAGCGACAAGCCAATGCCGGATCCTTTGACGTGAATACTCTGGGAGCTGCGATAAAACGGCTGAAAAATGAGCTGTAAATCCTTGGGCGGAATACCCGGGCCGCGGTCTGAAATTTCCACCCGGTGTTTCCCGGAGGCATCGAAATGAATTTTCACATCCACTTTTTTCTCTGGCGAGAACTTGCATCCGTTGTCCATCAAATTTTGAAAAGCGGAGCGGAGGAGCGGCTCATTAGCTCGTACGCAGAGTTGTTCTTCATCTTCTGGAAACCCAACGATATCAAAAGAAACCTTGTAATCCGGGTGTAATCGCAACAGTCCTGCACGGGTTTGCAACATCAATTCATCCAGGCGTACACGTTCAAAACGAATATCGGCGCCTTCGGAGTGAACTTTGGCCAACTGAAGCAGCTTTTCTGTCACTTCGCTCAATTCTCTGGAGTCTTCCAGCACTGAGTTCAGGGTAGCCTGATATTCCTCAGTATCCCGTTTTTGGTCGAGCGCCACTTCCAGTTGAGCAATGATAACGGAAAGCGGATTTTTCAGCTCGTGCGAGACGTTTGAAATGAAGCTTTTTTGCATTCGGAATGCGAACTGAATCCGGTCGAGCAATCGATTGAAGGTAAAAACCAGCCTGGAGAGTTCGTCTTTATTATTCTGGCCTTCCACCCTTGCGCTCAGGTCGGAGGGGCGGATGGCATCCACCTGGTTGACAATACTGGCCACTGGCGCCATGGCCTGACCGGCATAAAACCAGCCGCCTGCTGCAACCATACCGATACAGAGCAGGAAAGTAACCAACAGGATATTTCGCAGATGACCGAGCTCTTCAGAATTAAACACAGATTCAGCTATAATCAGGTATTCCCGGCCGCTGTGGCTTTTGTGGGTCAGACTGAGTGCGTGCAGGTTGCCGTCTACGAAACGGGTCTCGCCGGAGGCTTTGAGGTTGGACAATCTTTTAGTCGGGAGTGGTGATTCGGAGCGGTTAAAGGCAAAAACGCGTTGCAGTTCTGCGTTAAATATCACCACATTTTCGCGGAAAGGAAGTGCAATGGCGGCATCGGAGGCGTCGCCGGATTCACTGAGCGGCTGGAGTTTTTCTTCTTCATGCAACACCATTTCAGCGGTCATAAGGGCTTTGGAACGCAGGCTATCGTAAAATTCATCCTCCGTCATGTTACGGAATTTCACGTAGATGAAGCATAGCGATGCCACCAGCATACTTGCCACAAGTACCATGAATTGTAAGGTGAGCTTGGTTCTTATTTGCATGGCGGAAGAAGTTTTAGCGGGGCTTAAGCATCGGTGCGTGACTCATCTGAATCCTCTCTGAGCACATATCCAGTTCTGAACTGGGTATGAATGAGTTTTTTAGGAAAACCTTTATCTACTTTTTTGCGCAGGAAGTTGAAATAGACTTCCACGAAATTGGTTCCGGTGTCAAAGGTAAGGTTCCAAACCTGTTCGGAGATCTCCGCTTTGGAAATCACCTTGCCCGGATGCCGCATAAGATACTCCATCAGGGAAAATTCCCGCGGGGTAAGCGCTATATGCTGACCGCTTCGGTAGAGTACTTTTTTATCCAGATCCATTTCCAGATCGGCGAATTTCAGGGAAGAAGGCGCGTGAATCTGATAACTGGTTTTGGGCCTGCGGGCGAGGGCGCGCACGCGCACCAACAGCTCCCGGAATTCGAAGGGTTTGGTCAGATAGTCATCGGCGCCGGCATCAAATCCTTCCACCTTTTCATCGGTTTGCCCCAGGGCTGTGAGCAAAATAACCGGTGTTTGGTTGGATTTACCCCTTATTTGGCGCAACATTTCGAGGCCGTCCATTTCTGGCATCATCACATCTGAGATGATTACGGCGTAATCATTCAGCTCTGCCAAACGGGCTCCTTCCCGGCCGTTATTGGCGGAGTCGACCTCGATTTGGTGACCTTCCAATCCTTTTTTTAAGGATTGCACCATCTTGGGTTCGTCTTCAACTAGCAGGATTTTCATGATAATTATTTCTCATTCAATCATCGTACCAAAAACTGCTTTTAAAGTAAAACTATCATTGTTGGTAGCAAAAATTTAATTCCATTTTAAGGACTTTTCGTCCGGTTGAACCCGAATAAGCCCTGTCATTTGCAGTGCAATCTGCAAGATACTCAACAAATCATTAATCAGCTCAATCTAAAACCATGCGCATTTCAAAATTTTACATGCTGCCTTTTTGCCTGTTGGTTGCAGGCGCTTTTTTCTTACTCCCGTCCTGTCGAAACAAAAATACCGATCCTGAACCAGAGGTAAACCTTGTCAGTGAACACCCTAACGACGTAGTTTACGACTGGAACCAGCTTTTCCTGGAAATTGAGCGTTACGCCGCCGGCTACCGTCCGGGTCCAGCTCCACGTGCCATTGCCTACCTGGGTCTGGCTGATTACGAAGCTTGTATTACAGGTATGCCGGGCTACAATTCTATTTCCAGTATGTATGCCGGTTTGACCATTCCCCGTGTTGAGGACGGCAAGCAATACCACTGGCCTTCTGTGATCAATGCCTGCCGCGCCTACCTGATGCCGCGCTTCTTCCCGAATGCAACGCCTCAGCAGGTAACCGATATGGCTTCTCTGGAGTCGTTTTACGACGACCGTGCCAAGCAGGAAGTAGGTTCAGAAGTTTGGGACCGTTCCAAGGAGTATGGTAAACTGGTGGCTTCTGCAGTTTGGGAATACTCCAAATCTGACGCTGTTGGACACAACCACTTCCTGGATCCATTTCAGGGCTACAAATGGGAAGACCACTACAGCAAAGATGGCGACTGGAAGCCAACATTTCCAGGCCCAGGCAAGCCAATG
>DATGWL010000126.1:0-17870 GCA_035299505.1 Saprospiraceae bacterium | reverse complement strand
GATGACGCGGATTTTTATAATTGCCTTCGGCAATATTGCTGAAAAAAGATTGAGCATTTCAAAAACTCCTAAAAAGGCTGCCGAAGGCAGTATAAAAAATCCGCGTCATCCGCGTCATCCGCGTTCCCTAAAAACCCGCGTTCCCCGCGTTCCAAAAAATCCACGTTCTTGCAGTGGAAATCAAAGTTCATATGATACGCCTCTTCCTTTTACTCTCCATGCTCCTTGCCGTGTTCCAATCTGCGGCCCAAACCTGTAATTATTTAGCCTACGACGGCTTTTCCTACCCCGATAACAGCCCGCTGGAATCGCTGCAAGGCGGCGCCGGATGGCTCCAGCCCTGGAATGTTCAGAGTGAAAATTCACAGCTTCCGGGATATCAGATCTCCACAGGCACACCTCTCCAGTTTCAGGACCTGCAAACTACCCCTGAGTATGCCTCCGGAGGTCTTCAATACCTCACCGCCGGCCGCCGACTCAACGTGCAGTCCGACGGACCCTTTGCCGCCTGGCTGAATACTGATGGCGCCATCGGTCAGCCAGGTACCAGTCTTTGGATGAGTATTCTGCTGCGCAAAAACCAAAACAACGACGAAATCGTAGCCGCATTCTGGCACAATCAGAATATCCAGTGGTGCGAAGGCTGCACTTCCAATAAAGTGGCCGTTGGTTATTTCGGTGCGAACTCCAATGTGAATGGCCAGCGCAGGTGGACGCTTCGACTGGGCGATCAATATTTCCCGACAACCATACCCGTCATCACAGGAGAAGCCGCATTGCTGGTCCTGAAACTCGATTTCAATGCCGGAAGCATCAGCGTTTCCTGCTTTGTTAACCCCACCCAGCTTGGTATTGATACCCCATTGCCTGAGCTGACCCAAACCGCTCCCTTTGCGCTGTCCATCCGAAGCGTTGCGCTGTATCTGGGCAATAACCCCAATAACGGCCAGGCCGACGAGCTGCGGATGGGCGCCAGCTATGCCTGCGTAGCTCCTGATCCCAATGTGGCAGTCAATCAACCACCCAATGCCGCATTTTCCTTCACACCGGTTTCCGGCATCGCACCGCTGCAAATCAGTTTCGACGGAACATCGTCCGCTGATCCTGACGGGTTTATCACTTCCTATACCTGGGACTTTGGCGATGGCTCTGCACCTGTCAGCGGCGGATTGGTAAGCCATACTTTTACGGCACTGGGCAACCTGAATGTGCGACTCACGGTAACAGATTCAGAAGGCCTGCAACATAGCCTGACCAAACAGGTGCGCGTACTTGATCCATCGGGCGCTTATCCCTGCCTCCTGGGTATTACCTGCGAACAACTGGCTTCCTGCACCGGCAACGACGGTCGCTTCCGCGTTACCAACTACGAAAATATCCCCCTGCAATTGCGCAATGCCGGCGGTAACCTGATCCCGCCGTCTGCCGGCAATGCTCAGGTGTTCGACAACCTGGCGCCCGGCCCTTACCAACTCACAGCCTCAGGCGCCAATGGCTGTCGGGATACCTTCAACCTGCACATGCAGCGCGACAGCAATACCTGCCCGGGTTGGACGCCCGATCCATGCGCCATGAAAATCGGCGTAGGCATTGAAGGCATGGCCTACTGGTCTACCGGCCGACCCTTCAAAGACTTTTTCAAATCCTGCGGCACCTGGATCACCTACGATCCTAACCCTCCCGGCGGCAATTTTGTATGGAATACCGAAAACCAGGCCCATATACCAGTCGATAGCAATGGTTATGCCCTGCAAATACCATTTACGGTGCCCAACGGAAGCGGCCAAAATTTGCTGCGCGGCATCATTTCTGCCATCGGGCATATTCCCCCAGGCGTACCTATGCGCCTGCTGTATGATGGCGTTGGTACCCTGCAGATGCAGGGAAATGTAACCATTACAGCCAGTCAGCCAGGTCAGATTGATTTTGTGGTGAATGACGAAGGAAATATTTTCTTCAACCTCACCGCTTCTCAGTTTGGCAACCACGTGCGCAACATTCGCGTAGTGGAACAAAGCAATCTGGATACCTATCTCAGTCAGCCCTTCCGTCAGTCGTTCCTGGATAAATGCAAGGAATTCAACACTTTGCGTTTCATGGACTGGATGCGCACCAACGGCAGTGAACAGGAAAAGTGGGAAAATCGCACCCGCCCGGGATATTACTCCCAGGCCGAAAGTCCCAACGGCGGTCTGGCTTATGAATACATCATCCAACTGGCCAATACGCTCAATAAAGACATCTGGGTCTGCGTACCCCATGGCGCCGACGATACCTACATAGCAGAAATGGCCGCTATGTTTCGCAACGGATTAAATCCGGGTATTCAGGTGTATCTGGAATACAGCAATGAAGTTTGGAACTGGATTTTCCCGCAGGCGCATTGGGTAAACAACAATGGTCCGCAAAACATCAGCTACCCACGCCGCTACGTGGAGCGCTCCCTGCATGCTTTCGATATCTGGATGCAGGTCTGGGGCAGTGAACAAGCGCGTTTGCGCAGGGTGCTGGGCACCCAGAATGGCTACGACTGGATTACGGAAGAAATCATGGCCCACGCCGATCCGGCCAAATACGATTACATCTCTCCGTCCTGGTATGTTGGGTTGGATCATGGCGATACCGGAGTGCCCAATCTGCAGGCGCTTGGCGCTGCGGCCACTGTGGAGGATGTGTTGGAAAATGCCAATAACACCTTCCTGGGCTTCTATCCGCATTGGGAAATGGTGTATCGCACCGCTAAATTGTACGGTAAAAAAGTGGCCAACTACGAAGGCGGCCAACACTTCACCAATTTTACCGTGCCTCCCTATATTCAGGCTATGTACGATGCCCAGGTACATCCGGGCATGTACACACTCTACAACCGAATGCTCGACAGCCTCCGCCGTTTAGGAAGCGAACTGCCGCTGGCCTTTGTACTCACCGGCCCCTGGCAAAGTCAATACGGCTCCTGGGGGCATCTTTTCAGCGAAGACGATCCTGCTCCCTGGACCGACCGGCCAAAGTTTCAGGTGTTGCTGGACCAAATAGCGCGTTGTGTGGAAGTGTCTGGTAGTCAGGAATTAACAACCGTTGTGGAAACCCTCAAAGTATTCCCTAATCCTTCAGCAGGTGCATTCCAGCTGAGTGTTCCGGAAGCCTTAAAAGGGCAATCCCTGCGCCTGCGCGCGTACGATGCGCGCGGTGTTCAAAAGGCCATTATGTCATGGAACGACAACACGCCCACCGGCGATTCCTGGCCCCATGGACTTTATTTGCTCCAATTGGAGGATCAGCAGGGCAGGGTAGTGGCCCGGGGTAAATGGTTGAAAGTTAAAGGGCACTAAGGGTGGGTTTTTCACCACTTAGTGCCCTTAGTGCCTAAGTGGTGAAAAAAACGCTCTGTAGCTTATGGATCTACAGAGCGTTGTAATATCTAATTTGCGCACTTTGCGGTGAATCCTCACGCCTCCACCTTCTTCCCACGCTTAGCCGTGCCGTTCTCGCTGGGTTTTGATGCCTTTTTTCCGGTCAATGCCAGATTAAGCACCTCTTCCATGCGGTCTACGTAATGGAATTCCAGCCCCTTGATGTATTCCTTTTCAATATCTTCCACATGTTTGCGGTTGTCTTTGCAAAGGATAACTTCTTTGATGCCGGCGCGTTTGGCAGCAAGGATTTTCTCCTTGATGCCGCCCACCGGAAGCACCTTGCCACGCAGGGTAATTTCGCCTGTCATGGCCAGGAACGGCTTCAGCGGATTGCCGGTAAAAGCTGAAGTTATAGCCGACAACATCGTTACACCGGCAGATGGTCCATCCTTTGGAATGGCGCCCTCCGGAATGTGGATGTGTATGTCGTTTTTCTCAAACATTTCATGCTCAATGCCCAATTGGCTGGCATGTGCCTTGATATAACTCAGTGCCGTGCTGGCACTTTCTTTCATCACTTCACCCAGGTTGCCGGTGAGTTGCAGCCTGCCAGACCCTTTATTCAGACTTACCTCAATAAACAGAATTTCGCCGCCCACAGATGTCCAGGCCAACCCAATGGCAACCCCGGCGCTTTGTTTTTCGCGGTACACTTCTGAGTCGTATTTCGTCGGACCCAGAATATCGTGCAGGTGCTCGGGTTTGATGGTTACCTCATACGGCTCCTCCATGGCCACTTTTTTGGCAACAGAGCGCATAACAGATCCAATTTCACGGGAAAAGTTGCGCACGCCGCTTTCTGCTGTGTAGCTGTCAATGATTTTTTCCAGTGTCTTTTCAGTCAATTTGACTTGTGCGGGCTTCAAACCGTGTTCCTTGCGCTGAAGAGGTACCAGGTGCTGTTTGGCAATCTGAATTTTTTCTTCCAGCGAATACCCTGCAATTTCGATGATCTCCATACGGTCCAGCAAGGCCGGTTGAATGGTGCTGAGGGTATTGGCAGTGGCAATGAACAAGACCTTCGACAAGTCAAATTCCAGCTCCAGATAGTTGTCGTAAAACGTGGTGTTTTGCTCCGGATCAAGCACCTCCAGCAGGGCAGACGACGGGTCTCCCCGGAAATCTTTGCCCACCTTGTCAATCTCGTCCAGAATGAAAACAGGATTGCCGGTTTTGGACTTTTTCAGGGATTGAATAATCCGGCCGGGCAGAGCGCCGATATAGGTTTTACGGTGTCCGCGAATCTCGGCTTCGTCGTGCAAACCGCCCAGACTCATACGCACGTACTTGCGCTTGAGCGCCCGCGCAATGCTGGAACCCAGAGAGGTTTTACCCACGCCTGGAGGACCTACCAGGCACAATATAGGCGCTTTCATGTCGCCTTTTAGCTTGAGTACAGCCAGGTGTTCCAGAATACGCTCTTTTACTTTGGAAAGACCGTAGTGGTCCTTATCCATCACCTGTTGCACCTTTTTGAGGTCAAACTGGTCCTTGGTGTATTCCTGCCATGGCAAGTCGAGCAGGGTTTCCAGGTAGGTGAGACCAATGGCATATTCAGCAATTTGCGGATTCACCCGGCGGAGTTTGTTAATCTCCCGGTTGAAGGCATCTTCCACATTTTGTGGCCATTTTTTCTTTTTGGCCCGGCGGATCAGCGCTTCAATTTCCTCTTCCTGCGGATTGTGGCCCAGCTCTTCCTGAATGGTTTTGAGCTGTTGGTTGAGGTAATAATCCCGCTGTTGCTTTTCAATGTCTACCCGCACCTTGGATTCAATCTGGTCTTTCAACTCCAGCAGCTGCAGCTCCGAATCCATGTGTTGCAGGATGGCGCTGGCCTTATCCTTGAGGTTATTGATCTCCAGGATGCCCTGTTTATTGTTGACCGGAATGCCCAGATTGGAGGCTATGAAATTGAGCAGGAAGTTGTCGTTGTTGATGTTTTTCAGCATCACAACAGCTTCAGATGGAATTTGTGGCGACAGTTCGATGATCTGACGCGCAGCATCGCGCACGCTGCTGATCAGAGCGCGAAACTCCAGCTTGTTTTTGGGTTGCTCGTATTCCAGAGTGCTGATCTGGCCCTCCATGTAGGGATCTTCCTGGGTCAGGCTATCGAGGTGAAATCGTTTGCGACCCTGCAGAATGGCAGTGGTGGAGCCATCCGGCATTTTCAGCAGTTTCAGAATGCGGGCCACCGTTCCCACGCGGTAAAGATCGCGTGCAGAAGGGGCTTCAATCTTCAGGTCTTTCTGGGAAAGCACACCGATGTACCGATCACCCTCATAGGCTTTCTGCACGGCCCGGATACTTTTGTCGCGACCCACCGTGATGGGAGTTACGATACCGGGGAACAACACTGTATTTTTCAAAGGAAGGAGTGGCACAGTGTCCGGAAACACCTCGCCTGCCTTCTCATCGTCTTCTTCCAGCGAGAAAAGTGGCACGAAATCAGGCTCATCGTCTGACTGTTGTGTCATCAAATAATTATCAAACATATCAATAGGACGGGTAGGGGGTATGTAGAATCTCGACTTGCAAACATGGGAAATATCCCAATAAGTCGCGGTAATAATTCTGGCTTTGTGTCAAACTGACAACAAATAAATCTAACCCGTTCATTTTTGGATATGACAAACAGCCTGCCATCTCGGAAAAAAACGGATTTTGGCAGAAAGCCGCGGTTATGGCACGACAAAAAGGCAGGGGTTAAAACCGTAACAGCACCAGTTTTAAGCGTCCGCGGTATTCTGAAGGTACCAGACATTCGTTGGCATTCATCTGCAAAGCATCCCGAAAACGCAATCGAAGGCTTTGGTTCAGGGTGTTCAACAGGCTGTTTCGATCAAATTCTCCCGAAGCGCTGAGTACATATTCGCTGCAGGTATTCTCGTATTTGATTTCATCATTGAAGAAAAAACGCATCCTGTCGGGTGTTCTCATGAGGAAATAGGAAGAGAATATGCCATCATCGTCCTGAGAATATTGCTTTTTGTGCAGCGCACTTTTCCATTGCACATACCCGTTGGGTTTAATGGCCAGCACAAAAACATCATCGTAATAGTAGTCTACAATCATCCGCATGCCATCCCTAAAGAAGCCCCTGCCGGCAGAAGCGCCTCTTTGAACCTCGCGGTACCGTTCGGCCACCAGGATAACCCCGCCGTCTTGTCGAAGCAGGATTTCCTGCAAACGCGCGTCAACTACGCCGCGACTCTCATCACTCACGTCTTTTTGCCGGAGTACCGACAAAAATTTCTCGTCAAAAGCTTCGTACCGGAGTGCTGCAGTTGAATCCCTGCCTGGGGTCATGCGTAAATAAAACACGCCATTTGAGCGCTCGCGCGACTTTTCCGTCCACAAGCCGGCGCCAACCAACTGATGATTGTGGTGATCGAAGGCAAACTTTAGGTCCACCGTGAGGTAATTGCCCAGTGGAGTGGTATTGAGGTGAACCCCATTTCCATCGAACTGAATAACTTCCAGCTCATGTTTCTCCAGCTTGGATTTTCGGTTGTTGCGCTCCGTTATCCAGAAAAAAATGCCTGAGTTACTCACCGTTATTTCAGGCTCCCTACTCTCAAAAATATCCGATAGATCTTCCACAATGGCCATGTGATCCCAGGGTGTGATCATTTTGTCCAGGAAAATGCAGGTAGCCTCAATCCGGTCGCGTTCTGCCACATTGTAAATCACGATACAATTACGGTCATCACTCTGGGCAATTTCCAGGCTAGGGGTGTTGAAAATACGTTCTCCGTAGTCCTTTACCTCCATACTGTCGATCAGATTGGCGCCCGGATCGTATTTGTGTACCCTGAGTACCGTATGCCCCCTCCTCCGTGTCTGATAAATGATGGAAAAGTCATTGCGCCCTGGCACTACACCAAGAATTCGGGTGCCTCTGTGATCCAGATCTTCCAGTTCTTTGGTCCAACTGAGTTTTAATTGCGGGTCAAATGCCTGCACAATAAAGTCGTCGTACCGGTCGCGAAAAATCAGCACACGGTCTCGTAAACGCCCGATCAACTCATAACCATAGTCGGTTCGGATAAAAACCGGCTCCGAAACCACCGCGCTTTGGCCGTATAACGCATGGGTAAACAGGAAAAAAAGCGCAAATAAGCAGAGTTGTTTGGGCATAGTATGGATCATTTGCAGACTTTCAAAAATAAGGAGAAATTTGCAACCATGAAAATCCTTATTCTCAACGGTCCAAACCTCAACTTACTGGGAACGCGCGAACCAGACATTTATGGTCGTGAATCCTTTGAATCTTTTTTCGGGCAATTATGTTCAGTGTATCCGCAGATTAACCTGGAATATTTTCAGAGTAACCACGAAGGTGCGCTGATCGACAAGTTGCATGAGGTTGGATTCTCTTACGATGGCGTGGTACTGAATGCCGGGGCCTACACCCACACCTCCATTGCCCTGGCCGATGCCGTTGCCGCCATCAAAGCGCCGGTAGTAGAAGTACATATCAGCAACGTGCACAAAAGGGAATCTTTCCGGCACCACTCCTATTTGTCGGCCGTTTGTGCCGGTTCCATTGTAGGACTCGGTTTGTATGGCTACAGGTTGGCTGTAGAATGGTTTGCGAAAAAATCCGAAGGCTTTCAATAGATGTGTTTTTTTAAAAAGTTAGTTAGAGGAGTTAGATCAGGATGGTCTAAGTCCCAGCAATGTGTATTATAATCTCTTTTGATCTCTTTTGCAAAATCTTTTCCATTGTAAATTTGAAAATAATCATAAATAATAGATTTATTTTGATTATGTTCTTTCCAGTGCTCCGTATCACATAAGGTTTTTAAACATTCAACATAAGCCTCTCTGCATGATATAAATTTTTTATATAATTGTTGATTAACAATTGACATGAGTAAAGTCTCTAAGTCTCCATCTCTTCCGGAAATTTGACCAGAAGAGTCCCAATCAGTATATGGGAACAAATAATAATGAAATGTGACTCCAATTCCATGTTTATCCATACTTTCCTTAAATAATTTGGCCCTTGCTTCTTCTAGGTATTTAACTCGATCTATAAAAGATCCGTGATCTTTGCTAGGATCGTCTGCATCTTGGATAACAAGATTTATTCCAATCTCCCCATCATAGTCATAGACTTTTTTCATGCTTTCAGACATTAAATTAATTTTACTATAGCCCCCCATAGGTACTATTAAAATTGAAAGATTATCATCATTATATCGATGTTGGATATATTTCCCATCCTGAGAGCCTTGTTTAGTTGCTTTTTCAAAAAATAAATTGAATTTTTTTAAGAAAAATGAAACTAAAAAGGTGGCATCAGCGTCTCCTTCTACGAATATTTGAATATTTTTTTTCATTTTTTACCTCCTCTTAAGTTTAAGCCAAACTCAATTGCGTGGCCAAATTCCTCATATTGCCTAGAATAGGCTATGATTTTATTGTTTCCCATGTTTTCAAGTGTGATAACCCTAGAATGCTGTTGAAATTCATTATTTTTTTCAATTATTTGAGCGAAATAAGAAATACATTCAATATTATGTGTTGTTGCAAAAATTTGAACATTTAGATCTCTTGCAGTTTTTAAAATAATATTCCAGAAATTTTCAAATCTGCAGAAATGAATTCCAGCATCAATTTCATCTATCATTACTCTTCCATCCCTGTTTTGAAATATCTCAAGGATAATTCTAAATAATTTATTCGCACCTTCTCCATAACTATATAAGGGGCGCATTTTTGATTGTTCAACTTTTTCTATAATAAATATTTCATCGCTTTTAGGGTCGGTAATTATTCTTTTAATTTCAGGTATTAAATTTTCTAGAGAAGAAATAAGTTTCTCCTCATTCTCTGGAGATGATTCAATTATGCTGAAATAAATATTTGCAAGGTCAGAGGCATATCCTTTTCCAAATGGGATAAAAGATGGACTTATGAAACTGTTAGAGCTGCTACTCACTCTTGGAAATATAATAGAAGCCGGCTGACTAAAATGATTAGAGTTTAAAACCTCTTGTTGTAGCTTTAAAATAATATAGTTATTTGGGTTTGGGTTAGGTTGAGAATAGAATTTTCCTAAGGTTTCTAATGTTGGAAAGGTTAACAAATACTCTAAATTCCTTCTTTTTTCACCTAATCTAAAAATAATTTCTTGTTTCTCCGGATCATTAAAAAAGTTGCTTAAAATGGAGTTCTCAATATCTAGCGAGTTTGAGTTTTTTCTTTGCATATCAATATAAAAAAGCCGGGAAAACATAAGATCTGGTTCTGTTGCAAATGTTAGGGCTTCTAGTAATGATGTTTTACCCACATTATTATCGCCTAATATTAAATTGAATTGACCTATGTTTTTTATTTCAAGATTTGAAAACTTTTTAAAATTTTGAACCTTGAAATTTGTAAAATGCAGCCCTGGCTTCTTGAAGATTGGGATAGTTGGAAGTTCCCTAATTTCTTCAAGGCTCCAATTGGAACTGAGATTAAGTTCGGTCATTTTTGAATTTATTTCAAAAATAAATTTCTCATAATTTATCTTATTGGTGGATTGAGATTCCTCTAAATACAACCTGTTTTTTAAATAACGTTCTTCTGCAAAAGATTTTAAAATTGGATCATCAGTATTAATAATTAGATATTCATAAGTATCCACTTTGTCCGCCAAAATGTCGTTGCTTAATTCAAGCAATGCAGCTATCTCTAGAATTGATTGTTTTTCGTTTCTGATAAAATATGCTTTTAGTACATGGAGTAACATATACCTATATGTGTCATCCATTTTATTTTTTTCTATTTTATCATTGAAAAGAGTTATTATTTCTTTTGAAATTCTTATTTTTTCTTCCTTTGTTAATTCTGTGTGTTCTTGAAGCCTTCCCATGAAAATAATTTGTTTTTCATAGTTGTCACCTTGTTGAGCAATTTCTATACTAGCTCTGTAATAATTAGCTTCTTGTTTATGGTTTAATTCTTTGATCTTGTCCCATGTTTCTACAGCCTTATGGAATTGTCTCAATTGATAATACAATAGTCCTACAAAATCCCATACGTTGGACTCATGCTCAAGTGCAATTGATTCTAAGATATAGACTAAGTCCCTTTTAAAAATACTATATTCTTCATTTTGTGAAAATGTTATAAGATTATAGATGAATTCATCTCTCCAATCAATATCCTTTAAGATATGATAAAATTTATCTCTTAAGAAAAATGCTTTATTAACTTCAGTCTTATCCCAAACCCCGTTTTCCGATTCCATAAATCTTGCAATAAGAATTTGGGCTTCGATTTGATCTCCAGATAGTTTAGACGCAGCCATTCTGAAGTTTTCCCATTTTTTTATTTCCCATAGGCAATTTGCTTGTTCTTTATAGTTCAAGGATTTTTCAAAATAATCAGCTGCCTTGATTAGGTTTCCGTTAAATTTTTCTGACCAAGCTCTACATTCATAATATTGAATATTGTCACCAATATTATAAAATACATCAGATGCAATTTTTAATCTGGATGAGTTCTTATCAATTAGTCCTTGCTCTTTATCTCGTTCTGCGTTATATTTTGAATCTTCTTTCGTGCTTTCAATTACATTACTAAAGGAGTTGGCATTCCAAATACAGTTTTCTTCTATGGTTTTAAATTGAGCAACTAATGGTTTCCAGAATTCTTCAATACCTTTTTCAGTATCTATAAAAATTATCTCATTTTGAGCTCTTGTAACAGCAACATAAAGTTTGTTAAAAAAGAATTGATTCTCAAATAAGGTAGTAGTACTAGGTTCACGCCATGTTAAAGGTCCAAACTTTGAATTGTAATAATCTCCAAAACCATATACTACAACTTGTGGGTACTCAACTCCTTTTGCATCTACTGAACTTTTTACATTTAAAAATGTCTTAATTAATAAATTTTTTTGCTTGTAATCCTCTTCCCCATTAATATCAACTGGAATAATAAAAACTTTATGCTCGAAAATTGATTTAAATGTATCTTTATTCTCGAATTTATCTAACCATGATGTAGAAAAAAACATGTATGAATTTTTTCCTATATGTTTTTTCCTTTTAGCCCTTTGAGCTTCAACTTTTTCAGCTGAAAGTACTGTTATTCTAAATTCTTGAATTGCATTTGCAAGGTTTACAATGGGCTCTGCAGACCTGTAATTATATCTTGGTATAAAAATTTTTACATTTTCATTATACCCTAGTCCAGTTAATTCATTATAAAAGAGATCTCTTAATCTATCCATTCTAAAGCCAGTAGGGTTAACTGTTTGCAATGCGTCTCCTGCAAACACTACTGGGAACTGAGCATGTGCGTAATTACTTGGGTCATAGAGCGTGTATTTTGACAAATTTAAAATAAAACGCAATTCAACTCGACTGAAATCTTGTGCTTCGTCACATACAATAAGGGAGTAATTGCCTTTTGAAACTTCTGAACTTTCATATAAATATTTAATTAGTGTCAATTTGTCCCAGTATCCATTTTCTATGAGTTGATTATAGAATGGAAGTATGTTTTTGCATATTTCGGAGAATATAATATTGTCTAATACTCTAAACTTTGAAGGAATTTCCTCATATTTATCAATGTTGTCAATTATTATATCTTCATGATAACCGTAAATATAAGTTGAAATTGCTAGCCAGCATGTCTCAGCTGATAGTTTGCTTTTAATCGAGGAAGGAATATTGGATTTTTCGTACTTTTCTTTAAATACCCGAAAGCTTAAATAGTTTTTATGATTAAATTTAGGGTTTTTACTGGACTGATTTATCAAAAGATCTTTAAATGAAATAAACTGATTGTCAATTTTTATTATCTCTTCTGGTTCAATTCCTGCAAATTCATTATTGTATCTAAGCAAATCACGGACATTAGATTTGGTACTGTTTAATAAGTTTTCATTTTCTGTTATAAAAAGTATATCTCCAGGTAATTCATTTATGTATTGGTTTAAAAAAGCATATGCAAATATATAGCAAAGCATTGTTGATTTACCGCTGCCAGCTTGCCCATTTATATATGATGGGAACGAAAACTCTCGTAAGAATGCTACTTGCTCGGGCATTAACGAAAAGTTGCTTTTTTGTCCATTTTTTTGAAGAATGGCATACCATAAATCACGATCTTTAAGAGCAGATTTAGAATAGGCTCTAAGTGTTTCTAGTCCAATATCTTCAAAAGATTTATACTTGTCAGGTCTATTTCGATTTATTTCAAGCGCCTTTGTCCAGCGATTTTGTTGTATAACTGTATGTGCTCCATCGCAGATAATAAATATGTCATTTCTCAAAACTTTTGGCTTGATATATAATATTCCTACATTGGATTCATTGTGGATACATGAAAATAAATTGGCCTCTTTATTTTCCTCTTTAATGGTTAAGTTATGAGTATTTACTCCATGACTGACAGAGTAAATCATTATTCTAAACAGCTCTATATCTTTCTCATTTAAACCATCTCTTTCAGAAGGATTAAATGTGTAGTTTACCCACTCTTCCTCTTCATATATGTCAAATTTTATATCTAGTTGAAATGAGACAGGCCAGTTAGCATACAATTCTGGTAGTTCTGGTAGTTTTTCAAAACTGCGGTTTAGATGTTTCTCTTTATAATCTATGATAAAGGTTTGTTCGTCTTCAGGAGATAAAGGGTTTTGTTCTAGCCATAATTTGTTTGAAATAGATTTTTTTATTTTGGGCCAAAAATAATCTAAGCCACTTTTAGGTATAAATTCTCTTATAAATAATACTTTGATTGTTTCTGATTCAATAGTAATTTCTTTTTCTTGGATAATAGTCCTGCAGGTCAATGCCCCTAATATATTTAGTACAGCAATACCTCCTGGGTAAGCATCTAATGATCCAGATGCTCCCTTCAAAGTATTTCGCTTCTTTATTTGTTCTAATCTGTTTTTAATATTATCTTCTTGATTAGTATATCCTGCAATGTTTTCATTGAATTTTTTGCAAAAATGAATATAGTATGGCATGTTAATTAAATTTTTGATGATTGTACTTGGTGAACGAAAATAACTTGGACAAGTCGGGTGAAGATTATTGTGATGCTCAAATTGATTTTAGGGAGGAAATAATTCACTATCAAAAATTATGCTAATTTTGAAGGTTGCCTACCTCGGCACCTCAATCTTTTTCACAATCTCATCCAGTACCTCACGCGTGGTGTAACCTTCCATTTCCCGTTCCGGGGTGAGGATTACGCGGTGGTTGAGGGTAGGGTAAACTACATAACGAATATCGTCGGGGGTAACAAAATTACGGCCGGCCATGGCCGCTACCGCCTTGGAGGCTTTCATCAGCGAAAGTGAGGCCCGCGGACTGGCGCCCAGGAACAAATCGGCATTGCTGCGGGTGTTGTGCACAATGGCGGCAATGTAGTCAAGCAGCTCTTCGCGGATGTACACCTCTTCGATAATACGTTGACATTCAGCAATATCGACAGGTGTCAATACGGCATTCACGGTTTCGCGGAGTGTACCGTTGAAGTCGTTCCGGAATCTGCGCAGGATGGATTGTTCTTCCTCCAGACTCGGATAAGAGAGAATGATTTTGAACAAAAAGCGGTCGAGCTGAGCTTCTGGAAGTTTGTAGGTGCCTTCCTGCTCAATGGGATTTTGCGTAGCCACCACCATAAATGGCGCCGACATCGGATAGGTAACGCCGTCTACCGTTACCTGCCTTTCTTCCATTACCTCAAACAAGGAGGCCTGGGTTTTGGCCGGAGAGCGGTTGATCTCGTCAATCAGCACAATATTGGAAAATATAGGGCCGGATTTAAAGGTAAAGTCCGATGTCTTCATATTGAAGACTGAAGTGCCCACCACATCGGCCGGCATCAGATCTGGGGTGAACTGAATGCGGCTGAATTCTGTGTGCAGGGTGCGGGCTAACAGCTTGGCTGTCAGGGTTTTGGCAATGCCAGGAACGCCCTCCAGCAATACGTGGCCGCCGGTGAACAGGGCCACCAACAGTAATTCCAGCATGTCTTCCTGCCCTACAATAACCTGTCCGATTTCGGCTTTCACCCGCTCGGCGCGCAGCATAACGGGGTCTACATCCAGCGAGGGGGCAGGGGGCGTGGGGGCTTCTTGATTTTCGGTAAAATCAGGGCTGATCGGTTCGTCTTCAGTCATATCGCGTTAAATGGTGTTATTCGACTCCCCACAAAGGTCACTTTTTTGCGCAATTTTTCAACGGATTTGAAAATCTGTTGCCAGGCCGAGGGTAAACGCGCGCACATGTGTGCTGTTTATGCCATGGTAATAACGCATAAATAATTGAGGTTTGAGCATTCCGGTTTGTATCATCTTGTACCGGAATCCAACCAGCACCCCTCGTTCCAAATCAATATCGTTTTCCGGGTTATGTAATGCTTTTTCGTTTAAATCCTTTGCAGAAGTGCTTGAGCGACCAATAAACTGCACCCGATGTAACAGTGCTCCATAGAATCCGGTTTGCAAGGCTAAACGATGGTGTTTGTCCAGATAAAACGTTGGTATAAGTGCAGCACAAAGATTATTTGTCCGGTAATATCCTTCTCTGTTATTCACAGCCTGTTTGCTGAAAAAAGATCCTTTAATGCCAATATTTCGTTGGATCAGGCCCAACTCTGCGCTTAACCCCGCTCTTCTGACAGGAGAGTGAAGGTTGAACTGAAAGGAAAAATCCAAACCGCCCAACATGCCAGTTTGGCCCTCTCCCAAAGCAATATTGTTCCTCGTCAAAAAATGGTTGGAAGTAATAGCATGTGCATAGTTGCTTATGTTTCCACCCAGTGCTGCCCCAAAGGTCCAGTGCAAGGATTGGTCTTTTTGCTTGGCCTTGGTAAATTCTTTTTCCTGGTTGTCGGTACTCATGCGCAGATATTTTCCATATGTGAGCGTCCAACGAAGTTCTAGCGGGAGCGCGTTGGAGGTCATGTTTTTCCAAATCAGGGTGTTCGTGTGCGAAGACACCAGTTGGAAATATTGGGTTTTCCCATCAGCGTACAGATCCAATGTCGCCTGCTTTTCTGAAAAATGAACGGTTTGGGTGTAAAGCAAGATGGTATCTCCGCAAAGCAAGCTGTAGGTGCTGTTTTGAATGGTTTGATCATCAGCCAGCTCCCAAAGGGTAAACGAGGCGGTTTTTCGGCCATCTTCCAGCCAGCAGCCTTTCAGATCGTGAAACCAGGAACTCAATTGTGCGAAGGATGTACCGGGGGAAAAGTTGAAAAACAGGGCAATGACTAAGTAGTGTTTCATGTTAAGTATCGTTTAAGGTGAATATCCGGGTTACGGGCTGCCGGATTGCGACGTTTGGTCTGTCTCCGCTTTTTAACATAATTTTCACCTGCGGGGGGCCGGGTTTTTCCGACCTTCGCAGCCTCAAACCCTGTTATATACACCGGCCGTCCGGAATGGACAGAAATCATTTTAATACCTTGACTATGAGAAAGTTACTATTGGTTGCCTCTGCCCTTTTGGTTGGGTGCGTGATGGCAATTGCACAAAAAGCCGTTCAGGCCCGCCCGAAACTGGTAGTGGGTATAGTGGTGGATCAAATGCGTTATGATTATCTCTACCGGTACCATAAACATTACGGACAGGGAGGTTTTAACCGCTTGCTGGATGGCGGATTTTCCTGCGAAAACACTCATTTTAATTACGTGCCAACCTATACCGGGCCCGGGCATGCCGCCATCTACACCGGCACAACACCCGCAGTAAATGGTGTTATCGGCAACGATTGGTACGACCCAGAGTGGGGCGCCAAGCGTTATTGCACTGAGGATAAAAACTTTAAACTGGTGGGGGGGAATGCCAAATCCAAACCAGCCACGGGGCAGCATTCGCCGGCGTCTATGCTGAGTAGTACCATTACGGATGAGCTCCGCCTGAGCAATAATTTCCGATCCAAGGTGGCGTCGGTTTGTTTGAAAGACCGGGGTGCTATTTTGCCGGGCGGCCATATCCCCAATGCCTGTTATTGGTTTGACGATGCCTCCGGCAACTGGATCACTTCTTCCTATTACCCGGATTCCATGGGGTTGCCGCAATGGGTACGCGAGTACAATGCACGTCGTTGGCCGGATACTTTTTTGAACAAAACCTGGGAAATGGGCCATGCGCCTACGGAGAGCTTTGCAGATTGGAATTATCCGGGTGCGTACGGCTCGATGACCTCCGGTTTTCCGCATGATTTTGCTGCGGCGCGGGCAAGTGGCGGCTATGGGCTACTTCGATATACGCCGTATGGCAACACGCTGGTCACCAATTTTGCGATGCGTACCATTGAGGGTTTGCAATTGGGGGATGATGAAAATCCGGATTTTCTGTGCATCAGCTATTCGGCAACGGATTATTGTGCGCACCAGTTTGGTATTCATGCGCAGGAAACCGAAGATATGTACGTGCGAATGGATAAAGAGTTGGCCCGTTTGCTGGATTACCTGGACCGGAAATTTGGGAAAAATAATGTGCTGGTATTCCTCACTGCCGATCACGGTGGCGCGGAAACCCCTTTGCACCTGAATAAATTGCGTATTCCGGCAGGGGTGTTTGCGGAAAGTGTGCTGGAGGATGAGCTGGAGAAGGGCCTGGCCAACCAGTTTGGCGCCGGCGATTTTATCAAGGCGGTGGAGAATCAGCAAATCTGGCTCAACTGGGAGGCTATTGCAGACCTGAATCAATCGCCCGAAGAAGTGGCCCATGCTATTACGGATATGCTGCGCGGTATGCCAGGGGTGTACGATGCGCTATTGCGGCAGGAAGTTGATTTGTTGCCGGCTGAGTATCCGTTTGTCAGCGAGATACGGAGAGGCATACATCCTCGACGCTCCGGAAATATATTGTATCATCTGGACCCGGCCTGGCATGCGGATGACAAGTATTTCGGTAAGGGTGGTACAACGCATGGTTCACCATATCCGTACGATACCCATGTGCCTTTACTCTGGTATGGCTGGCGTATTCAGCCGGGAGAATCGCACAAACCTGTGAGTATCACGGATATAGCACCTACTCTGGCGGCTATTCTACGCATCATGGAGCCGAATGGGACTACAGGAAAAGTGATAGAGGAAGTGATGAAGTAATGGGGGGAGAGGGGGGCGCAGATTTTCGCAGAGGCGTTGGGTTTGAGGTTTGTGCGGAGTAGGTTTCGCACAGATTTCACACAGATTATGGGCACAGATTTTACATAGATGTAGGTTTCGCACAGATTCTACACAGATTATGGGCACAGATTTTACACAGATGTAGGTTTCGCACAGATTTTACACAGATGTTATTGGCAGGCATAAACTAGCTGCCGAAGGCAGCATCAAAAAAATCCGCGTCATCCGCGTCATCCGCGTTCCAAAAAAATCCGCGTTCCCCCGCGTTCTAAAACAAAAAAAACGCGGCGCTCGTTTGCGCCGCGTTCGGATTTCCCGTATATAATCTCATGAAAAGTTTCAGAAGGA
>DATGWL010000125.1:0-18650 GCA_035299505.1 Saprospiraceae bacterium | reverse complement strand
GCCCGCCATAATTACCGCCGTTCAGCAACATCTGAAAAATCTTGGCCAGATCGTTGGCATTGGAAAACAAACCGGCATGGCCGCTCACGCCGCCCAGCATGGCCGCTCCCATATCGTGCACATAACCCTGAATACGTTGTTTGCGGAAATAGGCATCTTCTTCTGTAGGCACACAACGAAGGGTGAGGCCTTTTTTCCAGGGATTGAAGGTAGTGGTACTCAAGCCCAGCGGGCGGTAATATTCCAGGTCCGCATATTGGTCTACCCCTTTGCCCGTCAGGTGCTGAATGGCCCTGGCAGTGAGGTAAAGTCCCAGGTCTGAGTATTTGTATTGTTTATTTCCGGTCAGTGAAGAGCGGAAAATTTGTTGCCAAACACTGTCTGCCCAGGCATTTTCCATGTACATATCCTTTGCCACAGGGATGGTAAATCCAGATTTGGCAGTGGTACTGTAAATATTTGGCGATGGCAACTTGTCGGTCGTCAGGGTTTGCTGGTAAAACGGTATCCAGGGCTGTAATCCGGCATGGTGCGCCAGTATTTCCCGCACGGTGAGGTCTTTTTTATTGGTAGCACTCAATTCATGCACATAGCCCGACATCCGGTTGTCTAATTTCAATTGCCCGTTATCTACTAATCGCATCACGGAAATGGTACTGACCGCCACTTTGGTCACAGATGCCAGGTCGTAAATACTTTCGTTGGTTACCGGCTCTTTCAATTCATAGGTGTAGTGGCCGTACGCTTTTTGCCAAACCACTTTGTTGTTACGGGCCACCAGGATTTGGCAGCCCGGGGTGGCGCCGGTATTGATCATTTCTGCCACTATACCATCCATCAGGGCCAGACTATCCGTACTCATACCAACCGTTTCCGGCGGGGCATAGCCCATTCGTTTTTGCAGGAAAACTTTTTTGAGGCCTTGCCCGAAACAAGCCCAATCTGTAGACGTAACCGGCAGAAAACCATTCACATCGTGCGCGCCAAAAAGGCTCTGGGCGGCCAGCTGCTGTGCCATAGGGTCTTCTGTAAAGGCTTGTAACAACAGTGGCGGCTCATCCATCCAGCGGTAGCTGTACGGATTGCCAAACACCGTGAGGGCAATGGTTTGCTGCTTGTTCAGTTTGTTCAAAAAATCCAGTCCGCTTTGGGTAAGTCCGTAGAGCGTATCCCCGGGCGATGGATTGGGAACAGATTTGGGCGGCTTGGGGGTAGTTCGGTACCCGGCCATGCCTACCAGCACCACATCAAACTGTTTCAGGCTGTCCAGTATGCGACTGTGGAGGGAATCCACCACTTCCTTCGGCACATTGAAATGCTTCATGGGGGCGTAATAGCCGCAATAAGTTTGGAAAATGGTGCGGGTGGTATCGCCAATAATGAGGGTTGCCAGTTTCTGGTGTTCCAGATTGGGAAAACCCATGAGGTTTTTTTCGTCTTTCACCAGGGTAAGCGCACTGCCCACCATGCGGTGTTTCAACGCGATTGCTTCCGGTGTGTTCAGGTCGCGACGCAGGTTGTTGAGGTCTACGCGTTGAGGGGTGGTGATGCCAAGGCGGTATTTGGCGCGCAGGATGCGTTTTACACTTTCCCAAAGTTGTTCCCTTTTCAAAACGCCATTAGCCAGGGCTTCTTTCACAGCTTTTAAACCCACTTCCACGTCAACGGGCAGCAAAATGATGTCGTTCCCGGCCAGAAGTGCTTCTACATCTGCCTTTCCGTCGGGGTAAAACTTTTTCACTCCTTCCATTTCCATGGCATCGGTGAAAATAAGTCCCTCATAGCCCATTTCTTTCCGGATCAGGTCTGTTACCACGGGCCTGCTCAGGGTGGTGGGTCGGTTGGGCCGGTTATCCAGTGCATTGACCTGCAGGTGACCAACCATCACGGAGCCTACTCCGTTTTTAGCCAGCATTTTGAAAGGGTACAGTTCCAGACTGTCGAGCCGTGCCCGGTTAAACGGAATACTTGGCAGATCAAAATGGGAGTCCATATCGGTGTCTCCGTGCCCGGGGAAGTGTTTTACGCTGGCCATTACTCCGCCATCCTGCAACCCCGACATGTACTGGAAGGCTTTTGCAGCCACATTATGACGGTCTTCGCCGTAACTGCGCTCCCCGATCACAGGGTTGCGCGGGTTGTTATTGATATCGGCCACCGGAGCAAAATTGACGTGTACGCCCATTCGGCGACACTGCCGGGCTATTTCCCGACCCATTTCGTACATCAACCGGTTGTCTGGAACGGCGCCCAGCATCATGGCCCTGGGGAAAGAAATGGCGTTCCCTTTGTAACGCATCCCCACGCCATTTTCGAAATCCATCCCAATCATCAGCGGCACGGTGGGGCTGGCCGTCTGATAGCGGTTGCTCAGTTCGGCATGCTTTTCAACGGTGCCGGCAAAGGTTGGGTTGAAAAAACAGAGGCCGCCCGGCTTGAATTTGCGTATCAAATCCTCCAGTTGCCGTTCATAGGCCGTATCCTTGTCGGCATGCGCACGCAGCATATAGAGCTGTCCCAGGCGTTCATCCTCCGAAAGGGCATTGAAAACGGAGTCCACCCACTGTTGCTCCTTAAGGTCAGCAGATTTGGATAAATTGGCAAACGGGTGGTTATCGCCAGCCGCCAGTAGAAAAATAACACTGAAAAGCGCCGAAACCGGCAAAAGACGTCTAATCATGCCGGCAAAGGTAAGAATTTAAGTCATTTGGGGTCATTTAAGGGGTATTTAGGAGTCATTTATAAGGTCATTTAGGAGTCATTTATAAGGTCATTTGGATGGTCATTTTAGGATATTTGGATGGCTATTTCGTGGCAATCAGATAGACATTGATTAGTGAAATTAGTAAGGTCATTTAGGAAGTTCTCAGTCAAAATGACCTCCTAAATGACCCTTAAATGTCCCCCTAAATGACCTCCTAAATGACCTCCTAAATGACCCCTAAATGACCCTTAAATGTCCCCCTAAATGACCCCTAAATAACCCTCCAACTCACTCAAACATATCCCGCACCCGATCAAAAAATCCTTTTTCCTCCTTGCCGGGATTAGGTTGCAGGTTCGGCATGTCGCGCAGCTTTTCCAGCATGCGGCGTTCTTCGTCGTTTAGTTTTTTGGGCGTCCAAACATTTACGTGTACCAGTTGGTCGCCACGGCCATAGCTCTGAAGGGCCGGTAAGCCCTTGTCTTTCAGTCGGAATACTTTCCCGGCTTGTGTACCAGCAGGGATGGTGATGCGCGCTTTACCGTCGAGGGTAGGTACATCTACTTTGGCGCCCAGGGCGGCATCCGCGAAGTTGAGGTAAAGTTCGTACACGATGTTGTTGCCCTCGCGGGTCAGTTCATCGTGTGGCGTTTCTTCAATGGCAATGAGCAGGTCGCCCGCCGGGCCGCCTTTTGCGCCGGCATTACCCCTGCCGTTCACGCTGAGCTGGATGCCTTCATTTACGCCTGCCGGGATATCCACATCAATGGTTTCTTCGCCAAACACCCGTCCATCGCCTTTGCAAACAGTGCAAGGAGATTTGATGGTTTGTCCGGCGCCATTACAGGTAGGGCAGGTAACGGCGGTCTGCATCATACCGAATGGGGTTTGACGCACCTGATTCACTACGCCAGAGCCGCGGCAGGTACCGCAGGTATCAACGCTGCTGGCATCGCGGGCGCCGCTTCCGTTGCAGGTATTGCAGGCTACCTGTTTGCGGACCTTAATTTTCTTGTTTACGCCGGTGGCAATCTCTTCCAGTGTCATTTTTACCTTGATGCGCAGGTTGCTGCCGCGCTCTCCACGTGCACGACCCCCGCGCGCGCCACCGCCTCTGCGACCGCCGCCACCAAAGAATTCTCCAAAAATATCGTCAGTATCGAAACCAAAACGACGCAGGATCTCGTCCATATCCATGCCCTGGAAGTTGCCTCCCGGGCCGCCACCCATTCCTTCCATACCGGCATGACCATAGCGGTCGTACCGCGCCTTTTTATCAGCATCGCTCAGGACATCATAGGCTTCAGCCGCTTCTTTAAACTTTTCTTCCGCAGCTTTATCGCCCGGGTTTCGGTCAGGGTGAAACTCCAGCGCCTTTTTCCGATAGGCTTTCTTTATGTCGTCAGCGCCCGCGTTTTTCGGAACACCGAGCACTTCGTAATAATCGCGTTTTGCCATTGTAAAGAAATTATAATTTGGCTTTCATCAAACCTCGAACATTTTCCCGGAATATCATTCCGGGATACATCAAACCCATCAAACCCATCAAACCCTTTATTTCCCAACCACCACTTTGGCATGCCGGATGATTTTGCCTCCCAGCGTGTAGCCTTGTTCCAGGATATCCACAATTTTACCTTTGGCATCATCTGAAGGGACCGGTATTTCCGCCACAGCTTCGTGTTGGTCCGGGTCAAAGTCGTCGCCGGCTTTGGCTTCCAGTGAGCTCAACCCTTTACTTTTAAGTGTGTGAGTCAGTTTTTGGTGAATTAGTGCGGTGCCTTCAGTCAGGGCGTTGTTTTTGGCGGCTCTGTCAAAATCGTCCAAAATCGGCAGCATAGCTGACATGATGTCGCGACCTGCCGTGCTGATCAGCTCCAGGCGTTCCCTTGCGGCATTGCGCTTCAGGGTTTCATAATCTGAGAACAGGTAGAGGTATTTGTTGCGGCTCTCCTCCAGTTGTTTTTGCAATTCCTGCACAACACTGGATTCCGGATTGTCGCCGAAATTTTGGTTATCTGTTTGATTTTCAGTGTTTTCGATGGGATTTTCGATAGCCTCCTGCTCCGGAGCATCCGTCGCTTTGTCCTTCATGTCTAATATTTTTTTAAACGGGTTTTTCATCTTAATGGCATTGTATTGCCTCCCGAAAGGAGCTAAGCTTTCAGGATTTGTTAGTTTGATGTTCAACTTTCGTGCCTTGTATCAAAGCGTGCCAGATTGACAGTCCAAGGCCTTAACTGGATGTTTTCTCTTCGTCGAGATGGTCGGTAAGCCGTTGGACGATTTTGAAGTGGCTGAAAAAATTCCGTGCAATAACCCGCAATACGGTGTAAACCGGAATTCCGATCACCATGCCTACTACGCCGCCCATTTTGGCTGCAGCAAGGGTAACAATAAATATCTCCAGTGGATGTGCCTGAACGCTTTTTGACATTATCAGTGGGCCAACAAAGTTGTTATCTATCGCCTGAACAACCATAAACGCGGCGGCCACTTTAACGAGCATGGGCAAAATGACAGAGAAGTCGGCAGAAAGGTTTGAAGACAATGTAATAAATCCCCCAAAAGTCATCCCAAGTATAGGTCCAACATAAGGAATCACGTTGAAAATGCCGCCGAAAGAACCAATCAGCAGGGCATTGTCTATTCCCAATACCCATAAAATCAGGGTGGTGAGTATGGCAAAAACAACTAACTGGATGAGTAAGCCCTGGATATATCTGGTCAATAAATCGCTTGATTCCACCACCGCGGTTTGCACTTTTTGCTCCTGCCCATCCGGTACAATGGCATGCATGATGTCGGTAAACAACTTATTGTCTTGCAGGAAAAAGAATAAAATGAAGGTAACTGAGGCAAAAGTGACCACCACATTCCCGGCTACTCCTAAAAACTGTCCGATGAAATCGCCTACCAGAGTTGGTTTAAACCAGTTGCTGAGGGCCTCCTGTGTTTTGGTAGCCAGCGATTCTCCTGCATCAAGGATGCCTACCTGATGCATTTGGGCATCCAAATGGTAAAACATCGGGCGAAGTTTTTCGCCAAGAGCCTGATAGTCCACAGTGCTTAGGTTTCGCGCCTGTGCAACAATAGTGGGAATGAAAATCAGCAATAAACCTGTGATCAGGGCATAAAAACTCAGAATGGTCAAAATAGCCGCACTGGTAGGGCCCATGCGGTATTTTCCCATCTTGATGTGTTTGCGGTAAAAAATTACCAGCGGTCTGCCCAGCATAGACAGCACCCAGGCCAACAGGATATAGGATACAATATCAGCGAAATAATACACTACAGCCGCCAATGCTGCCAGTCCCACTATCCAAAGCAGGTTTCGATTTAACAGGTTCATAGGTGGTACAGTAAAATGAGTCAGGATCTGTTACACCCTGCAATGTTCCGAATAATCGGCGATTTTTTTGACAGCATTCCACGCCACAAAAAAAACGGGGGCATGAAGCGTTGCGCTCCATGCCCCCGTATGTTATGGTAAAAAGCTTATCGTTTCAGCGTCACGTCGCCTTTAAATAGTACTTCCTGACCATCAATGAACTCCACAATGGCGTAGTACACAAATACTGCCGGGTTCATTTCCTGGCCGCGGAATCGTCCGTCCCAGCCTAGTGTTGGATCATTAGGCTGGAAGTTCTCGCGCTGGAATACCTGTTCGCCCCAGCGGTCGAAAATCTGGAATTGTTTGATTTGCTTAACCCCTTTGATATCGGCATACACAGTGAACCAGTCGTTGTCTCCATCATCGTTAGGAGAGAAGATGTTTGGAATGTACACTTTAACCTGGCGGTTCACCCGCAGTTGCAGTGCTGCATCATCTTTACATCCTTCTTTGGTTACAACCAGGATTTTGTATTGCTGACTTTGCAGCGGGGTTACAATGCTGGTACTCAGGCAAGTATCGCAACTCAGCCAGGTAGGAGGTGACCAGGTTACGGAAGCAATTTCTGTTTCCGGTACATTTACCGTAGCATCTACCTGATAGCTGTCGCCAAGTTGTACAGTAACCAAAGGATCCACCGTAACCTCGAATACTGGCGGCTGGATCACGGTGGCATTCACCACGGTGGAACATCCATCGGCATCTACCACCTGGATGGAATAGTTGCCTGGCGCCAGGTTGCTGAAGAAGTTGCCGGTTTGACTATGTGGTCCGCCGGTAAGCGTGTAGGTAATAGGCGGTTTGGCGCCTTCCACCGGATCAACCAGGATGGTTCCGGGCTGACCTACGCAGGCAGGATTGTCTACAGTAGCAAGTGCCCGTGGCTCATTGGGCGCAATAACCACTACATCGGTATCAGAACAGCCATTACCTGTAGCGGTTACCAGCAGGGTATAGGTGCCGGGTTCGCTGATGGTTGGTGTTGGAGTGTTTATTCCTGTTACAAAGGCGCCTCCATTGGTTGTCCAAGCATACGTTAAGGCGCCCGTACCACCTGTTGCCGAGCCGGTAAGGGTTGCTGTTTCTCCAAAGCAATCCATGCTGAACGGATTACCGGCTTCAGCAGTGGGGAAGGTTTGGTCGGCAATGACCACCACACTCATGATGTTGTTACAGCCATTCACCGGATCAACCCCAAGCAAATAGTAAGTGCTGGGCTGATTAACGCTTACGCTGGAACCATTGCCAATGAACACAGTATCCTGGCCGTTGATAGTAGCCCAGGTAAAATCAATGCCGTTAATCGGTGAGCCGCCGGAAAGGGTTACCGAGCCAATGGAGCAGGTCAGCACTGCCGGCGGATTGATAAACAACGGCGGGTAGATCTGGTTCTCCCCGATGACAATGCTTGCTGTGTCAGTACAGAAGGTTACGGTATCTACAATGGCAAACCAGTAAGTGCCGGGGTCGTCAATTTGCAACACCGTTCCACCAGGGTAGGTATTGCCTGCCTGATCGTACCAAATAGCGTTAACATTGCCTGAGCCTTTTACCTCGCCCGCCAGAATGATTTCGTCAATCACACAGTCGAGGATATCGTCCGGACTAGCCAGGATTTCAGCCACAGGGTCGTTACGGATATCCAGCACTTCGGCGGAAGTTGTGTCTTTACAGCCATTAGCCTCTACTATCAGGGTGTAATCACCGGCCTCGTTTGCCTGAATGTTTGCCTGGTTGTTATTGCCGACAATGGTGCCGTTTGTGGTAGCCCACAGGAAGGTTGAGTTAGGCATGCTGGAGCTGCCCGCTATACCTACCTGAAGTGTTACACAGGTAATTGGTTCTGCAGCGGCTGCAGCGGCTACCGGTTTTTCGTAGAAGACAATTGGTGTGCCGGTTGAAATGACGGTGCAGTAATGCGCCAGATTCACATTGCCCGTACCATCATTATTGCCGGCTATTGCCGAAACATAATAAGTGGTACCATAAGTCATTTTAGCCGGATTGAAACAGAACGTAGGTGTGCTGTTTCGGGCTATTTCATTTACTATGGTAGCTCCTGATCCGGTGTGCAGCACAAATTGCAGCAAATCGTTTGGATCCAGGAATTGCCCCAGAGCATCATAATTGGCTGTGATACAACCTGTTCCGCAAAGCGCAAGACTTGCATCGCCCATTGATCCGAGCGCTGTAACGCAAGGAGTAAGCAGGATGGAGAATCCGCAATCTGCAGTGCAGCCATTGGCATCTGTTACAGTTACATCATAACTGCCAACGCCCAGGTTGTTGAGTGGGAAAACGCCTGCTGGTACGTTGTTCTGCGTACCGCCCGGACTCCAAAGTACGGTGTACGGCGCTACGCCGCCACTGATCTGCACCTGGCCGGTACCATCAGTTGAACCAGGTTGCGACACCTCTGTAAGGGCAGTGCAGGCTGTTTGCACGGCAGCTGCGGGCTGACTGATCAGGAAGCTGGCGGTAGCGGTACAACCCACGGCATCGGTAATCGTTACGCCATAGTTACCGGCTACCAGGCTGCCCGGGTCTTCGATGTTGCCCAGGTTAGGCGACCAGTTAAAGGTAAATGGCTGGGTGCCTCCGCTGGTGTTGAGGTTGATGGCGCCAGTGTTGTCGCCAAAGCAAAGAATATCTACGTCAGTGCCGCTAACCACTACACCCGTGGTGTTGTTGGCCACGTTGTACACAGCAGAGGCTGTACATGCACCGCCACCGTTTACCACTACTGTGTAAGTTCCGGCAGTGAGGTTGTCCAGATTCTGTGTTGTAGCGCCATTTGACCACTGAATAGTGTAGTTCAGGGAAGCTGGAGAAATACTCAGGTTCACACTACCATTTGGTCCAACGCAAGCGGTATTGGGCTGAGGAATACCGGAGAGGGTAGGGGTGATTACGCCATCAATTACCGTAAAGGATTCCGTTACCTGGCAGCCATTGGCAGCAACAACCGTCACAGCATAGTTGCCGGCAGGGATATCGCTCAGATCTTCATCCGTAGAAGCATTTGACCACTGATAGGTGTATGGGCTGGTACCTCCGTTTATGGAAATATTGATGCTACCGCTGCTCTGTCCGCATAATGCCTGGTTTACACTTTCGGCGATGCTTGGAGAACCTGCATCATCGGCAACTACATAAACGGCTGTGTTTGTACAGGTGCCGCCTGCGCTAACTGTAATCTCATAAGTGCCTGCCGGAATGCCACTTAAATCCTGGGTAGACTGGCCGCCAGACCAGCTATAGGTGTAGCCTGGTCCGCCGGAAGGTACTGCCGGAGAGATGTCCAGATCAATAGCTCCATTGAGCACCACACAGGAACTATTCGGGGTTTCATTGGCAGAAAGGGCAAAACTGAGGTCGTTTTCCGGAACCAACAAACTGGCTGTAGCGGTACAGTTATTGGAGCCGGTAACTGTTACATCGTATGAGCCACCGCCAATACCGGAAAGATCCTCTGTGCTTTGCCCGCTTGACCAGCTAAATGTAAACGGTCCAACACCGCCCAGGATTGATAAGTCGATACCGGCATCGTTCAGGTTGCAGAGTTCCGGAGCGATATTTTGGTTCAAGGTAGGATCAGAACGGGTGTCCAGTACAAAATAGGTTGCAGATGCAACGCAGGTACCCTGTTCTGTTACTTCTACGGTGTAGGTGCCGGCTGGAACATTATTCAGGTCCTGGGTAGTTTCTCCGTTTGACCACAGATAGGTGTAAGGGCCGGCAGGCGTAACAACCAGATCAACAGCGCCGTTGACTGTTGCACAGTTGCTATATGGTGTTGCCGTACCGGAGAGGCTGAAGGTAGACGCATTGTTGGCTACGTTCAGGGTGGTATCGGCTGTGCAGCTATTGGCATCGGTTACGGTAACCGAGTAGTTGCCTGGGAAGATATTATTCAGGTCTTCAGTAGTTCCGGCGTTAGACCAGCTAAAGTTGTAGGGCGATACGCCGGAGCTTATGGTAAGGTCAATGCTACCGTTGTTCTGGCTGCAAATGGCTGCTACAACAGCCGGAGAGATGATTGGGTTGATGGTGTTGTTGCCTACCTGGAAAGTAGCTGAAGCAGAACAGCCAATACCCGCACTTACAGTTACCGTGTATAAGCCCGGCGCTACACCACTCAGATCCTGGGTAGTAGCCATATTAGACCAGTCATAGGTGTAGGTATTGTTTGGACTGATGCTGATATCCAGGCTGCCGTTAGGACTTGCGCAGGATGTATTTGGACTCGGTACTCCGGTAATGTTTACGGCAATGGTGCTGTTTACCACTACCGCGGATGCTGTAGCGGTGCAATCAAAGAAATCAGTTACTGTAACTGTGTAGGTACCTGGAGCCAAACCAGTGATATTGGCCGGGTTGTTAGGACCTGGAATGTGTTGCCAGTTAAAAGTATATGGCGCAGTGGCGCCGCTTACACTCAGGGTAATGGAGCCATCGCTTTGGCCGCAAGTGGCTGCGGTAGGCGAAATGGAGACATTAGGCGCTACAGCAGCATCCAGAATTTCAAAAGTTGCACTGGCATTGCAGGTGCCGTAAGTGGCTGTTACGGAGTACGTTCCGGCGCTCAGGTTGATGAGGTCTGGTGGATTGTTAGGGCCCGGAATATGTGCCCAATTGTAAGTATAATTGGCCTGAGGAGTAACTTCCAGGTCGATGTAGCCATTACTGCTGGTGCAGGAGAAGTCGTCAAATGGGAAACCTCCCACCTCTACAGGCAATATTTCATTGTCTATAGGCACAAAAAGCACTTCAGTACAACCCACGGCAGTTGTCACCGTTACGGCATAGTTGCCCGCTGGCAGGTTTAACAGGTCTGGAATGTTGCTGGTGCCAGGAATATGTTGCCAATCGTACGTATACGGCGTAATACCGTAATCCACCGTCAAGTCAATTTCGCCAATAGGCAGGGTACAAACCGCATTGAGTACTTCAGCAGTAATGATTGGGTATTCACGTTGATCTTCAACAGTGTAGGTTGCTGTTTCGGTACATGTACCGCCTGCACTGATGGTTACGGTATAGTCGCCTGGAGAAAGGTTGGTCAGGTTGGCAGTGGTACTACCGTTTGACCAAACTAGGCTGGCTGAGAGTGGTGTGTATTGCAGGGTGATACTGCCGTTGGTGGTCAGGCAGGAAGTCCGGGGCATGACCGTGGCACTTGCGTTAATTGGAATGACATCATCATTCACAAAAGCTGACAGTACGTTGGTGCATCCGTTTCCGCCGGTTACCGTCACATCGTAAGTGCCTGCCGGGATCGCGGTAAGATCTTGCACGGTTTGACCGCTGGACCAGTTGTAGGTGTATGGGGTCACGCCGCCGGTTACGTTCAGGTTAACCGAGCCGTTGGCCAGGCCGCAGTTGGCATTAACGATGGAAACGGTCAGGTTAGGCTCATTTGGATCAAAATCTACTGTATAGTTGGCTACTGCGGTACAGGAGCCGCCTCCGCTTACGGTAACAGAATAATCGCCAGCAGGAATATTAGACAGGTCCTGGGTGGTTGTACCATTTGACCAAGTGTAGGTGTAGTTGCCTGCTGGAGTAGCTGTCAGATTGATCGAGCCGTTGTTATTGCCGTTACAGTTGGTGTTTGGTTGGGTAGTGGCTGTCAGATCAAGCGGCGGGTTTACGTTGGATACCACAATACTGGCTGCATTGGTACAGCCATTCGCTGCAGTAACCGTTACGTTATACGTGCCGGCAGGGATGCTGGCCAGGTTTTGAGTTGTGGTGCCATCGCCCCACAGGAAGGTGTAAGGGGTTGGTCCGCCAGATACTGACAGGTTAATAGAACCGTTGGAGAAATCGCAGGAGGTATTGGTAACAGATGGTGTAATGCTTGGCTCATTCGGGTTGGCAGGTACGTTGAAAGTGGCTACCTGAGTACAAGATCCGCCGGCACTTACCGTCAACGTATAACTACCAGGACCAACGCCGCTCAAATCCTGTGTGGTTGTGCCATTATCCCAGATGTAGGTATAGTTACCTGCCGGAGATACGCTCACGTCGATACTTCCGTTCGGGTTAGCGTTGCACACGGTATTGGGTTGTGCTGTTGCTGTAACGTTGATAGGCGGATTGTTGTTGGTTACATCAACGCTCACGGTTTGGGTACAACCATTCGCGCCTGTTACAGTAAGTACATAGTTTCCGGTAGGTATGTTGGAAAGGTCTTCGGTGGTAGCGCCATTAGACCAGCTGAACGTATAGGGTGCAACACCTCCGGAAACGCTGGCGTTGATGCTACCGTTGGAGAAATCGCAGCTGGTTTGGGTTGGTGTGGCTGTTGGGTTGGGCAGGTTCGGGTTGTCGGCAACAGAATAAGTAGCTTCTGCAGTACAAGTACCGCCTGCTGAAACGGTCACAGTGTAGTTGCCGGGAGGCAGGTTGCTCAAATCCTGGGTGGTTTGGCCGCCAGACCAGTTGTAGGTATAGTTGTTGCCCGGACCTGCTGAGAGGTCGATGCTGCCGTTGCCGCCATTACAAGTGGTATTGGCTACTGTGGTGGCCGACAGGTTAATGGGCGGGTTGTTGTTGGAAACAGTAATATTGGCAGTACCGGTACAGCCATTGGCGCCTGTTACAGTTAGGGTGTAGCTGCCGGCTGGAATGTTGCTCAGGTTTTGCGTTGTTTCACCACCGCCCCACAAATAAGTATAAGGGGCTACACCGCCAGTAACACTAGTATTGATACTGCCATTGGCTAAATCGCAGGTAGTATTGGTGACGGTTGAATTGACGGTAGGATTGTTGGGGTTGTCGGCTACAGTATAAGTTCCTGTGGCTGAGCAGGTTACACCCTGGGTCACAGTTACCGTATAATCTCCAGGCGGGAGATTACTCAGGTCCTGGGTTGTGGCACTGTTTGACCAGTTGTAGGTGTACATTCCGGATGGGGAAACACTCAGGTCAATGGATCCATTACCATTTATGCAGGTAGTGTTGTTAACTACTACTGCAGTGAGGCTGGGGTTGGTAATATTGTCATTGACCGTTGCAGTATGTGTGGCAGTGCAACCATTATTGTCTGTAATGGTGGCGGTATAGGTTCCGGGTGGTACACCACTCAGGTCCTGAGTGGTTTCACCTCCAGACCAGGAATAAGAATATGGGTTGTTGCCGCCGGAAATAGACAAATCTACGGAACCGTTGTTTTGGCCGCAAATGGCAGCTACTGTAGTAGATGTTGGGTTTAAAGTAACTTGTGTCACTACTGCTGAACCAGAGACCGTTCCTCCGCATGCAGGATTTGCATCGATACTGGCCACGCTTACGAGGGTTACAGTACCGGGTTGGGTCATTGTGATGATATACGGAGAACTGGTTACTACAACTGGTGGCTGCTGTACGCCATTAATGGCATAAACCAGGCGCCAATCCGGCTCACCGGTAAGGGTTACTGTGAGGTCTACAGAACCACCTGAATTTGCACAAATTACACCCCCTCCTGAAATGGTTGCTGTTGGATCGGGCAGAACATTTACCGTAATGCAGGATGTATCATCATTCATGTAACAGGCATTGGCCACTTTCAAACAGAGCTCGGCAGTACCGCTGAAGTTGTTGGACCAGGTTACGGAAATGCTCTCATCATTGCCGTTAATGGTTCCTGCATTGGATGGGTTGAGTGTCCAGGTGTAGGTTGTGGCGTATTCTACCGGATCTACGGAGTAATCGCCTGCATTACCCTGACAAATGATCCCCGGGCCGTCAATTTCGCCTGGATCATCCGGAGGGAATGGTACCGTGGAGCCATTGGTTACATCGATGGAGTAGTCACAAACGTTACCGGAGCAACCATCAAGTACAATCCAGTAAACCTGGCCTACCACGAAATCGTTGGACGAAAGGGTGAATGGATCCTCTGTGCAGGAGCATTGAGTGTCCATTACGTTGTTGTTACACCAGTTGTTGCTAGGGTTACCTGGAGGGCAGGTTTCATAAATGCCGCCCTGAAGACCCTGCTGACCGCCGGGGTCGCAGTTGGAAGGGGTAACTTCGATGGAAATGGAAGTGGTGCCGGCAAAAAAGCCAAACCATTCATCGTTGTTCAACGTCCAGCCCTGACAACAGGGGAAAGGCCTGGATACGTTGTTGTTGTTGATAGTGTTGCAATAACCGTCGAGGTTTTCACAAATGATCGGCGCACCACAGTTATCGCCGGAATCAGGAAAGCCCGGAGGAGGGCATTGCCCAAAAAGCTGAGAAGGTAAATAGATGCAAACTAGCAGAAAGAGCAGTGTGTAGCGTAAACGCATGAGCAAATTCAGATTAGGTAGGTGAACAGACACTTAGCTTCGGGATGTGCTGGATTAAAAAGTTGCGCCATCGGTAAAATGTAGACTACGGCGAAAAGGAAGACAGGGTTGCGCCGCCAACGATGGTTTTCTATATTTGGAGCTAGAAGGCGTAAATGTAAAAAAAGCACACCTATTTGCAACATTCTTTTTGGTAAAAAACCTTTTTCACCAACTTTGCCTAATCCAAACCCCTTGATTATGAAGGCTTAGTAAAATTATTGTTTGTTTGCTCGATTTGCTAATTTTGTTCTGAACTATGGAAAATCTCACTATTTTTTATCCCCCGAGCCGATTGGAATGGCGGCAGTGGCTGGCAGAAAATCACCGCACGGCTACTGAAGTGTGGCTGAAAACCTATAATAAGGCATCAGGCATACCCTCCATTCCATATGATGATATGGTGGAAGAATGCCTCTGTTTTGGCTGGATAGATGGCGTGGTCAAGAAGTTTGAACCACAAAGCATGGTGCAACGCATTACTCCCCGACGAAAAAAATCATTCCTGTCAGAACTGAACCGTCAGCGTATCTGGAAATTACAACAAAACGGGCTGATGACGCCGGCAGGCATAGAACCGCTTAAAGACCAGATCGGTAGCCCGGACGATCCGCTGGTGATTCCGGAGTGGCTTGCGGCCAGATTGCAAGAAGACGAACGGGTGTGGGAGAACTTCCAGTCCTTTACCCATTTTTACAAGCGGCTTAAAATAGGCTGGATCACCGAAATCAAAGGCGCAAGCCGCCAGCCTGAGGTGGAAAAACGTCTCAGTTACCTCATCAAAATGACCCGAGAAGGAAAAACCTATGGCACCCAACCCTTAACCAATGGGTTTCACACGACCGGCTAACCAGATGCTGGTCAGTATCAGAACCATGGATAAATAGCCTACCCAATTGTAATGCAGGATGTGGCCATCAGCTGTTTTGGAAACGATTGCACCACCCAACATGGATGCCAGGCCGGTAGACAATTGCTGCATGGAGGAGTTGATACTCATAAAACCGCCGCGTTTTTGCGGATGCACTACGCTTGATACCAATGCCTGGGTGGGAATCATACGACCGTTGATAACAATGAAAAATACCCCGGCAATAGTGAGTACTACCCACAATGGCACCGGCCAAATATTGGTTAAGAGCCATACCGGAATAAGTGAAAGCAAGGCAAATAACACAAAAATGGGATACTTTCCACGTCGATCGGCCAGTTTGCCAATCAACGGAGCACTAAAAATAGTGAGCAGGCCGCCCACAAAATAAATCAGAAAAATATGGTCCTGACTAAACCCCGCATTGCCTACCAATGATGGGGAAATAAAGGGAATGATGATAAAGTGCCCGAGCATCAAAACAATGGAAAACGATAGCGCCCGCATCTGGTTTGGCGTTTGAAATATGTCGGTCAGTACCTGAAATGGTTTTTGACCCGGCCTCTTTTCCAAAATATGTTGATTCATGGGCGGTACCGCAAAGGAAATAATCACCAATACGGCTATTCCCAATAGCCCAATAGCTAAAAAGGGCACATGCCAGCTGAACTTGGCCGCCAGCCATAAACCAGCTGGTACTCCCGCTACCGAGGCCAGCGAAAATGCGGTCATCAGCGTGCCCATCGCCATCGCCCGGCGCTCATAGGAAAAGGTGTCGGCTACAATGGCTAGCACCTGCGCGCCAATCATACCACCGAATAAACCTGCCAAAACCCTGGCAGCTACCAACAACTCATAATTTGGGGCAAAAGCACAGGAAAATGTACCAACCAGAAAGCCAATGTAGGCGTACAACAGGATGGATTTCCGGTCGAAACGATCCACAAAAAATGCTGCAATGAAACTGGAAATTCCCGCAGTGATGCCGTAAGCCGATACAGCCAGGCTAAATTGTTGCGGGTTTATCTGCAATAGATCCATCAATTGTGGCCCCAGTGGCATCATGATCATAAAGTCCATGATATGCGTGAAATTGACAGCAGCAAGGGCAAAAAGCAAGAGTCGTTCTTTAGCGTTCATCAGCCTATAAACGTTACTTCGGTGTTCAGGTTCCGGATAGTGACAGAAAAAACATGAGTCGTCCGGATTTTTCCGAACGACTCATGGTATAAAGGTATGGCGGCAGGGAATTATCTGATCACAAAATCGCCGTACGTGAGCCGGGCTTTGACCAAACCTTTGGCGCTTTCATTGCCCAGGTAACCTTGCACAGCTTCCCGGTTGTTGGAGTCGCTTCTGCTCTTCACGGTGGCACTTTGTGGCACATGGGCATCTGCGTAATCTACTTCAGCATCAAAACGGTAGGCTGCGCCACGTTCAACGCCTACAGTTACGCCGGTGTACTTGCCCACCACATTCACGTTGGAGAAATTGCGGCTGAGCGAGTTGATTTGCAGTTTACCGTAGGTCATATCAGCATCTATACCCTCTTTTACGGCGGCGAAATCCATGTCTGAATATTGTGCCGTGATGTAGGCAGTGCGAATATAGTTGCTTTTCAGGTTGGCATATTTGGTTTGCAGGCGCAATTCTTCAATATTGCCAAGAGTGAAATCATCGTTTCGGGAGGTGATGCGCACATTGTTGGCTTTTTCTACCCGGGTTTCGGAGTATTTGGTGTCCAGTTGAATGTCGCGGGCTTCTGTAATATTTAGTTCGCTGTAGCTTGACTGCCCGTAGAGGTTGTTCACCTTGGTTAAAAAGGCTTTTCCGTAGCCAATGTTGATGTCAGCATCATTGCTGATGGCCTCCGCACGGAGGTCGCCGTACTTGATTTCAGCCAGTAGTTTACCTTTCAGGGCGCCTACCCAGGCATTACCGTACTTGTTTTTCAGATCGAGCTGGTTGCCAATGGGCATCCATACATCGTAATTGATCTTGAAGTCGTCGCCACAGGCTTTACCTGGCCACCAGTTGCCAGCGCCGTAGGTCATGGTTTCGGCAATCATGGTTTCTGCTTTCACATAACCCCAGGCATTGGTAAAGTTGACATTGATATTGTTGAAAGTAGCATCAGCTTCCCTTTGACTTTTGGCTGTTACTACAATGGTGATGTCAACCTTTACGGTATTATTTTGCCAGGTTTTGATGTTTACGGAACCGTAACGGTTGTAGATAGCGGTTGTTCCGTCTGCTGCTGTGCTGAATTCCCGGTTAATGGTTTTGACAAACTCCTGTTTAGGCTCCTTTGCCCAAACAGCAAGCGAGGGGGCCATAAAGAGGCACAAGAGCAAAACTACCCTGATGTTTTTCATGGCAAATGGTTTAAATGTTTTTGATTGCATTGCTTTGTTTACGGTTGTCGCCTCCGTTGGTTGATTCCTCCAGGCGCTCCAAAACTCGTTGGAGGATGGCCGTTTTGGCTTTGTAGTTTTCAATCATGGCTCTCACTACCTGTTCCCGGTTGCCGGGTGGAACGGTGGCCAGCTCCTTGCGGAGTTGTTCCATTACATCGTCCAGGTGTTGCAGGTCTTCATATACGTCATCCGGCCGATTGCTGGTAAAAGTGGCCAGTTTCTCTTGTTTGACACTAATATTCCTCTGGTAGAACTGTTCAAGCTCTGCATACTCGCCAGATACATCACTCATGGCCATGCCATCGTTACTTTGCCGCTCATACCAAATGCCACCGCCAATGCCCGCCAGTACTAACATCAGGGATGCTGCAATACGCATCAGCGAACGCTGCCAACCAATATGTACTTTAATGGCTTTAGAGGCCGGAATTTGTCCGGAAATACGTGACCAAAGCTGTTGGTCAGGTTCTGCGCTATCAAAAGCATCGCGATTTTGCTGGATAAATTGCTCTAACGATGGGTTTTTCTGAGCATCCAGCACACTTTGCACGCGTCCCCAAACCGCTTCAGGAACCTCCTGTGCGTCCATCAAAACTCTGTTACACATCAACTCCTTCTCCAGTCCATCTGCATCCGGCAAACGGTTAAGCATTCGCGCCAATTCCGTCCAGCCGTGAGCACCCGGCACAGCTTCGTCAAAAGCCTCCCGATGTTGCTGAATGAATATTTTTATCGAATCGCTCATAAGTCAAGTGTTGGAGTTCTCAAGTGGTTGGGTGTTTTGGTGTTTTGGTGTTTTAGTGTTTTAGTGTTTTGGTATTTTAGTGTTTTGGTGTTTTGGAAAAGTTACTGATTTTCAAACCCTTCAAACCCTTCAAACCCTTCAAACCCTTCAAACCCTTCAAACCCTTCAAACCCTTCAAACCCTTCAAACCCTTCAAAC
>DATGWL010000124.1:0-20221 GCA_035299505.1 Saprospiraceae bacterium | reverse complement strand
AATTACTACCAGACAAAGGAGTCCAGGAAGTATTTTTCCACAAACTAACAGTCGCTAACAAAAAGAAAAAAGAAGCAAAAAAGAAAAAACACATGATGATAATGAATCATGTATTTGTAAACTTTTTTTAGGACGGGTCAGATTACTTATCTTTCAATATTGCCACAAACAAAAACCGATTTTTGGGGTTGTTCAAACGTTTTTATCGGGTAGTGTTTTCAGAAAAGGCAAACCCTGGATGTTTCATGTATAAACAAACAGCCCCCCAATGCCGGCTGCAGAATATTGATATCCGCGCAGACACCTGAGGGGCTGTGATGATTGTATTCCTTGTTTCGCTATCTGTTCTTTTGTACCACTAATTTGTGGGTTGTTATCCGTCCTTTATTTTCTGTAACGATTATATAAAAGCCTGAATCAAGTCCTTTGATATTGACAGAACGTTGTTGGAAATTAGATCTAAAATGAATCCTTCCCAGGGCATCTATGATCGTTAAATTCCAGTTTTCAGGTGTGTCCGGGCTAATCCATTCAAAGGTAAATACTCCAAAACTTGGATTTGGAAATAATTTGCTGATAGGCGTGGGTTCTTCGTGGACTTCTTCAGTACCGATAGAAGGGAGCGTTTCTACCAAAATACTTTCTGTTGTATTGGTCACAATAGCCGGATTAAAGTCAAAATAAATATGTGCTGTATTGCGAACCAGAGTTGGGTCTGGAAGTCCCGGTTTTGGAGCTATCCGGTATTTTACAAACCCTTGACTACCGGCATAATCTATTGATTCCCACAACAAATTAATCTGGTCAAATGCAAATTTCAAAACACCATCAGAACTCAGGGTCGTCCTGACTAAATGGCTGGATGCTATCAGTTCAAGCGTGGTAAAATCCAGGCTGGCATCCAGTGTGTCCAGAATCACTACGGTAAAGGCTGTGTCATTTCCAGAATTTTGGAATCTAACGGTAAAATCCAAAGCCTGATCGCGCAGAACGTATTGACCGGAAGATGGACCAAGAGATGCAACGGCCTTGTCATTTGGGTCCAGGGAACATCGGACCTCCGCCCGCTCATCGTCCTTATCTGCTGCGGATATAGTTCCATTACTTTCAACAGTTGCTTCTGCATGGAAGGAAAAAAATTGTCCTACAGAGGTTACACCCGGCACCTGAAATATAGCATTGAAAATCCGGGTTTCAAGAAAAGCCAAGTTATTGTAATACCAGGTAATGAGACCATTTTGAACAGACACCGGTGCAGGATCAGCACTGATAAAAGTTAGCGCTGTATCAAATTTCATTGTTATTTCGCCTTCTGCGGGTAATAATCCATAGTTTACAATATTAATCCAGGTATTACTTGGGGCATTGCAACGCAAAAAACCTACTGTAAGGTCAAGGGATATGCTGTCTTCAGGATTTTCCTGCCATGCGCCATAATTAAACCCGATTTGTTCACTTGTACCCATCAATAACGGAAGATTTTGCTGGGTAGTGGGTGTGTAACTTTCATTACCCGTATATTGGAGTTCATACGCCCCCGGACTTGGATATAAGGTAAATTCACCATCCATATTAGTAAAAATGGTCATGTTTTCGGGCTGGAGCAACACTTTTTCGCCAGGGATGCCAGGTTCACTGCCTCCTGGTTCTTCCTGACCGTTTTGGTTTGTATCAAAATACACCTTTCCCTTTACACCAGCTTCTGGATTTATAATCTGGTTGGAAAGGCCGTTTTCATTGTATACCGTAACACCGTAGTTATTGTTTGCAATCCATTTGTTGCCATATAGATCAATGTTAACCCGACCGGCAAAAAGGCTTGCTAAGGGATAATCTTTGAGATGAAAAACCTTGAAGGTACTGCCATCCCATTCTAGAAGTCCTGTTCGGTTAGATATCCAGAAATGGTGGTATTGATCCTGTGTCATCCGGTAAATTCCAGATTGTCCGGTACCCGGCACTGCAAAATGTTGCCATTGTGTTCCATTAAAGCGCAATAAACCTGTGGCATTGCTAGTCCAAACCATGCCTGAATGGTCAATGTAAACCCAATTGCTTAAGCCGTCAACAGGTGAGTTAGCCTCGTTAAAAATTGTCCAGGTAACACCGTTATACTTGCCAATAATGGTTGGCCAATCCCCCGCAAACCACACATTTTGAGACTGGTCCAGGGTTACACTCCACAAAAAGTCACTTACCGGCGAATTTTGTTCATTATACCAGGTCCATACATTGCCGTCAAACTGCCCCAATCCAGAAGAAGAGGATGCGACCCAGACCGTGCCATTCGAGCTAACTACAGTTTCAAATGCGCCGTAACCATCTGGCGTATTGTAATGGGTAAAGGTTTGGCCGTCATATTTGGAAAAAGCCACCGGATCATCATCGTTGGTATTGTATGAAATCCAGAGCGCGCAATGTGCTGTATCATAATTGAGCGACCAAATTGACATGTAGCTTGAATTAAGTCCTATGTCGGCAAGGGTAAACTCTTTCCATGACAAGCCGTCAAACCGGGTCAATATATCTCCACCGAACCAGGTATTCCTATCACAATCGAAAGCAACATCTGAAATATAATTACTTGTTAGAGGAAAAATATGTGAGTTATAGGAATTCCAGTTTTGGCCGTCAAATTCATAGATGGTTGGCGCTCCGCTATTATTGTACTGGTAAAACCATAAATGTCCTGAAGCATCTACTGATTTTAGCATCGCATCAGGAATATGAGGTGAATTAGGTAATGTTGCCACTTTGATGTATTCCCAGGAACTTCCATCAAATTTAGCAAAGCTAGCTTCAGAATAGAAGTTAATATAAAAATTCCCCTGCGAATCCTGAAACATGTCGAATACCTGAAATATTTCGCCACCAAATTCTGCCTCGCTTAATTCTGCCCAGGTATTTCCAGTTAGGTAGCGCAAACGATATTTTAAATTACCTGATTGAGATTGATAAGTAGATACCCAAAGTGTGTTGTTTTGGTCAAACCCAATCTGATTGATGTATTCGCTTGATAACAACGGTACAATGGTCTCATAAACGTTTATGCCATCATATCGAACGATTTTTGTGCCGGAGTTAACCCATAGTCGTTCAGATTGATCGAAACATAGCTTCCTTATTCCATTATTTCCAAGAACAGCTTCCAAGGGAGCTGAATGCTCTGAAAATTGAACACCATTATAGTGAAATAACTTGGTACAACCCGAACAATTATTATTCGCATAGGAGATAAACCATAGTTTTCCTTCGGTTGTTACCATCAGATTCCGGACATCAATAAGAGTGTCTCCAGTATTGATCGGGTTAAATTGTTCCCAATGTTGATCACCATCAAATTTGAACAAACCGCCCATTCCTGCCGAAATCCACCAGGAGCCATCTTTGGCTGGATCGACAGCATTTACCGTGGAACCACGAAGTCCTGAATTCCAGGGCTGGTAAATCTGGCGTACACCGGTTTCACGGTCTATCCGAACTATACCGCCATCAGTACTTATCCAAACAAATTTATTATCGGCGGTTATATTCGAAATAGTGCCGTCATTTGAATAGTTCATCCATTGCTGGGGTTGAGCAGGCAACAACCGACTCATAAGGAAAATGCAAAATAGAACGTAGATTTTGTGCATTTTTAGTGAATTTAGGTGTTTTAAAAAAAGCTAATTGCAACTTCAAAGCTGATATTGTTTCTATTGACTACCTATACAAACAGCTATTTGATAAACAGAGGGAGGTAAGTTTGTCGAATCAATAGTTAGTAAAAGTCATCTCGAGACGGGTCGTTCAACAATTCCCATTGGGTATTTGCAATATCAGGCGAGAGAAAGAGGATGAGGGTTAGCAGGGCTATTTTCATGATACATAAGGCTGGATCACAACTGCTCAAAAATAGGTACCTATTTCTCAATCCCTCGCAGAAATTTGATCTTTTGCCAGAATATTACTTTTCCCCTTCACTACCTTCACCCCCATAAACCAATTCCTCCACAACATGATCCGGCTCTTTTTACGCTCCCTGGCAGCCTTGCTTTTGTTTCAATCCGTGGCCCTCGCCCAGCAAACGTTCCCGGTGGCCGCTCCATCCGACGAACGCTCCGGCCTGCACGCATTCACCAATGCTACCATTTATACCGATTACAAAACCCGCATCGAAGGAGCCACACTGCTCATCCGCGACGGGAAAGTAGTTGCCGCCGGGTTGAACGTAACCGTGCCGAAAGATGCCGCCGTGCACGATTGCACCGGAAAAACCATTTACCCCTCCTTTATTGATCTTTACGCCACGGATTTTGGTCTCACCGTGCCGCAACGCCCTGAAGGCGGCGGAGGCTTTGGTCGGCCGGCCCAGCCACTGTCCAATAAAAAAGGCGCTTACAGCTGGAATCAGGCCCTGCGTACGGAATTCAGCGCCGCTGCCGAATTCAGCAACGACACCAAAGCTGCCGAAGAATGGCGCAAACTGGGCTTTGGCGCCCTGCTCACCCACCGCTCTGACGGCATTTCGCGCGGTACAGGCGCCCTCGTATTGCCAGCCGATCTGCGCGAACACGAACTGATCCTGGCAGAAAAAGCCAGTCACCACCTCTCCTTCAGCAAAGGAACCAGCACGCAAAACTATCCGTCATCCCTCATGGGCATCATCGCACTGCTGCGCCAAACCTACCTCGACGCGCAGTGGTATAAGACAGAAGGCTACAAGGAAGAAGAAAACCTCTCACTCGACGCCTGGAATGCCGTGCAGGGATTGCCACAAATCTTTGAAGCCGGGGAAAAACTGGATGTGCTACGCATGGCGCGCATCGGACAGGAATTTGGGGTAAAATACCTGGTAAAATCGGCCGGCGATGACTACCAGCGACTCAGTGAGATTGTCAAAACGGGTTATTCCATGATCGTTCCGCTGAATTTTCCGGAAGGATACGATGTGCGCGACCCCTACGATGCCATGAACGTTTCCTTGCACGACCTCAAACACTGGGAAATGGCGCCCGGCAATGCCGCCCGTTTGCAAAGTGCCGGTGTGCCATTTTGCCTTACCACACACGGACTAAAGGAAAAATCCAAATTCTGGGAGAACCTGCGCAAGGCCATTGAATACGGACTGGATGAAGAAACCGCCCTTAAAGCGTTGACCTATAACCCGGCTACCTTCATTAATGCCTACACTCAGGTGGGCAGCCTGGAGCCTGGCAAATTGGCCAACTTCCTCATTACCACCGGCAGCGTATTCAAAGCCGATACCAAAATCCAGCAGCATTGGGTAAAAGGGCGCGGTTTTGATGTCAATGTGGACAAATCCATGCCGGCAGGGAGCCTGGGTATTTACCAGCTCAAAGTGGGCGCTGATGCCTACACCCTCACCCTCAAGGGCAAACTGGAGGCTCCGGAAGCGCAGCTCATGAAAGCCGACAGCGCCAAACTGAAAGCTACGTTCAGCTATCAACCCGGCGGCCTGGTAACCCTTTCTTTCCAGCCAGATACCCTGAAAAAAGGCTACGTAGGACTTTCCGGCACGCTGGATAAACAACAGATGAATGGTACTGGTACCTTGCAAGACGGCTCCTGGGTGAGCTGGTCGGCCAGTTACGCCAAAGCGGGCGAGCCTGAAAAACCCAAGAAACAGGATCCGGTGCCCGCGCCACCCAGTCTGGGCGAGGTAATCTATCCGTTTACAGCCTTTGGCTGGAAAGACAAACCGCGGGCAGAAACAGTGCTGATTCAAAACACCACCGTCTGGACCGGCGAAAAAGAAGGTATCCTCAACAATACCGATGTGCTCATTTCAAACGGAAAAATCCAGAAAATTGGTCGCAAACTACCGGTGCAGGACAATGCGGTGGTGATCAATGGCGAAGGCAAGCACCTCACTGCAGGCATTATCGACGAGCACTCGCACATTGCTGCCACCAGAAATATCAATGAAGGTACCCAGGAATCTTCAGCGGAGGTACGAATTGGCGATGTGATTGATTCTGAGGATATTGATATCTATCGGCAGTTGGCGGGAGGAGTCACTTCCAGCCATATCCTGCACGGCTCTGCCAACCCGATTGGTGGGCAAACCCAGCTGATCAAACTGCGCTGGGGGTATGCGCCGGAGGAAATGAAATTCCAGAACTGGCCCGGCTACATCAAGTTCGCGCTGGGTGAAAACGTGAAACAAAGCAACTGGGGTCGCGAGGGCGGCAGCCGTTACCCACAAACCCGTATGGGTGTGGAGCAGGTATATGTGGATTACTTCACCCGTGCGCAGGAGTACGCGCGCCTGAAGGCATCGGGCAAGCCATACCGCAGAGACCTGGATCTGGAAACACTGGCAGAAATACTGGAGGGTAAACGTTTCATTACCTGCCACTCTTATGTGCAATCTGAAATCACCATGCTGATGCGCGTGGCGGAACAATTCAAATTCCGGGTAAACACCTTTACCCACATCCTGGAAGGCTATAAAGTAGCTGATAAAATGGCCAAACACGGCGTAGGCGGTTCTACCTTTTCAGACTGGTGGGCCTACAAGTTTGAGGTGTACGAGGCCATTCCATACAACCCGAAAATCATGGCCGATCGTGGTGTAACCGTGGCCATCAACTCAGACGATGCTGAAATGGCGCGTCGCCTGAATCAGGAAGCCGCCAAATCTGTCATGTATGCTGGCATGAAAGAACATGATGCCTGGAAAATGGTTACCATCAATCCGGCCAAGCTGATGCGTGTGGATGACCGGACCGGTTCCATCAAAACCGGTAAAGATGCCGATGTAGTATTGTGGAGCGAGAACCCGCTTTCCGTGTATGCCAAAGCGGAAAAAACCTGGGTAGATGGCATCCTGTTCTATGATCGGGAAGAAGACCAGAAGCGCCAGGAAGAGGTGCAAAAAGAACGCGCCCGTCTCATCCAGAAATTGCAAACCGAGAAAAAAGGCGGCGAAGGCGGCGATCGGCCGTCGCGTCAGAAACAACATTACCACTGCGACCACGAAGAGGACGCCGGGTAGAACGCGGGGTTTGGAACGCGGGGAACGCGGATTTTTTGGAACGCGGATGACGCAGATGACGCGGATTTTTATGTGCTGCCTGCGGCAGCTATTTCACGTGTTATGATTAATCTGTGTGAAATCTGTGCAATAAATCTGTGTAGAATCTGTGCGAAACCCCATCTACGGGAAAGCACCCCGTGAGCAACCCAGCCGAACGCCAACTCAAACACTCCCACACTCCCCAACTCCCACACTCCAACACACACATGCATAATTTCTTTTCTTCCAAACCCAATCGCCTGTGGACCATCATGGCCGGTTTTTTTGTGGCCAATGCACTGGTGGCTGAATTTATGGGTGTGAAATTGTTTTCCCTGGAAAAAACGCTCGGGTTCGAGCCAGCAAACTGGTCGTTGCTGGGGCAAAGCGGATTATCCTTCACCCTAACCGCAGGGGTGCTGCTCTGGCCGGTGGTGTTTGTCATGACCGACCTGATGAATGAGTATTTTGGTCCCAAAGGCGTCCGGATGATCTCATACATCACTGCCGGTCTGATTGCCTATGGGTTTCTGATGTTGTTCATGGCCATGGGATTGGAACCTGCCGACTGGTGGCGTACTGCGCACATCAAACCCAGTTTGTCGGCAGCGGAACAGGAGGCCTTGCGCGCACAGGTGGGCGATTACAACACTGCCTATGCCGTAGTATTTGGGCAAAGTTTGTGGATCATCGTGGGATCGCTCTTTGCCTTTTTGATTTCTCAGGTGGTGGATGTGGCGGTTTTTCACCGCATTAAGGCCAAAACAGGAGAAGGCAAACTCTGGATGCGCTCTACCGGCAGTACGCTGGTGTCGCAGTTTCTCGACAGTTTTGTGGTCGTGTTTATAGCCTTGTACATCGGGCAACAGCTGCCTTTTGCACAGGTTTTAGCCATTTGTATCATGAATTACTGCTATAAAGGCATTGTAGCTATGGTGATGACGCCTGTGATTTACTGGGTGCACAATATCATTGACGCCTATCTGGGGAAAGACCTGGCAGATGAAATGAAAAAAGCGGCACAGGGTTCGGAATAATCCGACCAACGATGTGCTCGGGTCCGTCAACGGGTATGGCTTGGGTTGAGTGGCTTGTTATCTTCGCCGCTCAATTTTTTAGTGATGAAAACCCTCCTAGGTGTAGTTTTATTTTGCTGTGCAAGTTGGGCTGTAAGTGCCCAGAATAATGCCGAAATGTACCGGTTAAGGGCTAAAAAAGCCGTTGGCAACATAACGCTGGATGGCGCTCTGTCAGAGCCTTCCTGGCAAACCGGCAGTGAAAAAGCGGATCATTTCAAACTCTGTTTCCCCAACGATACTGCCTACAGCAAATGGCCTACCGAGGTGCGCATTACCTTCGACGACCGCTTCCTGTACGTAGGCGCTATCTGCTGGGAAAAACGATCAGACTACACCGTTCAAAGTATGCGCCGCGACTTTGGCGGCGGCACCACCGATGTGTTCAATATCCTGCTGGAACCCAACAAAGACGGGCAAAACGGCTTTATCTTCAGCGTTAGTCCACTCAACGTACAACGAGAGGGCCTGATCAGCACCGGCGAAAATATGTCGCTGGAATGGGATAACAAGTGGAATTCTGCGGTACAAACCTTTGAGGATCACTGGACGGTGGAAATGGCTATTCCCTTCAAAACCTTGCGTTACAATGTGTCGGATGGGGAAAACTCCTGGGGATTACAGTTTATTCGCACCAAAATCAAGGAGTTTGAATCCAATGTCTGGGCGCCGGTACCATTTCAATATTCCAATACAAACCTTTCTTTTGCGGGCCGTCTGATCTGGGACACTCCGCCGCCCAAGCCCGGCGCGAATATTAGTCTGATTCCTTATGCCATTGGCAGCGCCACCCTTGATTATCTGCGCGATGCCAACACCCTGGAAGTAACGGATAAGCCACAAACCTTGACGGGCAGTATTGGCGGCGATGCCAAGATTGGACTTACGCCAGGCTTGAATCTGGACCTCACCGTTAATCCGGATTTCAGTCAGGTAGAAGTAGACCGGCAGGTGCCTAACCTGAGTCGCTTTGAGTTGTTTTTCCCGGAAACCAGGCAGTTTTTCCTGGAGAACAGGGATTTGTTTGCCATGTTTGGCTTCCCGGAAACCAGACCGTTTTTTAGTCGAAGGATAGGTTTAGCCTATAATCCGGTTACCGGACGCAACGAAAAAGTGCCCATTGTTGCAGGGGCAAGGTTGAGTGGTAAAGTGACCGATGGATTGCGGGTGGGTTTGCTCACCATGCAAACCCGGCAGCGCGATTGGGATTCCACCTCGGTATTGCCTGCGGCCAATTTTAGTGTGGCCACCTTGCAACAAAAAATCTTTGCCCGTAGCACCATCAGTGGTGTTTTTGTGAATAAGCAAAATTTCCTGGAACCGCTCAATGAAAACCAAAAAAACGGCTGGCAACCCTGGAACCGGATTGCCGGACTGGAGTACAACCTGTATTCTGCCGATAACCGCTGGGAAGGCGAGGCGTATTATCACAGGTCCTTTTCTCCGGATAAGTCCAAAAACGGATCTACTGCAGCTGTGTTTTTGGGCTATCGTGACAGGTACAAAAGTGTAAATCTGGGTTATTCCTACATAGATTCCACATACACTGCGGAAGCAGGGTTTGTGCCTCGCCCGGGGGTGCAAAATCTCTACACCGGGGCCAGCGGGCGCTTGTATCCGGAAAACGGATGGGCAGCCGAACACATTACCAACCATGAGTTTGGGGTAAGTGGCTCCCATACCTTTGGATTGAACGGTAAGCTCACAGACCGGGATGTTTCTTTGTATCACAAAATATACTTTGTAGATCAGTCGGGAACCAATGTGGCCATTTACAATAGCTACGTGTTTCTGTTTGAACCATTTGATCCCAGCAATACCGGACAGGCCGAATTGAACGTGGGTTCTTACAATAACTTTGGTGCGCTCGCGCGATATTCCACGGGCACCACCACAGATTGGCAGGGTAACATTGGATTCAATTATGGCGGTTTTTACAATGGCACGCTGTTCAGCAGCGATGGTTCATTGTCGTATCGTTGGCAACCTATCGGACGTTTTTCGGTGCAGTACAACTACAACCGTATCCGCTTGCCCAAACCCTATGCTTCTGCTGATTTTTGGCTGGTTGGGCCACGGGTAGAACTGTCTTTCCGCCGGGATTTGTTCCTCAGCGCCTTTATGCAATACAATACCCAGTTCAATAATTTCAACTTGAATGCCCGGATACAATGGCGGTTTGCCCCTGTTTCCGATATGTTTTTGGTGTATACCGATAATTCGTACGCAGAAGGCATTCCCCAATCCCCTGTTCGATTGTTCTCCCCTAAAAACAGAGCTGTGGTTTTGAAAGTAGTGTATTGGCTGAACGTGTAAAAATATCCAATGCCCAAGTGTTTAAGTGTTTAAGTGTCTAAGTGCCTAAGTGTCTAAGTGTCCAAGTGGTGCGCGGGTTTGACGTCAGCAAATTGGTTTGGTATTACTCGCCTGAATGGCGAGACCTATTGGTTACTTTTCGCCATTCAGGCGAAAACAGCCCAACAAATTTGCTGACACCAAACCCGCGCACCACTTGGACACTTAGACACTTAGACACTTAGACACTTAGGCACTTAGACATTGGATATTCAACATTGCCTATCTTCGCACATCTTTCCAATATTCAAAAGAATTTATCATGTGGTGGAAAATTGCTTCTGTTGTTTTGGTGCTGTACGCTTTGTCGGTGGGTATGCTGATTCCGTTGAAGCCCGGGATTGATTATGTAAAACCCGGTTATGCTCAAACGGGAGATTCTTTGCGGGTGCAGTTTCATGGATATAATACGTTTTACAGCAGCGGTCAAGCCTCTGATATCCGGGTTTGGCTGCAGTACGATTCTGCTCAGGCCTTGCTGGGGCGGCAAATTGCTGTTTTGTCAGACACCACGCTTGAAGCCACTTTTGTTATTCCGGCAAGTTTGCCCCGCCCAACTGCATCTGTAATGCTCAATGCCATCATCAGTCACCCTACTGATGGTGTGTCTCTGTTGCCGGATGCTCTGGAAATTACCCGCGATACAACGGCCCGCAATGCTGAATCCTGGACGGCAACGCCTGTAGAAAAGCTGCATGTGGTGAAAGATTTCAGTTTCCCTTACCGCAATGTAATTTATGAAAGCATCCGCAATACCTATTACCATGTTCCGATGTGGTTTGTATTGTTGTTTTTATTCACGGCATCGGTGGTGTTCAGTATTGTGTTTTTAATGACCAAAAAGCCGGATGCCGATCGTATGGCTTCTTCTTTTGCTGAAGCTGGTCTGCTGTTTGGCTTTATGGGATTGGTAACGGGTATGCTGTGGGCAAATTATACCTGGGGAGCGCCCTGGAGCAACGATATCAAGCAATTAATGACGGCGGTAGCCTTGCTGATTTACCTGGCTTATTTCATTCTGCGGCGCTCTTTCGATGAGCCTGAAAAAGGGGCAAGATTGTCGGCAGTGTACAACATCTTTGCTTTTTCCTCGCTGATTCCGCTCTTGTATATTGTTCCCAGAATGTTTGCCAGTCTGCACCCCGGCTCCACCGGGAATCCGGCTTTTGGCAGCCAGGATCTTGACAATACCATGCGGATGGTTTTTTACCCGGCTATTCTCGGTTTTACGGGTATTGGATTCTGGCTGGCGCTCCTGCGTGTGCGTATGAAAAGAATCGAAGATAAAATGATCGGCCTGGATTAGAAGGCACAAAGGGGAACTGCGAAGGCGCAAAGGTGCGTGGGCACTAAGGCGCGAAGACGCTAAGGCTCAAAGACGCTAAGACGTGAAGAAAATAAGTAATTGGCGTAAGCCAATTAAAGAGAAAAGGGATATTGGGCGCCAGCCCAATATCCCTTTTCATCTTTGCGCCTTAGCGTCTTTGCGCCTTAGTGCCCACGCTTTGCGCCTTCGCAGTTCCCTTTGTGCCTTCCTCTTAACGGAGGTTGAGGTGTTTGATAGAGTAGTAGCAAATGGTGCCGAATCCAAAAGCAAGCATGGAGTGGAACAGTACGAAAGCGGTATTGCCGGTAGCCAGACCGATAACGGCTGCTGCGGTAAATACGAGCGACATAACGCCTTCCGTAATGGTAATCCAGGAGATTTTGCGGGCTACGTAGGCTGCTTTTTGCACAGAGTTGTTTTTGCCGTCGCCACCAAATTTAGGTGTGCGTACGAAAGCAGAAACTTTACCTCTGAGACCTTCAATAACGGCTACAGCGTTGTACAGAGACAGGCCGAGCGACATAGGCATGAAGGAGATAAACAGGCCAAAGAAGCGCACTTTTTCCCAGAAAGTAGCTGGCACAGTGCGGTTGAGTGCTGCGGTAATATTGGCAGTGTAAGAAATAGCTGCCACGGAGAACAGACCCAATACAGAGAAAGACAGGAAGTGGGTAGAAATGCCCAGCTCGCTGAAAGCAAATGCGAGCGGCACGCTGCTTAGTGCAGCAATGAATACCCACAGGAACACACCGTAAGCTGTAAGCTGGCTCATGGCATGCATTTTCTGGATCTTGTTGAGTTTGTCTGTATTCCAGATCAACTTCATGAGTTTCCGCACATTCTGGGCGCCGCCTTTGTTCCAGCGGAACTGCTGACCCTTCAGTGCATTCATGTCTACCGGCAATTCAGCCGGGCTGCCGAGTTTCTCCAGGTACTGGATTTTATAGCCCATGATCTGCGCGCGGAAGCTCAGGTCGAGGTCTTCCGTGAGGGTATCACTTTGCCAGCCGCCAGCTTCATTGATCACGTTTTTGCGCCATACACCGGCGGTGCCGTTGAATTGGAGCAACAGATTACCGTAGGAGCGACCAGCTTGTTCTACCGTAAAGTGTACGTTCAATTGCAGGGCCTGCAATTTGGTCAGCATGCTGTAGTCAGCATTGATGTGTTCCCAGCGTGTTTGTACGATGCCCACTTTCGGATCTTCGAAGTAAGCCATGGTAGTGCGCAGGAAATCAGGGCGAGGCGTGAAATCGGCATCGAAAATGGCAATGTAATCGCCTTTTACCAGCGGCATAGCTTCTTGCAGAGCGCCGGCTTTGTAACCCTGGCGATTCACGCGGTGAACGTGTTCGATATCGTAACCTTCCGCTTTCAGCTGCGCTACTTTGGCAGCAACAATACCTACGGTTTCGTCGGTAGAGTCGTCCAGCACCTGAATCTGAAATTTATTTTTAGGATATTCCTGAGCCGCCACATAATCGATGATGCGTTCGGCCACGTACATTTCATTGTACATAGGCAGCTGTACAGTCACGAACGGTACGTTCTGATCGTCGGAGCTGTATTGTTTGTAACGAATCTCCGGATTTTCCTTGTGGTACTTTTTATACAGGTACAACAGGTGGAATTGCAAGAGTGCGTAAATAGTTACGCCGCTCATGGCAAGGAAATAGATAAGCAGCATCAGGTACCCAAAATCTACAAAGGCCTGATACTGAAATGCCTCAAAAAGCGAATGAAGACCGTACATATTGAGTTGGTGGATTTGAGTGTTTGAGTGTTTGAGTGTTTGAGTGTTTGAGTGCCTGAGTGCCTGAGTGTTTGAGTTGCGTTCGGTTGGGTATTTCGAATAATTTCCCCCAATACCCAACCGAACGCAACTCAAACACTCAAACACTCAGGCACTCAAACACTCAAACACTCAGGCACTAAATCACTAGTTTTATGATCGTTGTTATGATTTTCCAGCCAGCAAGAATGGTTCCTTTGATGGTTCCGGAAACCTTGCTTTGGCCGGCAGCTCTTTTTCTGTACTGAACGGGCACCTCGGTGCATAACAATCGCATTTTTGCTGCCTTTACCTGCATCTCTACTGTCCAGCCATAATTCCTGTCTGCCATTTGCATGGCTTTCAGGGCTTCCCACCTGATGGCTCTGAAAGGACCGAGATCCGAAAAGCGGTAGCCGTAAATCAGGCGGATCAGGGTCGGCGCCAGCCAGTTGCCAAATCTTTGTGGTATGGTCATGGCATCAGCATCCATTCCTCCCAACATACGCGATCCAATCACCAGATCCATTTCGTCTTTCAAAATAGGAGCTACCACTTTCGGCAGTTCCTCCGGGTAATCTGAAAAATCTCCGTCAATAAACACCACAATTTCAGGCTGTTCAGACGAGGGTAGTTGGTCAAGGTAACGCATTCCTGCCAGGCAGGCATTTCCGTAACCTCTTTCCGGTTGATGTATCACTATTGCTCCGGCGGCTTTAGCAACTTCTGCTGTCTGATCTGTGGAGCCATTATCGCAAACCACCACTTGTTTGATCCAATTTGCCGGCAGGCCATTTAACACCAGGGGCAGACTTTTTTCTTCATTCCATGCCGGAATCAGCACGTAAATCCTCGGAATTGGTCCCATTTTTACTACACCGGTTTCCGTTCCGTGCTATACGTCCCGAAAAGCGCCACAAAAGTAACATCGGCAGTTAAGAGAAAGTTAAAAACCATTAAGATTTTGAGGTTAAAGTTTTGCAAACGGATAGGCAAATGATGCCGGTGCTTAAAAAATGAACTTTTTACCACAAAGTGAGCTCGCAAAATGATGTTTTAAGATGGTGCATTCAACTGTACATATCTCTTTTTGAAGGGCCGAAAAACTTTTGAGTCGCCAAATGATATTCGGTTGGCCAAAATTGGCCTGAAGGATACAACCGGCTGGCAGCACCCCGCTTGCCTGCCCCGGATGCGAGCATGCATTGGCTCCACTGGAAAACTGTCATTTTAACACAATTTAACACTTTGGAGAACTTTGCTCATGAGTCAATATTCAGCTGTTTTTGGCTGAATTCCAATGATTTTACTCATGTTTATATGTGATGTATGCAGATCTCTGCGCGCTACCTTTTTATATTATCTGTATTGTTTTCCAGAAAAACAGAAATATGCTTAAATATCTGATTGAAACAACATAATTTTGGCGGTCCTTACTAATCTCGCATTCTGAATTTGTGGTAATCCATGGGCGCTTCTGAAAGTCAAATCTTCAGAAGCGTCATTTTGCCAAAGAGAGAGTGAGTGAGGCATTCAGCTCCGAACAAGTATAAAAGAAAAAGCGGCCTTCCGGAAACCGGAGGCCGCTTTTTGTTGGGTCACAAGGACTCGAACCCTGAAAAACAGAACCAAAATCTGCTGTGTTACCATTACACCATGACCCAATGCTTTAAAAGCGCGGCAAAAATACAGCGACTTTTCAAAGTGTGCAAGGTGTTTGAAAAAAAAATTAAAATTTATCTCACTCACTCACTCACTGAACCCTGTACCAGTATTGCGTGCGGTAGAATGGCCCAATATACCCACGCACCACCAATACGTTCGGATCGCCGTCTTTCAACCACATTTTACAGTTGTACCATTTGCCTTTTTCCGGGTCCAAAATAGACCCTCCCTGGTAGTGACCATCTTTCTCTTTCATATCTACCACCACAATCATGCCCATGATAGGCTGGTTTTTGCGCTCCGCCGGACACTTGTCACAAAGCCTGTCGGGGGAAGATTTGAGTAGTTTGACCACTTTGCCATACAACTTGCCATCGCCCGTAAATAATTGCAGATGGCTTTTGGCTTCGTTGGTTTCGTCATCAATGGTTTTCCAGGTTCCGGTAATAGATTGGGCCTGCATCATGCCTGCCAGGCAAAAGAAAAACAGGACGGACAATGTTGATTTCATGTAATAGGATGGATTGGTTGAGGTAAAGAACGGAAGAACCTACAGGATTGTTACTGAACCTGCTCTAAAATTTCCACCAAACAAAAAGAGCCATCCCGTAAAACCGGTGATGACTCTTTTATGGCTAAACGCAAGAATGAGCTGGTTTAAGCAGCTTTTTTCGCTGCGCGTACCTTGCGTGGATTTGGGCGGCTTTTGCCGTTAGATCCGCGAACGATCTTGCCCAACTTGGTTCTGTGATCTCCTTTACCCATGAGTGGTGTACTTTGTAATTGAATAATGAGGCGCAAATGTACATGATTACTCGATATATGCAAGCAAACAAGTGTTTGTTGGAAGTGTACCTTTGCGTCCGTTTCAAACCACAACTTTGCACATGAAATCTATTGGACCCATTCTGCTCCGAACCCTGATCGTTTTTGCCGTAGCCGCCGGACTTCAGTATTTCATACCCTGGTACCTGTTGGCTGTAGGTGGCGTTGCAGCCGGATTTTTTATGCTGAAAACCGGCGACGACCGCGCCACCGCACTGGGTATGATGATAGGCAGTATCGCTTTCGCTATTTTTGCCTACACCATGGCGCAGATCTATCCCGTTGCCGGATAAATGCATATCCGAAAAATCCATACCTGCACCGGTCATAACGCAGCCCTGTACGCCCTGGCGCCCGGGACTGACCACAGGCGTTTTCTCACTGCCGGAGGAGATGGCTGGATTGTAGAATGGCAGCTGGATAATCCTGAAAACGGACGTGTGATTGCCCAGGCGCCTGCCCAGGTGTTCACCCTTTGCAGGCTGGATGCTAAAAGGCTGATAGCAGGCAATATGAACGGAGGCATCCATTGGATTGATCTGGAACACCCGGACCAAACCCGAAACCTGCAACATCACCGCAAAGGTGTGTTTGCCCTCAGACAGATTGACTCCTTTGTGTACAGTTGCGGAGGCGATGGCTTCCTGACCCGCTGGTCCGCAGAAGCGGCCATGAGTCTGGAAAGTATCCAGCTTTCCCACCAGTCATTGCGTTGCCTGGCCTACGATGTCACCCGGGGCTGGCTGGCCATTGGTGGCAGCGACCAGGCTATTTATCTGCTGGACGAGCGCACTATGGCTATTCAGCGGGTGCTAAAAAACGCACACACCAATTCTGTTTTCTCCCTGGCATTTTCTCCGGATGGCCGGTACTTATGGAGCGGAGGCAGGGATGCCATGTTGCGGGTTTGGGATATTGAGGCAGATTTTGCGCCCGTTTCTGCCCAACCGGCTCATTTGTACACCATCAACGATATGGTATTTTCGCCCGATGGCAGGTGGCTTATGACCGCCAGCCGGGACCGCACCATAAAATGCTGGGATACCCAAAGTTTTGCCTTGTTGAAAGTGATTGATACCCTTCGATATGGCAGTCACCCACGTTCGGTTAACCGACTGATGTGGCAGGATGGGTGGCTTATTTCGGCTGGAGATGATCGCCAGGCGATGATCTGGGAAATTACTTTTTAGATATCTTTTAACGGACGATAAAAAAACCGTCGGAACCTTTAGCCTGATAAAGAGGCATAAGGATCAAGCCGGATTCCGGCGCCAGTACGGGCCCGTGGATATCATCGGCGAGGTGCTCACCTTGCGTTATTTGCTGGAAATTGACATATCCCGGGCGCATAACAAACTGATCCTCAGCGTCAATATGATGGGCATACCGAAAATGTACAACCGGTGGCACACTGGAAAGAACCGGCAGGGCTATGGCCTCCATAAAATCCAGTAATCCACTAGACGATACATTCCCGACTGCCCGCATACAGCGTACTATAGCCGCAGCGGCCCGGAAAACAGCTTGTTGGGAATTGTGTTGACCTGATTCAAATGCCACACAAACCGGCGTGGGCTGTGTCGGCATTTCCGGAGTAAATCCGCCTTTTCGGGCAAAGCCGAGCAGGGTGCCTTCAACGCTTGCCTGAAGCCCCAAAATGGCCGGTGCACCCAGGCGCCGGGCGAGGTCTAAACTTTCTCCCTCATCAGTTGGAATACTAAACAGACCCCCATCTGCAGAGGTGGTATGCAGGTCAAGAATTATTGTTTTGTCCAACTTATTGTGTTGCAACTCGTTGGAAATCAGGTCGTAAAGCTCTCGGACTTCCAGAGGCTCAGCATGGAGCGCTGCGGTGTCTGCCTGTCGGGCATTATCCAGCAGAACGTCTGTCCAGCAGCGATTGAGGTCTTGTTGTAAAAAACGTTGACGGATCAGGTATGCCTGGCGGTTGCCCACCAAACCAATCAGTTTGCCGCTGAAATGAAAATGGGGGTCTTCCACTTTGGCGCGTTCCAGGGCATCAAACACCATTTCCAGCGCTTTCACGCCGGCAGGTTCGTTGCCGTGCAAGGCGCCAATAACGATCAAAAGTGCGCCAGAGGTTTCCCCTTCAAGGGTACCGATGATGCGCTGGGAAGGATGGACAGACATAAGAAGCGCAAAGGTAGCAAACCTGAGCGCCTGCATGCCATCCCGGGCCGCAGTTTTAACGGATCAAGGTTGCCGGAACCACTGCGGGAAAACCCTTAAAAAATCGCCCGTAGAAAGCCTGAATTTTAGGTTTTGTTTGCATTTGAAGGGCTTACACATGATGGTTTTTGTTCCATATGACGTTTTCTTCGCAAATCTTTCACTCATCATTTTCCTGTTTTTCATGCAAAACTTGAAATTCTTACTGCCTTTCATGCTTCTCGCCTTTTTGGCCACCTCCTGCCAGAAAGACCTATTCTCTTCTCATAACAGTCCAAGCGTTAATGCCGACATTGCCGGCCAGGTCCTGGACGAAAACAATGAACCAATTTCAGGTGCTCAAGTACGCGTGGATGGTGAACTGGCCATCACCGATGCAAATGGTGTGTTCCGGTTTGCCTCCATGCGCGTACCTGCTGACAATGCCAACATAATGGTCAGCAAAATTGGTTATTACGATTTCAGCCGTGCGCTGTATGTGGCCTCTGATGCGCTGCAAACGGTAACGGTAAAATTGTTGGCCAAGGCACAAACAGGCGCCATTTCCGGCGCTAACGGTGGCAGCATTCAACTGCCCGACGGCACGGAGCTGATCTTTCCCGCCGGCGCTTTTATAGACGACCGTGGCAATGCCTACAATGCTACTGTTCGGGTATTTGGTAAATCCGTGAATCCAAAAGCGGCTCAGCTGGTGCCCGGCGATGGTCGTGCTACCAACCGTGAGGGCGCTGAGATGTCGCTCGGACACTATGGAGTACTTGGCGTTGAACTTTTCGGTCAAAGCGGCCAGGAGCTTCGGATTCGGCAGGGCGCCGAAGTCACCATCAAATTGCCTATTCCTGCCGGACAATTATCTTCTGCACCATCACAGGTAAGTCTGTGGTATTACAACCTGCAGGAAGCCCGTTGGGTGGAAGATGGTGTGGCAGAGCGCGTGGGCAACACTTATGTGGGTACGGTAAATCACTTTACTTTCTGGAGTTTTTCCACCGCCTTTAATCTGGTAACCCTGGAAGGTAAGGTATTTTTGGTTGATAATCAGCACCCAATGAAAGGCGTTTTGGTACGTCTTACCATGGCGTCAGATTCCACCAAAGGCATTGCTACCACTAATGCCAACGGATTTTTCAAGGGTGGTGTGCCCAAAGGCGAAAGCTTCATTCTGGAAATCGTGAACGAGTGTGATGAGGTGATTCATACATTGGATCTTGGCCAGATTGACGATAATACCGTGCTGCCGGATATTCTGGTGGCCGATATTGGAAGCCAGGCTGTGGAAGTAACCGGCAAACTCGTTGACTGCTCCGGAGCGCCTATTCCAAACGGCTATGCGCAAGTGTTGCTGGGTAATTTCAAATGGGTAGCATTTACCTCTATAGATGGTACTTTCTCTATCAGCAAACTGCGTTGCGATACAACCACCGGTACCGGGGTGGTGATTGGTTTCGACCTGCAAAACGACAAACAGAGCGCACCTGATACTATTTCTGTTCCGCCTAACAGTGTAGCGCTGGGTGACCTTGCCGTGTGTGATTCGTTGTACGAATTCATCAAGTTTAGCCTCGATTTCAATGATTATACCATTGCAGTGCCGGTAGGCGGTGTACGCGACAGTCTGGGCCTGCGCACCTTCCTGAGTGGCTACAGCACCGTGGCACAAAACATTGGTATTTCCATGGAATTTGATTGCGATGGCAATCCGGGCAGCTTCCCGCTCAGCAATTTATATGTAAACACCCTCACCTGGAACTCAGGCGCCAGCGGCGTTACGGTGGAACTGATTGATCCAGGCATTGCGCTGGGAGATCCCATCACCGGCACCTTTGACGGCACCTTTGTGGACCAGTTGGGAATCACACATACCTTGAGCGGTAGTTTCCAGGTGCGGCGGGACTATTAAACGGCCTACGGCTTACGGTAGACGGCCTACGGTGGACGGTAGACGGCTTACGGTGGACGGCTTACGGTGGACGGTAGACGGCCTACGGTGG
>DATGWL010000123.1:0-11739 GCA_035299505.1 Saprospiraceae bacterium | reverse complement strand
CAGGAACGTATGACGTTTAAGTACCCGCCGTTTTACCGACTGATTCACCTGGAGTTGCGGCACAAGGAACCCAAAATCGTGAACGAAGCTGCGTCGTTTTATGCCAAGGCATTACGTGCCAAACTCGGCGACCGGGTACTGGGACCTGTGATTCCCAATATTGCGCGAATCCGGAATTACTTCGGGCAGGATATTATGCTCAAGCTGGAAAAATCGGCGCCAGTGATCAATACCGCCAAGGGATTGATCCGGCATACCACGGAAATCATGCTGGGCAAACCCGGCTGGGGACAGGTGCAGGTGGCTGTGGATGTGGATCCGGTGTAAGGATTCACACGGATTTATTTCGCACAGATCTATTTCGCGCAGATCTGTTTCGCGCAGATTCCACACAGATTTTTTGCGCAGATTTCACACAGATTTTTAGCCACGTGTTTTAAAAAATCTGTGTAAAATCTGCGCAACAAATCTGTGTGGAATCTGCGCGAAATAAACCTCTGTGCGAATCATCAATCCGCGTAGGATCTGCGTGCCGCTCCCAGCCCGGGGAACAATTTGTGGATCCGGTGTAAGGATTCACACGGATTTATTTCGCGCAGATCTGTTTCGCGCAGATTCCACACAGATTTGTTGCGCAGATTTCACACAGATTTTTAGCCACGTGTTTTAAAAAATCTGTGTGAAATCTGCGCAACAAATCTGTGTAAAATCTGCGCGAAATAAACCTCTGTGCGAATCATCAATCCGCGTAGGATCTGCGTGCCGCTCCCAGCCCGGGGAACAATTCTGGCAGCTCTCCTTTATGTCCCCAGCGGCGATTGAGGTGCCTGGCAATGGCCCGGATCAGATGTTCGTAAGGTACAATTTCCAATTCATGGGCCTGGTTGCTGAGTTGAAGCGGTGCGGCGCGCAGTTCGGCCAGGTAGGGTTCTGCCCGTGATAGGAAACGATCGCGATCGTAATGGTACCTGGAAAGTATGGTGAGCATTTTGATAAACAACTGAGAGCGATGGGTTTCTTCGCTGTTGCGCAGATAACGCTCGCGGTATTTCTCCAGGGCAGCAATGCGGTCCCACATTTCATCATCCCTTTCTTCTACAAAAAGCAGCAGTACCTCGGCAGCGAGTACGGCAATATTCATCCCCATTTTATCCTGCGCAAGGTCCTTGATTTCATTTCGGAATTTACGGCTTTTTACCTTGGGGATGTGGTTTTCCGGGATGATTACGCCGGTTAGTTGTTGAATGATAAACAAATATGCGCCCATAACATGCCAGGTTTCCCGTTGGGCTTCACGCAGCACCATAAAACGTTTATGGTGGGTGGCCTGATACCAAACCGCAGCCGCACCGGCATAATCCTGTTCGTGCATACGCAGGTAAAAACCCAATTCCAGGGTATTAAACCAGTTCACATTGCCCGGACTGCTGTATTCCAGCGCCTGGGTAAAATGGAAACCGCCGAGTTCATAGCGCCCCAGGTAAACACAATTGGCAATTTCCAGGTAATGAAAAACATTCAGGGAATGCTGACAGGGGTATGTCCGCGACGCGAAATAGGCAATGGCTTCTTCGTGCACTTTGGAGGCCTTCCTCATATCGCCCAGAATGGTAAGCTGATAGGATTTCAGGTGGTAGTAGCACACATGAAAACTATGCGATAATGCCACGCCTACAAAAGGCTCCAGATCCGCCAGAAATTCGCCGGCTTTTTCGGCCAGGCCTTTCTGAATACTTTTCTTTTTGGCGTATGGAATCTTAACCTGATTGTAGTACATCTGTGCTTTTTCCTCCAGTAAACGCCATTTATTATGGTCGTTATAAAGCTCCAGGTAGTTGGCATATTCTTTTAAATCATCGCCGGCCACGGATACATAATCCATGAGCACTTTGGCAGCTTCCACCACAAATTCCGGGCGGGCGTATTGCAGGCCCAGTTGCAGCAATTCGTCCGCCGCTTTTTTACCGGCGTTTTTACAGGCCAGTGGTCCGGATGATTTAGCCAGCGCCATCAGTTGAAACCCGCGGATGCGCCCCTGGGTGAGGTCGTCAGACACCGGTTTTTCTGCCCCGATATGCAGCACCATTTGTTCCAGGCAACGGAGCAGATCCCGGGCTACCTGCCGGAATTTGGTGCGCTCTCCTACCCTCGCTTTTTCAATAGCTTCTGCTTCCGTGCGAAAATGGTTGACTTGTATGGCGTGGAAGAGTTTGAGTACCTCTGTATTGTTCCTCGACAAAAAACCAAGCATGGCCTCGTGCTGTGGCATGGTTTGTTCTACCAGTGTAACTAATTCAATAAGTTCCTTTATCATATCCAGAAGGTTTTGATGACGGGATAAAGGTGACCTTATTACTATCTGTAAATCTATAACACTTTTTGGCGTGTATTCCCCTGTTTGTTTGTGCCATGGAATCCTCTACGTACTGCAGTAACAGGTCTCCGAGGTATCACAACACATATTTTAGTAACAGTTTACCCTTGCTTTTCCTCCTGTAAACCACTGACAATCAAGGGTAAAACCCGACAAACAGCGCTTGGTTTTCCCTTTTTCGCGAACATAAAAATTAGAGCCACTTTCCTTTTAAAGTATTATAAATCAAATACTTATACAATTCGTACTATTCCCTTACCGCCCGTTTTTGTATCAATTCCAACCCGGCAACTGTCGGGAAAGCGGCTGAAATGCCCCCTCACCTTTGTGTCATCAAACACGCTTCACCTTTTCCGCCGGTAAAACGGCCTCATTAAAAACCATTGCTCTATGAACCACATCAACACTTTTCAAAAAACGTCATCAGACACGGTACACAGGCCGCCTCAAAGGAACCTGTTGCCCAATCAAACCATCGACATTGTGGGTACGGACATCGCAGTTTGCTAAACGGGATTGCAGGAAGCGCGAACACTCCGAAAAATTACAAAACATTGACAATGAAAGACTTAAAAGAAAATCATTTCAGTTTTGATCACTTTTTGGAGCTCAAAATCCTGCACAACTGTCGGAACCATTGCAAAATCAGACACCACACCTTTGCCACATCAGGAATGCATCAACGCTTATGACACGTTTAGCCTCTCCGGCTCATACCGGAACACTTCTGAACATCAAACCCGGAACCGTCTGGGTACGTACTCAGCTCGAAGGCGCGGAACGCTATACGCTGCGGGTACTGGAACGCTCCGGGGGAAAATTTCCGGATTTGCCGGCGGGCGCCACTTGCGCATACGCCAAACTGACCTTGCTGGACAGCGGCGCTGTAATGGCCTTTTTTCCCATTACAGCCATGGTTTCTGCACAGGCAAAATTGTTGCTCGGCGCTACCTGGTTTGAACTGGCTTCACCGTTGGTGCTTCCTGGTTTTGTATTCGGATTCGACATGGAAATTCCAGCCGGACGCCACCCCTTGGTTTTCATTTTGGAAAGCTGGGTGGTACTGTTCAGACCCATCATTACATCAGGCCATAATCATCCAGGATAGTCCCTGCTGCCGCACGCAGGTTGGAAAATCTGCGTGCCGGCACAGGGCATCATCTTCCGGATGAACGCTCCACCAATGAAAACACCCGTTTCGCTTGTCCGTAGCCCGATCTCCGGGCTACGGCGGCGAACCGATCCAGCAATCATCATAACACGCTTCCCTCCCCCAGGGAACCAAATGTCCACGCCCACCAGGAATCCCGCATTTGTCGGGATTCCGATGGTGGGATAGGCGCCAAAAAATCAGGGAGTGAGCCGGAAAATCCTTTAAGAGAGTACGGCCGCGTTAGCCGAAAAGCGTATAGAGTAGGCAAAAAATCTTCAATCAACCATTTAAAAAATGAAACTTCAACTGATTTGCACCCTTATGCTTGCTTTTTGCCTAAAGGCCACCAGTTATGCTCAGGAAACCACGCTAAATCTTTCGCAAATGACCAAATACCTCAATGGTGTAGTCACAACCGAAGATTTGAGCCAGCGCACAGATATCAAAGCTATTGGTATAGCAGATGCCCAAAATGCCTATTACTTCACCAGCGATCAGGCCTTTAACACATGGGCTACTGGCTTACCGGGAGGAGCGGCACTAATACAGCGCAATACAGCTCTGAATCAGATTTATCAATATGCTCAAACTCATGGATATCTGGATCTGGAAGAAGGCGCCGCATTGCCCGCTGATTTGCAACAATACATCCTGTCCGTATTACCAGGTGCTTTCAGTCAGGGCCAATCCACCAATGTTTGGTTTGCCAACTTTTATGATTTGCCAGAATACAAGGGATCCAGCAAGTTTTGTGCAGGCAACTTTTGGCCGAATCTGGGTAGCTTCCGCAACAAAGCAGAATCTTCCGCGGGTGCTGGTGCGGGAATTATTACTTTTTGCGATCACAAATGGTTTGGCGGGACTAAACTACACATACTCATGGTAGGTATGTATAGAGTTCCCGACTTCCTTGGCATGAATAACCGAATTGAAAGCTATTTCAGCCTGTAACTCTTTTCATGTTTCATAAACACTCATTCGTATGCTGACCATTGTTTCATTGTCCTCAACCCTTAGCGCCATCAGGAAAACGATACTTATTTCGGGAGTGCTCTTGTATTCCATATGCGGCCAGACACAGGGATTTACGCCCCTCTGGACCAAGCAAATATCGATCTCACCATACGACCTGCATGCGCCGGAAGGCAAAATAACAATGGTTGGCACGGATGAGGATGGGAAGACTATTTTCGGAAGTATGGCAGATGATGGCACTGGAATCTCGTACACCCCGTTACCCGAGGTTTCGCTGCTGGGTGCTTCGCTGTACGACCCTGCCGAAAATTGTTATTATGTGATGGGGACCACAGACGATATTGACCAAATGCAACTGGTTAAGTATCAGGCTGATGGAACGGTTGCATGGCAGAAAAACTATGCATTCAGCGGCTACAGGTTCCCCTACCAAATTGTAAAGCAAGGCAACTCCCTGGCGTTTACGTTTGGACAGGTTTCTATTCAAGGGAGTTCCACCGGTTTTGGATGGTGGCTACTCGATCCTTCCGGGCAGCTGCTAAGCGAAAAGGTTTATTCCATTCCCCAATCCAGCTCACTGATACTCCCTTATGCCTCCACGTTTACTCCCTCCGGAAGGTTAATCATTACCACCAGCAACCTGGCATCAGGGGAAGGAGTGGTTTATGCGCTGGATCCTGTGTCGGGAGCACTTTCGTGGTCCAGAACCATATCCTTACCGGCTCTTTCCACTATTCAAAGCGTATATGCCGATGCGGCCAATGAAATATTTCTGACCGGTGAATACGGCTTTTTTGTGCGACTGAATGCCTCAGGCGAAATTGTTTACCAAAAACAAATAAGCTACGGGCCAGTTAGTGCTGCTTATAAAATATTGGAAAAAAACGGCGATTTGTACTTGATAGGAGGTTGGCGCGAAAGCATCAACACTATCGAAACCAAAGCACGTGTATTGGTAATTAAATGTAAACCGGAAGATGGTTCTGAGGTCTGGACCTGGACTTATGACTATAACGGCATTGACGATGGTCATGTGGCAAGGCACGGCTTCTTTCGGAATGACAGCACCCTGGTACTGCACTTTTCCAGAGGCTTTTCTTCCGAATGGATCATCGGGACTTTTCGACTGAATGGCACGGTTGGAGTGCCGGAACCAGAAATTCGGCCCTTGTCGTTCAGCCCAAATCCCTCCGTCGATGGGCTTTTAAACCTGCACGGAATAAATCAGGTGGGCAAATTGCGGATTTACACCAGTCTGGGGCAGCTTGTATGGGATACGGATTACCAGCCGGGAACAACTGTCCAATTGCTTCAGAAAGGCACCTATTGGGTACACTTTGAGGCTGGAGACAAACGGTATAGCGGGAAATGGATCCATGAATAAGAGCGTGGAATAATTTACAACAAAGACGTAGTGGACAATGTGCCACAGACTGCTTAAGGATACTGGAGTGAGCCGGAAAATCCTGTAAAAGAGTACGGCCGCGTTAGCCGAAAAGCGTATAGAGTAGGCCTCATTTTATTCCAATTAAACAATGAAAACACGTTTTATCAACCTTTTTATCATGCTTTTAGCCTTTGGCAGCATATCGGCACAAACAGAAGGACCCATTCCGGGTCAGTACATCGTTTTGCTCCGGGAAAACGCCGCTACGCCGGTTGCTTTGCAGGAAGTAGCTTATGAAGACCGCGAAACGGCTTATCAGCAAAACAATGCCAAGCGTTTGCAGAACCTCATGTTGCTTGCCAATCTGCGCAATGCGGCGGGTGTTGCTCCAGCCAACGTACTGGCAGATTACGCCGATGTTATTGTGGGCTTTTCTGCGCTGCTCAGTCCGCAGCAGGTAGCTCAATTGTCGGGAAACCCGCTGGTGGAAGGTGTATACCAGGATTACTATATCAACGGAAATCCGGCTCAGGACCAGGGCATTCCGGAGGAATTTTCGCCGGAAGGACAAACCACGCCATGCGCCATCAACAACGCCGGAGGTTCAACAGACGGTTCCGGCAAAAAAACCTGGATCTGGATTCTGGATACCGGTATTGACACCGATCACCCGGACCTTAATGTGCACGCGGTAACGCCTTATGCCAAGTCATTTGTTCCGGGCCAGTCGGTAGAAGATGGCAACGGACATGGCACCCATGTAGCGGGCATTGCTGCCGCCAAAAACAACAGCATCGGCATTGTGGGCGTATCGGCGGGCGCCAAAGTGGTGCCGGTAAAGGTATTGCCCAACTCCGGAGTAGGCGGTTCCATGTCGTACATCATTCAGGGATTGAACCATGTGGCTTCGTACGACAAAACGAACGATGTAGTGAACATGAGCATTGGCGCATTTCCGGTAGGCAACTGTGAGAATTCCAATTTGCCATTGAAAAACGCCATTGTAAACCTGGGCAATTCCGGCACCTGGGTGTGTATGGCATCCGGCAACAATGCCAATAATGCCGCACAGTGTTCGCCAGGTTGCATCAATAGCGCCAAGGTATACACAGTTGGCGCCATGACTTGTGGCAAGGGCTGCTACACGGGTCCTAACTGGAGCACTGCGGTGGTAGACTGGGTAGCTACCGGGCAGAATGTGTATTCCACGTACAAAAACGGCGGATATGCTACCCTCACAGGCACCTCACAGGCTACGCCGGTGGTAGCGGGAATCATCCATGCGCGGGCTGCTGCGCCTGTTGGCACTGCCACGGTTACCTGTGGGAACAGTGTGATTCCGCCGGCGGCATATAAGATTGCCAAACGGATTTAAGGCGATATGGAGACTATCCGGAAAATCCAGCAACAGAGTACGGACGCGGTAGCCGAAAAGCGTATAGAGTAGGCGAGATGACGATAAACTACCAACCAATGAAATTCTCTTACATCAAACTCCTGTATTGCCTTCTGCTGTGCAGTCTGGCTATTGGACAAATTCATGCCCAGGACCCGAATTCTGAAGATCCGGAACCAGGGGCCACTATTACACCAGATCCGGCCATCGCAGCTATGTTTCAAACCAACACTGTTCAAACACCTTTGGTTAAGTCCAGTTCGGTTATCGTATACTCAGATGGGCTTTCTGTAGAAATTGAATTTATGGAAACAGCCATGACGCCCACCAGCGTACAATTGGTAAACCAGAGCAATGCTGCGGAAGTATCCACACTTAATGTTTCTGGTGGAAAAACAAGTTCGCAAGCATTGACCGCTGGCAAAGTATATAATATCCGGGCCACCGGGAGCAACGGTCAACCATATATCATTGGCACGGTAAATACACGGCCATATGTTGCCGGCGAACCGGTTGTGGTGTCTGAAAAACTATATCGGTCCTTGTCGGAATACGTTACACCAAGCAGTCAGACTATTACCTTGAGTAACTATCTCAAGCAACTGAGTGGCGTAAGTCAGCACGAAAAAATCTCTTTTCTGCAACGGTATGCTATGAATGGGGCGGTACTTCCTGCTTCAATCAAAGGTCAATATCCAGATGCTTATGTACGCTCGGCGCTTGTTCAACGCCAGGGAGAAGGAGAGTGCATTTGCAATTTTGTGATGAACCAGGTAACTGTTGTATCGCCGGATGAAACGGGGATTAAGGATTTTGTGATTGGGGCTAAAACACAATCTTTTGGGCCCGCATTTTACAACAATTCAAGCTTCAGATATCGTGGTATATCAGCACAAGGACCTGCAAAACGGCAGTTATTGAATAGCCTTGGTACAAAAGCCGGGAATAAACGAAGACTGGAAGTTTGGACGAGTGGAGAAGAAACGTTCTCCGACAATTTTGTACGGATTGGATATCACCTTATGTGTCTAGGTATTACTGAGCTTCCAGTTGAATGTGATTGTGAGAAAACTATCCGATATGAATTCGGCTACTCCACACGAATAGAGGCTAGAGCTAATGTTGGTTGGGAGTGTTTATTTCAGAAAGATGCCGCTGCCAGAGCTCAGGATTGGGCCGTTGCCTTAGTTACCAGAGAAAAGGTGAACAGCGTAAATGATGTTCAGGTGCTTCAATCCGGTTTGGGCGTAGCCACATCAACTTGTGATGGAGGCGTTCCAGTAAGTGCCATCATTGATGCTGTTAAGATGGGTGTTTCTGTGTTTAAGTTGATAAAATCTGTAAAAACCGGGCAAATCAATGATATTCCAGGTCAAACAGATGAAATCATCAATAAAATTGGAAATGTATTAGACCCATTTATACAAGCTAAAGATTGCTCTGCTTCTTTAATTGAGAAACCTTTACTACAGGGAACGGCAACCTTAACTTTTCATCCCAATGATCCATTGTCATTTTTAGTTATGAGTGGATCAACAATGGAAGTAAGTGGATTACGATGCTGGGAAAGTATTGCCGATATAAAGAGCAGTTTTCACTTGGTTGGAGTTGTAAATGGCGGATCACCTTCTGTAAATACACCTCATTGCTGTACCAACTACTTTGCCAATTGGGCTTGGGCAAGCCAAACCGGAGATGCTTCTAGTAGGAAGAATTATATCAACGGATTTATGGCGCTCAATAGTCCTGGAGGGTGGCAAATACTGAATGGATTGCCTAGTCCGAGTGGAAATTCTCCTAATATCGCTACGGATATTGGATATGCGATTGGCGTGAACCTTCCGAATGGACAACAATGCCAAAAGGAAATTCCGATTTTCAACAATCCAAAATAACAAGATCATTAGAACAAATTGGGGAGAGTGTCAGCAATCAGACACTCTCCCTGAATAGCCCAATTCACCAATGAACGGTCCATGATTATTCATCAAATTCATATTTCAACACAATGAAAATCTCAATCATTTCAACCGTTTTTACATTTCTTGTTGGTACTGCCATATTGTTAAGCTCCTGCAAGGAAAAATGTAGTACATGTCACACTGAAGCAGATTGTATACAAGGCAAATGCGTTTGTAACGAAGGCCGGTATTCATTCAATAATTCGTGCGTACTATTAGGAAATGAAAGCTACATCGGTATTAATGCCGCCTGTTATTGTTATGATACGCTGATTATGAGTATTGATACAGCTGGTGAAATACGAGGAATTGGCATTGCGATCAGAGGAGGCAGCAGTAGTGTCGGCTCATTATCGCAAACCGTATTTTACTACGAAACTCCTACAGGTGATAGCATGTATTCTCCTCAATTAGACTTGCGTTGCTTTGCACCAGACGACACACCGCTGAAACCTGCAGCTTATGGCAAAAAACAAGCAAATGGAAATTGGGATTTGTTACTGGAGTTCAGGAATGCTTTCACTTATGAAGTAGTAGACTCATGCCACATAGTTCTTGAAAAATTCAAAGGCTAATTTTTAATCACTTCTAAGTTTTAGCACAAATGAAAAACCTACATTTCTTTCTTGCTATCCTCATTTCACTGCTAACCTCCACCCTCTCAGCCCAATCCAACTGGTCGCTACGTACCAATCTCGGCTTTGGCGCTGACCAAAACCTGGGCGACTTCGGTATCCGCTTTGCCAACCGAATTGCCAGGCATCACAACCGGGTGAACGGTTTTGTGCAATGGGAAGCTTTTCAGATGCTTAGTACCAATGAGAGCACTTCCTCGATTTTTAACTACGCGGAATTACGCTCACTTTCCACCACCCAATTAGATCTGGGGATGGGGTACAATCTGGTCCACAAACCCAAGGTCCGAATTGGACTAGACCTGGCCGGATCCTACCGTTTCGGCCGCCAACTCTGGCCAGAAGTTGCCATTATAACCTTCCCTGAAGAGGAAATTTTTTACACACACGAAAAAATCAGGGAACTCGGCTGGGCCCTGGGCTTTGAAATAGGCATCAAAATCAACCAAAAAGTCTGGTTCAACGCAGATCTCCATAGCCACAACTACGGATTTTTCGGCGAATACATGGCCTTGGGCCTGGGCGCCACACTCTTTTTATAAACCATCCAATTGCCACCACCAATGAAAACTCATAAAAACTGCTTGATTGTTGCGTTCTTCCTGCTGTTGGCGCTGCACCCAAATCGCCTTCTGGCAGGAAGAACGCCTTACCCTGTTGCCGACTCCACCAGTTGGTGGCAACCCATTCTCGCCTCCACAGCCAATGGCCTGGAATCGCTGGAAAACGAATACTTACACCAGATTGAACCGCTTCAGTTCCGACTAAAAGACCTCAACCAATCCTTACAGGACCCGCGCAACCGGGTCCCGGAATGTGGTTTCCCTATGATCTGGGAGAAAATGCAATTGCAGGAAACGCTCGTCCAACTGGAACAGGAGCACGAACTGAAACTGCTCAAACTGCGCTACCGCAAAAGCATTGAAATCGTAAAAATGCTGTACGAAAAAGTGCTCAGCATGGACCATCACCTGAGCAGTTTGAAAGCCCAGCAGGGCCTCTCCAACTTGTCGAACCCACACAATTATCCGGAATTTAAAGAGGCCAAAAACATCGTGGAGGAACGCATGAAACGCAAGTTTAACTTCCAGATGCCGGCACTCCTGCAAACCAACCCCTATATCTCTGCCGCCTTTTCTATAGTAGGATTTGCTGTAGGCGGCGGCGAAGAAAAAGAAAAGAAAGAAAGCATAGAGAAAGTGGCCTGCGTACTGGATTTCACCGTGCGCATGCACAACGATCTCAATGTGATCTACTATGAAACCGGATACCTCCGCGAAGCCAACCTGACACTCAAAAAAGAATGTGAAGCGCTTTTTTCCGATTGCGCCCGACAGGTTGGTTATACCATTCCACTCATCAGCTGCCGCGACGGCGACGACTGGGAGCGACTCTATGGCATGCTCGATGTGTATGTATCCAAAGCGCTGGGCGAGATTCCGGCCAATACCAACGGCATGCCTGTCCTGCCCGATCCGAGACTCCTGAGCCGGGCCACCACCAACCTGCAATTTTCTATAGACCGCGTGGGCTCATTCATTGATAAGTACAGCAATTTCGTGAGTCAGGGTGGGGAGTACTACAAGAAGTTCTCCAAAATTGCCGGCAACTATGAGAATGAAAAAACCTGCGCCGCTGCCCTGCCCGATCAGTTCAAACAATTGAAAAACGACATCGACGAAACGCTCGAAAAATTCAACAGCGCCTATAAAATGCCGGAAGTACAAGGCTCCAAACTAAAGGACATGTTGTACGGAACAGCGCAGGATTGAGGACGGTGGACGGTGGACGGTGGACGGTGGACGGTGGACGGTGGACGGTGGACGGTGGACGGTGGACGGTGGACGGTGGACGGTGG
>DATGWL010000122.1:0-49359 GCA_035299505.1 Saprospiraceae bacterium | reverse complement strand
CCACCGTCCACCGTCCACCGTCCATGTACCTTCCCGCACGTTTTTTCTGGTCTTTGGGTGCAGTAGCTGCTTTGTTTGCAGCTTCTTATCCGTTTGGCTGGTTGTTCCCGCTGGCCCAAACGGCGTTGGTGGGCCTGGCAGGTCTGGTGTTGACGGATGGCTTGCTGTTGTATGTGCGTAAACCGGCTATCCTTTGCCGGCGGGAACTGAATCCGGTTTTTTCCTTATCAGACCCGAATCCGGTGTATATCCACATTGAGAACCAATCCAATCAGTTTTTTTACCTGAATATTGCCGATGAGTTGCCAGTTCAGTTCCAAAAGCGGGATGCGGAGATTGCCTGTGCGCTGCCGCCTCAGGAACGCTACCGATTGGAAAGCAAACTGGTGCCCCTCACCAGGGGGGTGTATGCATTTGGCAATATCAATGTGTTTGTGCGTACCCGTTTGGGACTCATTGAACGCCGCTTGGTTTTTGAACAGACGCAACAGGTGGATGTGTATCCAAGCATCATTCAAATGAAGCGGTATGAACTGAGGGCCATGCGGCAGATTGCGCACGATACCGGCATTAAAAAAATGCGCCGGATAGGCCATTCTTACGAGTTTGATCAAATTAAAAACTACGTTCAGGGCGATGATTACCGCTCCATCAACTGGAAAGCCAGCAGCCGCAGAGCTACTTTGATGGTGAATCAGTATGAAGATGAGCGAAGCCAGCAGGTATATTGTGTGGTAGATAAAAGTCGGGTAATGCGCATGCCTTTTGAAGGACTGAGTCTGATGGATTATGCCATCAACACCACGCTGGCTATTAGTAATATTATTTTGAAGAAACAGGACAAAGCGGGGCTGCTTACCTTTTCAGATGTCATGGGCGCAACGTTGAAAGCAGAACGTGACTCGAGTCAGCTCAACCGCATTATGGAGAGTTTGTACCGGGAGAAGGAACGACCGGTGGAGTCCAATTATGAACTGTTGTACGAAGGGGTCAGGCGCCTGATTGGTGCGCGTTCGCTGCTGTTGTTGTTCACCAATTTTGAGAGTATGTATGCCCTGGAGCGGGCTTTGCCCACCTTGCGCAGGCTCGGGCGCGCGCACCTGCTGGTGGTGGTGTTTTTTGAAAACACAGAAATCCGGAAGCTAACCCAGGAAGCGGTGGTTACCACAGCCGATATGTATCGTCAAACAGTAGCACGCCAGTTTCTGCAGGATAAAAAGGAAATGGTGACCAAATTGCGGCAATACGGCATTCAGGCGGTATTGACCAAGCCACAGGATCTCACATTGAATACCATAAACAAATACCTGGAGTTGAAATCCAGGGGATTGATTTGAGCATTACACTACCCATGATGGATTTGAAAAAAACACCCTCTCCCAGTTTTATACTGGAGGAATCCCGCTTGCGCAAAAACCTGGAACTCATTGCACGTGTGCAGCGGGAAGCTGATGTGCAGATTATTCTGGCGTTCAAAGGCTTTGCCATGTGGAGCGCTTTTCCCATAGTGCGGGAATACGTAAAAGGCGCCACGGCATCTTCTCTAAACGAAGCACGACTTTGTTTTGAGGAAATGAAAAGCTTGTCGCACACCTATGCGGTGGCCTATGTGCCCAGAGAGTTTGGCAAAATATTGCAGTATTCCAGCCATATGACGTTCAATTCCATCAGTCAGTGGAAACGCTTCAAAAAGCGGGTGGAAGCTGCGCCTCACCCTGTGAGTCCGGGCATTCGCGTCAATCCGGGCTGGTCGCCGGTAGGAACAGCTTTGTACAATCCGGCAGCACCCGGATCCCGTTTGGGCGAACCTGCCGAAAATTTCAAGGGTAAGCTGCCGGAGGGTATTGAGGGGCTGCATTTTCATGTCTTGTGTGAAAGCACCAGTCAGGATCTGGAGCAGGTTCTGGGGCATTTTGAGGCACAATTCGGGGCGTTTTTGCCAAAGTTGAAATGGGTAAATTTTGGCGGCGGACACTTGATGACCCGCCAGGGGTATGATGTGGAGCACCTGATTGCAGTTTTGAAAGCATTTCGCAAGCGTTGGCCGCATGTTGAGGTTATTTTGGAGCCGGGAAGCGCCTTTGCCTGGGATACCGGGGTGCTGGTGGCCACAGTGCTGGATATAGTTAAAAACAAAGGTGTGAGGACCGCCATCCTGGATGTTTCGTTTACTGCACATATGCCTGATACCCTGGAGATGCCTTACCGCCCGCGTGTGCGTGGCGCCAGTGAGGATATTGCAGGCAAACCCAACCTTTACCGCCTGGGTGGCGTAAGTTGTTTGAGTGGCGACTTCATGGAAGAGTATGCCTTTGACAAACCTTTGAAAGTTGGGCAAAAAATCGTGTTTGAGGACATGATTCACTACACTATGGTTAAAACCACTACCTTCAATGGCGTGACACATCCCAATATCGCCATCCTTCGTCAGGATGGAAAATTGGATATTGTACGACGCTTTTCGTATCGGGACTATCGCAACAGATTGTCCTGAGTATTTTTGGGGCGTTATAGGTCATTTCATTTAGGTCATTTAGGTCATTTGGGTCATTTTTGAGGTCATTTGAGTCATTTTTGAGTTGAGATGCCTGGCTTTGTCATCCTGAACGCAGCGAAGGATCTGAGTGAACTTGCTACGCCAGTCCCTTCGCTGCGCTCAGGGTGACAAAGTCGGGCAGGGTATAAAATCCTGCGAGATTCCGACTTTAACTTAACTCCCCAATGACCCAAAATGACCTAAATGACCTCCCATTGACCCAAATCAACCAAATGTCCATTCCAAACCCTCACTGAATATGCGCAAACAAATTTCCTTACCGATTGCCTTGTTGATCACCCTGGGTATCATGGGTTGGTCGGCTTGTAAAAAATCCGACTTCGACAACCTGGAGTTGGACGACCATACCGCAGAGTATGCCTTCCCGCTGTTTACAACGGAACTGCTGCTTAAGGATTTGCTGTTTAATTTGCAGAGTGATAGTCTCTCGGACGACACTGTATTTGTCAACCCCGACAATACCATTACCCTGTTTTATTCAGGGGATGTGGCGCGAAAGCCGGCAAGCGATATTTTCAATTTCCTGAACAGTACCCTGCCTATTCTCATTACAGATACAGCGATTTTTAGTCCGCTGAACTCGCCCGACGGGGTTACCATCAGGCAGGCAGATATTTTGTCGGGGACAATCGGTTTTTACATCCTGAACAACACCCCGGATACCCTGCACGGATATTTTGAAATTCCGCAACTGGCGTTGTTGGGGATACCCTTGCGTCAGCCGTTTGTGGTTGCGCCGGGCAATTTTTTCCTGTCGGATACCATTCCGCTCAATGGATACCATTTGGAAACTTCCGGCAATAGCTTGTCCGTAAAGTATTTTGCCTACAAACCCAACGGTGAGCGGGTAAAAGTGCCAGATTTCCCGATTGCGGCTACCAATGCCCTGAAGTTCACCTATGTAGAAGGCTACTGGGGATTTCAGTGGTATAAACTCACCCGTGATACCATTGAAATTGACATCAACCAAAGTGAGTTGAAAGGCGACTTGAAGATCAGAAGTCCCAAGGTTACCATGCGAATTAACAACTCATGGGGCTTTCCAACGCGCGGCCAGATCAAGTATTTGAGCTTCATTGGTCAGAACGACGAGGAAATACCGCTTGTCAGTACGGTGTTTGAGCACGACTCCTTTGATTATGTAGATTTCAATTACCCTTCGTGGGCATTAAATGAGGTGGGGCAAACCAAGTATACAGATATCACCCTGGATGCGTCCAACTCCAACATTGCCGATATTTTTAACAGTCAGCCCAAGCGCCTTATTTACGAGGTGGATGGTATCAGCAACGCCAACAATGACCTGAATTTGGTTGGTTTTATTACAGATAAAAGCGTGATTGCGCTGCAAATTCGTGTGGAATTCGTGCTCGAGGGTGCGGTGCGCAATTTCGGCGCCGAACAAACCCTCAACCTTGATTTTGGTGAATTTGGCAGCCTGGATTCTGCCGGTGTGGAAGAGGTAGAATTCAAACTCGTAACAGAGAACGGCACCCCAATCACCTCCAATGCACAGATTTTCTTCCGGGACGAAGCCGGCAATGCCATTGATTCGTTGTTTTCCGATGGCCCGCGCGATATCATCCGTTCTGCTCCTGTGAACAGCGAAGGTATTGCCAACGGTATCACCCGAACCGAAGAGTTCATTACCATGGATTCTGCACGGTTCGATAAAATCCGTACGGCAAAGGATGCTTTCCTGAAAGTGTACTTCACCACCGCCAACAATGGCGATACTTTTGTCAAACTTCTGGCTACCGACAAGATTGTGATCAAGATGGGCGCCAAGGTTAAAAAGCGACTCTAACCACCGATTACCTTCTATTGACTTTAGCGCTTATGCACTTTCCAAATATGTCTTTTCGCCGTCTTTGTACGGGCCTTTTGCTATTGGCTGTTCCGGTGCTGTTGCAAGCCCAGCAAGAACTGATGCTCCATGCCATGCCGGAAATTTGGCACAGCACGGCTACCAACCCGGCTTTTTTTCCAGCGGATAAAACATTTGTGATCGGATTACCGGGTATTGGACTGGATGCGGCCCATTCGGGAAACATCACCTACAATGATATTTTTATCAAAGAAGCGGACCGCACACGCATTAATTTTTCCGGCGCGCTGAACCAACTGGATCCTTTGAATACCGTAACCTTTGATCAGCGGATTGAAACGGTATCGCTGGGCCTGCGTCTGCCAGGCAAGTTTTGGTTGCAGGCCGGACATGCCAACCGTTTGAGCGGAATGGTTACCTATCCCAAAACGCTTCCTGCCCTGATTTGGGATGGCAATGCGCAATACATCGGGCAAACCGTGAATATTGCTCTTCAGTCTGATATTTCCAACTGGAATGAGTGGAGTGTAGGTTTGGCCAAACAATTAGGGAAACTCCAGCTGGGTTTCCGCGCCAAACTGCTCACAGGTACCGGTTCCCTTCTTACGGATAACAACAGGCAAACTGCCAATGTTACCACCAGCGACGATATTTACCAACTTACCCTGGAAACCAATTACGCTTTTTATTCTTCCTCTCTGATTTCAGCTTTTGATACCTCAGGGTATGGATTTGATATTAAAGTAGGCGAATTGGGGGGTAAAGTATTCAGCACCAACACTGGTTATAGCTTTGATATTGGCGCCCAATACCAGATAAATGACCGTATTACGGTGGATTTATCGCTTCTGGATCTTGGCGGTAAAATTACCTGGAAGGAAAATGCCAACTATTTCGCCAGCGAAGGGGAATATCAGTACGATGGTGTTACGCTTCCCGGTTCGGATATTATTAATGGTTCTGACAGCCTGGATTTCTCCACCAAACTGGATACGCTGAACGATATTTTCAAATTCCAGAAAACGGCCCAGGAATTTGAAACCAGCCTGCCGTTCCGTGGTTACCTGGGCGGCCGGTATGCATTAACCAAACGCCTGACGCTCGGATTGAGCCTGTTCATGCAAAAACGCTCGGAAGAAAAAGCCACTACAGCCGTGGGCGCCAGCATCCGCTGGATGCCGATCAAAATGCTTTCGCTGGGGGCTATGTACAGCATCAATGACCGCTCTGCCGCCAACCTGGGTTTCCACATTGGCATTAAGCCTGGCCCCGTACAAGTGTATTTTGCTTCAGACAATATCATTAATGCATTCTCCCTGAAAAGCAATCCGGCCGTGAATCTGCGTGCAGGGTTGGCGTTGGTTTTTTAAGTACATGATCCTCAAGTCTACGTACCCGGGCGCACCTGTGTGGCAGTCCGGCGGTCATTTGCAATCTATTATACCCGGGGTGTTTCGTAAGGTGAAGGGAGTGCATTATCAGCGGGAAAGAATAGAAACCCCGGATGGAGATTTCCTGGACCTGGATTGGCTGCGTGGCCATGAGCCGCGCCGGCGATTGATGATTGTTACGCACGGACTGGAAGCCAGTTCGGATGCGCAGTATTGTCGGGGAACGGCCAAAATCTTCTATGAAAATGGTTGGGATGCACTGGCCTGGAACTGCCGCTCCTGTTCGGGCGAGATGAACCGGCATTTCAGGATGTACCATCATGGGGATACCGAGGATATTGGCGCAGTGGTAGATCATGCTATTGCCACTGGCGGATATGAACAAGTGGCGCTGGTTGGTTATAGCATGGGCGGCAATATCAGTCTGAAATACGTGGGTACCCGCGGTGGACAAATACCGCCACAGGTTTGTGCGGCCGTAGCTTTTTCTGCTCCCTGCGATATCCGGGCCGGTGCAGATGTGCTGGACAGGTGGGATAACTGGATATATAAAAAGCGTTTTTTGGCCTATTTAGCTAAAAAAGTGCGCCATAAAGCCCGACAATTCCCGGGTAGACTAAAGCCGGAATTGTTGAAAAAAGTGCGTCGCTGGTATGATTTTGATGAGTATTTCAGCGCGCCCATCTGCGGATTTGCCTCTGCCGATGAATTCCATGCCCAGGCATCTGCAAAAAACTTCATCGCGGGTACGCGTGTGCCCACGCTCATTGTGAGCGCCCTCAATGATCCAATCCTTACGCCGGAGTGTTTTCCGGTAGATATTGCCAGGGAACATCCTTTTTTGCATTTGGAACTTACCTCAGGCGGTGGCCATTGCGGATTTGCAGCGCGTGGCGGAGGGGAGTATTCCTGGGCGGAGCGGCGGGCGTTGGGTTTTGTGTGTTTAGTGACGGGGTGACTGCGAGTTAAACTAAACTGAGAGTCTCACTTTGAGTGAGACTCTCAGTTTAGTTTAACTCGCAGTCACCCCGTCAATCCTCCTCCGCATTCCCCAATGCCCGCCTTTTCCACTTTGGGCCATGAAATTTAAGTTTCCGTATTTCTTCTGCAAAAAGTGCATCCAGCTCAAATTCGCCGTCGGTGATGTAATCGTCCCCGGTTAATCCCGGATATTGAGCAGGCAGGAAACGTTTTTGATCTTTGTCCCAATGATGCTCCAAAACGAGGTTTTGGCTGAAAATTGTTTTTCCTGAGTAACGCCCCATATCGTCGCCGGCTAGGACCCGGTACACCAAAACAGCTTCGATTTTTTCGGGAGAAATTACCTTGTAGGTGGTATGGATGACCCGATGTGCGGTAGATCCACTTACCCAAACCGTTTCTGTTTCTAACAATTGTAAAACGTAATAAAGGCTGTCATTTCTGGCCTGACAAAAATTTAGCACCTCCGATCCATAACCGCTTCCCCAGCCATAATCATAGGTCAAAAGCATTTTAGCTTGGTTATCTATGCTCGGTGGGTTATTTCCATGAAAAAAACTGAGCACGATTTCCCCCAATTTGGTCCAATGCTCAACCTGGTGGTCAAAACAAACCGCTGATCCAAGCATATCTCCTTCAATCCATAATACTAATTCATTTTCCTCATCCTGGTCCAGATTTCCTTGAAGCACATGCACTGGTTGCGGAGATTTTTTGTTGCCAAACACTTTCTCCCATAACCTCTGTGAAACCACTGTACGTTCGCTTTGTACGAAGGTGTCAACTTCAAACGTGGTTAGAATGGATTGTGCCGACTGACTTTTCTGACTATGACATGCTTGAAGGCCAAAAGTCAGAAAAGTCAACAGTAGCGGTATATGTTTAATTGGAAGAGTCAAGATTCTTGATATCAATACCATATTTATCTTCCATATAAGCTTGCATCAATCCCTTTTTCCAGTTTTCAAGCCATTCACGGTGGTTCTTCTGCGTATTGCTTTCTTCCTGGTAAAGCAAACCTTGTGCCTCACGAAGCCATTCCCAGGAAGGTTCATCAAATTCCAGCGGATTGATACTCCAGAGGCCTGCCATCTTATAGGGTAACTCACTGTCCAAGAATTCCTCTCGTTGTTCAAAAAAACCGGGTATAGCAGTTCCTCCAAATCTGATCTCTTCCGGAGAGGGTAATCCTATTTCATGGACACCATCAGCAAAGCCAAAAGCGCGTTGAATTTTGCCTTCACTGGCACGCAGATATCGCCAATTGCCATCATATGATGTAAACAACTGGACTTCAGGAAAACGGGTACTCAATTGGGCTATGACCTCATGCCAATGGTAGTCAGATGCTATCTGTAGCAAGGTGTGGTAACGCTCAAAAACCGCATTTATATCTCCGAATAGTAGCACCCAGCCATGGATGGCCGGTGATACGAATAGCTTATTCCACCGCTGACGTACCGATCCCTTCATGCCTTCTTCCCATGTAACAGGGGAAAAGTTGGTCAGGTCAATTGGATCAAGAATTGAATCCGGGTCGTCTGTTTTTACAGCCACCCATTCTGCTCTGAAATCTTCGTAATCAATCATGGCTGAGGCATTACAAGTGATTACAGGTATCCTTTCACACCCTCCAGGGCCTCTTTCAACCCGCTGGCATCCGTGCCACCCGCCGTTGCGAAGCCTGGCTGGCCACCTCCGCCGCCTTTGAGGAACTTCTGAGCAAGTTCGCGCACAATAGTTCCGGCGTTCAGGCCTTTTTCTTTCACGAGCACATCGCTGATCTTGATGGTCAGCGATGGTTTGCCATCGGCAGAAACGGAGCCGAATGCTATGAAGGCATTGCCGGTTTCGCGCTCCAGTTCCACAGCCAGGTTTTTTACCGCATTGGCATCGCCAATGGGAAGGAGTTCGGCGAGGAAATTAACGCCGTTCACCTGGCTGAATTTCGCACGCAAGCCATCGCGCAAGCCGTTGGCCTGTTCCTGAATGAGTCGCTCGATGGTTTTCTGCAGTTGTTTGTTTTCCTCCTGCAGTGCCACGATGCCTTTGGTGAGGTCTTTGGCTTTCAAGACGTTTTTGATAGAAGCCATTTCCTGCTCCAGACCGGCCACGTATTGTTCTGCACCTTTAGCCGTTACTGCTTCAATACGGCGCACGCCGGCAGCAATGGCTGTTTCAGCCGTAATTTTGAAATAACCAATCTGACCGGTGTTTTGCACGTGGCAACCACCGCACAATTCGCGGGAATATCCTGGGTCAAAAGTGATCATACGCACTTTTTCCCCGTATTTTTCCCCAAACAGCATCATGGCGCCAGCCTTTTGGGCTTCTTCAATGGCAATGCTGCGCTTTTCGTCGAGGGCAATGTTTTCGCGGATTTTCTGATTCACAATGCGCTCAATTTCAGCCAGTTCTTCCTCAGATACCTTTTGGAAATGCTGGAAGTCGAAGCGAAGGGTGTCTTCGTTCAGGAAGGAACCTTTTTGTTGTACGTGCGTACCCAGCACGGAGCGTAGGGCAGCGTGCAGCAGGTGTGTGGCGGAGTGGTTGGCTTCTGTGAGGCGACGTTTGGTTTCGTCTACCTCGCAGCGCACTGTTTCATCGCTGATTTGCTCAGGTAAACGATCAATGATATGGTACACCAGGGTGTTTTCCTTTTTGGTATCCATTACCCGGATGCGCTCCTGGCCAGTGCTTTCTGAACCAAAGATCATCCAGCCGGTATCGCCTACCTGACCACCGCCTTCCGGATAGAAGGGGGTGCGGTTGAGCACCAGTTGGATCTGCTGCTGGTCTTTTACCTGCACCAGGCGGTATTTGAGTACTTTGCTGCTGCGGGTTTCCAGTTGGTCGTAACCCACAAATTCCACATCGGCTTCATCACGCAGCACCATCCAGTCGCCCACCTGTTTGGCGGCGTCTTTACGAGAGCGGTCTTTTTGTTCCTGCAGGGCGGCTTTGAAGCCGTCTTCATCCACCTGCCAGTTTTTTTCCTTAGCCAGCAAGGCAGTGAGGTCGTACGGGAAACCAAAGGTGTCGTACAGCTCAAATGCCTGTGCTCCACCGATGGTCTGGCCAGTCACGTCCAGGTTATCGAAGCGTTTCAGACCAGATTCCAGGGTGCGCAGGAAGCCTTTTTCTTCTTCCAGAATTACCTTGGAAACAAAATCAATTTGTGCTTTCAGTTCCGGGAAAACATCGCTGAATTCCTCTGCCAGGATGGGCGCCATGCGGTACATCACCGGTTCTTTCAGGTCGAGGAAAGAATAATAATAACGTACGGCGCGGCGCAAAATGCGGCGAATCACATAGCCGGCGCCGGTGTTGCTGGGCATTTCACCATCGGCAATAGCAAAGGATACAGCGCGCAGGTGATCTGATACCACACGCATGGCAATATCAGTTTTGAGCGAAGGCGCATTGCTGCCAGGGTATTGATCCTGGTATTTGTGTCCGGAAAGTCCGCCCAGGAAATCAAAAAGTGGTTTCCACAGGTCGGTGCCATAGTTGGAGCCCACGCGCTGCACAGCTCTGCACAGGCGTTCGAAGCCCATGCCGGTATCTACACTTTTGGCAGGCAGTTCTTCCAGTGATTTGTCGGCCTTGCGGTTGAACTGCATAAATACGTTGTTCCAGATCTCGATGACATTCGGATCGTCGGCATTCACGAGGGTTTTGCCATCCACGCGGGCACGTTCCTCATCGGTGCGCAGGTCTACGTGGATCTCCGAGCAAGGACCGCAGGGGCCCTGGTCGCCCATTTCCCAGAAATTTTCCTTTTTACCGAATTTCAGGATACGGTCTTCCGGCAGCATGGTTTTCCATACATCATACGCTTCCTGGTCAAAGGGCACACCTTCTTCTTCATTGCCGCCAAAAACACTCACGTACAGGCGATCTTTTGGCAATTTATACACCTCAGTGAGCAGCTCCCAGCTCCACTCCAGGGCTTCTTTTTTGAAATAATCGCCAAACGACCAGTTTCCCAGCATTTCAAACATGGTATGGTGGTAGCCATCCATGCCTACATCTTCCAGGTCGTTGTGCTTGCCGCTCACGCGCAGGCACTTCTGCGTATCCGCCACGCGCTTGGACGGAGGCGTTTGGTTGCCCAGGAAAAAATCCTTCAACGGCGCCATCCCGGAATTGATAAACATCAGGGTTGGGTCGCTTTTAGCCACCATGGGAGCAGAAGGAATGATTTTATGGCCTTTGGATGCAAAAAAATCAAGAAATTGACGGCGTATCTCGCGGGAAGTCATGCAGATATTGTTTGTTTGATGTATCCCGGAATGGTATTCCGGGAAGAGTTTGAGGGGTTTGAAGGGTTTGAGGGCAAACGTTTACAAAACTTCAAAAGTTTCATAAGCTCCATCGGGGCGGTCACATTTGTGGCCGATTTTGCGCCGCAAAAATAGCACGATTCGTGCGATGTTCAAAGGATCAGCAATTACAGACGATTTATCGCTAAAAGCTTTTCTATAAGCCCACAGAAATTCTACCTTCGCCTTTGCCCTTTCTTATCCGGTTATCCGGTTCCCACCACAGCTTATTGTTGTTCGTGTCGCAGTTCTGCGAAACGAAGTTTCGTTTCTAATTTCTAACATAACATGAAGACCCGTACGCTTTTTCTGCTCCTCATTGCTGTTTTACTGGGTATCTGGTACATGGCCTCCCGTTCCGACAAGGAGGCAACGGCCCAAACACGCCCCAACGATCCCTGGGTGTTCCGGTCTGTGATGGACAAACAACCCCGTATGATCACCTTCGCCCTGAACGATCAACTGTGGGCCTCGTACTCCACAGATTCCTGCTCCCTGTACAAGATCTGGTCGGGCAGCACCGATTTCTCCGGCGCCGTGTACAACATGCGCCACGGTCCGCAGCCAATGAGCGTGGGCATGGCCTGGTTTGAAAATGCACACCGCCAGCCCTGGACGGTTACTTTGGGCGGAAAAACCGAAAATCCGCGCACTGATTACAAAGGCCACCGCTACACCAAAGACGGCCACGCAGAATTGATGTACGATCTGGTGCTCTCCGATGGTCAGCGTATCCGGATCAACGAACGCCCGGAGTACATTGAACGCGACCGTCAGCATGGTTTTGAGCGGGTTTACACGGTGGAAAATGCTCCGGCAGGCGCCACCGTAAGCCTCAAAACCAACGTAGCTTCCATTGCGGCGGAATCCAATATCGAAACCAACGGTACCTGGAAAACCACTGAATCCAAACCAGTGGATGCCGGCGACAACCTCAAAGCACTGGAATTGACCGGCGAACTAACCCTGAATAAGGACGGAAATACCCATTTCCGTACCATGTTCGTCAATAAACCACTGATTGCTAATCCTTTTGAAGCAGAGCGACTGGCACAGGAATCCGGCGAATCTGAAGGCGCCGTGATTAGTCCCGGCGAAAAGCTGATGGCCAAAAGCGATTGCCGCACCTGCCACAATCCCCAGGTTCAAACAGTGGGCCCAGGCTACAAACAAATTGCCGAGCGGTATAAAAATACCCCGGAAAACCTGGAAATACTGGCTCAAAAGGTCATGAAAGGCGGTTCTGGTGTTTGGGGCGCTGCCGCCATGAGCGCACACCCCGACCTGCAACCCGAAGATGCCAAGGCCATGGTAAGTTATGTGCTCTCCCTGGATGAAGGCGAAGACGACGGTGAAGGCGGCGGGGCAGCTAAAAGTCTGGCTGAAATTCCGGAAAACCAGTGGCTGAAAGCAGACAACAGCATTGGCGACCGCGACTTGTCGCCCGGATTGCTGGTGAAACTATGGCCTTCTTCCAAAAGCTTGAAACAGCTGGCGGATGCCGATTTTACGGCCAAACCTGCTGTGGTAGCCAATGCCGTAAAAGTGGAAGCCAGCGGTCGCGATTTCGGTGATTACAAGGATAATTTTTACCTGCAGGCTACTGGATATCTGTTTTTGGAAAAAGATGATAATGTGGTATTCCAGCTGGGAAGCGACGATGGTAGCAGGCTTTGGATAGACGGCCAACAAATCATTGACAACGACGGCGCCCACGGTATGTCGCCCAAAGAAGCAGAAATAGCCCTGCGGGCAGGGTATCACCCCATCCGACTGGATTATTTCCAGGGCGGTGGCGGCCGGGGTATTGTGCTGAAATGGGCTCGTTTTGGCGGTGGACCCGGGTTTAAGGTGATTTCTGAAGGCTCTTTTTACCATAAAAAGTCGGAAAACGTGGATGGCATGACCACTTTGACCGAGGTGAACAATGCCATCCCGGGCGATGGCGCACCCTTGCAGGAAGTGCACCCGGCATACGACCTCACGCAGGCGCGCCCGGAAGAGTTTTTGCCCAAAGTGGCTGGTATGGATTTCCTGCCCGACGGTCGTTTGGTGGTGTCTACCTGGGATGCCATGGGCGCCGTGTACGTGCTGGATAATGTGGAAAGCGGCGATCCTAAAAAAATTACCGTTAAGCGCATTGCACAAGGGCTGGCAGAGCCGCTGGGTCTGAAAGTGGTGGATGGTCAGATTTTTGTGTTGCAAAAACAGGAACTCACCAAGCTGGTGGATACCAATGGCGACGATGTGATTGACGAATACCAGTGCTTTGCCAAAGGCTGGAAAGCATCGGCCAATTTCCACGAGTTTGCGTTTGGTTTGGTGTACAAGGAGGGCTATTTCTACGCTGCATTGGCCATAGCCATCAATCCTGGTGGCGCCAGCACGCGTCCGCAAGGCCCAGACAGGGGTAAAGTGGTGAAAATCAGTGCCAAAGATGGCAGTATTGAGTTTGTAGCCCGCGGCCTGCGCACCCCTGATGGTGTGGGCATTGGTCCGGACGGCGAGGTCTTTATTGCCGATAACCAGGGCGATTGGCTGCCATCCTCCAAAATATTGCACGTAAAACCGGGCGCTTTCTACAATTCCTATGCGGTAGACAGCGCGGCGGTGGCCAGCATGCCCATTCAGCAGCCGGTGGTTTGGTTGCCGCAGGACGATATTGGCAACTCACCTACCCAGCCTGCCGTGATCAACGACGGGCCGTATAAAAACCAGTTGTTGCACGGCGACGTGTGTTACGGCGGTTTGCAGCGCGTGTTTATGGAAAAGGTAAACGGCGATTATCAGGGCTGTGTTTTCCGTTTTTCCCAGGGTTTTGAAGGCGCCACACACCGCCTGGCCTGGGGCCCGGATGGCGCCTTGTATGTGGGGCAAATTGGCAACCCGGGCAACTGGGGGCAGCAGGGCAAACTCTGGTATGGCTTGCAACGCATGAAATACAACGGCAATTCCGTGTTTGAAATGCTGGCTATCCGCGCCAAATCCAACGGCATGGAAATAGAATTCACCGAGCCGCTGCCAGAGGGAGCTGGCTGGGATCCTGCTTCATACCTGGTGAAACAATGGTGGTACAAACCTACCGTGGAGTACGGCGGGCCTAAAATGGACGAGGAAGTGCTGAAAGTGAACTCCGCGACCGTCTCGCAGGACCGCAAAAAGGTATTTCTGGACATTCAGGGCATGAAACCGCAGCATGTTGTGTATTTCAAATTGAACAATCTGCCGCTTTCGGAGCTGGGACATGAAATCTGGACTACAGAGGCCTGGTACACGCTCAATGCCATTCCGCAGAACGACGCGGGCATTGTTTCGGCGCCTCCCGGCATGGCGCCAACGCCTGATAATACGCTCTCTGAAAAAGAAAAACGCGAGGGCTGGCAATTACTGTTTGATGGGCAGTCGCTGAACGGCTGGCACAATTACGGCAAAACCACCGTGGGCAAATCCTGGATTATTGCCGACAATTCCATTCACCTCGATGCCAAACCAGACCCTAAGGGCGGATGGCAGGCGCAGGATGGCGGTGATATTGTGAGCGCCGAAGAGTACGGCGATTTTGAGCTGACGCTGGATTGGAAAATTGCGCCTTGCGGTAATTCAGGCATTATTTACCACATTGTGGAAGACCCTGCCAAGTATGGCTACGTTTGGATGACCGGCCCGGAAATGCAGGTGCTGGATAATGCCTGTCATCCGGATTCCAAATTCCCCAAGCACAAGGCGGGCGATCTGTACGATCTGGTGGAATGTAAATATGTAACGGTGAAACCCGGCGGCGAGTGGAACCACGCGCGCTTAGTGTGCAAAAACGGCAAGGTGGAGCACTGGCTCAACAACCGCAAAGTGGTGGAGCTGCAGATGTTTGAAAACGGCAAGCCTACTAAAAAATGGCTGGACCTGATTGCCGGCAGCAAGTTCCCGAAGCTCAGCGCTGATTTTGGCTTATCAACCAAAGGCAAAATTGCGCTTCAGGACCACGGCGATCCGGTTTGGTATAAGAATATCAAGGTAAGGAAGCTGTAGTTGGAAGGCGCTAAGGTGGGTGCACAAAGGCGCTAAGGCGCGAAGACACGAAGGAGGTATTCGACGAGGTCGAATGCCTCCTTTTTTTGTTTTTTTAAAGTTGGGAAGAATCAAGTGGGCGGAAATTCAATTTTGCTGCCATTTTTATTCAGGCTTGATAAGGTTGAATATCCCCATGTTTCATATAATCATTACAGCCACCATATGGCTCAACCTAAGTAATGCTTTATTGATTATTATTCATTTAATATTAAATTTTGTGATTTTTCGTCTATGTTTTTAGCCGTTTCTGGTGCTGGCATCCATATGTCTTTGTTAATGACAAATTTAAATTGTTGAGCAATAGATAAATCTATTGTTGACTTTGGTACTGTTAATTTATAGGAATTATTTGTGTGCTTTACCATTACAAATTTTTCGTTTTCAGGATTCCAATTATTAAATGAACCAGCAACTGAAATTACACTAATATTTCCTTTGTATCGGTTTGAAAATTCGTCTGGAATATTGTATTCAAATATAATGTTATCTTTTTTGATTTTATATCCAAATACAACTTTTTTGTTTTTGTCAGTTATTCGTTTGTCTGTAAAAGGTGACGATTTTACAAAATCTAAGTCTTGGTCATTTATATAGCCTGATTGTAATACAAATTCTCTTATTTTTTCATTTGAAGAGAGGTCTAATTCTAACAAGGTCTGAATAGATTTATTTTTATTGTTAGTCTTGTCATAGTAGGATTTGCATATTTTATATCCAATAAAATAGCCTAAATCTTGAACTTCTCTGCCTGAAAAAGACTTTGAGCCATAGAGCCAACCAAGGAAACCATTGTTGATAACAAACATATCTTTTTTGAAATTTTCCCAGATATCATTTTCATTTTTAATTCCATATGTTAGGTGGGGCGCAAATCCATTTTTTGCAAGGTCCTTTTTGAAGAATACTTCGGACAAAAACTCTGCTACTCCTTCGTTTACTATTTGTGTTAATAATTGTCCATTACCATCTTTTTGCTGGATATGTATAAATTCGTGAATTGCAGCTGGTACAGCCCATTCAGCGTTTTTCTTTACTAAGACTTCTGCACCTAGTATTAAGTTACCGGTTTGTTTGTTTGGGCTTCCCCCAACCATACCGCAGCCAATTATGAAATAAATATTCCCATCCTTAAAAGAAGGGTAGATTTCTTTAATATCTTCCAGTTTTGACTGAATTTCAGGAATTTGGCTCGAAATGCTTTCTAAATACGGTCGCATCACCATAAGATACTCCTTATTATAAAGTATATAATTTAACCATTTTTGGGTATTCCCGCCACCTAGTGAGATAAAGTCCTTCAGTCCATTGCTGGCTTTGTCTATATAAATAGTTTGTACAATGTTTAATTGTTCCGCTTTATTTGGCTGTTTATAAATACTGTCAAAAGCCACAAAAAAATTGGTAATGTCTTGGGTAAATACCTTGGTTTGCCCAAATGATGTATTATATACAAGAAAAGTCAAACAGAAAATCAATGATTTCATGAATTTTTTAAGCTTGCAGTTTTTGGAAAACGGTACATAACCTTGGCATATACAACCCTCCCGCGCGTACGATCAAAGGTAAAATCAAACCCAAATTCAAGCAAGAGTAATGGATGTTATTTTATAAGTCGGTAAAAATGAAATACTTGTAATTTTATTTTCTGTTTTAGCCTCAGCCGCCAGGCATTACCCAACCCGGGCCAAATAAATACACCAGCAAACACTATTTTATCATTCGAATGATTGCCAGGTCATCGGTGGGTTTCATCCCGTAACGGTGTTCCAGTTTCTTGAGTTTAAGGTGCAACATATCTTCGTTATCAGCACCTGTCAGGTCTGATACCAGGTAGTCCAAGGCATTCACGGCGTCTGAATTTTCCATGGGAATGAGTTGTTCAAACATAAAAATCCCGTCAGTAGCGATGCAAATGTCTTGTATGTGGTCAAAAAGAATTTTCTGTTTCTGATCATCATACCAGCTGTCAAAATCTTCGGCAAGATGGAAGCCTACATAATCCGGCTTGTTGTCGTGATCAAAGCAGGTGATTTCTCCATTGATATGCACAAGTCCGTCACCTACTGCTAACACGATACCCGTATTCGTTTTCTGATCAGTAAGAAGAATGATTAGCGTGGTTAATAATTCATCTCTTTCGAGTAGTAGCTGATTTTTGGTTGTAATGAGTTCCCTGAAAAGGTCCTTGAGTATTGATTTTAAATAATCATCCAGGCTATTGGGTTGATTTTCAGGGTGGTATAGCTCTCTATATCCTTTTTCAAGGCATATTTTTCTCAGTAATTTCCCCACTAAAGTGGAGGCAAAATAACTGTCGGTACCCATGGTACAGCCATCCATTACGGCGCACAATATTTTATCTGATCCAATTTCCCCGATAAACAGGTAGTCTTCGTTGTGATTTAGGTGATAATCTCCGATTTGTAAGGCTGAGTATATTTTCATGGTAAAACTGCGCTCAAAGATAACAGCTCAAAATCGCAGTGATAAATTTTTCGGGCAAACTCTAGCCTTTATACGGTTCCAGGGTTCCCAGTTCGCCGTTTGAATACCGGCGTCGGGTTTCAGCCATTTGTTCGGGTGTTGTCATCACAAAAGGGCCACCATAGGTGATGGGTTCATTGTGTGGGGTTCCGGTTGCAAACATGAATTCCAGACCGTCATTAAGGGAATTGATCACCACTTTTTCTCCTTGTAAAGTATAGTTTGCCAGTGTTTGCGCCTGAATAGCTTCCCCTTCGCTGTTTCCAGATCCTTTAAGCCCGTATACAAATGCCATTGGCATAGCATCAAGCGTAATAGATTTATTGGGGTTTAGAAAGACGTGAAAAAGATTTACATCAGTAACCATTTTGTACTTTGGTGTGATGCCTTCATATTCGCCATGTACAATCCTTATACGGTAGTCTTCGGTTATTTTTTCAGGAACATCCTGCGCACTTGCATGCATTGATTTAGGGGTTACAAATCTGTTTTTATCCGCGTGGTTGATCCAAATTTGAAATCCATGCGTTTCAACTCCTGGTACTTTAGGAAATTCATCATGGTGCATCCCACTGCCAGCCTGCATTATATGCAATCCGCCGGGTTCTATAAAGCTAAAATCGCCCTGACTGTCACGGTTTATAAAGCTCTCATTGCTGTCGGGCAACATATAGGTCATTACAGAAATGCCGGCATGCGGATGTGGCCCGAATACTGGTTTGTCCATCAAAAACTCTGTAAAAACTAAGAAGGGTTCAATGGGGTATGAATGCGCCATGATATCCACACCTTTTAAGCCCGGAAAGGCTTGTTTGAATTTCAGATCAAATTTTTTAGCTACTTTTTTGTTCATGTTGTTTGCATTTGAAGTAATTGCTGAGAATGCTTTTCGAAGCAATACAATACCACCCAGAGATAGTATCGATTTGAGTAAAAAATGTCGTCTGTTCATGGTTGTTGACTAGCAGAATGTTAAATGCGCAACAATTTGGTCAAATTTTTTTAAGCATTAACCTGCTTATTCTTCAGGTTGCTTTGTATTTTCAATAAAACTTTGGTGCAGGTTTCTATTTCTTCCTTCGTCAAACCTTTTATGGAGTCTTTGATCGACTGTTCAGCACACTTTGCAGTTACCTCTCTTAAAGACTTTCCTTTTGTAGTAAGGTGAATTCTAAATACACGCCGGTCATTCTCGTCATCTTTTCGCTCTACAATTCCTTCCCTTTCCAGAATGTCAATAATCCGTGTTACATTAGCTCTGTTGCGATTGGTGCACAATGCTAATTCACTTTGTTGCAAACCGTCTTTTTGCCAAAGATGGCTTAAAACACTAAATTGTTCTGGGGTAATGGGCAAATTTTGCTCTTTCATAAGCTTGCCCAAATGCCTGAACATAGCAGTGTGTGCAACGCCAAGGATGCGTCCTAATGAATTTTCAAATTTAAAAGTTGCGGACATGATTGTTAAATGCGCAACAAAGGTAGGTGCTTTTTTAAAATGGTCAATTTTTTTTCTCATGATTCGGAAAGTTGTCATTTCATCGTATGCCGGATTTGCTAACACACGTTTCATCAACCCTCCATGCCGTGTGGTTTTACACCGCTAGTGCGAAGCTGTCCTGATCTCAAGCCCAGCGTGCCTGGAGTTGCTGCAGTGGCAAGTCAGGTGTTGTTGGATGGCTTTTGGCAGGGTGCTGCTGTTTCAGCCTTATTAATTGTCTTTAATTTCATTGTTATGCTCTTGTTTTGAAGTTGATGTCCTGAAAATGTCATAGTAGAATCCTATTACAAGAAAGTCTCGTCCTGTTTCGTCATTAATTTTATAATCGAATTGATGCAAATAACCAATCTGAATCGTGGTTGTTTTGGAAGGTTTATAATTGAATGCAAATAATAATCTGTTTCGTTCAAAATAAGGTTCGTTGTCAGTGAAAAATATTTCATCACTTACACTAATTAGGTATGGCTTGTATGCATTTTTTTCTTTACCAAATGGATAAGAAACTCCCAGTCTATACCTAAATCTGTTGCGATAACCATTACTCGTCCATCGTAATTCTGCTCTGTATCGTTGCTCTATTTTAAATTTATCAACTGATTGAAATAGAATTATTTGCGGCCAAATCCTAAATTCGTCATTGTTTTTTGGTAAAACAAAATCACCGCCTTCTTTGTAGGTTTGATAACTGCCTGCGCCCAAAGTTAGCGTAATGTTTTTATGAAACTTGTAGTTAACACCGCCTTTATACTCGTAATAGTGAAAGTTTTGGTAAAATTTTAACGAACGTAGTTGCGCCTCTCCAAAGAAGCTGAGTTTATCCGTTTGATTATATTTTATATTCAGGATATTCCAACTACCCAAATCAATGGTTTGTGCAGCAGATTTATTGGTCCAAAGGATTAACATAAATACTGCTAATAATACTTGTCTCATTCAATTTTTTTTTGAAACGTTATTGTTTTCAGTTAATGAAACTGATTTTTGCAATAAAAGAGAATTCGGTATAGTTATTAATTCTCCGGCGTTTGTTTTAAGATGAACAAAGAAGTAGGTTAAATCGGTAACTTCACCTTCAAATGGATAATCTTTATCTAAGACTTTTATGGTGTCTCCAATTTTTATAGGGTGATTAAAAAACAGTAATAAGCTTGATGTTATATTGGAGAGTAAAGACCATTGAGCAAAAAAGGCAATGCCTAAAGCTGTTAAAATAGTTCCTACAAAAACAGCAATTTCATTCTGTTTAAGGCCCCAGATAGCAGATAATAGGACTGTAGCGGTTATAAATGACAACAAGTGAACAGCTTTGATAATGATTTTTCTTCTGCCTCGTTGCAAATGAGTCTGCTTCAGAGAATTGTTTACAAAAGTTTTAGTGATATAGTGGTTAACGATATAACCAACAATCACTGCAATGGTCTCAATAATTTGAATTTTGTACGGTTCCATTAGAGCTGTTTTTGATCGCAAATTGGTTCTTTGATATGTTCAGATCCCATCAAACCAATGTCTTTGCCTATGGGAGAAAAAACGTGTACGCCTTGCCAGTTACACAAATAAACATTTCCTCTGCTATCCATCTTTAGAGCATGGAGTGGGGGCGCCAAGCTAAAAATTGTTCTTTTTTTCGCCTTTTTTTAGTCACGTCCCGAGCACTTGGGATGCTTCCTCAAAAATTGGCAAAAAATGCCCTGTTTTTTATCTCCGTCAATAAATCCCCAACATGTTCTAACTCCGTAAATATACACAATTATTGTCTTTCAAAAATGTTGTCATTATTGACATAAATTATTTTTATTTTTTTCTCAGTCTCAAGTTTACTATTGGCTTGAACAAAGCGAATTAGTCGTTTACTCTGTCTTCCCATAAATCTACTCCAATAAACGATTACAATGTAATCATAACCTGCTGTTGCAATTTTAGCCGACTGGGAATGTGGTTTTAAATATTTCATTTGTGTTTCAAGCGAAACAATACTGTCGATTGGTGCTTGTTGCTTAGGTGGAAAAATCGACATTGTTTCATTTCTGTCCCATTTTAAATTAGGAAAACCACCTGCAAAGCAGTTGACTTGAAAAGATTTTAAATGTCCCGAATGGTCATAGTAAAGTGCTTGTAATGGTTGGGAGTGATTTTTTATTTGTGATGTATAATTAGTTGTGTCAAGAGAAAAAAGATACGAAAAATAGGCTGTGTCAAGTTCATAACTGTTTGAAGGAGGAATGTTATATTTTTTAGCATATCGAATAATAGCCTTTTCGTCCACAGCCTTTATTTTTTTCGTTCCGTAGAGCCCTGTCAAAATGAATGAGCAACCCGTCAATCCGAGTGAAGACGTCAAAATAATAACTGTCAATATGGGTAATGGTCTGTTCATTGTTTGATCTTTTATACCCACCGGAAAGCGGTTTGCGAAAAAAACCTATATCCCGACGATATGAAAATTGAGCGTAAGAAGTGATTCCAACGCTTGTTTATGTTCTTTGATATTTTTGAAGAAGTCGAGTATGACTTTACGAAATTCAGAGAAGTGCTCATAGAAATTATAAGAATTCACCTCCTTTCGTAAATACTTCCATAATCGCTCGATGAGGTTTAGATTCGGGGCGTATGGAGGAAGATAGATTACCCTGCACAAAGTGTTTTCAGCCAGCCATTCTTTGAGGTATTTGGAGTGGTAATAGGGGGCGTTGTCACGGATATTGATAATCGTTTTTTGGGGATGCCTTCTATGCTGTTTTTCCCAAAGTTTGATGCACGATTGTGCATTGATCCGCCCGGATTCAACCACCAGAACATCCGTAACCTCGTTTGCATTCAGGACTCCGTTGATATTGACTCTTTTACGACCCGGGGTAGCAGGTATTTCGAAGTCTTCACCTTTGTAGATGCAGCCGTAATCAGGGTGGGTATTGTGTTGAGGATGTAGGGCATCTTTTCAGTAAACTGCTTGATTATCATTTGATTGTGTCAAAATATCGGTCAGTTCCTTCACAAATTGCTCTTGTACTTCGGGATTCGCCTTAAGGCCAACTCCTTTGGTTTTTTTGTAGCTAAAGCCCAGTCGGTGAAGCTGTTTGACGACTACAGACAAGGAATATCGAACCCCAAACTTCAACTGAATGTAGGCGGCTACCTGATTACTGTTGATATACAAACCTTGACGAATTTCTGATCGCAACAATTGCTCTTCTTCTTTTGTCAATTGTCCAGAATATGCCACAAAAAAGTCCTTCAGATAATCATCCAAACCCAAATCTGCAAAACCTTGCTGGTAACGATAAACGGTCGAATCATCAATCCCAAGACTTTCGGCTATCATCTGGGCCGTAAAACCCTGATGAAGCATCAACAAAACCGTCACCTTGATGTATACACGTTTATCCTTGTGCTTCCGTTGGGGCAAGCGAAGACGTTTGATCGTGTCATCATCAAGTTGAATCATCTCACAAAGTTAAAATATGTTCCATTTTCGTAAACCACTTTTCGGTGGGTATAATACACGTTTCATCAACCCTCCATGCCGTGTGGTTTTACACCAGCCCGCCTCTTAATGTTCTCCATTCATTCCAAAAACTTAAGTACCCCCTTTTTTCAACGTCATCAGTGGGAAGTATCTTGGGTTTACTTGTTTTGTAGAAGTTTTCGACCTGGTCAGCAAATGCCCAAACTAATTTTGCATATTGCTCTTTGTCAATAATAGCTTCATTCCCCCTTTCAGAAATATGTTTGACTTTGTTGTCTTTTGTGTGAATAATTGTCCAATCAATGCCATTCGGACATCCGATAATATTGGCAATGCCTTTGTGCTCATCTGCCATGATAAAATGTCCGCAGCAAGGAAGTAATTGACAGGAATAGTCGCCTTTTTTATAGTTTTCCTTAAGCGTTCGCATTAAATGTAACGCGGTTGCGCTCAGTGTCACATCCAGGCTGTCTTTATCCGCTATAATTTCGTTGCCGATTTTCACCAGTACGTGCCCATGAGCACAAAGGTCGGTTGGGTCGTCAACATCCTTTATCCAATGAAGGTCCAGTATTTTTATGTCAAAATGTAGTGTTTGCATATCCAGATTTGTTAACGCAGAACACATTTCGCTATCAATAGTATTTCAAGCTCCTGGTATGTTTGAAAAATTTCTCCTTTAACTCCTGGTATTCTCTGGTCTTTTCATACTCGTATTCTTTATCATATATTTTATCCATGCCAAAAAACAGCTTGTCTTCATGCCAATAGTATAACCCCCAGTTAAGCGTCTCATCAAAAATGATGGAATCTTCTCCACCAAAAAGTCCTTCCCAATATTTGATCACCATTTTCCAGGTGAGCATCACCGCTTGTCCGCTGTGTATCTGATTATCCGCAAATACAAATTTGTCAAACGAAATGGGTTTGTGGTACAGCCACTTTTTTATTTCGTTCTCGCGGTTTTCAGTCACTTCAAACGATTGAATGGTTTTGAAGTATCTTTCATTAAATGGTTCCCATGCCGGCCATTTAATCATTTTAGCGCTGCCTATGTAGTTTTTAAGAAAGGTGCTTGCCTCTTCGTTTAGAAAGAAAATTTGGTCTTTATGTTCCTCCGGAATGGCATTTGCGTCTTCAGGAGATCCCAAAAAACTCCAGGTCTTTGGGAAGTCTGTGGAGTAGGTTTTTATGTTGTCGAATTGTAGCATGTGAATGTCTGTTTGGCTTAAAAGGTTGTCTGCCTCAGTATGGTTTTACCCATAGGCAAAAGGACTATTTTTTCCAACTTGCCTGTTTTTTGATTGATCAGCCTGGTTTGAATTTTACCTTTTTTGTATTGCGCTTTTTCGCCTTTTTTGAAAGAATACCTGACCCTGGATAATGGTTCGTAGGTAAAATCAGTGAAGTTGCTTGTATAGGTTTTTCCGGCAATTTCTTTAGCCCTTATGGGCAACGCATAAATCAATGCTCCATAGGTGAAATAGTGTGCCCCATGGTTGTCTGTTCTGATCTGTATATCCGTATCAAATGAAAGATTTACGCTGTCATTTTGAAGAAACCTTCTTTTGATGATGATGAAATCATTTTCAACAGTATATTTTTCATTTGCTCTGATCGTTTTAACCCATGCGGGCTTTCTAATTTTTAAGGTGAAATCTGATGGATTCTTTTGTGTTATGCTACAGCTGAAATCGTGCCCGTAAGGATACTCTGTTATTGTTTCGATACTTATGTGGTTGCCTTGCAGGGTAGTTTCCAGTTTACTGGGTATCAAAAGTGCTGCAACCAGGGTGTTTTCGCCTTCTTTCATCCAGGCGTTTTGGATAAAATACGGGGAAATTCGCCCTGCATTCGGGTTGCAGCAAACCGCCACATCCTGATGTGCAGGCGAGTATTTATACCGGGTTTGTTTCCTGTCTGGTTCAACTTCACCGTTTTTAGTCCCCAGCATTTCAAAGGAATTGTCGGTTTTCAGATATGCAATGCAGGAGTGGTTAGGATTTCTGGATCCCTGTGCGGCATTGAAAAAAATGTTTTCAACCTGATCGCCGGTTTCTGCTTTCCCGAATTTTTGAAGCAACAGGCAATAGCTATCCAATAGTTCCTGAAGCGAACAGTACTCATAACCTGTATGCGTAGGGTCGGCCTGACGTTCTGCAATCCATTCGTCTCCAATGGCTCCACCGCTTATCGTGGTAGCCTTTCTGATCCTTTCTGTGTATATATTGAGCGCTTCAGCTATTCTGGCATCATTGGCTGCCTGTTTTGCAATAATTAAGGTTCTTAAATGCTCATAAGTGTGTACGCCGTGTGATTTGAGTTTATACGCGGGATTTAATATGTTTTTGAGCTGAACATCAGCTTCTGATTGATAGGTGTTCGAAAAATCCTGATAAAGAAATAAGGCATATTTTCTGTATTTTTCATTTTTGGTATGAAAATACATTCTCTCCAAAACATCTGTAAAGGTTAAGCCATGCGAAACGCCGCCATTAAAAGAAGTACCTGAACTAAACGGACTTGATGCATTGATGGGGTAATGCAGCATAACGTTGTCTACCGCTTTCTCTATGGCTTTAAATACTTTTTCGTCTTTGGTAAATTCATAATAAGCCAGTAAACCTCTGTATAAACTGGCTTTAGACCATAATTCGCCGTTTTCACTATTGAAATTGTATCGCAATTCCTGATCATAGATTCCCAAATAGCCGTCTTTGTCCTGCGTGGCCAATATGGCATCCACATACCTGTCTGCTTTCTCCAAGCCCTTTGCGTCATTCAGCAGAAGTACATTTCTTACATAACCATCCCACCAGTTGGACTGGGTTTCGCTGTTCCACCATTTGTACTGCTCATCACCTTCGGCATCGCCAGCTTTCAAATTGCCCAAATCTTTGGATTTGGAGTGTTTTTGCAACCGCCCCGCTCCATAAATCGGATCTTGAATCAGATCGGGAACAATTTGGTCCAGATGGCCTACAAAGCCCGCAATATCGCCCTGCATTTGGGTTTTAATCCATCCGGCAGGTTTTATATTCCCAAACGGGAGTGGCTGGAATATATCCGCGGTGCTTTGAGCCGACAAAATGATGCCAGGCAGAAGGAAGAGAAAAATGGCCGTTTTTTTCATCTTAGGTGTTTGTTTGCGAAGTGTTTTGCAAGCCGGAGTTGCAGCACGACAACAGATTTCCTGAGTACAGCTGTTACTCTTCCGATAAGGTAAATTTGGATTTTTGCCTGGCTTTCAAAGCGCCAGTGGACTCTAAGCCCATAATCCCATTGTAGCTTATCCAGCGTCCTTTGGCTATCGAAAATTCTGAAATTCCCTGATAGTGAAATTTCATAGTCGTTTTAATGTTGGTAACTCCTTGTTTTAATGAGGACAGGGATTCAAAATTTCCCTCAACATATTCTACAATGTTGTATTTAAGCACTGCAATAGTGTCTTCTTTGGTTTCTCTGATTGCGGCAAGTGTTACTTCATTTATTTTGTAGGAGGTGTCACAAACAAAACTCTGGTCGTTGGAAATAAGATTGATATCAAGGGACCACTTATCTCCAACTTTTACAGGTTTTTTAGGCAACTCAAAAAATGTGGAAATCAAATTTTTCTGAGAGGATTTTACCCAAAAACTATGTATGCCGCCCGTTTCATAAACTGAACCTCTTAACAAAACACCTTTTGTAAGTGACTCTGTCATTTTTTGGAATCCTTTCAAGGGATGGTTAGTGGTGTCGGATTTGCTTTCTTTTACCTGCTCCTTTGGCTTTGATACCATTACTATGTCAACAACACCTTCACCTTTATTGGAAAGTGTAAAAATATAATTCTGATTTTTAAACTCTTCATCGAACTTCTTAAAAAGTTTCTTACTTTCCTTTAACCCGCTAACGGTGCTGTCAGAAAGTGACTTTAGGATTTTACCCAATTCTGCCTTGTAAGTGGCCGTATCAATTTCACTCATTTCTGTCAGGTAGTTTAGCGTCTCATTTTTCTCAATTTTCCATTTCAGGTTAATCGTTTGATTTTGTTGGCCGAATACGGTCAGCGATATGGCAGTAAACAAGGTGATTAATCCGGTTCTCATTTTTGAAAGTGATCGGTAAATAATAAATACCTGTTGTGGTTTAAATTTTTGAAGAAAAATCCTTTCCAGGTCGGGCAAATATGGTGCCTATAAATCTAAGCAGTTTGTAGCTACAAAGTCTATTAGCGACAAAAAATCCAGGTTACACAGCCTGTCCTGCTTTCTCTGCGGGATCAGGTCGCCTGACGTAAAAACCCGATATTATTGGCTGACTTTCTTCTCTTTTCGTTCATATCCTAATGTTTCAAACCATGCTTTTTGAGGTCTGCTTTTTGGATATCCGTTATCCAAGCGAAATTTTTTTCGTTCTTCTGTAAAGTCCCACCATGTTTTTGTCGTGTCATTTGAGTTTGCAAAATACACGACTAACCTGAATTGGTCTTCCACGCAGGGGTCAACCCAATAGCCTAATTTATTTTCATATTCGTCTGTAAGTGTAGCACCGTCTTTATCTTTTAGTTCGTTGAGTGAATAATAGCCTAGAAACACAAGGTCTTCGGCAAACTTTATTCCTACTGACGGAACAGTTTGAAATGCTGCTAAGGCATAAATTTCTTTTGCCCGTTCAGTTGTAATGTTTAGTAACACTTCCAATTCGTCAGCTGCAAAGTCAAGAATATTCGAAATCTTGATTTTATGTTTCCTCAAACTTGCCTTTTCAGTGTCTGTTAATGGAAGTTTTATGTTTTTCTTATTTTTCATAATCAGCAAAAGTAAGCAAATAGCCTTTATTAACTTCTATTAAAAACTCTGTCGCACCATAAAATGTCCTGCCAGCACGAAGTAATCCGAATCTCACGCCCAATGGTAATTGCTAAAATCTGTGCTGTAGTTGTTGGCAAAGCCAACGGAGATAGTTTTTCACGACGTTCAAACGTTGCGTCAGCGTGCGTTGGGCTTGGGTTATAGGAAGCTTGGCCGATAAGTAATGATGTACACCATCAACTCCGGCTCGACATGGACTTTAATTCCCAATTTTAAGTCAATGAATAACTACTTGACACAGTTAATTAACCACATCCGAATCCACTACTGTTTTATTTTTACTTTCACTCCATCTACTGTAAACCCTTCATCAAAACAAAACTTTATCGCTCTTCGCATGCAGTCTAAGATGTAATCTGTCCTGTTGGGAAAATCGGAATAATTTACATTCAATTCCCAAAAATTCTTAAGCAATTTATCATAATGACTCTCTTCGTAGATATACTGGTACTTACTTACCCCCCATGAGGCATTTTCTAATTTGGGGATTGGGATAACAATAATAATTTCTTTAATCTTATCACTTGGACGGGAGCCTAATCTGTTTTTGGATATAAGTAATTTTCTGCCATTATTGTAAGTTGCCTTAAACTGAATTTCCCAATCACTTAAATTTACCAAATGATTTGATTCTAAAATATTGTCCACTTCGGTTTTAAGAATTTCACTTATCACGTTGGTATCAAATCCAACATCTAAAAAATTTAACACAAGAGAAGTGTGGAGAATTCTTGATTTCATTATTGTTTTTTTGATAACTTTTATCTTTTTCCTTGTTCAATGGTCAGATAGTTTGTCAAGACGTTCAAACGTCGCGCCAGCGTGCGTTGGGCTTGGGTTATAGGAACCTTGGCGCAATCAGGGAGCGGCCTTCCTGTTCAACTATTTTTTAACTTCTCACCTAAGTGTAATGATTTCAATTTTCATATACGGGTAGTAAGGCAGCGTGGAAAGCTTTTTATCCGCATCAGATTTGTCATTGGCCATTAAAACCAGGTAAATTCCGGCAGTGTCTCCTTTTATGTAAGAAGCCAAAAGTGTCCCATTGTCTTCCCATTCTTTTATTATTTCCTGCTCTCTTGGTAACAATCTCAACCTGGTTTCATTGTCTATGCCTTGTAAAAGGATATCAATCATAAATTTGTTCATTGCCGGTCATTTTGTTTGCCTACTCTAATCGGTTTTCGGCTTTCCCCGTTTTTTAACTTGTCAAAGTTACTTGGTCTTTAGTCAACTTCAAGGTTGTATTTTCGTCTTTTACGCTGACGCAGAATTCGTATATGTGCGAACCTCCTGTTCGCGTGAGCAAAAGTAAAATTAAATCCAAATTCAAGTAAAAATCACGCAGTATGTTTCACATTTTCAACGAAAATGAAATAGTTGTGATGTTTTTTTCTTGAAGCTTTGCAATATAAAATGTACACTTTGTCAACAATTCCTTCGGTGATTACCAGGAGAAATTTGGCAACCTTAATGGGTTACGCCTCTCTTGGTGTTCCAATCACGGTCCCAAGCTTTTATCGCAAGCCCAAGCGCCCTGCTTGTTGTTTTCACCAGGCAGAAAAGTACAGCACGATGCCCAATCTGCCAAAAAGCTACCTTTTGGTTTGATTACGGGGAGGAAGGTATGCCGACTTCTTCTGGCCAGGAATAGGGCCAGCTACACTAATGTGTTAGCTGGGCTTGGCCTGGATGGATGCGATCAGCCCAGCTGCTCACGGACGTTGCGCTGGATCAAAAAAAGACCCAAGCGCGGCGGTGGGATGCCGGGATAAGGTTTAGTGGAAGACCTGGCAGGGCAGGAAAAGTTCCATTTAAGCACTGAACCCGCTTTTTTGCCAAACGCCTATTATAGCCAGTTGGTCTTTTCATCTCATCCAATATAGTTCTAATAATTCGTACGCTGTCTTCGGTATTATTTGTCTGTCCTCTTTACTTTGTCCGCTTACTGATTGCAACTTTTCTTTAAGTTCAAGATAAATTGGATGTTTTATACTCGAAAGTAAAAGTCCTCCTTTATTGAGTTCTTCTGTTATTTCGGTTTTTAGTTTTTCCTTGTCAATTTGTAAATCGTCTATGTAGTCAAAGCCCCGTTTAACAATTGAATTTGATTTTAGTCTTTCAACTTGTTTGTAAAGAAATGGAAGTCCGTATTTTTTAAAGTCACCAAAAATTTCTTTTACAATTTTTGTTGTTGTTTCAATTTGTCCATTGTGGACATAATATGCGTCTTGAATATTTAAAGCACCTGAATTATGTCTCAATACTTTCAAGTCTTGGTGCGGATTTATTAGCCCAATGTTGTATTGGTTAGAATGGATGTATTCTGGATTCAGCCTTGAAGCAATTGAGCAGGTAAAGTTTTTGTCTTTAAGCATAAAGATTATGTGGAGTATTTCATAAACTGTAAAATTGTTTATTTTTCGTTGTCGTTGAAATGAGTAACAACTGTTTTTATATAATAAAAACTCGAAGTCAGGCAAAACTTCACCTGCTGTCTGAATGAGGATTTCTTTTATCTCTCCTTTTTTCAGTTCGGGTGATTTGTCCTGCTTACTTGTAAACGCTTTTATTTTGTCAAACCAGTTCAATTCGTCTTTTTTATTGTCGTTTGTTGTGTCGTTCTACCATTGCCACTAACTCCTAAACATGCGAACCTCTATGCCCGCCGGAGCAAAAATAAAGAACTTATCATGTCCCGTTCGTTTTTTTGTAAATTATTGAAAATGACCTGTTTGTGATATGGATTTTTGCTTCGTAATGAGGCCGCAATTCAAAATGCACACTTCACTTACGATTCCTCTTCGTCCAAAATCAAGATATGTTCCCCAATAATTTCGTCTATCTTCCGCCTAAAGTTTCACCACCCTCCTAACGCTACCCCCCGCCACCACATAATACACCCCCGCCGGCAAATACCCCAGCTCCAGATACTCCGGCGCCCCGTCCAGGCGCAGTATTTCTACTCCCTGGGCATTGATCAGGCGAATGCCTGCCGACTTATCCGCCCATTGAAAATCAAGCTGGTCTGTAAACGGATTGGGACTTACACTCCATGTGCCGGCCATGCTCTCCGGTTGGTGAGTATCCACCGTGAGCGGCACCCAGGCGCTGAAATCTACATTCCAGATTGATTCGTCTACGATGGTAACGCCATTGAACGTGGTGCGTTCATTGCTGATATAGGCTGTTCGGTTGCTATTAAACCCTATACTTTCTACCTGGCCCACCTGCAGGGCGGTACCGAGCTCTATGCGCCGTTTGTTGCCGGCAAAAAACTGATCCGTATCGGCAGGCCAATCCCACAGCAGCCAGCAGAATACCGTGGGGATAAACGGACGCAAATCATACCCCACCAGGGCAATCAGTTTCCCGTCGGGTGCAAGCGAGGCGCCGGTGATGAGGCCATTGCTGTTGAAACTTTCCACAATTTCGGCGGCATTGTTGGCTGTATTGAGCCTGTAATGCACGGTATTGTTGTTTTTCCTGCTCTTGGTAAACAGGTGTACCAACCCGTTGCGCACCACCATCGCCTCGCAGTCGTACACCGAGCTGTCTTCAGGCTGGGTACTGTAATTGGTCTGATCCGTGTAGGAAAAGGGCAGGAACGACCACTCAAATTCCTGCACCGTTTCGTTGCCGCTGTTGCCTATTTCCGCAAGTGGTACGATGTACACGCCCAGGTTTTGCCGGTCGTTGTTGTTGTTGCCAAAATCGCCAATGTACAAGGTATCGTTCCAGGCAGCAATGTCCTCCCAATCCCGGTTTTTAGCGTTTTTGAGCTCAATCAATTGAGGGAGGTTGCCATTGTCCGGGTTCACCCGGTAAAATTCCTCATCGTATCCGCTGTCGTTATGTCCCCACCAGCGCGCGCCCGCAAGCGTAAGGCCACTGATTTCCTTTATATCGCCATCCAGTTCGGTTTTAAGGGTAGGGGAGTAGCTGGTTGTCGGGTACAGGCAGGAACCATCGTTGCTTGTGGCCGAGGCATTGTAGTTCAACGCCTGCGGATCGGGGCAGCCGGGTTGAGCCCGCATGATGGAGGCAAACAGCAATAGGGAAAAGGCGGTACTCAGGAGTTGTTTCATGGTGAAAATTGCGGTATGGAGGATTGTTTATACTTCTTACTGACGGGGTGCAAAAAAAGACATGTTTGCGGATTCAAACGCAATCAGTCAGATATCTTTCGGCGTATTGTCTCCAAGTATCCTGACCTTTCCTTTTGTGCAATAATTCCTGCCGCTCCTGTTTTCGCTGTTTTTTCTCTGCAGCCATGCCTTATTTGGCCAAAAATGGGGTTATGTGACCCTGGTAGCCAGGCAAAACACCAATACCGTGCAATTGCCGGATACCAACAATATGGTCGTAAAACAATGGAACGGCTCAACCGGAAATAATGGTTACTTCTCCTGCCTGACCAAAGGTGGTGATCTGTGGCAAACAGTGGAAGCTGCCTGGAGCGTTGCAGCCTGGCCTTCCGGCATTTATTGGGTTCGAGGATGGGCGGGTGGTTGTTCGGCGACTTGGGAAGGGGTGATTGGGAGAGACAGTTATTGAGGTATTATCCAATTGTTTTGGCCGCAATTTTCGTTAATCTCAAATTTGAACGTCAGCCCACCTGGCGCTAAATCCGTTTTTAAATCGTTTTTTTGTCAGTTTAGTTAATCGTATGTCCATTCAGTCAAAGTCAAGGAGTTTGATTTCTTGTCCACCGAAATAATCAAAAAGTAATAAGTATAAACCCAATTTTCGGGTTCAATTACTCTTTCATCTTCCTTTACGAACCAGTCTTTGGACAATATGTAAAAGTCGTTTGCGTCAAGTTGATTGTGCATTTCAAAATATCTGTCAAGTAGTTTTGCAAAGTCGCTTCTGTCGTCACACCAATCAGGTTCATTTGAAAGATCAAGGAGAAACTTTGATGTTCCTTGTTTATCCGTTTTCTTGAAGTCAGTGATTTTTATTTTGTCAACGTTAAATACTTGTCTCAAATAACCTTTGTGCGGTTCAGTTTTAACACAATCACGCAAACTGTCAAATGAGAATTGTTTTGAATGAATGAAGATGTCAACAATTTGGTCATTGTCAATTCGCTCGTCAACCCCAATAGCAAACTCTGTCAAGTTTATACCTTGATAGTTTTCGTTAATTTCGATGTGTCGTTTGGTCTCGAAGGTTATCATTAAAATGGCTTATAGTGGTTTGCCGGTTTGCGAAGGAGGGTGTTTTTAGCACTAAACTTCATTAGATGCAGAAAGCTGGAACTTAGCACTTTACTGTTATATAATTACGCTTCCCCGCTTTTGCAAAACAGCTGTCAGGTATTCGTTTTTTTGTCATTCCACTCTTTTATATGTTCGTCAAATCGTAATTTGTCAATTGTCAGTCTTTGTCTGAATATTTCGAGCATTGTCAAATAATCCTGCTTAGCAAAGTTGAGTTCATTGAGTTTGTCAAACCATTCCACTGTAGAGCCAACTTTTTCAGCGCTCCATTCTTTTGTCTTGTCAATACCAATTTGTTTCCATTGAATTAAGTCACCGCAATTTCTTATTTCAGCAACTATCAATGTGCAAGAAAAATCATTATCATCTGGACACATTAGAATGGGACAAATTGTTGTTTTGTTTTCGTCTGGCAAAATTCTATTCCATACAACAGCTTTTTCGTCTTCTCTTTCCATCCAATATACAAGTGTCGGAATTAGTCCTTTGTACATTTTGTCGGGATATAGTTCGTCAAGTTTTTCGTCTAACCAATATCCGTCAATACGAAAATTTATGAAGTCCCAATAATCTTCATAATCACTTTTGTCTTGTATGCCTTCTATCTTGTTCATCGGGTCCTTTTAAAATGACGCCTAACTCGTGAAAATGCGAACTTTCCGCTCGCACCAGCAAAAGTAAAGAAAAGGCCAAATTTTATCAAGCACAGTCACCAATCAGATATCTTTGAGCTTTTACCAGCGTGTTTTTCAGACACGCTCTAATGAAACCTATCTGTTGTCTATGCTACACCGAATAATGATTGGGCTCCTGATGGCTGCACTCTCTCTGGCTTGTGGAGAAAAGGAAAGTCTGGCCCTCACTGCCCCGGTCGCGCCGCCGGCTTCGCCAGTGGAATGCGACACCTGCCTGTATCCTGTGGTGATGGTACATGGTTTCCTCGCTTCCGGAGATACCTGGACCAAATTTCACCAGCTGTTTACCTCCAATGGCTATAAATGGCGCAATCTGTATGCCTTCGACTGGAACAGCCTGAACCAGTTTGGTGGCAATACCCCTCAGTTGCTGGATCAGTTCATAGACAAGGTGCTGGCCGAAACCGGCGCCACCCGGGTGCGCCTGATGGGACACAGTGCCGGCGGCGGCGTTTGCTACACTTACCTCTCGGATCCTGTTCGGGCGGCTAAGGTGGATGGCTACGTACATATTGGCTCATCGGTGCAATCCGGCCCTGCGGGTCCTAATGGCTCGGAGCCTACCCTGAACCTTTGGAGTACGGGAGACGAGGTAGTGGATGGTGGCGATATCGCCGGGGCAGAAAACGTGATGATACCCGGAAAAGACCACTATCAAATTGCCACCAGTCCGGAATCGTTTGCGGCTGTTTGGCAGTTTTTTCACAACAATGCCCCCGGCACGCTCGATATAACGCCTCAAGGCCCGCTGGTGTGTATTGCCGGAAAAGTGCTGTATTTTGGAGAAAACACCCCGCTGGTCAATGCCAAAGTGGAATTGTATGAAGTTAATCCGGCCAACGGAGAACGCATCAACAGCAGTCCTGATTTTACCTTCCAGACCGATACAGACGGTAAATATGGCCCGGAAAATATCAAAGCCAATACCACCTATGAGTTTGTTGCCACCCCTCCCAATGCCAGTCAGCGGGTGATCCACTATTTCCGGGAAGGCATCACACACCTGAACAGTCTGGTGTACCTGCGAACCATCCCGCCGCCGCCATCGCTGGCCGGGATCCTGCTGGCGGGTTTGCCCAAAACCGATCAACAAACGGTGATCAATGTGTTTTCAGCCAGCCAGGCTGTGGTGCATCAGCGAGATACGCTGCTGGCGGCCGGCTCCGAACTCTCCACTGCTCAATATGCGCCGCCTTCCAAAACGGCTATTACCTATTTCCTGTACGATGATGGCGACGCGCAAACGGAATTAACACCTGTAGGAACCTTTGGCACATTTCCGTTCATGAATGGCGTGGATATGTTTTTCCCAACCCAGACAGCAACGGCCATCCCCCTTACGTTTAACAGTCGTACCCTGCATGTGCGGAATATCCCCTCATCGCAGGGAGTGGTAGTTGGGGTGTTTGATTAATAAATCCCAACTTTGCGCCCGCATGCGTTTGTCGGTAGTCATCGTTAATTACAACGTCCGGTATTTTCTGGAACAAGCCCTCGGCTCTGTCCGCCGGGCCATGGAGGGTATTGATGGCGAGGTGTGGGTGGTAGACAACCATTCTGCCGATGATTCTGTGCGTATGGTGCGGGAGCGATTTCCGGAGGTAAAGCTCATTGCCAATACCGACAATCCGGGGTTTGCGATAGCCAACAACCAGGCCATCCGGCAGAGCGCCGGCGAGTACGTGTTGATGCTCAACCCGGATACCCTGGTGGAAGAAGATACGTTTCGGAAGTGCCTGGCTTTCATGGATGCGCATCCGGATGCCGGCGCGCTGGGCTGCAAACTGATAGACGGCAGCGGCAAATTTTTGCCGGAAAGCAAACGCGGGTTTCCCACGCCCTGGGTGGCTTTTTGCAAAACCTTTGGGCTGTCGACACTCTTTCCCAAAAGCAAACTGTTCAATCGTTACCATCTGGGTTACCTTCCGGAAGACCAGACGGCGGAAGTAGATGTGCTGGCAGGCTGTTTCATGTTCATGCGAAAAACTGCGCTGGAGCGTTCTGGTTTGCTGGATGAAGCCTTTTTCATGTATGGAGAAGACATAGACTTGTCTTACCGCATTCAGCAGGCCGGTTTTAAGAACTATTATTTCCCGGAAACGCGTATCATTCACTACAAGGGTGAGAGCACCAAGAAGGGCAGCCTGAACTATGTGCGCACTTTTTATCAGGCCATGATCATTTTTGCCCGCAAGCATTTCAGCGGGCAGGGCGCCGGGCTGTTCATTTTTATGCTTCACGGGGCCATCTGGTTTCGGGCAGGGCTTACGCTGCTCCGGAATTTTATGGGTAAAGCCTGGTTGCCGGCGCTGGATGCAACGGCCATTTATCTTGGCTTGTTCTTACTGAAAGATTTTTGGGCCAACTATTATTATCACGATCCTAATTGGTTTAAATCCAATGTTTTGTGGTTCAATTTCCCCCTGTATATACTCATTTGGCTGGGTACGGTTTGGCTGAGCGGTGGGTACGATGTCAGGTATAAGGTGAGCAGGTTGCTGCGCGGATTGGGCCTGGGAACACTCATTTTATCGGCCGTATATGGCTTTTTGGACCTCGATTACCGACCCTCGCGCGCGCTGGTGCTGATGGGTGCGGTATGGGCCTTTTGTGCCACGCTGGGGATACGCCTGGTGGCGCATTTTTGGGAGTACGGTCATTTTCGACTGGGTAGTTCTCGTTTGAAAAACTTATTGATAGTTGGATCATTGCAGGAAAGCAAAAGGGTGCTTGAGCTGCTGAACCGGGTGGGCATGGAAGGCAAAAACCTGATTGGCAGGGTAGGGGGTGATCCCGATCCCGAGCGCATCGGGGAGCCGGAGCAGTTGCAGGATCTGGTGCGGATTTATGAAGCGAATGAGATTATTTTTTGCTCTAAAAATATTGGTTCTCAGGAAATTATGGCCCATATGGCCCGCATTGGTCCTTCCGTTTCTTATAAAATAGTGCCTGAGGAAAGCCTGAGCATCATTGGCAGCAGCAACAAAGACGAACCTGGCGAATTATACACCATAGATATACGCTACAATATTGCCGAGCCGGGGCGCCGGCGGGATAAACGCCTGCTGGACTTACTCTTGTGTGCAGCCATGCTGCCTACGGCGCCGTTTTGGCTGGTGTTTTCGGGAAAAAGGAAAAGGCTGGCCTTAGCCTGGTGGCAGGTGCTGCTGGGCTATAAAACCTGGGTGGGTTATGCCCCACATGCACAAAATGCGTCGTTGCCCGTGATCAAACCCGGTGTTTTTTCTCCTCCCGATGCATTGCACGACCTGAAAGTGAATGAGGAAACCGTTGCGCGACTCAATTTCTTTTATGCCAAAGACTGGGAAGTGGAGCGCGATTTGACGATTTTATGGAAGTCATAAAAAAACCGCTCGACATTACGTCGAGCGGCCCAAAAACCAAATGAAAACAATCTTCCTACCGTACTAAATTCTCCACATCGGGAGATGTGTTTTTTGTTTTGTGCCATTTATACGTCGGCAGGAAGAAGGGTCACGTGGTGTGACAAATAAAATTTCGACGCCGGCAAATTTCAGGAGAAAACGACAATTCCAAAATGTTTTAACATTTGAATTACAGCACAAACATGCTCTAATACGCCCCAATAGACAGCATTACCAGGGTGCAGCCTTCCACAACCTCGATGCCTCGTTCACGTGCCATTTGCATCAGTTCCGGATTTTCCGTGCCCGGATTAAAGATGATGCGTTTAGGGTTGAGGGAAAAGATATAGTCGTAATACTCCGGTTGCCGGGCCGGACCCACGTACAGTGTAACGGTATCCACGTCCTCAACAACGGGTTTGCCTTCCTGAATATCGAGGCCGTGCACCTCTCCATGTCGGATACCCACCGGAACCACCTCATGTTTGTGTTGCAGGAGTCGGCCAACTGCCAGGTAAGCATATCGTTCAGGATTGGTGGTTGCGCCTAATACAAGTGTTTTTTTCATATGTGCGGGATGGTTATGTCCATCTTTGGTAAATTTAGAACGCATAACCCGCCAAAAAGTTAGTTCCATTGGCATACTTTTGCGCACTTTTTCAAAGCCCCCCATTCCCTCACATTCCCCACCTTAAAGTATTATGATCCTGACCGATAAAAAAATCCTGGAGTCCATCGAAACCGGCCAAATTGTGATTGAGCCTTTTCGCCCGGAATGTTTGGGTACCAATTCATACGATGTACACCTGGGTTCCTATCTGGCGGTTTATCAGGATCACCAGCTGGATGCCAAAAAGCACAACCGGATCAATGTATTCGAGATTCCGGAAGAAGGTTTTGTGTTGCAGCCCGGTACCCTTTACCTGGGAGTTACAGAAGAGTACACCGAAACCCATAATTCCGTGCCTTTCCTGGAGGGGAAAAGCAGCGTAGGCCGTTTGGGTATCGATATCCATGCCACTGCCGGAAAGGGCGATGTGGGTTTTTGCAATACCTGGACCCTGGAAATTTCCTGCGTGATGCCCGTGCGCGTGTACGCAGGTATGCCCATCGGGCAATTGATTTACTTCCTGGTGGATGGTGATATTGCCAACTATTACAACAAGAAACAAAACGCCAAATACACCGATCGCACCGACAAGCCTGTGGAAAGCATGATGTGGAAGAATTTTTGAATTTTTGAGTGTTTGAGTGTGGGAGTGTTTGAGTTGGCGTGCGGCTTGGCAGTGTAAAGGGGTTTACCACTAAGCCACTGAGGGCACTAAGGAGAATCTTTCTTAGTGCCCTCAGTGGCTTAGTGGTAAACCCCAGCCGCACGCCAACTCAAACACTCAAACACTCACTTCCTAATCACCACAAATTCCACCCGACGATTTTGTGCCCGGCCTTCATCGGTGTCGTTGGTGGCCACGGGTTTGGATTCACCTTCTCCTTTTGAGCGCAAACGGGTTTTGCTGATTTTATTGTCCAGCAGGAATTTTTCCACGGCCATGGCCCTTCTTTTGGAAAGATCGAGGTTGTAGGCATCTTCGCCCAGCGCATCGGTGTGTCCTGCAATTTCAATGCTGAGTTTGGGGTTTTCCCGCATGATTTTCAGGAGTTTATTCAACTCTACATAGGAACGCGGCATGAGTTCGTCTTTGTCGAACTCGAAATAAATGTGCTTCAGTTGAATCGTCTTGCCCACCTCAAGGGTTTGTTTGGTGAGGTCGTCTGGTTTTACCGGTACTGGCTTGAAAGGCGGGATCTTTTTTACCAGCACATCTTCTATGTAATAATAGGCGTAGTTGAAACAATCTTCCCGTGGCGCAATAGAGAGGGTGTTAAAATCGTCGCTGAAATTCCCGATCAGGACATACTCCGCCTCGTATTTGGCTACGAATTGTCCGCTCACCTTCACCCATTTTCCGCCTGGCGCCGCTACCAGATCAGTAGCCTTAACCTGCGCATCGCGGATCAGAATTTCATCCGTGCTTCGTTTGATTTCAGATACTGAAAAATAGGCGCCCAGGTTGTTGATTTGCAACGATTTAGGCAAATGCGTTACCCAAAATTCCACATAGTAAGCCTGGCCAATCACCAGCGGCTCTGAAAGCTGAATTTCGATGTATTCCCTGCAATGCGGCTTGCCATTGGTGCAGCCGTAGAGCGTGAGTCCGGCAAGGCTTTTGCCTGTGCGCGCTTTTTGTGCGCCAAATCCTTTCTCTGCCCAGTCCATCGGAACACGCACATCCGGTCCGTAAATATCCGGACTGGCTGTAGTAGCGCTAAACCAGTATTTTACCACCTCACCAAAAAACGAGCCCTTGTACGACCACCCGATGGGGGCGCCGGAATACCGCTCGAAACTCGGATTTGGCACAATATTCGACCCGTTTTTTTGGGCCCCGAGTTGATAGCTCAGTCCCATCAGCAGCAAAACAGGCAGCATCCACCCTCGGGTAATCTGGTTGTTATTCGCGCATTTCATAACCAATGTCTTTTACGGCCAAAAGTAGGGTAATACATGAAGGATAACTACAATTTGTTAGTCAGGTGTAAAAATGCGCCGGCACTTGCCCGCTTCCTTTGCTTAGTCCTACCTTTGCGCCTTAATTTCCAAAAACAGATTCCGGATTAAACCCCGGCACACTCACCACACCAGAATATTACATGAACATCGCAGTTGTTGGTACCGGCTATGTTGGGCTGGTTACAGGAACCTGTTTCGCTGAAACAGGAAATAATGTCATTTGTGTTGACATCAACCAGGAAAAAGTTAAAAACCTCCGCGCCGGTAAAATTCCCATTTTCGAACCCGGACTGGATGTGTTGTTCGAACGCAATACCAAAGAAGGTCGCCTGCACTTTACCACCGACCTGAATGAGGCCATCAAACAGGCTTCCATCATCTTCCTGGCGCTTCCCACACCTCCCGGCGAAGACGGCTCTGCGGATCTGTCTTACATTATGGGCGTAGCCCGCGATCTGGGTAGCATCATTACCGACTATAAAGTGATTGTAGACAAAAGCACGGTGCCGGTGGGTACTGCCGAGAAGGTGGCGTCGGTTCTGGCTGAAAAGTTGCCTAAAAAACTGTTCGATGTAGTTTCCAATCCGGAGTTTTTGCGCGAAGGGGTAGCTGTCGACGATTTTATGAAACCAGACCGAGTGGTGGTGGGTACCAAAAGTGAGAAGGCTAAAAAGCTGATGAGACAGCTGTATGAGCCGTTTGTACGCCAGGGTAACCCTATTTATTTCATGGACGAGCGCAGTGCGGAAATGACCAAATATGCGGCCAATTCCTACCTCGCAGCCCGTATCTCGTTTATGAATGAAATTGCCAATCTCTGCGAAAAAGTTGGCGCCAACGTGGATCAGGTTCGCATAGGAATGGGCTCGGATTCCCGTATTGGTAAACGTTTCCTGTTCCCTGGGATTGGTTACGGAGGCTCCTGCTTCCCTAAAGACGTACAGGCTTTGGCCAAAACGGCTTCAGAATATTCCTACGATTTCAAGATCCTGAAATCTGTAATGAAGGTCAATGGCATTCAGAAAGGCGTGCTGACCAAAAAAATCAAAAAGCACTTCAAGAATGACCTGCAAGGCAAAACCATAGGCGTGTGGGGGCTGGCATTTAAGCCCAATACTGATGATATCCGCGAGGCTCCGGCCCTGGTGATTATCGACGAGCTTCTGGCCCTGGGAGCAAAGGTGCGCGCCTTCGACCCCGAAGCGATGGAGCATGTGCGCAGTATCTACGGCAACCGTATCACCCTCTGCAACAAAATGTACGAAGCCCTGGAAGGCGCCGATTGCCTGGCCATCATGACCGAGTGGAATGAGTTCCGTACACCAGATTTTGACCAGATTGGCGCTCTGCTCCGCGAAAAAATTATCTTCGATGGTCGCAACGTGTATGATACCGAACAAATGAAAGAGCTCGGTTTTCAGTACATCAGCATTGGTAGGCCGAAAGTGAAGGGACGGAAGAAGTAGTGGGGTAGGGGTAATTGGGAGTTATTTGGGTCATTTGAAAGGTCATTTTTGGTCAATTGGGGCTGACTTGCTTGAGTTGTGCATCATACCTCCTGTTGTTTATTCAATTCTTTTATGCGGCTTTGCAAGAAAAAGTCCTGATTTTGCATGCCATTTTTTAAACGGAAAGCCTCGTTAAACTTTTCTCTAAACGTGTTGTATAAGAACTAATCTTTTTCAACGTTCTTACGCTCTAGTGAGTGAGTGAGTATAAATTTCCGGCGATGCCCCTTAAAAAATGGTCTCCTAAATGACCTACAAATGACCAAAAATGACCCCAAATGACCCCAAATGACCCCAAATGACCCCAAATGACCCCAAATGACCCCAAATGACCCCAAATGACCCAAAATGACCAATAAATGACCCCAAATGACCATAATGCCCCACCTTATACCCCACCCGCATGGCTCAACTTAACTGGGTATTTCTGGACGACTTCGGCGGGCGCCACAAGGTAGGTTTGTACCATGGCGATCGGACGGGCCATGTCATGATCCATTGTAATTTGAAGGTGGTGCAGATTGACTTTTCGGTGAAAGACACCAAAATGTACTCTTTTTTCATTGAAGATGAACTGTGTGAGGTCATTTTGGAAAAGCGAAAAGACGGTGCTTTTGCCTACGAGTTTCGGGTCAATAAAAAAGTAGATACCCCGCGCAATCGTGTCCGAAGGGTACAGGAAGGGCAAAATCGGAAATACATGACCATGGTGGCTGGCGGGATTGTGGCGGTATTGTTGGTTGCGTTTTTTGGTCTGAAATGGTATGGGCATACTCAGGAATTAAAAAAAATAGCCCTCTCCGGAGTGGTAGGCAATTACAGCAAGTCGAACATGAAACGACTCGGGGCTGAGGGTAAACGCACTGTTGCCAGGCTTCACCTTTCTCAGTTGAGCGCTGGCAAGGAACAAATCATCAGTTATGCGCTGCTGGCAGTAGACAGTTTAATGGAGCAAGGCGAGTTCAAGGTGCCCATTGGTACGCCTCTGGTATTGCCTACCGGCTTTCCACTCACAGAAGGAGATGAGTTTGAAGCTATTTACCTGCCTTCCGATCCATCCATACACCGCGTGAATTTCTTCCAGCCAACCCGGGTTACTACTACCCGATATCTGGAAATGGCTACCAAAGTGGAGCGGGAAAAACACCCGGCTGTATCGCCGGAAAGAAGCGTTTGCAGGGTACTTACCGCTGCCGAACATTCCGGCTGGCCTGTACTGGCCCATATTATTTTTCAGGAAAAAACTCCGGAAGAGAATAAACGCTACAACCAAAACACCTACGATCACCTCTGGGCTGATGCGAGTCTGATCCAGGCGGTACAGGAAAAATGCAAGCATAACAGGTGAGGTTGGATGTTTTGGTTTCAGACCTATAAGGTTTCCAAAAACCTTATAGGTCTGAAACCAAAACAAACACTTTCACCCTTTTTTCAAAGTAGCCTCCAGCAAATCCTCCATCAGCATGGTGTCTTCGCCTTCCGCTTTGGCCAGTTCCAGCGCACGCTCGGCTGCCACACGCGCCGCTTTCTTTTTGCCCAGTTTCAACCAGAGTTTGCCCAGCGTATACTGATAATAAGCAGTTTCGTGCTTGGATACCGCTTTATTGGCCCAATCCAGGGCTGTTTGCAATAGCTTCGGATCGTCTACTTCCTCAGAGAATAACCAGGCGATTTCGTTGAGTTCTTCCGGATCTTCCGTTGGAAAACGCTGGTAATGGTCAATGGCCGCCAGGGCAAATTGCACCGGGTCTTTTTGCTGCCGGTAAAATTGAAGCCGGTAGCGCGAGGCCAGCTCCTCTCCGCGCTCAGGGTAAATAGTGCCGTATAAACGCTGTATTTCGCCCAATTGCAGGCCGGGATGGGCTGCCATGTAGGCTTCAAAAACGCTCTCAATCTTGATTTTTACCGGGCGTTTTCCATATTTTTCTTCAAAATCTGCCCGGTTCATCAGCAAATACCTGAAACCGCGCGAATACGGATCGTCTACGTGCTGGTATATCAAATCCATATTCTCCGGGGTATCCAGCGAATCTTCCGTTTTCAAAAAATCATTGGCTAATTGCCCCGTGTTTTCATCGTAGGCTAAAGTTTTGGCTTTCAATAATTGCAGCATAAAGTCCCGTTTGCGGTTGCCGGCGGCATACTGCATTTCCAGTCCGGCCAGGTTGTTCACCGGATCAAGCGCGGTTTGGGCTAAAGAAAGCAATTCAGGCGCACTCTGGTAGCCAACTACCCGATGCCAGAGTTTTCCGCTGCTGTCAACAAACAACAAGGTAGGGTATACCCAAACTTTAAACTTGTTGGAAACGTCGATGCCTTCGGACTTTTCCATATCCAGTTTGATACTCACAAAATGGCGGTCAAAAAACTCGGTCAGTATCGGATCCGGAAAAACTTCACGCGCCATAATCCGGCAGGGGCCACACCAGGAGGTTACGGCATCCAGAAATATCATTTTGCCTTCTGCGTTGGCCTGCCTCAGCGCTTCTTCCCAGGTTATGGGTCGGAATGAAATGCCCTGAGCCAGAACATTGGCAGGATAAAAAAAGCAGCCTATGATTAAATATGACCATAATAAACGGGAAATCGCGGACATACAAAAATGGTTTGCGGCAAAAATAGGATGCTCCCGGCATATCGGCTTCTTAACAATGTATTCGTTTTTGTAAAACTTTTTGTTGTAATTTAAAATCCCTTTTTACCTTTGTCAAAACAAAAAAAGCTATGTCACGACGCAGATCAGGCGGCACTTCTGATGGTTTTTTATTCAAAACAGGCCTTTTTGCAGCATTAGCCGGTTTGGCCTATTTTCTTTTCAACCAGTTCGGCGATAAAAAAGCCAATGAACCCATGGATGAAAAGCCTCCTATTGAAATACCGGATAAGCGCCCGGCATCCACTTCCGTTTCTTCAGACAGCACTTTTGTTTCCATCGAAATGTTGCCGGCTTCCAAAGCCGAAACGGTGCTGCATACCTGGTTCGCCCTGGGCTACAATGAAGACCACGAACAGGCCGAATGGGTAGCCTACGAACTCTCCCGCGCGCGCCTGGACGAAAACTGGGCCGAGCGCCCCAATACCTTCAGGCCCGATCCTAATGTGCGCACGGAGAGCGCCACCCCCAGAGACTACTCCTCCAGTGGTTACGACAAAGGTCACCTGTGTCCGGCAGCCGATATGGCTTTCGACCCGCGCGCCATCGACGAAACCTTTTATATGAGTAATATCAGTCCGCAACGCCCGCCATTCAACATGGGTATATGGCGCGAACTGGAAGAGTTGACCCGCGACTGGGCCCGTAAATTCAAACGACTTTATGTGGTGACTGGTCCGGTACTCAACAATACCAACCTGGGGCAAATCGGGTTCAGCAAAGTAACCGTGCCCGGATCTTTTTATAAAGTACTCGTAGCGCCGGATCAGCAACGCGCCATCGCTTTTATCCTGCCCAATCAGATGAGCGAAAAACCTGTAATGGATTACGCTTTGTCCATTGACGACGTGGAGGCTGCCACCGGGATCAATTTCTTTCCCAAACTATTGGGCGGTTTAGGCGAAGAACTGGAAGCATCCCTGGACAAGGATGCCTGGCCCATTAACCGCAATCGCTACGAACAGAGGGTAAAACAATGGAATATCCGCAGATAATGTGAGGCCAGACAAACGGAGCATGTACCTTTGCGCGTTCTAACCGGCAAAAGCTCACATGATCAAGCCATTTCTCTCTCTCTTTGTCCTCTTAAGTCTACTCACCGCTTGTGGAGAATACACACCGGTACCCAAACCACGTGCCTATCCCAAGGTGGTTTATCCGGAAAAAGCCTACAAGCCATTTGAAGAAGGGTACTGCAATTTCACCTTCGATCAGCCTGTTTATGCCAAAATTGAACAGGATTCTGCCTATTTTGATGAAAAACCTCGGGATCAATGCTGGTTTAACATCGTCGTGCCGGAGCTGAATGCCAAAATTTATTGTAGTTATTACCCCATTCACTCTCGCGCAGATTTCGACAAGTTTGTGTCCGATGCTTTTGCCATGACCAATAAACACACCGTTAAAGCCACCTACATAGATGAACAGCCTGTTCACAGAGCGGCAGACCGTGTACATGGCATAGTATTCAATGTGGAGGGGCCGGCAGCCTCATCCTATCAGTTTTTTCTCACAGATTCTACCCGAAACTTCGTGCGCGGCTCCCTTTATTTCAACACCATAGCGCGTCCGGACTCTCTGGCGCCAGTGGTGGCTTTTATGCGGGAAGACCTCAACAGGATGGTTGAAACCCTGAAATGGAAATAAACGGTACAGTTTGCCAACCCTTTGGCGCTTCGCCGGTGTCTAAACGCTTGCCCAACCGTTTTTTAAAAAATGACTGCACGCAAAATTCTTATCGCCGTTATCGGATTGGCCCTTGCAGGCCTGGCTGTTTGGTATTTTATGCCTGAAAAAAAGGCCGAACCACTTTCTGAAGCCGCTCAGCAATTACAAACGGATCCGCAATTAGCCGAGCTGACCGCCGCTTTGGAAAAAGACCCCAACAACGACACGCTCCTGTATCTTCGGGCTTCCACGTATTACAAACTGGATGCCTACGATGAAGCCATGGCAGATTTGGAAAAAGCCATGCGCATAGACTCCATGCAACCGGCCCATTACCACCTGCTGGCCGATGTTCTGTTGGATTATGCCCGTCCGAACGACTCCAAAAGAGCCATTGAAGTGCTCAAACTGGCCGCTCAGCGTTTCCCGGACCGGATTCCTACCTTGCTGAAACTGAGTGAGTTCCAACTGATTGTGAAAAAACACGGTGATGCCCTGGCCACTCTGGACAAAATCTTGCAGCGTGATCCGCAAAACGCCGAGGCTTTTTATATGGCCGGCAGGGTAGCGTTGGATAAAGGAGATACCACCAACGCCATTGCATCCTTGCAAAAATCAGTCAAAATCGATGCTGAAAATGCTGATGCCTGGTTTTTTCTGGGCCGTATTTTTGGCAATCGGAACAACCCACTGGCAGTGCAGTATTTCGATAATGCCCTGCGCGTAGACTCTACTTATCTGGAAGCACAAGAGTTCAAAGCGGTTTATTACAAGAAAAAAGGGGATTACGACAAAGCTTTTTCCATCTACCGCGATCTGCTGCTTCGCGATCCGGATTATGCCAATGCCTATTTTGATATGGGCATCATTTATCTGGAACTTGATTCACTCTCCAAGGCTTACGACAATTTCAATATTGCCACCAAGGTGGACCCTATTTTTGTTAAAGCCTACTATTACCGCGGTGTAGCTTCCGAAAAAATGGGCAACAAAGAAGCTGCTCTGGCCGATTACAAACAGGCGAGCGGCATGGCCCCGGAATTCCAGGAGGCCCAGGAGGCCAAATCCCGGTTAGAACGCGGGTAGGAATGCGGATTTTTTGGAACGCGGATGACGCGGATGACGCGGATTTTTTGGAATTGCCTTCGGCAATTCACTTAGGAAAATAGGTGAAATCTCAAATTTATCCAAAAATGCTGCCGAAGGCAGCACAAAAAATCCGCGTCATCCGCGTCATCCGCGTTCCAAAAAAATCCGCGTTCTAATCTGCATTCCCATACGCGTTCCAAAAAAATCCGCGTTCCCATTCGCGTTCAATAATTTGTTTTATATTTGCATCCAAATAACACAAATTGGTGCAGTACGACGAATTTGGTTTTATTCTGGATGAATGGGTAGAAGAACCCTCTCCGGCTGCTGAAGAGGCGCCTCCTTCGGAGCCTCATGTGCCCATGCGTGTGCAATTCCCCGAGGCAGGTAGTAATTACCTGGGTGGCACTTCTGATGGCTGGGAATACCGTACGGCTTTTGCCGGTTCCAAGCTTGCCTATGCCTATGAAATGATCAGGCAGTTTTTGGTGGAAGAAGGCTATGGAGATGTTCCCTTGCCCCAAACAGCCGCCGATCTGAAACTTTTCAAAAAATCCAGGTCGCCGCAACTCCAGCTCTTTGCTGAACGCGGGTATATCCACAACCCCGTTAAAATTCTTTTTCCCACTGATCCGGCACAGCGAAACACCCTTATTCTCTGTGTATTCAATGAAAAGGAGCCCAATCATTTGCTGCGGTTTCACGGGTTGGCGTAATTTTTTTTAGGAACTAAGTTGATTCGCCTCAAGTTGGCTTATGTAATTTCTGTGGTTGGTGCATCCTTACCTTGTGCAGGACTGCTGCCGCCGTTAACAGAAAACTTTTCCAACTATGAAACTTTCCCTATTCCTCTCCTCTATTTGGCTGTTTTTGGCCTCTCTTTTTACAACAACTGAACCCAACACTTTTTTAACCGGACTGGTGACAGACGGAACCGAACCGCTCATTGGTGCAACCATCAAGGTTATGAAAGGTACCAGTTTTGTGCGGGGAACAGTGACTGATTACAACGGCGAGTATCGTATAAACCTCGATCCTGGCACATACGATCTGGAGATAAGTTATACCGGATTCAGTGTAGTGAAAATTACAGGTGTAAGAGTGATGGGCGGAGTTACCACAAGGCAGGATGTTACCATGAGCAATGCTGCGGTGTTGAATGAGGTGATTGTAACTCAGTACAAAGTGCCGCTGATTGAACAGGACAAAACTTCCAGTGGATGCACCCTAGCCCCGGAGCAAGTCAAAGAGTTGCCTACACGTAGTGTTAAAGAAATTGTTTCTACCACCGTTGGCAGCGGAAGCAGTGATAAAAAAGCCAAATCCAAGCCATCCGCCTCTGAAGCGCCAAAAGGTAAGGCAAAGACTGCTGCACCAACGACAAAACCCGAAGTAGCTACCACGGTTGGCGCGGTTTCTACAGATGGGGGCGACGTGAACATGAAAGGTTCCCGTGGAGAAGTTGCGGATTACTATATTGATGGCATTAGGGTGGTTGGCGGTATCCCCCCTGTTGAAGATATTTCCCATGATGGACTTTCCTTACCGGTGGATGTCAAACTGGATATGGCGCTTACCACAGAAGAACCTGCCATGGCTGCCGGGCTGATTCATCAACCTGCCCCGCGTGCCGGGTTGCTCACTGCTGGCGAATGGAACGATCTGCACAACTGGAATCGCCACTGGCTGGATATCCTGGCAGATGGTGAAGCAGATTCCTATCAGTTGATGTATCAGTTTTATCCCAAACAACGCTACGCTATTTTAGTGACCAACGACAATGGCTTTCCGGTGGCAGATGCCCAGGTTAGCCTGAAAAATCAAGCTGATCAGGTACTCTGGCAAGCCCGTACCGATAACACTGGCAAAGCCGAACTCTGGGCTGGACTGTACACAGTGGATAAGATTGAAGGGCCACTTCGGGCAGTGGTTTTGGCAGATGGCCGAAATTATGAACTGAAAAACCTGAAACAAGCCAAAGAAGGCTTCAATACCCTGAAAATCAATACTCCCTGTCAGGCGCCCAAAGATGTGGACATCTTCTGGGTAGTAGATGCCACCGGCAGTATGGGCGATGAAATTGAATACCTGAAAACAGAACTGCTCGATGTGATTGGCAGAGCAAAAAGTCGGAATACAGAGCTCAATTACCGCATGGGAACTGTGTTTTACCGCGATAATGGCGACGAATACCTGACCCGCAGCAGCCCACTATCTACCGATATCAGTAATACCGTTTCATTCATACAAAATCAGTTTGCAGGCGGCGGCGGAGATTACCCTGAAGCGGTACATACAGCCTTGGATGAAGCGATTTTTAAACAAAAATGGAGCGAAAATGCCATCGCCAGAATTTGTTTTCTGGTATTGGATGCCAGCCCACACCAGGGCGAGGAAATCAACAAAAGCCTGCAAAAGAGCATTCAGGAAGCAGCACGTCTGGGCATCAGAATTGTGCCCATTACGGCCAGCGGCATTCAGAAAGACACGGAGTTTTTGATGAAGTTTTTTGGCCTGGCTACCAATGGCAGCTATGTATTCCTGACAGATCACTCCGGTATTGGGGGCAAACACATAGAGCCCACCACGGATGAATACAAAGTGGAACCTTTGAACAACCTAATCGTGCGGATTATTACCGAGTATACCACGATTGAAACCTGCGAGGGAAAATCAGAAATCCGATTTGAAAACGATCCACAACAGCAACCTGGCCCGGTAATGCAGGCCCTGTATTACCCCAATCCAGCGGTGGATCAGTTTACCCTGGAACTGCCCTTTGAAGTGCAGTCGGTAACCATTTACGATGCAGAAGGGAAGGCCGTACACAAACTGGAAAATCTTTCCGGAGGTCAGCACCAGATTGCCTTACAAGGCTGGGCAGCCGGCTTTTACACCATTCGTATCCTCAACAACGGCATGATACAAAGCGGGAAATTGATGGTAGTGAAGGGCTAATAAAACCACTTAGAGCATGTTGGGGATTTTCTGCCGGAGTCAAAAATTTGAGCTTTTTTCGTCAGTTTTTGCGTTTTTGAAGAAGCATAGCCTGAGTTACGTGACTGAAAAAAGGTGAAAAATGGCGGAAAAAGGACAAGTTTTTGGCC
>DATGWL010000121.1:0-10722 GCA_035299505.1 Saprospiraceae bacterium | reverse complement strand
TGGCTTGCAATTTCCGTTAAAAGTGCTGAAATTTGTGTCTTGCTTAACTGCATCGGGTCTTCTTTTTTAGTAGTGTTTCGCGACCACTAAGATGAAGACCTTTTTTCATTTTACAGACACACTTTTTGGGACACTATCTGGCATACCTTTGTATGAATCAATTAAATATTTTGATATGCCAATCTTAACTGTACTTATAGTACTGATCGTTGTCGGAGTCCTTCTATGGCTTGTAAACAATTACATACCTATGGACCGAAAGATCAAAAACATCCTTAATATAGTAGTAATTATAGTGGTAGTACTATGGTTACTGAGAATATTTGGAATTTTGGACTCACTGTCGAATTTCCGTATTTAAACAGCAGACTTCCTGGGAAAGTGTCCCGGGCCAGTAAGCCCTCCCCTTTTCGCCTGTCTTCGTTGTCCTGAGTATTCGGGACTAAACTCTGCAGCATTCGCGTTGACAGACAACATACGGGCATCTATTCAAGTACCCTTTTCACTTTCTCAGAAAGTATGATCCTTATCTCAACAAATCAAGTAGTAAAATCACATTCAAAAATAAACATCATGAATACTGGAAAAGCATTATTGGGCCTTTTGGCCGGCGTGGCCGTTGGGGCCACCCTGGGAGTATTATTGGCGCCTGACAAGGGCTCCTCCACCAGGAAGAAAATCTACAACATTGGAGAGGGATATGTAGATGAAATCGAAGGAAAATTTAATGAATTCGTTGAAACAATGACCAAGAAGTATGAGGCCATCCGGAAAGAAGCCATTCAAATGGCTGACAATGGTAAAGGCCGGGTGGAAGATGCCTTTAAAGAGTCAACTTCTGTGATTAAATAGGCTAATAGGCTCCAAAACATCGCTATAAATGCAATGAGCAACAGACATTGTCTGGTTCTTGTTGCATTTTTTTTAAACCACTGCAACTATGGAATCTCCGGCTAATTCAATCGAGATATTATTTGACAGAATCGAAGTTTATGGACAAACCACCCTTAACCTTTGGAAACTTCAAATGCTTGAGGCAAGCATAAAAATATCAACCAAAATTATTTCAAACCTGAGCTTTGCTTTATTGATATCAACGTCAATATTCATTTTCAGTATTGGTCTGGCTCTTTACCTGGGAGAATTATTAGGCAAAGCCTACTATGGTTTCACTATTATAGCCATCTCTTATCTGATTGCAGGAGTTATGCTACATTTCTTTCTGGGAAAGTGGCTTAGAAAGCATATAGGCGATTCAATCATTTCAGAAATACTCCATTAATCAGGCTACCAGGCAATTGGTCATGGGGTAAAAATCGGCAGATCAAGCCCTTAAAGAACCTGGTCCAATATCAAAATATTCAGTAATCTGCAATTAATACCAAGATGCAAAATATTCACTCCGTACCCGAGCTTAAAGTCGCCATTCTGGCACTCGAAAAAAAGCAGGCTGAAGAAGCCGGCAGTATAAGAGAGCAGCTTATGCTCACCCGTGAGACGCTCAGACCGGCGAATCTTATCCAGCATTCGCTGACGGATTTGTTTGAAGGACAGGCATTTAAAGGCAATATGCTGAATACATCTATTGGTTTAACTGCCGGTGTTGCATCCAAGTTATTGTATGAACATGGCACTCGTAATCCAATAAAAAGAATAATCGGCAATGTGATACTCTTTGGAGTAACCAACCTTGTAGGAAAAAATATTGAACCGATTAAATCTGTAGCAGGTATGCTCTTTAAGATGTTAAGAAGCAAGAATCCGGTTCCGGAAAAATCTTGAATGACGGAGTTACCTGGTTTACAGATTACTGGACATTTTGACAATAGATATTGGACTTTTCAGACACACTCTAACATCCAATATCTAACTATCCGGTAGTATGGTCTGATTTTTATCTTTTATGTGTGAATAATGTAATAATTAAATTTAATTGTATAACGCAATAAATTCGAAGACGCCGACCTTTGATTCATGAAGTTTTTAAATGCAAAAAACAAACACCATACCATGAAAAAACCAACATTTTATATAGTTGCCGCCTTTGTGCTGCTTTCGCTTTCCCCTGCCCAAATTAGAGCAAGCACAAGTCCTGTTAGCCTGTTTTCTACCATAACCATGGTTGTTGAGCCTGACAAGTCAGCATTGCTTTATGCCAGGCTGAATGAAATAAAGGCAATAGACAAATCAGAACTAAGTTTCAAAGAAAAAAAGGAGCTCCGTAAAGAAACCCGATCTATCAAGAAACAGCTCAGGATCAACAATGGAGGGTTGTATATTTCTTCAGCTGCGATCATCATAATCGTGATCTTATTGATTATTTTGTTGTAAGAACGAATTTCGACGAGGCACCAAGCCATCCCTATTTTTGGGATGGCTTTTTTTATGCCCTGACAACTTCATTTCAACATATTCTTAATGTGTGAAACATGCAAAGCTTAATAATAATTGTGTAATTACTATAGACTTTATTCTGCGCACCTTTGTCTGATGAAAATTCTTTCATTGTTTAATAACTAAAAATTGAAAAATCTAAAAATATTAGCAGCTCTTCTCATTGTTTCCGTTGTATGGATGGCAGGTTGCCAAAAAGACAATTTTCAGGACGTAGTGGGTACTTGCCCTGTTGTATTATCAACCAATCCTGAGAATGGCGCCACCAATGTGCCGTATAATCAAATTATTTCGGCCACCTTCAACCAACGGATGAATCCTGAAACCATTACCCCGGTGTCTTTTACCGTGCGGGGGGCTTCAAATATTTCAGGCGCCCTGTCTTTCAACGGAAATACGGTTTCGTTTACACCTCTTGAACTGCTTTTACCCAATACCACCTATACAGCCAGGATTACAACCCAGGCTAAGGACCCGCAGGGCAATGCATTACAAGCTGATTATGTGTGGATATTTAGTACCGACTCCTTTTTTGTTAACCTGAAATCGGTCAACCGATTTGGTATTCTGGCAGGTACAGGCATCATCAATGCTGCCGGTCAAAGTCAGATTCATGATATGGATGTTGCAATCAGTCCCGGTGTTCGCAGTTCTATAACCGGATTCCCTCCTGCCATCCTCGTTAATGGCGCTATCTATGCTTCCGACGATATTTTACCAGCAGGTATACCTGCTATGTTAACGCAGGCAAAGTTGGATTTGACCCAGGCGTACATTTTTGCGGAAGGAGCGGTATCCCCTGCCCCGAACACCGTTTCAGGTGATCTGGGCGGCACGACACTCCTGCCGGGCATCTACAAATCAACCTCCTCACTTTTAATACAAAATGGCAACCTGACGCTGAATGCTCAGGGCGATCCAAATGCATTTTGGGTTTTCCAGGTTGCCTCCAATTTTAACACCGTAGGTGGTGCGGGAGGTAATGTGATCCTGAGTGGAGGAGCCCAGGCCAAAAATGTTTATTGGCAAATTGGAAGTTCAGCAACCATAGGCGATTTTACTTCATTTAAAGGAACTGTGTTGGCACTGAACTCTGTAACCATGAATTCAGGCGCAACAACAGAAGGCCGTATGCTGGCCATCAATGGCACTGTTGTATTGACGAATACCAATGTTATCAACAAACCATAGTCCAAACAACATGAAAAACAATAATTATGTCAATATCCTTAAAAGTGTAGTGTTGTGCACTTTTACCTGGATAGCCATGCATTCTTCGCTTGAGGCTCAGGCTGTGCAGTATGCAAGCCCTTCCTGGAGGTTTGGGGCCGCTGTGGGTGCAAACGTTAACTTTTACCGAGGTTCCACACAACGATTGGACGATAACTTCGCTGCCCCCGTTGCATTTCACGAGGGGGAAGGCGCAGGGCTTTACCTTGCTCCTTTGATAGAATACCACAACCCTGAGTCAATATGGGGTTTTGGACTACAAACAGGCTATGACAGCCGCCGCAGTGCATATCATCAGGTCATAACGCCTTGTAATTGCCCGGCGGATTTGTCCACCAACCTCAGCTACATTACAGTGGAGCCTGTTTTACGTCTGGCGCCCTTCAAAACCGGCTTTTATTTGTACGGCGGCCCTCGCTTAGCTTTCAACCTGGAAAAATCATACACCTATCAACTGGGCCTCAATCCAGACTTCCCGGAGCAATTGGCCAGCCCGGAGATCAAAGGAGAGCTTAGCCATATCAACAACACACTTTTGTCCTTTCAAATCGGTGCCGGATACGATATACTGCTCTCTGCACCAAGTCAAAGGTACAAGACCTTGCTTTCGCCGTTTATTTCATTCCATCCTTATATCGGGCAATCACCACGGTCCATAGAAACCTGGAATATAAGTACCCTGCGGATTGGCGCTGCGCTCAAGTTTGGCGCAGGACGCAGGATATCATCCCCTGCAACCACAGAGTTGATATGGCCCATAAAGAGCCCCGAGGTGCAGTTTTCTGTAGTTTCTCCCAAAAACATAACCACCGATCGAAGGGTAAGAGAAACCTTCCCACTTCGCAACTATGTGTTTTTTGATTTGGGATCTACTAAGATTCCGGGTCGGTATGTAATGCTCCGGAAAGAACAAGTGCCAGACTTCAAAGAAAGCCAGTTGGAAGTATTTGCACCCAAAAACCTATCGGGTCGGTCCAGGCGAGGAATGATTGTCTATTACAATGTATTGAATATACTCGGCGACCGCATGGGGAAAAATCCTTCCAGCTCCATAACACTGGTTGGCTCCTCGGAAAAAGGATTGGAAGATGGCCGGGAGATGGCAGAGTCAGTTAAACGTTATCTGGTAGAGATATTTGGCATTGCCAGCTCCAGGATCAGCATCGAAGGTCGTGACAAACCCAAAATACCTTCTGAAAAACCTGGCAGTACCCAGGATATTGAGCTGCTTCGGGAAGGAGACCGCCGGGTATCTATAGAGAGTCGCTCGCCAGCGTTATTGATGGAATTCCAAAGCGGCCCGAATGCCTCTCTGATGCCCGTAGAAATCAATGAAACTCAGGAAGCGCCACTGGACAGTTATGTAGTTATTCATGCCAAGGGGGCAGAAGTTGCGTTTTCCTCCTGGGTACTGGAAACCATGGACGAAGCCGGAAGGATCCAAAAATTTGGACCTTATACGAAAGACGAGGTGAGGCTCCCGGGAAAGTCCATTTTGGGCGCCCGGTCAGCGGGCGATTACAAAATGACCATGATTGGGCAAACAAAAAGCGGAAAAACCATAAGGAAATCAACCAATTCGCATATGGTACTATGGACACCGTCTGAAAATGAACAGGGAATGCGTTACAGCGTAATCTATGAATTTGACGAATCCAAAGCCATCAATATTTACGAAAAATACCTTACGGATATTGTTACGCCCAAAATTCCACCTGGAGCATTAGTAATTATTCATGGTTATACAGACATTATAGGAGATGCTGCCTATAATCAAAAACTCTCCCTGGCCCGGGCAAACGATGTCAAGTCTATTCTTGCCAACAGCTTGTCGAAAGTCGGAAGAAGTGATGTGTTAATAGAAGTGTACGGATTTGGTGAAGATGAAACTCTTTCTCCATTTAATAATGACTACCCGGAGGAGCGTTTTTACAATCGTACGGTACTGATTGATATTATACCCAACAAGTAAAACTGCTGCAAATCATTGAAGTTTACAGGTACATTGAAGACGTACTAAAATATGTGAAAAATGTAACGTTTTTCTGAAATTGTATAAGGATTCGATGTGCCGGTGGACCCACCTTTGTAAGGTGAAAATTCATTCACGATTTAAATACAACAACATGAACAAGACCGAATTAAAAGGAAACTGGAACGAGCAAAAAGGCAAACTCAAACAAAAATTTGCTTCGCTCACTGATAATGATCTCATGTTTGAAGAAGGCAAAAAAGAGGAAATGCTTGGCCGACTTCAAGTAAAACTGGGAAAATCCAAAGAGGAGTTGCACAAAATCATCTCTTCGTTATAAAAACACATCCTGGCCCGGATACCGTATGGCAGTGTTTCGCCATACGGTATCCTTTTGTTTTTTTAGGCTATTTATGACTTGACCAGCTATTCAAGCTGGTTTATCAACCCAAATATCATGCATACCCCAATTGTAGGTCTAGTTGTAACCCTGTTAATTGCCGGGTGCCTCAACCAAAACCAACCCCTCCAGGATACCTCCCAGAATATCCAGCCAGAGGCCTTCGGAACCCCCAATTCTGAACAACAAGGGAACGCTTTCACTATCAGCACAGAAGCCTTTTATCAGGCCAGCATAAACTCTAGCACTTCCCACGGTAAGGTCATCAGCCTGAGCTTGATGCCAAACCGCAAAGCCGAAATGCGAACAGACAACCTTGACAAACAGCAGATATTGATAGATACCGGTAGCTGGACTACACTCAATAATGGCAATCTTCAATTAAATCTGCGACATGTAGGAGAACAAGACAGCTTCATGCTGGAGTTTAAAACAGACGGAGATAAACTCATTTACACTGGTAGTAAGTTTGGCACCAGCGGACTTACCCTTTGGGTAAAAACTGTTCCAAAATAACCTAAAACTATATAACCATGCGTAATGCAGGAAAAAACTTAAAGCTGACCGTAAACAATCTTTCGGTTTGCTACCATGATGAAGGGCCGATCAAGGCGCCAACCATCGTTTTTATACACGGTTTTCCGCTGAATAAATCCATGTGGGATGTACAATTGGAAGTCTTAAAATCAGATTTTCGGGTAATTGCATACGATATCCGTGGGCATGGCGGCTCAGATGCAGGGATTGAAAAATTTTCTGTATCACTTTTTGCTGATGATTTACTTCACTTTATTGATGCACTGGAGATAGAAAATCCCATTGTATGTGGTTTGTCAATGGGCGGATATATCGCATTACATGCTATTGGGAAATCTCCGGATCGATTTGCCGGGTTAGTGCTTAGCGATACCCAATGTATAAGCGATACGCCTGATATACGGGCCAAACGGATGAAGTCTATAGAAAATATCAATAAAAACGGGGTGGCACATTACGCTGAGGAAAGTATAAAAAACCTGTTTGGATCAGATTCTTTTACAACAAGAAAAAGTGAAATATCTGCTGTAAGAGATATGATTGTACAAACCTCCAAACAATGCTTATCACATACCTTATTTGCGCTCGCAGAGCGTAAAGGAACCTGCAGCAAGTTGCAGGATATTGCAGTTCCGGTTCTTGTAATAGTAGGCAAAGAGGATAAAATTACACCACCCGCTGCTGCGCATTTACTACATGAAAAAATCCAGGGTTCACGGCTGGAAGTTTTGCCGAAAGCCGGACATTTAGCCAATATGGAAAGTCCTTCCAGGTTTAATGATCACCTGAGAAACTTTATCAAAACATTTGACAAAAAAACGATACCGCAAATACTTGCACGGGATTTGGTTTTTAGCGGGAATACATAAATATACGTACGCCAGACTACTGGAAATGTTGATATTAAATCATGTTTGAGGTTTCCTCCCCGGGCTAAAAACTGAAGGAAAAAGCCTGGTTATTTATGTCCGTCAGAAAATCCCCAACATGCTCTTATGCCTGTATCAAAATATACAGTAGTCTGAGCGTACACTCATCTCACCGAATCAGACTGATTTACCGCCCGAAATGCATACTCAAATAGAACAAACGAGGCGCACGTACACCCATTTCCAGATCGGTGTTTCGGTATTCGGTGTCTGAGAGGCTGTTGCTTCGGGTTTGTTTTACCCATCCGAAGTAGTCGGCCTCCAGACCAACGCTAAATTCGTCCATAATGAAAAACTGCACCCCGGTGAAGACGGATAAGCCTGTCCACCAGGAACGGTAGAATGATTCGGATTCCCGCAGGAGTATTTCCTGTTGTCCTTCCACGATAGCCAGGTGATCAACCTGCAAAGGGCGATTTTCCCAGCCGGTCAGTACATCTGCGCCGTAATAGATGCGCCATCTTTTCAGTGCGTGCTGGCGTTCCAGGCCCAGTGCAAGATCATATTGCCGGTTGGTTCCGTTGAGCTGGCGCTGAAAGAAGGTATCGGCAGAAACGCGTTCCGGGAATCGGTAATCGTATTTTTCCCGGGCATGGCCAATCATTCCCCGAAGCGCATATTGGTAAGGACGTTTTTTGGTCAGATTTACTTTGCCCAGGCGATGGCGGTAGAGCAACTGAATGCCTCTGCCGGAATACACAAACGGGGATCCGTCGGCAGCAATTTCGTGCCGGTAGAGTCGGACGGGTTCGGTCAGGGAATCGGCTTGGGAGGTTTGGGCTGAGATAGTTTGGCAGAGGAGCGTACTCCAGATCAAGGCCAGGAAGAGTTTGGTGTGCATGGTATAAGTAGTTTTACAGTTATTTATTAAAGTATAACTATTGTAGTGAAAAATGGTTTAAAAGGGGTGGGGCCGGGTGGTTACTTTTTCATGCAGGGCAGGCTTCTTTTTAAGGTTTGATGGATGGGCTAAATTTTGCGAGTCAAATCGCAAAAAAAACGTTATTTTTGCGATCTAATTCGAAAAGATATGATTCATCGCATTTTGGAGGAAAGCATTCGCAACAAAAGTTTCAAGGGGAAGGCAATTTTGTTAAGCGGTCCAAGGCAGACTGGTAAAACGACGCTTCTGAATGCCATTTTCAAGTCGGAACCCGGCGTTTGCTGGCTCAATGGAGATGATCCGGAAACCCGGCTTTTGCTTGAGGATGTAACCATAGTAAAGTGGAAACGTATCCTGGGCGAAAGTAAAGTGTTGGTGCTTGATGGAGCACAACGCATTGGCAATGTAGGACTTAAGCTCAAATTAATTACAGATCAAATGCCTGAGATTCAGGTAGTAGCTTCCGGTTCATCAGCATTCGAGCTGGCCAACCAGATAAATGAACCCCTCACCGGACGAAAATGGGAATTCCGGTTATTTCCTATCTCCTTTACTGAAATGGAATCATATCACGGTTTTTTGGAAGAACATCGGCGGCTCTCTGAACGACTGGTGTATGGATATTATCCTGAGGTAGTGAACCACCCTGGAGAAGAGCGGGAGATTTTGAGCCAACTGGCAGACAGTTTTTTATACAAGGATATTTTGATGTGGGAACGCATCAAAAAACCGGAGAAATTGACTCGGTTGTTACAGGCGCTGGCCTATCAAATGGGGAATGAAGTTTCATATCATGAATTGGGGCAGTTGGTAGACCTTGACAATCAGACGGTTGAGAACTATATCAACTTACTGGAGCAAACCTATATTATTTTCAGACTACCTCCATTGAGTCGAAATTTGCGCAAGGAATTAAAGCGAAAACGGAAAGTGTATTTCTATGACAACGGCATAAGAAATGCCATCATAGCCCAGTATCAGCCTCTTGAACTTAGGCAGGATGTGGGAGCACTTTGGGAAAACTGGCTTATCAGCGAACGAAAAAAGACCCTGCATTATAAGGGAATCCACGCCAATACTTTTTTTTGGCGCACCCAGGATCAACAGGAAATCGATTATGTGGAAGAGCGCGATGGCAAAATGTGGGCCTTTGAAATGAAATGGTCTGCAAAAGCCAAACCAGCCTTTTCCAAAACTTTCACCAGTGCATACCCGGAACATGTACTCCAAATAATAAACCGGGATAATTATTATGAATGGTTAAGCGGAGGGTGAAAGGAATTTGGGAGTATTTGCGCTGCGGGGTCGTAAGCCCCTCACACCTGCCCAACCTCCGGCCGCCCCCTTAATACCCACTCAAACACCCCATAAAACACCACCAAAGCCCACCACCAGTCCGTCTGCAACGCACAGATAACGGCCAGGTGCCAGAGGATAAAACTCCTCACCGTGGCAGCAATGGGGCCTGCCGCATTGGCTTCGGTGCGGTTGGTGGTGCTGTGGGCATACCACTGGCCGTAGATGGCCAGCGCGGTACCTGCCAGCCAGAATAACAAGGCTGCCGGACTGGGGTAGCTGAGCAAAGCGGCTATAATGGCCGACCCAAGGGCCAGCACATGGCCCACACGCACGGTGGGCATCCAGCCAAATACCACCGTGAAGGTGCGGTAACCGCTCTGGCGGTCGGCCGTGATGTCTTTGAGGTAACCCATGAGCACAAAATTGGCGTACGACACAAAACTCAAGCCCATCAGCGGAGCTACGTGTGGCAGATGCTGCCACAACCCCTCACGTTGTACACTAAGGTAGCCCATCAGGGGTAGCAATGCCACGATCCAGGCGTTGTACGGCGGACCCGCAAACCAGTAATTGCGCTTGAAATAAGTGTAGGTGGCCAGCCCAAGTACCGACAAAGCGCCGGGCAGCACATTCCAGGGGTTGAGGTACACCAGCAGGGCAACGCCTATACTGAGCCCCAACACGCTCACTACCCCCACAGCGCGTGGCGTTACAATTCCCTGCGACAACGGTCGGTAAGGCGCCGAAATCCGGTCGGTATCCAGCTGGAAACAATCCGTGAAAGCCTGCCCAAAGCCGTAGCCCAGAAACAGGGGCAAAAAAGCGGCCACCAGCACCAGCCAGTCCTGATACTCCCGCGCGCCGGCAGCTATGCCCGCCCAGCCGGCTACGCCGGATACAAACAACAGATAAGGCCGCATCTGGACCAGATAGGCCCGCCAAAAACGGACCTGATACCATGTAAATGCCTGTTTTTTCATAATTTTCTTACGTTTTACGGTGGACGGCTTACGGTAGACGGTTGACGGTAGACGGTAGACGGTTGACGGTGGACGGTGGACGGCCTACGGTGGACGGT
>DATGWL010000120.1:0-1790 GCA_035299505.1 Saprospiraceae bacterium | reverse complement strand
CGAACGCCCTCAGCGAAAATCTGCGGTTCATCTGTGAAAATCTGCGGGAAACCCCTCTCAACGGGAACCCCACCCCACACAAAGTTACACGCAAATCATCCGAATCATCCCCACAACACACCATTCCGTCGAAAAAGCCGCAGTGACCGTCAACCTTCCTTCGAATTTGTGGTCTGTAGGAACTTACAACCTTCTTTCGCTATGAAACAAAACGCACTCCCCTGGCGATTCCTCGCCGCGCTTTTCCTCTTTACCAACAGTTTACTTACTGCTCAAAACGCAGGAATTAAAGGCCAGTTGCAAAGCCCGGCAGCAGAAGCCGTTGGATTTGCCACCCTGGGCGTTTACAACACTGAAGGAGGCGAACTGAAAAAAGCAGGCGCCAGCGACGAGTCCGGCATTTTTGAACTAAAAGGTCTGGAGCCCGGCAATTACGTGCTCAAAGTAAACGCCATCGGGTTCAACAACCTGATTCGTTCAGATATCAAGGTAGACGCCAACCAACAACTGGATTTAGGCGTACTTACCCTCACCGCCGGCAGCATCAGTCTGGAAGAAGTAACCGTCACAGCCTCAAGGGTCATGGTGGAAATCAAGCCGGATCGCACGGTTTTCAACGTGGAAGGCACCATCAACAGCGCAGGCTCTGATGGCATGACGCTTTTGCGCAAAGCACCTAATGTAACAGTAGATAATAACGACAACATCAGCGTACTCGGGCGCTCCGGCGTGCTGTTGTATGTAGATGGCAAACGCCTGCCGCTCACCGGCGCCGACCTTACCAATTACCTTCAAAACCTGCCTGCAGAGCAAATAGACCGCATTGAGATCATCACTAATCCGGGTGCTAAATATGAAGCGGAAGGTAATGCAGGCATCATCGATATTCGCCTGAAACGGGATCAAAACCTGGGCGCCAATGGTTCTATCAATGCTACCGCCAGTCAGGGGCATTATCACCGGGCCAATCTGAGCGGAACCGTAAACTATCGGAATAAAACCTTTAATGCATTCGCCAATGCAGGTATAGGCAACGGAGCCGGGTTCAACAATATGACCTTTTTTAGTCGCCTGAATGGTATGGTTCAGGATGAAGTGAATAACACCAACAACGATTTCAGCTCCAACAACTACCGGGTTGGTATTGATTTTTTCCTGGGGAAAAAACATACCATCGGTCTGCTGGTGAGCGGCGGCGATAATCAACGCAACAATAGGCTGTATAACCGCATTACCCTGGCGCCGGAAAATACGCCAGCGTTGCTTGACAGTATTCTGGTGGCCAATTCAAGGGCAGAAAACGATCGGTCGCAGGGTACGTACAACCTCAACTACCGTTTTGACAATGCTCAAGGGCGTACCCTGAATATCGACCTGGACTACGGCGCGTACCGGAATGGCAGTTATCGGTACCAGCCCAACCAATACTATAATGCCGATGAAACGGTGCCTCTGACCCTGATTGTGAATAGTTTTGATACGCCAAGCGACATTGATATTTACACGTTCACTACAGATTTTGAAGACAAGCTCTGGGATGGAACCATAGGCGCCGGGGTGAAGTACAGTAAAGTGGTTTCAGACAACCTCTTCCTGGTGTACGACGAGCCAAACGGGCTTCCGGTACGCGATGACAGGCGTTCCAATAAGTTTTTGTACGACGAACAGGTGTACGCAGGTTATGTCAACTATGCCCGGTCTTTGGGTAAAAAATGGCAATTTTCTGCCGGATTGCGCGCGGAACTGACAGACGCTCAGGGAGATCTCCAGGCGTTTTTGCCTGAGTTGGA
>DATGWL010000119.1:0-12418 GCA_035299505.1 Saprospiraceae bacterium | reverse complement strand
ACCGTCCACCGTCCACCGTCTACCGTCCACCGTCAGCCGGCTTAGATAGTTTCAGGTACTGCAAAAACTCGTTCTTTTTGGCGTCTTTTTGGAAAGCTCCGCCGTAGTATGCCGTTACCGTACTGCTATTGACATCCTGCACGCCCCTTGAAGAAACGCAAAGGTGTTGGGCATCAATCAGTACAGCTACATCATCAGTGCCCAAAATCTGACAGAGTTCCTGCGCAATCTGCATGGTCAGACGTTCCTGTACTTGCGGACGTTTGGCAAAGTATTGTACAATGCGGTTCAGTTTGGATAAGCCGATCACTTCTCCATTGGAGATATAAGCCACGTGCGCCTTGCCAATGATCGGCACAAAATGGTGCTCACAATTGGAGTAGAAGGTAATATCCTTCTCTACCAGCATCTCATTGTACTGGTATTTATTGTCGAACAAGGCCACTTTGGGCTTGTTTTTGGGATTTAATCCGCTGAAAATTTCCTGAACATACATTTTTGCCACACGCTTGGGTGTGCCACGCAGGCTATCGTCGGTCAGATCAAGCCCAAGGGTCAGCATGATTTCACGGAAATGCATTTCGATTTGCTGCATTTTCTCTTCGTCAGAAAGCTCAAAGGCATCAGGTCTCAGTGGTGTTTCCAAAGAAGTCATGATATGCTCATCGCCTAGTTCTTCGTCAGTCAGCAGCAAAGTTTGTTGGAAGGTTGAAGGAGGATTGGACATGTTCAGAATGGGTTGTGCAATTTTGAAAAGTATATACATATAACCCATCAACAGTCTTTTTGTTTAACTTTTTGAATAAAATTAAGTGATTTTGTTAAACATAATATGTTGTTTTGGAAGGGGCACATTTTTCAGCAAGGTACTTTGCCCAGCCCTAAAGGACGGGGCAAAGTACCTTGCTGAAAAATGTATACCCTATCTAAATATTTAAAGCAAAATTTCCACCGTCCACCGTCCACCGTCCACCGTCCACCGTCCACCGTCCACCCTCACCTCCCCGGAATGGCTTCAATCAGCTTCTGCACATATGGTCGCTCCGGTCGGGCATAAATATCCTCCGGATACCCCAAAGCCTCCATTTGCCCCTGATTCATGATTAATAGCCGGTCGCACATTTGTTTGATTACGCTTAGATCGTGGGAAATAAACAGGTAAGTAAGCCCAAATGTTTCACGCAATTCCATCAGCAGGTTCAGAACAGTGGCTTGCACAGAAACGTCCAGCGCAGATACCATTTCATCGCACACCAGGAATTTGGGTTCCAGCGCCAGCGCGCGCGCTACACATATGCGCTGGCGTTGACCTCCGGAAAACTGGTGTGGGTAACGCTGAAAATGGTCAGGCTTAAGTCCTACAATTTCCAACAGTTCAATGGTTTTCGCTTTTCGCGCAGCATCATTTTCGTATAAACGGTGCACTTTCATGGGCTCCACAATGGCCTCACCTATGGTCATTTTGGGGTTCAGAGAAGCATAGGGATCCTGAAAAACCACCTGTATTTCTTTCCGGATGGGCCGGAACTCCGTTTCACTCATGGCCAGCAGATCCTGCCCTTTATATCGGATGGAACCAGCATGAGCATCTGTCAGCCTGGCTATGGTTCTCCCCAGGGTGGTTTTGCCACAACCTGATTCACCGGCCAATCCAAACGTTTCGCCGGGATAAACCTGAAAACTTATGTCCTGAACGGCATTCGTCCAGGCAGTAACCTTGCCCCACCAGCTTTTTTGTGCCGGGTACCTCACCTGCAAATGGCTGACCTCCAATATCGGTGGTTGCGCCTGTAATTGTGTGCGCCTGGACTGATCCTCTTCCTGTGTAATTACCCTGGCGTCAAATTGCCCGTGTTCGAGAAAATCCGGAACTGTGGGCATACGCCACAACTTTTGCCTGAGCGATGGCCTGCAGGCTACCAATCCTCTGGTGTACGGATGCGAGGGGTTTTTGAGTACCTGTTCTACCGTACCTTCCTCCACCACCTTACCCTGATGCATCACAATAACCCGATCGCATATCTCGGAAATAACGCCCAGGTCGTGACTGATGAACAGCATAGACAAACCGGTTTCTGTGCGCAATTCCCGCATTAATTCAAGAATGGCTTTTTGCACCGTTACGTCCAGAGCTGTGGTGGGTTCATCCGCTATGAGCAGATCCGGATTGCAGGACATAGCCATGGCAATCATTACCCGTTGTTTTTGACCGCCACTAATCTGATGCGGGTAGGCATTGAAAATACGTTCAGGATCAGGCAGTTTTACTTTTTCAAACCAGGTGAGCGCCTGTTTTTTAGCCGTTTCAAAATTTACTTTCTGGTGAATTTGAATCGCTTCCGTTACCTGTTCCCCACACCGGAAAACCGGATTCAATGAGGTCATAGGCTCCTGGAAAATCATAGCTATCTGGGCGCCCCGGATTTGCTGCATCTGGTCATCCGGAATGGTAAGCAAATTGGTTTCCTCATTTTTCCAGTACACCGCACTGTCGGCCTTGCATCTGGCTGTTGCCGGAAGCAAACGCATGATAGATAAAGAACTTACGGATTTGCCTGAACCGGATTCGCCAACAATTCCCAGGGTTTCTCCCTTGTTCAGGAAAAAAGAAATCCCGTCCACAGCGCGGGTCATACCCTGCTCTGAATGAAAGTCGATAACTAAGTTGTTGATCTCTAGCAGTTTATCCATGTTGGGCAAGCGTTCATCGTTTGCAAAGGTGTGAGATTTGGGTGGATTATTTTGTACGGATTTCGAAGGTGTTGTTTCGCACAGATTCTACACAGATTATTATGCACAGATTCTACACAGATTATTTCGGAACGTCCCTTTAAACAACATGAGCCATCCCTGACAGAGATGGCTCATGCAAAATGATCGTATACAAAGTAGTTTAAGACTTATCGAGTGCCCAAGCCTATCGCCAACTCAAACACTCAGACACTCAAACACTCAAACACTCGCTTACGGCTTCGGCTTGGCGTTTACTACTTTACCGTTAGCATCGATTTGAATAATTTCCATGCCCAGTTCTTTAAGTCCTGGAAGGGTTTTATTCGCATCAGCAGCCATGAACCAACCCAGGTTGTTGGGTTGAACAATGGTTTTAGCGGTAGATTGAACATCTTTGAGGGAAAGGCCCTGCACTTTAGCGCTGTATTTTTGCCAGTAGTCATCCGGCAGGTTGTATTTCACAATGTCGCGCACACTGCCGTTCACTGCAGCGTTGGTTTCCCACATGCCGCTCATGCCGAGTACCGTGTTCTGCTTGGTTTTGTCAAACTCAGCCTGGGTCATTTGTTTTTCACCCACAAACTGGTTTACCTCTTTGATAACCTCCTGGATACTTTCCTTGGTTTTGTCGGATTGAACCGGAGCAAATACCACAAAAGGACGCTGGCCGCGGGTGTTCTGGATGGTAGAACGTGCACCGTAACTCCAACGCTTGTCTTCGCGGATATTCATGTTGATGCGGCTGGTGAAATCGCCGCCCAATACGTTATTCATTTGTTCCATAGCTACCTCGTCGATCTGGCCGTATGGTTTGGTCAGATATCCGGCCACAATCAGGCTTTGCTGACTTTCAGGACGGTCGATCAGGAAGATTTTGTTGGCGGTATTGGTACTTTTTACCTCTGGAATTACCTTTTTGGTCAGGGTTCCCTGTTGCCAGCCGCCGAAACGTTTTTCCAGTTTGGCGGTCAGTTCTTCCAAAGAGATATCGCCGGTTACCACGATAGTGGCATTGTTCGGGCGGAGCCATTTGCTGTAGAAACCCTTGATGTCATCCAGCGTAATGCTGTTTACAGATTCCTCTTCGCCGGAGCCTGTCATAGGCATGGCGTAAGGGTGGTTTTCTCCGTAAAGCAGGCTTGGCATTACGCGCATGACCATGCTCTGTGGGTTCTTTTTCTCGTTTTGAATTCCGCTAAGTTGTTGAGCCTGAAGGCGTTTGTAATCTGCTTCCGGGAATGAAGGGTTCAACACTACGTCGGCCAGGAGGTCCAGACTAGGGTCCAGACTTTGTTTGAGGGTGTTGAGGTTCACATAGGAATTATCCAGATCGGAGAAGGCATTGAGGCTGGCGCCGAGCAGTTGCAGGCGCTCATTGATCTGCAGGGAGTTCATGGATTTGGTGCCTTCATCGAGCATATCCATGCCCAGTTTGGCCAAACCAAGTTTACCGCCAAATTTATCGGTGCAATAGCCGGCATCAAACATGATGTTGGCAGATACGGTTGGGCTTTCTGTGCGGCGGGCCAGCACTACTTTCATCCCGTTTTTAAGGGTAGTGCGCTGAATGGCCGGGAATTTAGCGGTTACGTTTTTATCAACTTCCGGCGCTTTGGAACGGTCTGCCTCGGTTCCGGTAACGGTAAACTCAGGGAATGGGTCACAAATCATGGTGATATCGCCATCTGTAAGCCATTTTTGACATGCCATCTGAACGTCTTTGGCAGTTACCTGATTCAACCAGTTGTTATAGGTTTTGTAGAAGTCAGGGTTCTCGCCATACACTTCATTTTCTGCCAGCAGATCGCTTTTGCCGCCAAATCCGCCAATACGCTCCAGCCCTTTGATGAAGCCGGCAAAATAAGAGGCTTTTACACGCTTGAGTTCTTCTTCTGTTGGACCGTTTTTGATCAATTCATCTAGAATTTCACGAACGGCCTTTTCCACTTCTTCTACTGTTTTACCTTTCTTCACGTTTACCATGAAGGTGAAGGTACCACCTATTTCAGACGGACCGTTGAAGCAGTTGGCAGAGGTGCAAATTTGTTTTTCGTACACCAGTTTTTTAAAGAGGCGACTACTTTTACCAGAAGAAAGCACGCTGGAAGCAATATCCAGAGCAGCATTTTCCTTATTTCCCCATTCTGGAGTGTTCCAGGAAATAACAATCCGGGATTCTGGTACACGGTCCTGATAATGAACGCGTTTGCTGCCTGTGCGTTTAGCCACGTTTACTTCCGGACGGGCAATGGTTGGACCAGCCGGAATGTTGCCGAAGTATTTCAGCGCTTTCTCATAGGCTACTTCCGGAGTGATGTCGCCGGCAATCACCACTACGGCATTGGCAGCGCCATAATAGGTTTTGAACCACTCATGTACGTCTTCCAGGCTTGCAGCATTGAGGTCTTCCATTTCACCAATTACGGTATGGCCGTATGGGTGGTGTGGCGGGTAAGCTTCTTTTTGAAGAATATCCCAGCCTTTGGCGTAAGGCTGGTTTTCGCCCTGGCGCTTTTCATTTTGTACCACGCCGCGTTGTTCGTCCAGTTTGCCCTGGTCGATGGCGCCGAGCAGGTGCCCCATACGGTCGCTTTCCAGCCAAAGCACCTGATCCAGTGCGCCAACGGGCACATTTTGGAAGTAGTTGGTGCGGTCATCGTTGGTGGTGCCGTTCAAATCCGTACCGCCAATAGCTTCAAGTGCCTGAAAATAATCGGTATTGAAGTGTTCAGAGCCGTTGAACATCAGGTGCTCGAACAGGTGCGCGAAGCCGGATTTGCCCGGTTTTTCATTTTTGGAGCCTACGTGGTACCAAACATTGATGGCTACGATAGGCGCTTTGTGGTCTTCGTGCACGATGAGTCGCAGACCATTTGGCAGTACATACTTTTTGTAAGGTACATCAATGGAATTGGGATCATAGGTTGGGAGGTCTTGTGCAGAGCCCAGGAGAGCGGTGGTGAGCATCAGACCTATTAGGAATAGTCGTTTCATACGTCGTTCCTGTGAGTGTTGTTTAGTGAGAGAAAGAGGGCTAAAACGCCGTTCATGACAAATTAGCGCCCGAAGATTTGCCATTGTTGACAGGATGGACAAAAGTTTGGATGAATGGTTGGAAAGAAGGGGTGAACAGTAGACAAATGGCCTTTTTACATGCTTGAATAACAGGGGAAAAAGCACAAAAAAACCGGAGCGTAAGGCAACGCTCCGGTTCATGACAGGAAGGATTACAATAATGAAGTGCAATAAAGCGTGTTCTAATACGCAAAAATGGATTAAAAGATCACCAATTCCGATGGTTGCGGTACGGAAAGAAGGTTGTCGTCAACGTTCCAGACCTTCCTTAGCAAGCGCTTTCACACTTGCTCAGTTCCTCTCCTGACAAAAGAGATTGACCGGGGGTGAAAGGTGTTAAAATGAGTTCAACGGATTAAAAATCAATCGCTTACGCGATTTGGAGGAAGATTATTTCAGGCGGAGGCCCAATGTATTTTTACGCAGCGGTAGAATTAATCAACTTGTTCCAAACCCAATTATGGGTGAGTATCGTTGGCAATGATGTAATCGCCATCGTCGTATTTCCCGCCCTTATCTTTTCCAGGTCCAGGATTTACAGTAGTGCCTGCATCATCACTAGTAGTTGTTTGGTTTATTGGAGCGTAAGAAGTGAGGAGCAGATGTACGAGGAAAAGAACGAGGTTCATATTGCGAGACGTTTTATTTGTGAATCAAAATCTGTCACAAAGGTCAAACGGTCGCCCATCCCAAAAAAGGACAGAAACCCCGATTTCAATACAGGCAGATTTGAGGCATGGGTATCCCAGTGCCCCACAGCGCCGCTGCGGATAGATCAATGAACTAACAACCTTAGGCAGTAACACAACAATCATCTCCTCTGATGAAAGTGTGTACATATATGATTATTGCTTTTGCAAAATGATGTTACATTTGTCTGGTTAATTGAGTTACAAAGGTAATTAGCTGAAAAAGGCCTAAAAAAGGACAATTCAGTTGTTTTCAATACATGGAGAATTAATGTATTATGATTTTCCGTATTTCAAAATACCGTTATGGATTTTGACGCCCTGAAAGATTTGGTTAAAACCATCACCCGGAACAAGGTCAAACAAATTGAAGTCCTTGGCAATCCCGGCGAAGATGGCAGCATGGTAGAAGCATTTTATGATGCCATCTCCAAGGATAAGGTTACATCTGATGAGGATGCGGCTAAATTTCTCTATGGTAAAAATGAAAGCCCAAAATCCCAGGCTTACCTGAGATTAAAAGGCCGGCTGGAACGAAACCTGATTAACACAGCATTTTTTGTAGATGTTAACCAGCCGATGTTCAATGAGCGAACCAAAGCCTACTACAACTGCTACCGTGATTTTGCTGCAGCCAACATCTTGTTTGCCAGAGAAGCAACGCGTCCGGGAATTGATATATTGGAGCATCTGTTGGAACAAACCATTAAATACGAGTTCACAGAACTTACCGCTGAGGTGGCATCAAGATTAAGAAGAGAGTATTCGAGGGTAGGCTCAGTAGCCCTGCATGAAAGGTATGCTAAAATTCACAGGGAGTATGAAGACAAAAGAAGGTTGGAAATGCTTGCTCTGGAGTATTTTGAGAACCTGATTAACTATTACATCGTTCGTAGATCGCCAAACGAAGAAATTCACCATCTGGCCAGTACTTATTACGAGGAACTCCAGCCTTTAGCCGACAAAGCTGATACCTGCCAATACCATTTCCATTCGGCTCAAATTGGTATAATCAAATACCTGTCTATCAATGATTGTGAAGCAGCACTCAAAATATGCAACGATGTGCTGGCACTCTTACGCAAAAGATCCAATGCGAGCCGGGGTGCCCTGATAGGCGCCTCATTCCAGAAAATAGCCTGCCTTATCCAATTGCGGGTTTTTGATGGTGAAGCCGAGGAAGCCATTGGATTTTGCCTTTCTCTGGAAGAAGAAGGCAATTTTAACTGGTTCCGCACGCACGAACTGAATATCCATTATTGTCTTTTCGCTAAACGGTACGATGAAGCCCTTACTTTGTTTGAAAAAGCTTCAACTCAGCCAAAGTTCGAATCGCTAAGCGGTGCAGTTAGAGATAACTGGCAACTATATGGGGGATACTTGCACTTACTGGCAGCTTTAGGTGTATTACCTCAGGATAAAGTTGAAAAAGTGGTTGGCACTTTCCGTTACGCTAAGTTGTCTAATGAAATAGAGGTTCTAACAAAAGACAAACAAGGCATGAATATCCCGCTCGTCTTGTTGCCGGTTATCTACAACCTCGTTAAAGGCACCTTCGATGCCTCCGATATCTCGCCGGAATCTTTGGAAAAATACCGGAAACGCTACCTCGACAACGACATGAACCGCCGCAGTGCAGCGTTCCTCAACATGCTGATTGCATACGCTAAACGCGACTATAAATCAGCCAGCGCTGATAAAAAGATCAAAAAAGAACTGGAAATTCTGGAAAAAGAGCAGCCACAGGTGGCCGGTCAAACCTTCGCAGTAGAAATCATACCCTATGAAGATATCTGGGCAATGATGACCGCCTGAAGTGCCTCTTAGTTACTGGCAAGACCCTCCGGAAAGTACATAGCTCTTTTCACCGGTTCTTTCCAGGGTCATTTGGTGTGCCAGCGCCAGCGATTCCAATACTTTTTCAATAGGCTGACTGGTAAGTGGCGCCGTGTGCGGACACTTGCGCATTTCAGGGTTGCGCATATCCAAGGTAATGTCGTAAAAGCGTTCCAGATCCTTGAATACCTGCTCCAGTGGAGTATTGACAAATTCCAAACCTCCGGTTTGCCAGGACAACTCATTCAGCGAGTTCAACTGTTGAAGTTGTATTTTGGCGGCCTGATGGTCAAAAACAGCTTTTTGGTTGGCCGTCAGAACAGGTCCTTCTGTATCTTTGTTAGGAGAGAACCGCACTTTGCCTGAACGCACCAGTACGGTAGTTTGATGGGCTTCCTGTTTGATATCAAACTCCGTTCCGAGTACTTTTACCTGCGCTCCATTATCCAGCAATACAGTGAATGGATGCCCGGGATCGTGCGCTACTTCGAAATAACCTTCACCCTTGAGTACTACCTGGCGGTTTTCGTTGGAAAATTCTGAACCAAGTGAGATACTGCTTCCCTGCCTCAGCCAAACCCGGCTACCGTCGGCCAAAGGAAACGACTGCGCATCCGCACTGGCTATATATATGGTGTCTGCGGTGGAATTCAGTTGATTCCAACCCCAAATGCCAGCTAGCAGTAACACGCCAACAGCCGCAACGCGCATCAGGCGTTGGGTCCAGCTAACCTTCATTGGAGCCGGCTGTACCCTGATCCGCGATTGTACTTTCTGGAAATCCAGTTCCAGATTTGGTTGAAATGTCTTGATGTAGCCTTCTGTGTGATTCCAGATTTGCTCTACCTGTTCTGCTACCTGCCGGTTTTCAACAGAGGCATTCAACCATGTTTCCAGATGCCTGGATTCCTCCTGGCTTATTTCACCGGTACATCGTTTCTCTAACAGGAGTATATATTCGGTTTCTCTCATGATCAAGTTGTCCGTTTTTGGGATATTTTTCGCCATTAAGACAAGAATTGTGCCCCCATCCCCTATGATATTAACCACCATTTTAGGCATAAAATGACAACAGAAGACATTTCTCCATGTTGTGTGAGGGCCTCCCGTAGCACTTTCATCGCCTTGGTGATCTGATTCTCAATGGTTTTCACCGAGATGCCGAGCTTTTCAGCAATTTCCTTATGCGATAATTGCTCAAACCGGCTCAGATTGAATACCAAACGGCATTTCTCCGGCAGGGTGTCGATGGCAGCATGTAACACCTTCTCCAGACTCTCCTGCGATTCTTTCTGCCGGATATCCCGATCAGAATGGTCTGCCATATTATTCAGATCGTCTGCTTCTTCATATTGAAACCTCTTTTGGGATTTCAGGTAGTTCAAGGTTTTGTTCACAGCTGCCCTTTTCAAATACGCCCTCAGTGAGGTATGGATGTCCAGACTTTCTCTCTTGTTCCATAAATCTACAAACAACTCCTGCGCCAGATCTTCACATGTGCTCTCGTCCTGTACCAAACGATATATATCCGATAGCAACAACGGGTAGTGCCGGTTGAATATCTGTCGTAAGGCGTCTTCATGGCCAAACCTTAAGGCAGAAAGGAGTTGTTGTTCGGAAGAATCCATGGATGGTAGGTTGTGCGGCTATGGTCAGATTTTGTTTGTCGGGTCAGTGGCAGAAGGTACTTTCCTAAAAAAAAATCAAAAAAAATTTTATTTTGCAATATGGGTTTTGGGTGGGTTGAAATGGAATTAATGGTATTAAGTTGGGGTAAATTTGAAATTTAGTTTTTGAAGTGGCAAAAATCCAACAATGAACTGAATTCCCGTCAGCCCTTCAAAAAATTTTATCTCTTTTGTCGCGTAGGGGCAATTTATGCTAACAATGTCCTAATACTGACAATGCAATTAAACACATCCTGCTAAAATAATCAGACCATGGACACTAAGAACGCAATTGCAGTATTGGAAAACAGTCCGCTTTTCGCGGTACTAAACCCTGATGAACGAGCGCTGCTCCAACGCGGTGCGACAGTGCAAACCTACGGCAAACATTCGGTGTTGTACAAACCCGGGCAACAAGCCAACAAGGTTTATTTCATGCTGAAAGGTGTGGTAAAAGTTGCTGTTCACGCCGAAAAGAAAGACATCATTAAATATGTAGTACGTCCAGGCGGCCTGTTTGGCGAATCCTGCCTCACCGGAGATAACCTCCGCAGGGACTTTGCTTACGCTATGGATGATCAACTGGAAGTGCTGGAACTGGATACCCAGTCTGTACTGGCAATCATGAAAAGCAATTTTGCCTTTGCGCAATCCTTGCTTCACTTCCTGGGCGAACGACTTCGCTACACTGAAAGCCAGTTGGAAAATGTGGTGCTGAAAGATTCCCGCAGCCGGATCGTTGAGTATCTGCATCAAATGGGGCACGAACAGGGCCGTAAAGTAGGTCTCGAAACCCTGGTGAAACACAATATGACTCACCAGGATATCGCCGACCTTACCGGAACAAGCCGTCAGATGGTTACAGCTGTGCTGAACCAGCTGAAACGCTCCAATATCCTCTATTTCAACCGGAAGAAGATCCTGTTCCGCGATCTTCAGGCGCTACCGGTTGCCGGCTAATGTCATTAGTTTTGCTTCATACGATAGAATGGGTTTTGTTCGAGCGGCACGCGTAATGCGTTGCCGCTTTTTTTTGACGCTTTCTAAAGTTTTTTGGAAAAACCATATGCACACCGTTACTTTGAAGTATCATTTACCATCTTTATCCCATGTTTAGAACTGTCTCCTGTTTGCTTTGGGCAATGCTGCTTTCCTTTGTCCAACTTGCCGCACAAACCAATGAACTGCCTCGTTTTGCCACCGATGAGGAAAAAAGCCTAGGACAACCTCCTGCCGTTACCCCTATCGGGATAACTACTCCGCCCAACGGCCCTGTCAGAGCCATGGCAGAATGGGAAGAATTGCAGGCGCTGGTCATTACCTGGAATGGTCAAAATACTATCCTGACAGAAATTGTACGCGCTGCCAGGCAGGAGTGCAAAGTGGTCATCTGCTGCGAAAATGCCAATGTTGTAACCCAGGCCAAAAATAAATTAACCTCCAGCGGTGTAGACTTTTCTACCAATGTGGATTTCGTGGTTGCCCCCAACAACTCCATCTGGGTGCGGGATTACGGTCCCAACAGCGTCTATTCAAATGTGGTAGATTCTCTATATTTTGTGGACTGGGTGTACAACCGCACCAACCGTCCCAAAGACGATACCATTGCCACTACGCTGGCCCCTTATTTCAATGTACCACTGTACAGCACCAGCGCAGCGCCCACCGATCTGGTGAATACCGGCGGCAATTTTATGTCGGACGGTATGGGAACAGCCTTTGCCTCTTCCCTGATCCTGGATGAAAACGAACCAGGTAACCCTTACGGCGTAACCGCCAAAACAGAGGATCAGATTGATCAGATTCTCTCCGATTTTATGGGCATTAACCGGTATATCAAGATGACGCCGTTGCCATACGATGTGATCCACCACATTGATATGCACATGAAACTACTGGATGAAGGCCGGATTCTGGTAGGACAATATCCGCAAGGCGTGGCAGATGGCCCGCAAATTGAAGCCAATATCCAGTATGTGCTGGATAATTTCAAATCGTCTTTTGGCACACCCTACAAGGTAATTCGTATCCCGATGCCACCGGAAGGCAACCAATATCCCAACAATGGCGGCGATTACCGCACCTATGCCAACGCGGTTTTTGTAAACAAAACCATCATCGTTCCTTTTTATCAGGAACAATACGATACCACTGCCCAACGAATCTGGGAGGAAGCCATGCCTGGCTATAAAGTTGTAGGCATTAACTGCAACAGTATCATTCCGTCGTTGGGCGCTATACACTGCATTACCAAAGAAGTAGGCGTGAACGATCCATTGCGTATTGTACACCAACCACTGGAATGCCAGGACAATGCAGACAACCCACAGGCTTACAGTCTTGCCGCCAAAATCTGGCACAGGTCAGGGGTGGCCAGCGCTAAAATTTTCTACACCACCAATCCCGACGGCCCCTGGC
>DATGWL010000118.1:0-6963 GCA_035299505.1 Saprospiraceae bacterium | reverse complement strand
CTACCCCTTACGCTGTGCAAAATCGCGCATTACATCCACCAGCGCCTGCACGCTTTTTTGCGGCAATGCATTGTAGGTGCTGGCCCGGAAGCCGCCTACAGAACGGTGACCTTTCAATCCTACCAAACCATTCGCTTCACAAACCTGCATAAACTCTTTTTCCAGAGAAGCGTAGGCATCGTTCATGACAAAACAGATGTTCATATGCGAGCGGTCTTCAGTGGCTACCGTGCCCCGGAACAATGGGTTGCGATCAATTTCATCGTACAAAAGCAGCGCTTTCGACTTGTTTTTGCGCTGCAATGCTTTCAGTCCACCGCTTTTTTTAATCCAGCGAAGGGTAAGCATGCTTACATAGATCGGGAAAACCGGAGGCGTGTTGTACAGGGAGTTCTCCTTGATAAAGGTCCGGTAATCGAGCATGGCAGGCATATATCGCTGCACCTTGCCCAGCATATCTTCCCGAACAATCACAACAGTAGTGCCGGCTGGCCCCAGGTTTTTCTGTGCTCCCGCATAAATCAACCCGAATGGCTCCGGATTAAAGGGGCGGCTGAGAAAATCAGACGACATATCGCAAACCAGTGGGACCGGCGATTTCGGGAATTTGCGCAGCTGAGTGCCGTAAATAGTATTGTTGCTGGTAATGTGCAGGTATCTGGCGTTTTTGGAAATTTTGTAGTCTTTCGGAATAAACGTGTAGTTCTGATCCTTGGAAGAAGCCACTACCTCTACGTTTCCGAAGGCTTTAGCCTCTTTAATGGCTTTGCTGGCCCATACACCAGTGTCTACGTATTGTGCCGTTTCCCCTTCATTCAACAGGTTCATGGGCGCCATGAAAAATTGGGTGCTGGCGCCGCCAGTGAGCCAAAGCACATGGTAGTTTTCTGGCAAACCAATGATCTCGCGCATCAGCGCATTGGCCTCTTCAATGATGGCCGTGAACTCCGGGCCGCGGTGTGAAAGCTCCATCAGACTTAAACCAATGCCCTGATAGTTGACAGCTGCTTTTCCGGCTTCTTTCAATACACTGGCAGGCAAAATGGCCGGCCCCGCGGAAAAATTATGTTTCTTCATGAAGTAATACAGTTTTGGGAAAAAATAGGTGCTGCAAAGGTAGGGTGTTGCCTGTTATTTTCGACCAAATCGTTGTGCCCACTCCTTGGCAAAATAGGTTAAAATTACATCTGCACCTGCCCTGCGTATGCTGAGCAGGGCTTCCGGCATGGCGCGCTCAAAATCCAGCCAGCCATTGTTGCAGGCTGCCCGCAACATAGCACACTCGCCACTCACGTGGTAAGCCGCAATGGGCAAATCGGAGTTTTCTTTCAATAAATGTATCACATCCAGGTAGTGCAAGGCCGGCTTAACCATCAGCATGTCGGCGCCCTCCATGGTGTCAAGTTCTGCTTCAATCAGTGCCTCCCGCTTATTGGCCGGGTTCATCTGGTAGCTTTTTTTGTCGCCACTCTTCGGCGCAGAATCCAGCGCATCGCGGAAAGGCCCGTACATGGCGCTGGCATATTTGGCGGTATAAGCCAGAATACCGGTTTTGGTAAAACCCTGTGCATCCAGCGCTTCACGTATGTATCCCACCCGTCCATCCATCATATCAGATGGCCCCAGCATATCAAAACCTGCCTCCGCCTGCGCGAGCGACATGCGCGCGAGGATAGGCAGGGTCTCATCGTTCACAATTTCCCCATTGCGCACCAGCCCGTCGTGCCCATCGCTGGAGTAGGGGTCCATGGCTACATCGCTGATCAGACAACATTCCGGGAAACGCTGCTTGATGTTGCGGGCTACTTTCAGGTAAAAATTGTCTTCCGACCAGCTATGACTGGCGGTGGTATCTTTCAGGTGCTCTGCAATGGCGGGGAACAGGATGAAGTTGGTGAGGCCCAGGTTCATGCAGGACTCAATTTCCTGCAACAGATTTTCTGGTGAAAAACGGTAAATGCCTGGCAAAGAATGTATTTCTGAGCGGATATTCGTCCCATTCAGCACAAACAGCGGGAATATCAGGTGCTCGGTACTCAGATGGGTTTCAGTAGCCATGCCGCGGATAGCGGCTGACTGACGGTTACGACGTGGACGGCGAAGCATAATGGAGTGTTTGAGTGTTTGGGTGTTTGCGTGTTTGCGTTGGCGTGCGGTTGGGCATGCCAGCGCTCATTGTTCCACCAACACCCGAACGGGAAGCTAATATTCAACAAAGGTATGGGTGTCGCCTACAGGGGCAATGTCATTTTTTCCTGACCTCGAGATGAGTGTTTGAGTTGGGGAGTGTTTGAGTGTTTGAGTGTTTGAGTGTTTGAGTTGGCGTGCGGTTGGGCATGCCAGCGCTCATTATTCTGCCAATATCCACCGCAGCGCAGCCGCATCAATAACGCGGCGAAGCCGCCCTCAATACGGAGCAGCCGTATCCTCCGAACGGCGTAGCCGTGACATTCCTGTAAACGGGAGCATGACGAGGGTGAACATGATGAGGCAGAGGAACTCGCCGCCAACTATATACCAGGGCCACTCGCCAAACAAATCCAGCAGGGTAGGGGCGCTGGGCTTTTTATTGAGGTACATAAAATTGGTGCCCAACAGATAATTCACTCCAAGTATGAAGACGAAATAAATGTTGGTCCACATAAATGCTCTGCCAAAACTCTTCCAGGTAGGCCTGAACTTAAACACGAATATGGCGTACAAGATGCTTTGTACCAGACCCATGTGGACAATGAAGTACCTGAAATTGATGAAATGAGGGAAGGAGTGTTTCAAATCCGGCGTGATCAATGCCTGAGCACAGCCCCCCATTACCATGTAGTAAGTGATTTCAAACAGAAAAAAGGAACGCTGCCACAACATAAATGGAAGCAGCAAATTGATAAAATAACACACATGGAAAGGCAGAACCAGCCCGAGGTTTACGGGCTCTTCAAAAAACACCATGTAAAGGGATAAGGCTATCCAAAGCGTTGCGGGTATAAGGCTCTGTATCAGGCCTATGCGTTGCTGGCCAAGTTCGTTGGGTTGTTTTTTCCCTAACCAGATCCAGAAAATAGAACTGGCTACTCCAAGCAGGATCCAGATCAGGTGCTCCAGACTGTAATTGACAAATAATAAGGTGGATTCCACAGCGTGTTTGATGGATTTTCAGGGCTAATATAGGATGTTTTTCAATCTGGCAAGACCCCGGATTGTTTTCCCTGAAAAAAAACTTAATTGCGGAATGTTGTTTGGTAAAATAGCCAGTTAAGCTTTAGTGGCAGGAGATTGTTCCGGCTGTTTGCTGAAAGCAAAGGGCAGCATTACAATCGTGTACATCATCAGGCACAGGAACTCGGCGCCAAGGATATACCAGGGCCACGGACCAAAAAGATCCAGCAAGGTTGGTACGGAGGGCTTTTTGCTGAGGTAGAGAAAATTGGTGCCCAGCAGGTAGTTTACGCCAAAAATGAAGGCGCAATAGATATTTGTCCAAAGAAATGCCCGACCGAAACTTTGCCAGGTAGGTTTGAAATCGTACACAAAAATGGCGTAGAAAATGCTTTGCAACAAGCCCATGTGTACCACGAAGAACCTGAAATTCAGAAAATGCGGAAAGCCATGATCCAATGCCGGAGTGAGCAGCGATTGGATGCAGCCGCCCATCACCATATAATAGGTTATTTCAAACAAAAAGAACGAACGCCGCCACAGCATGATGGGCAGGAGCAGGTTCATGAAATAACTGATATGGAAAGGCAGAATCAGGTTTAGATCTACCGGCTTTTGAGTTATGGCCAGGTAAAGGGTAATGAAAAACCAAAAGCCAACCGAAATCAAACTTTGTATCAAACCAATCCGGCGCTGACCGGCTTCGTCTGGTTGTTTTTTGCCCAGTTTGATCCAGAATACAGTGCTCGCTACACCAACAAGCAGCCAGAGAAAATGCTCCAGGCTGTATCGGTGAAATTCAGGAATGAGTAGGAATAGCGATTGCACTTCGGTAGTCGGTTTCGTATTTTAAACGTTCAAATATAGTATTCTTTGGTAGGGATATGAAAACAAGTGGCGTCATTTTTTGACGAACGGCGTGTTTTTGACCCAGAACCGCCAGGGCCAGGCTGCACAGACCCCTGCATAATCCACTCCAATGCGCGGACCACTGGCCATCTGATCCGGTAAAACAGGCGTGTGATTGTCTTCAATCCACACCTCACTTTCAGGTAATAACAAACTGGCGCCGGTTTGCCGGGTATGAAGCCCCAGAGCCTGTGCCAATGCCCCCGGACCGGTTGTGAGTTTTGTCGGGATTGACTTCTCTGGACGGTATTTCAGCCCCCTGCGTTCGTGCATGTAATCCAATCCTTCCAGTGGCTCAACAGCCCTGATTAGCACTGCGTGTGCCGTGTCTGCCGGTCCCGTCACTACATTAAACAGGTGATGCATGCCATAACACAGGTAAATATATGCCCGGCCTCCTTCCTGAAACATCACTTCGGTGCGGGCGGTTCGACGGTTGCCAAAGGCGTGGCAAGCACGATCGTCGGGCGCACGGTAGGCTTCGGTTTCTGTGATTCTGCCGGTCGTTCGGATGCCGTTAAACCGGGTAACCAGTGTTTTACCCAATAAATCCTGTGCCACCTGAACAACATCTGTACGGAGGTAAAAAGCAAGCGGTAAACGCTGTAGTTTTGGCGCAGAAATCAAAGAGTCAGACATGAAAATCAGCATCGAAGAAGCCGTCAGCAAGCTTCATACCAACGAAGGTAGCACCTTTGTTCAATTGCTCCGGCATGGAAGTATGTCGGTAGAAATTTATGAGCCCAGGGAGGTGGACCAGCAGCAACCCCACCTGCAGGATGAGATTTATGTGGTTATTTCCGGAACGGGAATGTTTCAGAATGGAGTTGACATGCACCCTTTTCAGCCAGGCGATCTGATTTTTGTGCCAGCCGGAGTGGAGCACCGATTTTTGGATTATTCTCCGGATTTTAAAACCTGGGTAATCTTTTACGGAGCTGCCGGTGGAGAATCAAACGAGTGAGGGGCTTCCATACATGATCTTCCAGAAGAGCTCTTTCATCAGCTCTTCCTCTTCAACACCATCGTTGTTTACCCCTTTGGAGCGCAGGTCGTAATCCTTGAGGTACCCAATCACCTGAGCGCATTGTGCGGCATTGTAGTGGTTGGCCGCAGCCCTGTATTCCTTTAAAAACCAATCGGACCGGAGATCCAGCGCTTTGAGCACCTCCGCATCCGGCTGCCCTTTGAGGGCATGCAGCATGAATACTTTGGAGAAGTAGGTATACAAACTGGAAATGGTCACAATCAGCGGGTTTTTCTTAATGTTAGCGGAAAAATGCTGTTGAATACGCGCTACTTTAGCCTGATCCCGGGTTGCCAATGCTTTCTGCAGTTCAAAAACATTGTATTCCTTACTGATGCCAATGTTGTCCTGCACGTGTGCCACGGTAATAGTGCTACCAGGCGGCAGGTTTAGGGTCAGTTTATCCAGTTCATTGTTGATTCGTGCCAGATCCGTACCCAGGTACTCGGCCATCAGGGCAGCAGCAGCCGGCTCGATGCCTTGTTTCCGCGATTTACAAACCGATGCTATCCAGTCGGGCACCTGATTATCGTACAGCTTTTTGCTTTCAAAGTTGACAATGTGCTTGCCACTGAGTGCTTTCCCGAACTTGGTTCGTGTGTCCACTTTTTTGTGCTTATGGCAAGCCACAAAAACGGTACTGCCCATGGGGTTTTCCAGATAACTGGTGAGCTCTCCCAGACTTTTCATTTCCTGCGCTTCCCGCAGAATAACCACCTGGCGCTCGCTCATCATCGGGTAGCGGCGGAGGTAATCCAGCAGGGTGAGGTGGTCTATTTCTTTGCCGTACAAAATGGTTTGGTTGAACCCGCGCTCTGCTTCCGGCAGGGCATTGGTCTCCACGGCATCGGCAATTTGATCAATATAAAACGGTTCCTCACCGTGCAGGAAGTACACGGGTGCAAACTTGCCGGCCTTGATGTCGCGCAGTATTTCGTCGGCTGTCATTTCTTGATATTTTCCCGGCTCAAGCCTTTGAGTAGTTGCAACAGGGCATTGCCAATGCGCACAAATTCCTGCTCTGCGGTGGAAAAGTCAATCAACCCTTTATGCAGAAATTCGTTGGTTCGGTTGAATTTGGAGGATAGACCCACCAGATCGTCGTGCTCATTACAATGCTGGTGAATGCCATTTTTCAAAAACTCGATAGCCTCGCTTAAGTCTTTGGCAATCAGTCGTTTCGTTTCCGTTTTGAAGGCAACCAGCGATTTATCCTCGGAAACTACCAGTTCAGATACGGCAGATTCCAGAAGCATTTTAACGGCTTCTTCTTTGGAAGAAAAAAACTTGTCGGAAAGTTCCTCCGCCAGGCGTACGCGGAGTTCAATGATGATTTCCTTGGAGTCGGCCATCTCTTATGCAAAAAGACTCTGTACCCAGTCTGACACTTTTTTGTCTACAGAACCGCCGGTAATTTTAACTTTTACCTCAAAATTTTCCAGCCTGAGTTCTGCTTCCATCTCATCGGCCATTTTTTGCAGTTTTTGTCTGGTGCGACTGTTTTGCAAAGCGGCAAAATCAGGATCTATGGTGCCGGCGTTCAAATGAACCTCCAGGCCTTCATGACTTCTGTACAAAACCACCAATTGTCGGTACGCACGTGTGCGCTCGAAAGTTTTGGCGACAAACAGCAGGTACTTAAGCGCTTTTTCCAAATCGCCTTTCGCCAGGTACTCCCGCGATTGTTGAATTAATTGATTGTGTAAAGCCATAATGCAAAGGTGCAGATTTTTTTCGAAAAAGCAAAAAAGGGCAATGGAACGATGGACGATGAACGATGTGGGGCCTGATAAGCTTTCATTGGTTACAGAATTATTGCCTTATTTTGCATCGTCCACCGTCCACCGTCTACCGTCCATCGTCCATCGTCCATC
>DATGWL010000117.1:0-19387 GCA_035299505.1 Saprospiraceae bacterium | reverse complement strand
GAGCCAGGATCAAACTCTCCATCGTGTATTCTTTGTCACTCATCTATGTCCGAAAACATCAATGGCAACTTGCGTTCCTAAATCTCTATTCTTCCCTTACCTCTTCATCCTCTTCTGCTGTCAATACGTCAATGAACTTTTATAGAAAACCACTTGAAGTGGTACTTACTATTCAATTTAAAAAAGGCAACTTTTTGCCTTGCTTTGAATCAACTCGTTATTCATTCATCTCGTTATCGGGCCGCAAAGGTATGTAGTTTTTGATTTTCTAACCAAGCAAATTGTAAGAAAAATTTTCAACATTTTTTTCACACTCGCTTGTTTAAAACCCCTCTTTCCTACCTGCGTTACATCTTCGTTTAGATGTTGTTTTCAAAAGCGGCCGCAAAGGTAAGAGCGAATTTTATTTTACCAATACCCTCGCAATATTTTTTTTAAAAAATTTTATTTGGGAAGGTGGCCATTTCCAAATTTAGCCCAAAACCAGGTGAAATCCATCGTTTTGCGCATAAACCGGGTCGCATTACCTAATACGCCCGCTCATCTTTATTTTCTATAAAGTTCATAAAGGCTCTGTTGGCTACCCGATTGCCTCCCGGTGTAGGGAATATACCAGAGAAATACCAATCGCCTTTATTTCGTGGACAAGCTTCGTGAAGCCCCTCCAGAGTCTGGAAAATAAGCTCAAGCCCGGGCTTTAAATCCTTAGGCCTAACCAGGTCTGCAATTTTGCGACTTATTTGCTCATACTCAAACAAGGTGTACAGTTCTGATACTTCATTGCGTACCGCCTCAACCGGTAACATTTCAGAATTTTTACACCTTATATATGTCTCCTGTAGCAAATGTTCCTGCTTGGATTCATGAAGTAACTCTACCAATGCCTGAAATGCCACAAAATCACGCATCTTGCTCATGTCTATACCGTAACAATCAGGGAAGCGGATTTGAGGTGCACTACTCAATATAATAATACGTTTGGGCTGAAGCCTTGCCGTAATACTTACAATGCTGTCTCTAAGCGTAGTTCCCCTTACTATAGAATCGTCAAGCAACACCAAAGTGTCCTTGTTATCCTGGCAGATACCATAGGTAACATCATATACATGGTTTACCATGTTGTTCCGCGCTTTTTTATCGGCAATAAAGGTGCGCTGCTTGTCGTCTTTGTGCACGAGTTTTTCGTTCCTTGGTCGAACTGCCAGTATTTCCATCAGTTTTTCAGGTGTACACTTGTCGCCAAGGGCCAGAATTTGCTGGTGTTTCCAAGCGTTTAGTTCTTTCTCAAGCCCCTCCATCAAACCATAGAAGGCAGCCTCTGCCGTATTCGGGATGTAACTGAATACAGTATGCTTAAGGTCGAAATTAACGGCGTCCAAAACGGGTCTTGCCAGGGCCTCCCCAAGTTTTTTCCTTTCCTGATAGATTTCTCGGTCGTTGCCCCGGCTGAAATATATCCGTTCGAAAGAGCAAGCCTTTTTTTCACGCGGCTCGATAAAGGGTAATTCCTCAACAACGCCATTATATTTTATGATCAGGGCGTGCCCAGGTTTAAGTTCCTTCATGTCCTTGAAACGGACATTGAACACGGATTGTATAGCAGGACGTTCGGAAGCGCCTACCACGATTTCATCATCCTGATACCAATATGCTGGCCGAATACCATTGGGGTCGCGCATAAGGAATGCATCACCGTGGCCAATCATCCCTCCAAGTACATAGCCGCCATCAAATTTTTTGCTTGCGCGTCGGAGTAGCCGCTGGATGTCCAGGTTGTCGAAAATCAGTTGATTGATATCCTGATTGGTATGGCCGTCTGGTTTGTACCAAGTATGGAGGCGCTGAATCTCATCGTCAAGAAAGTGTCCGAATTTCTCCAGCACCGTAACGGTATCGCTTTTTTCTTTGGGATATTGTCCGAGTTCCACCAGTTCCTGAAACAACTCGTCCACATTGGTCATGTTGAAGTTTCCAGCCAGCAGGAGATTTCGGCTGATCCAGTTGTTCTGGCGGTGGAATGGGTGCACCAGTTCAATTGAGTTGCCTCCATGGGTGCCATAACGGAGGTGCCCCATGAGGACTTCGCCCATATATGGCATGTTATCGCGTAGCCACTGCGGGTTATCCCTTTGCTCGGGTGTGGCATTGTTGAGTCGCGCCCAGACCATATCAAACAGATCGGTCAGGTAATTTGGGGCATTTGACCGTTTACGGCTGATGTAACGAGTACCGGGTTGCGGGTTCAGCTTGATGGTGGCAATGCCTGCGCCATCCTGGCCTCTGTTGCGCATTTTTTGCAACAGCAGCTGCATTTTTTGTACGCCGTAGAAGGCTGTACCATACTTTTTGTGGTAATAATCGAGTGGCTTAAGCAGCCGCAGCACCGTAATGCCGCATTCATGGTGGATCGTATCGCTCATGGCAGGCGCAAAGGTACAACAAGCGCCAAACAGACCAAGCGCTTGAGGGTACCAAAAGGTGTCAATGATTGCCAAAAGGCGGAGTAGTCAGGATTATTCAGGCTATTAATGGCGAATGAAAGGTGCAGTTTTCCAGCCTTCATCCGGAATCAGGGCTTTAACCAGGTAAAAGCCGGCAGGCAAATCGCCAGCCCAGAATGGTTCGGCGCCGGATTGCTTGATTTGCTGCAGGAGGGTTCCATCTACCCGGAAAATTTCCAGTTCCAATGGCTTGTTCTCCGGCACACCGGAAAAATAGATCCAGTTTTGGCTGGGGTTAGGATATATTTCCAGATTGGACTTCAGGGGTGATGGTTCTTTTGATCCGGTAGTGAAATCTGCAAACAGCCATTCATAGGCATCAGGGAATTCCCGTGCCCAAAACCACTCGGAGTGCTTGCCGTCTGAAATGACATTGAACGATTTTTCGGAAGGGGTAAAACCGGCAGTCGACATGGCGTCGGATACTGCCTGCATATCTTCTACGACATAATTGGATTGATTTCCGTTGTTTTCTTCATCAGCGCCTGCCAGGAAATACACCCGGGCATTGCCTTGTTTGAGGTGGCTGGCTACATGATTAGCCGGTTCATTATCGGCAAACCAAAATGCAGGGCTAAAAATGCCGGCTTTTGAAAATATATCCTGCCTTTCTGAGAAGGCATACATGCTGATTAAACCGCCCATACTGCTGCCAGCAATGGCTGTTGTGATCCTGCCGGGCAGGGTTCTGTAATTAGCGTCAATATATGGTTTAAGGGTATTTACGATGAAGGCCAGGTATTCATCGCCTTCTCCGCCGCCATATTGTGGATTAACCCATGGAGAGTATTCGTCCAGGCGGAATTGGCCACCATTTTCGATGCCTACTACAATACAGCCCCAATCTCCCTGGGCGTGTAATGCGTTAAGTGATTCATCTACTTCCCATTCGCCAAAAGCAGAGGTGTTTTGGTCAAAGAGGTTTTGGCCATCGTGCATGTACAAAACCGGATATTTTTTGGCTGTGGTATTGTAATCCGGAGGCAGATAGATCCAGATTTTTCTGTAACGATCAAGCTGAGGGATGTAAAAGTCGTTGTCGAGCAGCAGCACATTAGGTGCGGCGGTGCCATTGCCACCGGAGCCTCCCAGGTCTTCCCAGCTCAGGATAGTCAGATCTATGGTAGTGGGTTGGCCATTGTAATTGACAACGCGGTCTGGCAGAAAGCCACCATTGGCATTGCCTTCTACAGTAGCCCAACTGCCGCGGGTGAATTTGAATTTAACCTCTCCCGGGGTTGGATTAAGGGTAATTTGGTACTGACCGGTTCCAGAGGGTGTGAGGATGGTAGCTGGATCGCCGGGGTTCCAGTTGTTGAATGTGCCGGCGGCATGGATATTGGCGCCTTGCGGGGTATTGAGGGGGATGGCCGTTACGCGCAGTGTAAGTTGGCTGTGGACGGTTTGCAGGGTGCTTGCCAGGAAAAGGCAAAACAAGAAAAGTTTTTTCATGTAAATCGGCTTTGCTATTGGGGATTTGGTGTACAAATTGGGTGCAAAGGTAAGTTACTCAGGGTTCACAACCGAGTAATTGCAGCAGCCAGGCGCCTAAAAATAATGTGATGGTACCTTTTACCGTAAAGAAGATCACACCGGCCCAACCCAGTTTACGCAAGTATGATTTCCAGTTCTTTTTTTCCATGTTCAGCGTCGGATTTTTCCCGTTCGGTAGGAATTTGGCGTTAGTTTCAAAAACAGAGGGCCACATTTGCGATACAAAGCAACGAAACGACTACGATCGGTTGGTTGCATTCTATCAAATTTAGTCCATTTTTCATGATTCGCATTCATCAATGGTTGGTTTTGGGCGCTATTTTGGCTGGCACCGTGGCAGTTTCATGTAAACATGATCCTTATGTCAATCCGACAAATCCGGAAATGACAGGGTTCTGCAATCCGGATTCTGTGTATTTTCAAAATCAGATTCTGCCCATTTTGGTATCGAATTGTACGGAATCAGGTTGCCATAATGCCCAGGATCAGGAAGATGGCGTGGTACTGGATTCTTACCAAGGCCTGGTTAGTACGGTAGAGAACGCCACACAAAACGATTTACATGAAAATAAGTTGATGCGGGCCATACTGGATGGTGATTCAGACGACCGCATGCCACCGGCTCCGAAGAGCCCGTTGTCTACAGATCAGATCAATTTGTTGAAAAAATGGCTTGAACAAGGCGCCATCAACAATGCCTGTGACGAAAATTTTGGCGGTTGCGACCCCACGGATGCCAGATACAGCACCTTTGTGCAGCCATTGGTTCAGGCAAAATGTCAGGGGTGTCATAGCGGTAACAATCCGCAGGGAGGGATTAAACTGAGCAATTATGCAGAGGTCAAAGCAGTGGCGCTGAACGGTAAATTATACAGTTCAGTGGTCAGGTCAACCAATTGGATGCCGCTTGGCGGCGCCAGGCTGGACGACTGTAATCTTCAGCGCATTCAGACCTGGATTCAGGCAGGTGCGCCTGAAAATTAACCAGAAAGGTGTTTCAACACTGATTTGCTTTTATATTTGCATCTTTCGTTCATCAATCCAACCCATGGCTTTTCCATGAAAAAACTATTTTTTAGCGTTCTTGCTTTCGCGTCTTTGATGATTTTGTCACAAAATGCCTGCTATTACGACAATGAAGTTGAGCAATATGGCGTTGCAACCTGCGATACAACCAACATCAGTTTTAGTCAGGATGTATTGCCGGTTATCAATGCCAGCTGCATTTCCTGCCACGTGCCGGGAGGTCAGCAGGAAAGTTCTCCCATGACCAATTATGAGGAGATCAAAAATTACAGCGATGCTATTCTGGAGCGTGTAAATGGCATTGGCGGAATTATGCCACCAACTGGACCCATTTCAGAGTGCAATCAGAGCAAAATTGAAGCCTGGGTGAGAGCAGGAGCTCCCAATAACTGATTTTGTTGCTCCAACATTCTTTAACCCTATAATTTCTTCAACATGTCTGGAAAAAGAATTTTAATGCTGGTGGCTGGGCTTGCCCTTATCGGCATATCCATTGGTATTGCCTTGTGGAACAAGCCCCACGAAAACATGACAGAAGCCAAGGCCGATGTTACTTTGGAGGCAGCGGCATTGTTCAAGTCTTACAATACGGATGAAAAAGCAGCGGATGCGGCATATCTGGGAAAAACCATAGCGGTATCTGGTATCGTAAAAGAAGTAAGCAAGCCTGAAGGCGCACCAGCGAAAGTTACCCTGGATACCGGAGATGACTTCTCTGTTATTTGTGAACTGGATGGTTTGACCCAGCATGCCCGCACCGATTTTCCGGTAGGAGAAAAGGTGGTTTTCAAAGGCAAATGCGACGGTTTTAACCTGGATGTTCAACTTTCACGTTGTGTGGAGGTAAAATAATTGTCCCAAAAATTTCACGCAAATACACCATAAACATGCAAAAACTTTGGTTTTTTCTGATTGCTGCAGTTTTGATGACTTCAGCTGTTGCCGCCCAAAATGCACCGAAATATTTGACCCGCGACGGCAAATTGAAATTTGATGCAACTGCTGCCTCTTCTCCTGAAAAGATTGAGGCACTCACTAATAGCGCAACCTGCGTGCTTGATGCCGGTACGGGCGAAATGGCCTGGCAAGTACTGCTCAAAGGATTCAAGTTTGAAAAAGCTTTGATGCAGGAGCACTTCAATGAAAACTATGTAGAGTCTGACAAGTATCCTAAAGCTACTTTCAAGGGCCGGATCACCAACCTCAGTGAAGTGAATCTTGCCAAGGATGGCACCTATAATGCTGTTGTAAGTGGTAAAATGAGCCTTCACGGGGTGGAAAAAGATGTTACAGCCAACGGCGCCGTTACGGTAAGTGGCGGAAAAATTCGCATCAATGCCGGATTCAGCCTGCTTTTGTCGGATTATAATATCTCCATTCCATCGGTGGTAAGCCAAAATATTGCCAAAGAAGCTAAAATCCTGATTGACGCTACACTGGAGCCCAAGCAGTAAATAGCAGATTAAATAACCAACCATAGCAATGGGTGGGGAATTGCCGGAATAATTTTCGGCCATTTTCCGCTCATTGCTTTTTGCATTGTTTCAATTACCTGTTTTATGAAAAAAATCTACTTGCTTTCGTTCTTCTTTCTGCCTGTTTTCCTGCATGCTCAAGGCGATGATCTGTTGTCTATGCTGGGTGATGAAAAAACCATTGATTATGCAACAGCCAGTTTCAAAACTAATCGCGTTGTAAATGGTCATTCCCTGGAAAATACCGCCAAAGGTGTTTTGGATACCAAGTTCTCACACCGCTTTAACCCGCTACGTCAGGGCCTTTACGATATTTTTGGTTTGGATGGCGCTTCTATCCGGATTGGTGCGGATTATGGCATTACAGACAGGCTGATGGTTGGCGCAGGACGCAGCACTTACGAAAAGACCATTGACGGGTTTGTTAAATACAAAATCCTTCGCCAGAGAACTGGCGCACGGAATATGCCTGTCACGCTGGCTTATGTAGCAGATATTCAGTTGAACACGCTGAAATTTGAAGATCCGACACGCGATAACAAGTTTTCTGACCGGGTGGCGTATACGCATCAGTTGTTGATTGGCCGAAAGTTTAGCCGGAGTTTTACCCTGCAATTGATGCCAACCCTGATTCACCGCAACCTGACCAGCTCTCCAAATGATAAAAACGATGTGCTGGCCATTGGAGCTGCTGGTCGCATCAAATTGACGAAAAGAGTGGCTTTGAACGCCGAATACTACTTTGTGCCGGAAGGTCAGCTTGAAGCAGCTTATGTGAACAGCCTGTCAATTGGTTTTGATATTGAAACGGGAGGTCACGTGTTTCAGTTGCATTTTACCAATTCGCCTTACATGACATATAAGGGATTTGTGACAGAAACACAGGAAGACTGGTTTTTCAAGAATGGCGATGGCAAAATGCTTAGCGGCATTCGTTTTGGCTTCAACATTTCACGGGTGTTTACTTTGGTAAAGCCCAAGATTCAGTAAGAAGCGTCCGTATATTGATGCAGCATAGCGCTTAGGTGCTGTTCTGTAATTTCCAGCACGTTTAAAGTATAGGGTAATTCGTCCGGTATAGCCAGTCGCACGGCGCCGGACGAATTTTTTTTGTCCTGTTGCATCAGTTGCCAGAGGACAGGCAGCGCGTCATTCGGGATGGTCACTTTTGGGAAAAAGGGCGCCAGTATTTGCGCAACCCGCGTTTGGTGTGGTGGAGGTGTTTCACAAATCATTCCTATGGCAACGGCTTCGCCATGGGTGAGTGGGTTGTCTGTTTCCAGAAAATAACTTTCAATGGCATGGCCGATGCTGTGACCGTAATTGAGCAACATTCGTAAGCCTTTTTCTTTCGGGTCTTCGGTTACCACCCGAACTTTAACGGCAATGGATTGGCCGAGGAGTTGGGTCCAGGGCAGGTTTCGGAGGGCGGCGGGTTGTAGGTTGATAAAGTTTTCCAAGAGTTGGGGGGCGCCGATGAACCCGTGTTTGATGACTTCGGCGAGGCCGCTGATGAATTCCCGGTCTGATAGGGTGTGCAGAAATGCGGGATCTGCAAATACGGCAGCAGGCGTCTGAAAGACGCCAATGGTGTTTTTAATGCCCTGAAAATCAATGCCGGTTTTACCACCAATAGCAGCATCGGTCATGGAAAGCAGGGTAGTGGGTACTTGAATAAAATCAATGCCTCGCTTCCAGGTGGCTGCGCAAAATCCGCCCATGTCGCCAATTACACCGCCGCCCAGGTTTATCAGCAGAGATTTGCGATCGAGTTTATGGATCAGCATTTGCTGCCAGATCTGTGTGCAGGTATCCAGGTTTTTATGTTGCTCGCCGGAAGGGATCTGAATGGTATGGAAAGGGTAGGGGAGCAGGTCCTGGAATAAAGGAAGGCATTGGACATGAGTGTGCGTATCCGTTAGTACAAGGATTTGGGAGTACGATTGCTCCTTCAGCCATGGGCCGAGCGTTTCAGCCAGGTTGCCAACAAAAATGGGCGAATCTTGCCAGGAAAAGTCGGGTTTACGCTCCATTTTGTTGTGCTAAAGGCATTCGAATTTCTACCAGTGTTCCCTGGCCGAGTTCGCTTTCAAGGTTAATGTTCCATTTGTGTTCCTTACACATGGTTTTGACGTAGAACAAGCCCAGGCCAAAACCTTTTACATTGTGTACATTACCTGTGGGCACCCGATGGAATTTATCGAATACACGGCGTAAGTGTTCTTTGGGAATGCCTATACCGTTGTCTTTGACGCTCAGCACGAGCTCATTTTGCTCATTACGCAAACCTATGCGGATCTCCGGTGCATCTTTGGAATACTTTACACCATTGTCAACCAGATTGTGCAAGATATTCGTCAGGTGAAGTTTATCCGCTTTGACACGGGCATTCGTGGCATTCAGATCAAGGTATAACTGGCCGTTTTTGTCGTTTACTTTCAGTTCTATAGATGGAACAATGCTGTTGATTAGTTCTGTCAGATCCAGTTCTTCTACGTTGAGTTCGATGTTGTCCCGTTCAATTTTGGCCAATTGTAATACTTTTTCCACCTGGGTATTCAACCGAAGAGCCTGTTCCTTGATGATACTGGCGTAACGACTCAAGCGTGGATCATCCAGAATTTTTTCATTTTTCAGGAATACATCCGTGGAAATGTTGATGGTAGAAATGGGGGTTTTAAACTCGTGCGTCATGTTGTTGATGAAATCCCGCTGGAGTTCGGAGAGTTGTTTCTGGCGCAGGATAACGATCATGGAATAAATGAAAAAAGCCACTGTTAGCAGCATAAGCACGGTGAATCCGAGCACCAGCCACATGCTACTCAGGATTTTAGCGCTTTTGCCGGGAAAGATGATCCCGAAATAATAAATAAAATCCTGGTCATAGTGTTTGGGCAGTGGCTCTGCCAATGGTTGGGTATTGTCTTTTACGTTGGAGTATTTGACCATTTTGCCCCGCACCATTTGGTCGCTGGAGCAGTCGAAAATGCCATATTCATAGTCTTCTTTCAGGCTTTGCGCTTCAAATGCTTTGCCTAGCACGTGTTCGAGGTCACTGGCTTCAAATACGTTATTGACGTTTACCACCCAGTAATTGGTAGAGACCTGTTGTACCAGTTTTTGGCTGGGCAGTGCGAAGAGGTTCATTTGGGCGAGTTCGTTGGCGGCATCCAGGAGTGCCTGGTTTACCCTGCGGTTGAACTCCTGTTCCTGAAGGTTCCAGGTACGGTACACCCAATACATTTGGAGTGCCAGCATGCTGAGGCAGGAGAATGCGCCCAGGATAATGACGCGACGAATAATGACATTTCTCATGTGTAAGGATGGGGATGGAAAATCCGGATACAAAAAAAGCGAAACCCGCTGCTATGCAGTTGGTTTCGCTTTATATTTTTTCCTTCAACTAAAAGTTGGAAGGAACTTTCAGGTTTAAGCTTCTTCAGCTACAACTTCGAAATCTACCGTTGCGATAACTTCCGGGTGGAATTTAACGGTAGCGCTGTAGTTTCCGAGTTCTTTTACCTCTTCAGGCATTTCGATGATGCGCTTGTCTGCGTCAACACCCAATTCGCCAAGGGCTTTAGACAGGTGTTGTGCGGTAACGGAACCATACAGGTGACCGTTTTCGGCAGCTTTAGCGGCGATGGCGATTTTAGTGCCGGCCAGTTTAGCCACCACTTCTTTGAAGGCTGCGATGATCACAGCTTCTTTTTTAGCGCCTTGTTTTTTCAAACCTTCAAGGCGAGCCATGTTAGGCTTATTGGCAACGATGGCCAGGCCTTTCGGGATGAGGTAGTTGCGTCCGTAGCCATCTTTTACTTTCACGACTTCGTGCTTGGCGCCTACCTTGTCGATATGTTCGAGCAGAATGATATTCATTGCTGTTGAAATTTAATTGGTTGACTTTACATTTATTTCATCAAGTCAGCCACGAAAGGCAGGATAGCCAGGTGGCGGGCGCGCTTAACGGCAGTAGCTACACGGCGCTGGTATTTCAGGCTGTTGCCTGTGATACGGCGTGGCAGGAGTTTGCCTTGTTCGTTGATGAACTGAAGCAGGAAGTCTGCGTCTTTGTAATCAATGTATTTGATGCCGAATTTGCGGAAACGGCAGTATTTTTTGCCACGCAGTCCGAGCTTCGGATTGCTGAGGAACTTTACGTCTTCTCTTGAAGCAGCCATAGTTGGAGCGAATGAGTGAGTGTGTGAATGATTGGGTTATGCGTCGAGGTCAACTACTTCTGGCGCAGATACAGTATCGATATCCGGTTCAACAGAAGGTGCAGCAGCTACTGGAGCTTCTTTCTTCTTAGAGCGGGAGCCGATACGGCCGTTGCGCTTGTCGTCGTTATACTTAACGCCGTATTTGTCGAGCTTTACGGTGAGGAAGCGGAGGAGATTCTCGTTACGCTTCATGTTCAGCTCGAATTTTACCAGCCATTCAGAGGATTCACATGCAAATTCGATGCAATAATAAATGCCTGTAGAACGCTTGTTGATCTGGTAGGCCAATTGACGGAGGCCCATTTCATCCACATGAACAATGGAGCCGCCGGCGCCTTTGATCTCTTTTTGGATGGTTTCCGCTGTCGCTTTTACTTCATCGCCCGACAGGACTGGATCTACGATGAAGTTGACTTCGTAATGTCTCATTATGAGTCTGTTATTGAAAAAATGAATGAACGTTTGTTGAAAAACGGGCGCAAAGGTACAAAAGGTTTGGTAATTTGCCAATAAGTGGTGGATTATTTCTGAAAAAGGAATGGAATGGCGGGGTGGGCCTTACCTTTGTGTGTGAATGAGTGAGTGAGTGAATGTGTGAGTGGGGAACTTTGGCTTTCAATTATTTGTTTACCTCTTAAACATTATTTCAATGGAATCGATTCGACAGAAACAGGTAGGGGAGTTAATCAGGCGTTATTTTGGTATGATTCTGACAGAAACAGGTACCAACATATACGGCCGGGGTAAATTGGTTACGGTAACAGATGTTAAAATGACACCGGATTTGCTGGTGGCTAAAATATACATCAGTGTTTATGGTACCGAAGATAAGCCGGAAGTGATTTTGCTCATGGAAGACGCGTACACGCAACTTCGTCAGGCTTTGGCTTCTAAAATTGGTAAACAAATGCGCAGAATGCCGGAAATAGAGTTTTTCCTTGATGATACAGTTGATGAAATGTATCGGGTAGATGCATTGCTCAACCGGGTTATGGATGAGGACAAAAACAAGCATTGAATCAACAACTGACTGTACCCTATTTTGGACGCATTAGCAATTGCACGTCAAACCATTCGCCTGGAAGCAGATGTACTGCTGGCATTGGCTGATAGTTTGGACGATAGTACTGATTTTCAAAGACTTGTAGAGGATGTAGCTACCGCAAAAGGCAGCAGGCTGGTGCTCACTGGCATTGGGAAAAGCGCTATTGTGGCGCAAAAAATTGTGGCTACACTGAATTCTACCGGCACGCCTGCATTATTCCTGCATGCTGCTGATGCTATTCACGGCGATTTGGGCATGATCCAACCGGCTGACTTTGTCATTTGTTTGTCCAAAAGCGGTGAAACTCCTGAAATACGGGTACTCGCACCTTTGGTGAAAAACTTTGGAAATCCGTTTGTAGCCATTACTGCCAACAGGAATAGCAGTCTGGCAATTCTTGCCGACTACCTGTTGTACACACCTATAGAAAAAGAAGCCGACCCCAATAATCTGGCGCCTACCAGCAGCACAACGGCACAAATGGCACTCGGAGATGCATTAGCGGTAGCGCTGTTGTCTAAAAAAGGATTTGGCAGTGCAGATTTTGCCAAATTTCATCCAGGTGGTGCACTGGGTAAACAATTGTATCTGCGGGTTAAGGATTTATACCGCTTACACGAGCGCCCGGTAGTGACCCCCGCGGCTACCTTGCCTGAAGTGATATTGGAAATGACCTCCCGCCGTTTAGGCGCCACAGCAGTTGAGGATGCCAACGGCAAGTTATTAGGTGTCATTACTGACGGAGATTTGCGCAGAATGCTGCAGCGCGGCGGCGACTTTTCTGCCGTTTCGGCAGTGGATATTTTAACCAAAAATCCTAAAACGGTGGGCCCCGAAACCCTTGCCGTTGATGCACTCGCCCTGATGCGGGAATATTCCATTACCCAGATTCTGGTAGTGGAAGAGGGCAAATACCTGGGTATTGTGCACCTGCATGATTTGCTCAGAGAGGGATTGGTGTAAATAAAGGGTGTGCCCAGCTTTTATTTTTTCGTAAAATGTATCAAAAAATGGTCGGCAGCCGGGGCAAACCAGGCTGGCGCCAGGTGTTTTTCCAGCCAATATAATATGGCTAAGGTCTTGGGACGCCTGCCAAAAAAGGGCTCCAAATAGGATGGCGGCAGCCAAAATCCAATTGGTTGGCAATTGCGTTGCATGAGCTGTTTTCCTGCCATGATTTGGGAGAATGCTTGGGGACTGTAGTACCAGGTTGAAATGCTGGTTTGAGCATCCAGAGACGCATGTAACGGCCCTTTAGCCTGCCTACGAAATATAGCAGCAAACTTTCCTTTTACTAAAAAATACATGAATTCCCACCAACAGAAGCTGCTCATTACCACTGCAATACAATGACCACCAGGGTTGAGTTTTTGGACAATGGCCGCTCCGGCCTGTTGCAATGCCTCAGGATCCAGGCAATTTAAGCCACCAAAATTGCTGAATATCAGGTCGAACCCTGATTCTTCCAGTTTATCAAGTTCCTCCAACGCAAGTGTTTGAAAAAAAGGGGATTTGTCCGGCTGGATTCCGGCTACGTTTTTTTTGTGTTGCGCCACCAGGAGCATGTCGGGCGAAATATCGGTGGCCAGCACCTGCCATCCTTGTTTTGACAGCCAAAGAGCATCTTCACCGGTGCCTGCGTTTAGTTCGAGGGCTTTGCCTGATTGATGGCTAAGGATTTTGGCGGTAAAATGCCACACGCGCTCGCGCTGGCATTTGCCGGTTGCGGTATGTGTAAAGGTTTGATCATAATGAAGGGCGACAGCGTCAAATTCCCGGGCCATGTGTACTTGATTTTTCCAGGCGATTTAATCGCCATTGATCCAGCCAGACTGCAGGGGCATAGTAGACTGTTTTCAGGGCGGTGATAAAGGAAGCTTTTTTTCCGCTTAAGCATAGTTTCCAGGCGCTCAGGCCTTGCTGCAAGCGGAATTTTTTGTGGGTAAGCCGATGCAGACGCCGGTAAAAGGCAGCTGAAAAGGTGGCCGGATACATCATGTCCAGATCATCTGAGTCTTCCCAGTTTTGTTTGTTGCCCAGGAGAGCCCGTACATTTTCGTAGAATTTGGTGCCTGGCAATGGGTAGGATACAGAAATGCCGATGTCGTGCGGTTCCAATTGCTCCAACATTTGCAGGGTGGCTTCAATATCCTGGCGTGTTTCTCCCAGATATCCAAACTGAAGAAAGAAACAAACTTCAACGCCCCGTGATTTAAGTAACCGGGTGGCCGAGGCAATTTCTTCCAGAGTGGTTCCTTTGTCCATGGCATCAAGTATTTTCTGAGAGCCACTTTCTGCGCCAACCCAAACCTGATAGCAGCCGGATTGTGCCAACGCATCGATGGTGTCTTCTTTCAATAACAAGTCCACCCGACTCTGGATTTTAAACCTGATTTTAAGTTTTTTTTCCAGAATAAGGTCGCGAAAACGCTGTACCCAGGATGGTTTTAGTCCGAAAATATCATCAGCCATCCAGAAATGCGTAACACCATAGTTTTGTACCAGGAATTCCAGTTCGGCCACCACTCGTTCCGGACTTCTGGAATTGTAACGGTTGCCATAAATAGGCTTTGCACACCAGTTACATTTATAGGGGCAGCCCCTGGTGGTGGCCAGATTCAGCATGAAATATCCATGGTGTTTCATCCAAATAGCCCTGTAGGCCTCCAAATCTACCACATCCCAGGCCGGATCAGGTAAGATATCGAGATCAGTGAGCACTGGTCTTGAAGGTGTCTTGATTACCTCAGGAGAGTTGCCTGATTGGAGGTACGCCAGACCTGGAATACGGGATTGGTCCACTTTTTCAGTACTTTCCAGGGCCATTAGCAGCTCCCGGAGTGTTATTTCTCCTTCTCCAAGCAGGATGAAATCTGCCCCTTGGGCCAGATAATCGGCGAAATGATCTGTGCTGTCGCTGCTGCTTACAATTACGGTGCAGCCAGCAGACTTGCCCATACGGATCATGGCAAATGCGGCTTCGCGCATGCGCGTGAGGCACATCTTGGTGAGGTAATTGAACCCATCATCGTACAATACCAGATACCTGGGACGCGCCTGGTTCAACACCGGCTGTAGTTCTTCCTCCGTTTGCCGCAAGCCGGTGTCAAAGAAATTTACCTCAAAACCACACTCGCGCAGCAGCGCCAAAGCACTCAGTGCTCCATATGGCGGGTAGGGCTGCGCTGCTTTCCACTGCTTTGGGTCAAAGCGGTAGAAATAAGAGTGGGTGAGGAGGATTTTGGACATGGTAGGTAGGACTTGGTCTGAAAGGTACTTTGAATCAAGCAGGTCGTAAAGGATTAAACAATCAATAGCCCTTACAACATGGCCATTCAACAAAAAAAAGGTCAAGAAACGCAGTTTCTTGACCCCTTCGTGCCTTAGCGCCTTGGCGTCTTTGTGCTTCAGCGCCTTTGTGTCTTCCTCCTCTTTGTGCCTTTACACAGTATAGGCCATTTCTACCAGATCCATTTGCTCTTTTTCATGCGCTTTAGGGAATCCGGTAGCCGGGGAGGCAGAAGCTTTGCGGCCGGCATATTTCCAACCGTATTCCGGCTGATTGGTAGCAATATGGCTCCAGGCGCCCATATTGCGTGGCTCTTCCTGTACCCAAACGAGTTCGGCTTTAGCGTATTTCTTGCGCAAGGCATCGAACTGTTTCTTTGGGAATGGATAAATCTGCTCCAGGCGAATGATGGCCACGTCTTCGCGACCTTCATCCTGCTGTTTTTTGTGCAGATCGTAATACACTTTACCGGAACACACCAGCATGCGTTTTACTTTTTTAGCATCTGCATTGGCGTCGTCGATGATTTCGCGGAAGCGGTTGCCTGTTTCCAGTTCCTTGATTTCGCCGAGGTTGAACGGTGCACGCAAGGTGCTTTTAGGCGACATCACGATCAGCGGTTTGCGGAAAGGGCGTGCCAGTTGGCGACGCAGCAGGTGGAAGAAGTTGGAGGCTGAGGTAACATTGGCAACGGTGATGTTATTTTCCGCACAACCTTGGAGGAAACGTTCCAGGCGGGCGGAGGAGTGTTCCGGTCCCTGGCCCTCGTAACCGTGTGGGAGCAACATAACCAGACCGCTCATACGCTGCCATTTGCTTTCTCCAGCGAAGATGAACTGGTCGATGATGGTGCTGGCGCCATTGGCAAAATCGCCGAACTGCGCTTCCCAAACCACCAGAGCATCCGGTGTAGACAAAGAGTAGCCGTATTCAAATCCAAGTACTGCATATTCACTCAACAGGGAGTTGAAAATACGGAATTTGCCCTGGTTTTTCTCGATATTTTCCAGGCGGTTGAGTTCGGTAAATGTCTGGGCATCAATCACGCAGGCATGGCGGTGACTGAAGGTGCCGCGCTTAACATCCTGACCGCTCATACGAACATCCTTGCCTTCAATCAGGAGGGATGCATAGGCCATGAGTTCGCCTAATTGCCAGTCAATTTTTCCACTGCTTACCAACTGCTTTTTGGCTTCAGTGAGTTTGGCAATTTGTGGAATTGGCGTAAAGCCTTCCGGGAAGTTGAGCAAATGGTTGAGCAGCTTATCAATGGTCTTTCTGGGCAAGCCTGTTTCAGGGCTTTCCTGGAAATCTTCATCTGCATTCGTTTTTTTCAGCGCTTTCCAATGCAACTCCTGTTCCTGATAGGTATATGGCAATGGTTTTTGGCGCACATTATCCAGGCGGGCCTGCAAATCGGCCTTGAACTGAGCTTCCATGTCTTTAGCCAGTTGTTCGTCTACATCGCCACGGGCAATGAGTTTCTGGCTGTAGAGGGTGCGTGGATCCTGGTGTTTTTCGATGATTTTCCAAAGGGCTGGCTGCGTAAAACGCGGCTCGTCGCTCTCGTTGTGCCCGTTTCTGCGGTAACATACCAGGTCGATGAACACATCTGTATTAAATGCCTGACGGTATTCAATGGCCAGTTCTGCTGCAAAAACGCAGGCTTCCGGGTCGTCGCCATTTACGTGGAACACTGGCGCCTGTACAACCTCTGCAACGCTGGTGCAATAGGTAGAGGATCGGGCGTCTTCCCAACCGGTAGTAAAGCCAATCTGGTTATTGATTACCAGGTGTACTGTGCCGCCGGTGTTGTAGCCTTCCAGATTCATCATCTGGATTACTTCGTAAACAATGCCCTGACCGGCCAGGGCTGCATCGCCATGGATAAGGATGGGCAAGAGGCGGTCGAAGTTATCGGTGTACAAAATATCCAATTTGGCGCGGCTGAAACCTTCCACCACCGGATCCACCGCTTCGAGGTGTGACGGGTTGGGGAGCAATTTCACGTACACTTTCTTACCGTTCAGGGTTTCCGTTTGGGAAGAGTAGCCCTGGTGGTATTTCACGTCGCCGGAACCATAGCTTTGATCCGGAATGCTTTTATCTTCGAATGCCGAGAAGATTTGCTCGTAGGTTTTGCCTACAATATTGCAAAGCACATTCAGGCGACCGCGGTGTGCCATGCCAATAACCACCTCTTCTACAGGTGTTTCCAGCTCGGCAGCACGATTTATCATGGCATCCAGTGCGGCAATGGTGGACTCACCACCTTCCAGACCGAAGCGTTTTTGGCCCACGAATTTGGTGGCCAAAAACTGTTCGAAGCCTACGGCGCCGTTGATTTTCTCCAGAATACGTTTCTTTTTGTCAATGGGGAAGCCATAATCCTGTGCATTGGCGCGCTGTTCGATGCGCTGGCGCAGCCACTCACGTTTTTCTTTGTCGAAAACGTGGGTGCTTTCAAAGCCAATGTTACCGCAATAGATAAATTTCAGGCGATCAACGATTTCGCGCAGGGTAGCATTGGGCATGCCCAGTTGGTAACCTCCTGCGAAGCGTTTGTCCAGATCGGCTTCTGTAAGGCCGTAATCTGCCAGATCAAGCCGTGGTTTGCGGTCCTTACGCTGTTTGATCGGGTTGGTAGTAGACAAGGTGTGCCCACGGTCGCGGTATCCATAAATCAAGTTTACCACTGCGAATTCTTTCCGGATATCATCGGAAGAAACTGCTGCCGGTGCACCGGATTCGGAACCTGCGCCGTTGGCGAGAGCGAAATCAAATCCACGGAAAAAGGCTTGCCAGTCTTCTGTTGCAGAAGTCGGATCGGCCTGCCAATTGCGATACATGGATTCAATGTATTGCGGATGAGCGTTAAAAACAGGTGTATGGTCCGTCATTGTTGTTAATTATTGGATCAGGGAAATGCAAAGGCAAATATACAAATATATATATTTGCGTGTATTTTTTCCCTTTTAGAATCAAGCGGGCGCAAAATTAGCGTCTTTTTACTGGTATTTTGTAAAAACCTCGTCAATTGCAGCAGCCAGGCGGCGATCTTTTTCTGTTATGATATTGCCGGCACTATGTGTACACAGTTGGATATCAACCTTGTTCCAGACATTACTCCATTCCGGATGGTGGTCCATTTTTTCTGCAATCAACGCCACTTCGGTCATAAACGCAAAAGCCTCTGCGAAGTTTTCAAAAAGGAAGGAGGCGTGAAGTTTTTGATTGGATTCCTGCCACATAAAAGGAACGATGAACGATGGGACGATGATTTAAAATGGGCTTTGGCAGGCAACTGTTTCGGCATCCGGGCTCAACTGCAGAAGCTTTACCTGGCCGATTTGGTTCATCTGGCCAATTGTTGCAGGAGCCTCAATTTTGATATAGTTGTCGGTGTAGCCGCTCAACAGGTGCTCGTCTTTGTGGTGTTCAAACAATACAGGACGCGTGGCGCCCAGATGTTCCTGGTAAAAAGCGCGGCGTTTCATTTCCGACAAGCCACGCAGGGCCTGGTTTCGGCGACGGCGTTCTTCCACGGGTACTATGCCCGGCATTTCAGCAGCAAGGGTATTAGCTCTTTCGGAATAAGTGAAAACGTGGAGGTAAGAAACGTCCAGGCTTTGAATAAACTGATAGGTTTCCAGAAAATCCGCTTCGGTTTCTCCCGGAAAACCAGCGATCACATCGCAACCGATACAGGCATGTGGCATGTGTTTTTTGATGCTGGACACCCGTTCTGCGTACAGTTCGCGTTTGTAGCGCCTGCGCATGTCGCGCAGCTGTTTATCGTTGCCCGATTGGAGTGGTATATGAAAATGTGGCATAAAACGCGCACTTTTTCCTACAAATGCGATGATTTCATCTGTCAGCAGGTTAGGCTCAATGCTGCTGATGCGGAAGCGACTCACTTCCTCCAGGCGGTCCATTTCCTGCACCAGGTCAGCGAACAGCGCTTCCTTTCGCGGGCGCTCGCCTTCAATAACGGCGGTTCCATTACCGAAATCGCCCAGGTTAACGCCAGTGAGCACGATTTCCCGTACCCCCATTTCCGCAATGCGGCGGGCATTGGCAATGGCGCTTTCCACGGTGTCGCTCCTGCTGGCGCCTCTGGCCTGCGGAATGGTACAAAATGAACATTTATAATCGCAGCCGTCTTGAACCTTCAGGAACGACCTGGTGCGATCGCCAAATGAAAAAGAGGAAGTAAATGTGTTGACATCCCGTACTTCTCCTGCGCGCACCATGCCTTTGCCCGGGGCTTTACTCAAATCGTCGACATAATCCAGAATCCGGAATTTTTCACCGGCGCCCAAAACGAGGTCAAC
>DATGWL010000116.1:0-44211 GCA_035299505.1 Saprospiraceae bacterium | reverse complement strand
ATGACCTACAAATGACCTACAATAACATCACAACAACTATAAAACAAAACTTTGAAAATGCTGAAAAAGATCCTCATCGTTCTGGGCGTTATTATCGCCATTCCACTCATTGGTGGCCTGTTTATGTCGTCTGATTATTTTGTCAAACGCGATGTAGTAATCAACAAATCACAGGCAGAGGTATTTGACTACATTAAATCCTTGAAAAATCAGGAAAAGTGGAGTACTTTTATTCTCAATGATCCCAAAATGAAACTCAGTTACATGGGCACCGAAGGCACTGTTGGTAGCAAAGTAGCCTGGGAAAGCGACATCATGGGTGTTGGAGAGCAGGAAATCACGCAGGTAATGGAAGGTTCCGGCATTGCCGGCAATCTGCGCTTCAAAGGCTGGATGGAATCCACGGCGCCGGTAGCCTTGTATGCAGAACCCGTCAATGAAAACAGCACCAAAGTAAGCTGGCAAATGAGCGGCAAAATGCACTATCCAATGAACTTCATGCAGGTGTTTTTCAGCATGGATGAAATGATTGGTGCGGAGTACGCCAAATCCCTCTCTAACCTGAAAACAACTTTGGAAGGACTGTAACGGCTTACGGTGGACGGTAGACGGCCTACGGTGGACGGCTTACGGTGGACGGTAGACGGCCTACGGTGGACGGTTTGGGCTCGGGGTAAAAAAAACGCTCAATTAACTCGAGCCCAAAACCATCCACCGTAAGCCATCCACCGTCCACCGTAAGCCGTCCACCGTCCACCGTAAGCCGTCCACCGTCCACCGTCCAAAACACCATATCTCATGTCTCACATTACTCCTTTTCTCTGGTTCGACCAGCAGGCTGAAGAAGCCACCCAATTTTATATCTCTGTTTTTGGCGAAGGCTCTGTAAATCAGGTTGTTCGGCAGGGAGATGCCGTTATCGTGGTTAACTTTCTGCTGCATGGCCAGTCTTTTTCGGCCTTGAACGGCGGACCACAATTTGCCTTTAATCCTGCGCACTCCTTTTACGTAATCTGCGAAACCGAATCAGAAGTGGATCGGGTTTGGGAGCGCCTGCTGGATGGCGGCAGCGTCATGATGGCGCTGGAGGAGCAGCCCTGGTCTAAAAAATACGGTTTCCTGCAAGATCGTTACGGACTTTGCTGGCAAATTGCGCAGGGAAGTCTGGCCGAAACCGGACAAAAATTTACACCGTGTATGCTTTTTTCCGGTCCGCAATCCGGTAAAGGAGATGAAGCGGTGAGGCGCTACACATCTATTTTTCCGGGCTCCACCATCGACGGGATTCAGTATTACACTGATGGTGAAGGAGCGCCGGTGGGCACCGTTAAACATGCGCAGTTTAAGCTCCTGGACGGCCAAACCTTTATGATTATGGACAACCCCATGGATGCACCATATACTTTTAATGAGTCGGTGTCCTATGTGGTGCATTGCCTGGATCAGGCCGAGGTAGATTATTACTGGGAAAAACTTACGGCCGATGGAGGGGAAGAAAGCATGTGTGGCTGGTTGAAAGACCCGTATGGGGTATCCTGGCAGATCATCCCGGAAGCCTTGCCTAAATTGCTTGGACACCCGGACCCGGCCGTGGCACAACGCGCTACTCAGGCTATGCTGAAAATGCGCAAAATTGAACTGGATCAACTCACCTGAATCATTCAACATACATAAACAATGGATAACAAATCACCCATTACCGTACAAGCCCTGGTAAACGCACCACTGGAAAAAGCCTGGGCATGCTGGACAGATCCGGCACACATTACCCAATGGAACCATGCTTCAGACGACTGGCATTGTCCGAAAGCAACCAACGATCCCCGCACAGGTGGAAAATTCAGCTCCACCATGGCCGCCCGCGATGGCAGTATGAGCTTTGATTTTGAGGGTACCTACGATGAAGTAATCCCAATGGAAAAACTGTCGTATCAAATGCCCGATGGCAGGAAGGTGTTGGTCACCTTCGCTGCGGAAGGCTCCGGCACAGTGGTTACCGAAACGTTTGATCCGGAAGAAATGAATCCGTTGGAAATGCAACAGGCTGGTTGGCAGGCTATTTTGGATAACTACAAGCGGCACACGGAAAGCGTGTAGGGTTTGGGCTCTCGTAGTTTATATCCCGCAGATTTGTTTCGCACAGATTTTACACAGATTTTCCCGCAGATTTACGCAAAACACTCTCGGTTTGGGATTGGAAAGAATCAAGCCGTCAAGAACAGCCTCATTCATGCTCATTCGAATATTAAGCCGCACCCATTCTGCGTAAATCTGCGGTTCAATCCGCGTAAATCTGCGGGAAATAATCTGTGTAAAATCTGCGGGAAAATCTGTGTAAAATCTGTACGAAACAATCCCTACCCATAATTACCCATTTCCACACATGCCAGTCCAATCACCTGATCTTGCTACCTACATGCAGTCCCTGGATCACCCGCTCAAACCTGAAATCGAACAACTGCGGGAAATCCTGAAAAGCGCCGACGAACGCCTTTCCGAGCGCATCAAGTGGAATGCACCCAGCTATCACCTGGACGGGGTGGATATTGTGACTTTTGGGCCGCTGATGCGCAAAAAGGACGAGATATTGTTGGTATTTCATCATCCTAAAGTAGTGGAAATAGTTTCTGATATACTGGAAGGCCAGTTCAAGGACCGACGCCTGGTTACCCTGCGCAATCAGGCCGAAGTAGATGCAAATGCTGAAGAACTGCAGCGCATTGTGCGGGGAATTCTGGCCTTGATACCCTGATAAATTGATTGTTCAGGACAATAATGTAGCTTGCCATTGGTGTTGCGAAAACTATAACTGCGGCTTGTTACATTTGCGCAGTCACCAAGTTATTCCTGCGCATGAAACATTTCGCCGCTTTATTGCTCCTTTGTTTACCGGTATGGCTATTTGCCCAGCAAAAACCTTCCCTGCCATATATCACGCCCGATGCACCGAACTGGATGCAAATGCTTGCGGAGCAAAACCCCAATGTGTATCAGGTGCAAAAGGCTTATGCCGCGTATTACGATGAACATCCGTTTGTAAAAAACGCCTACACCCAATATTTCAAACACTGGATGCATTGGGCGCGTCCTTATGTACAGTCCGATGGCTTTGTTCAGGAGCCAACGGTGGCCGAAATGGAAGCTCAGGAACGCACCCTGTTGGCTCTGCGTAATGCCTCTGCCCAACGCGGCGGACAAGCAGGCTGGCGCTTTGTGGGTCCCAAACAAACCTTCGATACCAATGGCCTCACAGAAGTAACCTGGCAAACCAATGTGTACAGCATTGATGTTTCGCTTTCCAATCCCAATATTCTGTACGCAGGAGGTGAATCTGGCGGACTTTGGAAAACCACAAATAAGGGCCTTAGCTGGACCCTGCTCACCCTTAATGTATCGCATGGGGCTTTTGGATCCGTGAAAATTCACCCCACCAACCCGGATATTGTGTACGCCGGCACAGGTGGTAAAATCATCAAAACCACCGATGGCGGCCTATCCTGGACTACCGCCTACAGCGAAAACAACCTCTGGGCTAATGATATCGCCATCAAAGCCGATCAACCGGATGTGGTACTCGCCGCCTGCGATCAGGGACTCATTCGTACCACCAATGGCGGACAAAACTGGACTAAACTGCATACCCAGCAAACCTGGGCCGTGGAATTCAAACCTGGCGACCCGCTCACGGTTTTTGCCATTCGGAAAAGTGGCTCCAGCTCTGATTTTCGCGTATCTACCGATGGCGGCGCAACCTTCAATAATTCCAACACCGGCTGGTGGACGCCGGCGGCCGGCATGTCAGTTACTGGAGGCATGATTGCTGTTTGTCCATCCAATCCATCCAAAGTGTACGCCTACCTCTGCGGCGAAGGCGGCAATCTGGGCGGCTACATCGGGGTATTCCGAAGCACCAACAGCGGCCAAACCTGGAGCAATACCCACCCCACAAATGCCATCGGGCAGCCGTACGTGATACCTACCCATACCAACCTTATGGATGCCAATGGCGTGGATTGGTTTACGCAGGGCTTTTATGACATGGCGATTGTAGTCAATCCGAGCAACGATAATGAGCTAATCGCCGGTGGGTGCTCCTGGTTCAAAAGCACAAACGGTGGCCAAACCTGGGAACCTCTTGGTGGCTATGTGGGCGGCCTGAGCTGGAGTCACCCGGATATCCAGGCGCTGGCAGCGGTAGGTAATGATTTGTGGATTACCAGCGATGGCGGTATCAATTATTCCAACAATTTCGGACAGAGCATGGAGGCACGCATGAACGGTATTTCCGGTTCCGATATGTGGGGTTTCGATGGCGGCTGGAACGAGGATATGCTCGTGGGTGGCCGGTACCACAACGGCAATATGGCCTGGCACGAGAGTTTTCCGGATGGAAAATTTTACCGCATGGGTGGCGCAGAATCGCCTACCGGCTATGTTAATCCCGGTGAAAACCGCAAAATGTACCACTCCGACATTGGTGGCCATGAGCTTCGGGGCGGTTTCCTGAATGGCGCCAAATCTTTCCCGGTTGGTCTGTTCCCCAATGAAAGCTACGCTTATTATGCCAATTCCGAAATGGCCTGGGATCCGCGCTGCTGGAATATCGTGTACATAGGCAGGGAAAACAAAATCTGGAAAAGCCTGGACGGTGGCACTTCTTACACCGCTCTGTATACTTTCCCGGGCAATACCGACAATTCAGTGTTCGATATAGAGGTGAGTCGCTCCAACCCTCAGGTGATCTACTGCTCGCAATGGGACGGCTCCGACGATTCCATTTGGAAAACCACTGATGGAGGCCAAACCTGGGCTAAAGTGACTCCGCTTCCGCTACCCAACAACAACGACCGGGTAAAACTGGCGCTCAGTGCAGAAAATGAAAACATCCTGTGGGCAGCTGTGACGTACGGCTCCAATGGCAAAAAAATCTACAAAACCACAGACGGCGGCCAAAGCTGGATCAACCTCACCACGGCCACGCTGAACAACCTTCGTATCAGCAACATCATGGCGCAATACGGTACGGATGGCGGTATTTATTTGGGATGCAACGGGGTAGTGTTTTACCGCAACAACAGTATGAGCGACTGGGCTCCATACACAACGGGGTTCCCAATGTCGGCCGAATGCAACAGACTGAAGCCCTTTTACAAAACCGGAAAAATCCGCAATGGCACCTGGGGTTTTGGTGTATGGGAGGCAGATCTTTTCGAACCTTCGGCGGTAGTAGTACAACCTATGGCCAGCACCCTGGCTGCACAATGCGCCAGGGATACGGTTTATTTTGAAGACTATTCTGTGCTAAACCACAGCGGAGCCAATTGGCAGTGGAGTTTTAGCCCGGCCCCCGCGTGGTCCAGCACCACCGATATCAGAAACCCGAAAGTGGTATTTGGCGCGCCTGGCACCTACACGGCTACGCTGACGGTCAACGGGCAGTTCAGCAAATCGCTGGATATCACCATTGGCGATGCTTGCAGGGCAGACACCATTCCGGGCTCGGCGGTACGCATTGGCGGCAATGATGTGGGCGATTATGTAGCCATTCCACCGCTGGGATTGACCACCAACAACCTAACCATTTCTGCCTGGATCAAACCAGACGGTATTCAGCCGGAATACAGCGCCATTTTTATGCACGATGGACAAACCGCTGGCTTTAATTTCCGTCCGGGCGACAACTCACTGGGCTATCACTGGCCTGGAGGCGCCTGGTGGTGGAACAGCGGTCTGATTGCGCCTTCCGGCGAATGGAGCCATGTAGCCATGGTGGTTGAACCCAGCGGTGTAACCCTGTATTTGAACGGCAGACCCTCCAAACATACCTTCAATGCACCGGCGGTGAATTTCGATTCCGGCAACCGCCTCGGCAATTACCAGGGTTGGGGCGGACGTTATGTAAAAGGCTCACTGGATGAGGTATGCGTGTTCGACAGGGCATTGACGCAGAACGAGATACGCGAGTTGATGCACCTCACCAAGGTGCCTGCAGAACAGCCTAATTTGTTGAGTTATTACCAGTTTAATGAAAGTTTCGGCCTCGCGCTCGACCGCGTAGGCGTGCGCCACGGCTCGTTGGTAGGTCCTACGGTAAAACGGGAAAAATCTACAGCACCTGTGGGGAAAGGCGTAAGTAAACGCCTGAATGTTGCAACGGGTAAAAAGCGATATACCTTCGATGGCACGGGGCTGACCCTTGTGTTTCCTGCCTCAGGCGCTTATCCGAATGGCGAGGTGGTAGTATCCCGCCTGGTGGTGTCGCCAGATACCCTGCCTAATAGTTCGTACCAATCCAGTCTGGGCTACTGGATACTTCAGAATTATGGCTCAAATGCCACATTTGTAGCCCCATCTGAAATTTGGTTCAGCGGTATAGGCGCCATGCCAGCCGATTTGCCGGCTGCGGATTGCAAAATCTGGCGTCGCGGCCCGGTAGCGCACGGGTTCAACTGGCAAAACCTGGATGCCGCCGATGTGCTCAAAGAAGGCCCACAGGCCAGTTTGGGCTTCACCAGTAACAACCAGCTCAGAACAGCCGGCCAATACTGGCTTGAATTGCCGGGAGTAGTGGCCACCAAGCCCGGCCAGTTTGAGGCCCCGGTTTGGCCAACGTTCTCCAAATCAGCCTTGCCATTGCCCTACCCCAATCCGGTAGCCGAAGGAGGCGCCCTAAACCTGCCGGTTTCCGGTTCGGGCCAGCATATTTTGCGTTTGTTTGATGCCAAAGGCAATCAGGTGAGGGTGTTCAGGTTTTCAGAAAACACCGTGATAACCCTGCAGGGCTTGAGCAAAGGCGTGTACGCCTATCGGTTGGAAAATGGAACGGAGATGCGGTTTGGAAAGTTGGTGGTTGGGGAGTAATAGGGGTTTGAAGGGTTTGATGAGTTTGAATGGTTTGAAGTGGGGACCTCTTGCGAGGTCGGGATCATGCGCGGTGCAAAACACCGGGCTTGCCTATTTAATCGGCATTGGTTTGGGTTTAGCCCATATCTTCGCACATATACCCTCGCCTATTCATGAAGTTTTTACCCTTTTTTCTGCTCATTGGCAGCGCTTTGTCGGCACAGACTACGCTGCTGGAATTTCCTCAAAATCTGCATTTCTACCCCCGGGATGTACAAACCAACCTGGCAACGATGCACATCCGTGGCATACGGCCTGCTGCACCTGCGGATAGTTTGATCCTGGAAGTGAGTTCTAATTTTGGCCCAAAAGCCAGAAAAGCATATGCCTTGCAGGACTTTCCTTCAGATACGTTTGTTATCACCTACTCCTTCCAGGCAGGATTGGAACAATTCCGCTTCGACCTATGGGAAAAATCAGCATCAGACACCACCCTGCTCGCTACGGCCAATCAGGTAGTAGGGGGCGATGTGATAGCCATACAAGGCCAATCCAATGCGCAGGCAGTGGCTTACAACGGGGATGCCAACATCTGGCAATCGCCTTTTGTGCGCTGTTTTGGCAATTCGGATCCGAATAACTACAACGATGCTCAATGGTACATTGCTGAAGGCAACGGATACTTCACGCCAGGCTCTATCGGGCAATGGGCGCTGCGTATGGCATATGAGTTGCAATCTATTTTCCAAATACCCATCGCGGTAATCAACGGCGCCGATCCAGGCAAACCCATCGAGTTTTTTCAGCGCAACGACGCACTTCCAGCTGATCCGGCTACCAATTATGGGCGTATGCTGCAACGCCTGCAGAATGGCAAACTGGATACCCATATTCGGGCTATGATCTATTATCAGGGCGAATCTGATGGCGACCGGGCCCTGGTCCACAAAATCCTGTTCGAGGCCCTGCATGAAGACTGGCGCGCGGATTATCCTTCCATAGAAGCATTTTATGTGGTGCAGGTGCGCGAAGGTTGCGGGGCGCCTTCCCTGCAATTGCGCCAATACCAAAAAGATTTTGCCCTTTATCTGCCTAAAACCCACACCCTCACGGCTAACGGCATCATCGGGCACGATGGCTGCCACTATGCCGTTAGTGGTTATGAAAAACTGGGTGAAAAACTTTTTTATCACCTGTCGGAAGACCTGTATCAATCGCCAATTGCGCCGCAGCTGAATATCCAGCCGCTTTTGGCTCGTTATGTGAACGATACCAATACCCTGATTGAGATCACCACAGATGCCGATTTTGTCATGGCGCCGCCTGGCAGTAATGCTGATTTTATACTTACAGGTGGGAGTAGTTCGGTGATTGGGATCAGCGCATCCGACAATAAAATTTGGCTGGAACTGGACCAACCTGTGTATGATCCGTCTGTGGGTATTTCCTATACCGGGCATTCCGGCGACGCTGGAGGGTGGGTACTCAACAGCTCGGGATATGGCATGTTTTCTTTCTACAACCTGCCCATCGAAAACCATACCTCCCTGCCCAATTATGATATTCCGGGTATCATGTCGGGTCCTGGCAATTGTGTGCAGCTGGATGGCCAGGACGATTGTATTTTTTTAGGACCCGTTTTGGGGAATTCCTACACAAAAGAGGCCTGGATTTACTGGCTGGGTGGCGGGTTAGGCAATAACATCCTTTCGGGTGCAGGGAATACAGCCTTTTGGGCGCCATCCTTTGGAAGTACCAATCACCTTTGCGCCGGACACAATGGCGCCTGGTTCCAGGTGATTGACCAAACGCCACTCAAACCGTTTGAATGGACGCATGTGGCCCTTACCTACGATGAACCAAATGCCACTATGCGGCTTTACCGGAATGGATTTTTGGTGAGCGAAGCCCTGAACGTGCCACCGCACAACGACCCCAACCTGTACACTGGCGCCTATGCTGGAGGCTACACGTTCAGGGGTAAAATAGATGAGGTGCGGCTGTGGGATTACCCTCGAAGCCTGACTGAAATCCGCACCGATATGTGTCAAAAACTGCAAGGGGCTGAGTCTGGACTTTCGGCTTATTTCCGGTTTGATCAAACAGACGGAATCACCGCCCAGGCTACAACAGGCAACACATCCGGACAGGTACTCGGAGCTCCAGTCAATCTGTGGAAGCGCTCCGCTGCGCCCTTGGGTACGCACAGCGTGTACACGTATGACAGTGTTTCCCATCTGGTGGCAGCCTTACCGAGCGGCGATAGCCTGGTATTGGAAATGTCTGACACAGCTTCTTTTACCCACCTATACTTCACCCGCGAGACACCTAATGTACTGGAGCCGGGCGAAGGGCATGTATTGGTGGATAACCAGCGATATTTCGGGGTGCATTATCCGGCTGCAGAAGTAACTGGGTATCAACTGACCTATCACTACAAAGGCAACCCGTTTACCCTGGTGGATGAACCCCGGCTTCATTTGTTGCATCGCCGGGATAATGCTCAACCAGCATGGATTCCGGCCGATTCAGTAATGTTTGATTTCACCCAAAATACCGCCTTGTATACAGGCAATAGTCCTCAGGAAATGATTTTGGCCATCAAAGAAAACACTGTGGGCACGGCGCAAATCTGGCCGGAACAAGGGCGTTTTTATCCTAACCCGGCGCAGGATTGGTTGTTTATCCGGGATCTTGATGTGCACCGATTGCAAATATTTGATGCTCAGGGCAAAAAATGCCTGGATCAGCGAGGTCCTCTCTGGGCGGTGCCGGTTCAACAGTTGCCGGCGGGCATGTATTGGGTAGAAGCCTGGCTTGGCACGGGTGGCGTTCACCGGGAAAAGGTATGGGTGGGCAGGTAAGCCGGGGTTTTCTACATTTGCCCAGCATCTCCGCCCATGGAACTTTATTTACTCTGCGCATTCGCCTTTTTGGCCGGCTTCATCGACAGTATTGTGGGTGGGGGTGGACTGGTGCAAATTCCGGCGTTTTTTGTGCTGTACCCACAGCTTTCCGTACCCAACGTAATCAGCACCAACCGACTGGCTTCGGCGGTGGGCACTTCGGTGGCTGCGCTAAATTATGCCCGGAGCGTTAAAATTCCCTGGAAAACGGTGTTGTACGCAGGAATAACGGCGTCCAGCTGCTCTTACTTGGGGGCAACCGTGCAGAGTTGGTTGCCGTCGGAGGTACTGAAGCCCATTATTTTGGTATTAATTATCCTGATTGCCGCTTATACATACCGGAAGAAAGACCTTGGGCAACACGAACATTTTAAAGTGCCGCCGGAAAAGCTCCATTGGTGGGCGGCCGGAATTGGCGGGGTGCTGGGCTTTTACAACGGTATGGTGGGCCCAGGCACAGGCAGTATGCTGGTTTTCGGGTTCGTGAGCGTAATCGGGTACAGTTTTCTCACCTCTTCGGCTATTTCCAAAATAGTGAATGTGATTGCCGACGTCTCTTCGCTGGTGTTTTTTCTACTCAACAAACAAGTGCTGTTTCACCTGGCTATGCCTATGATGGTCTGCAACGTGGCAGGGTCTTATCTGGGCAGCCGCATGGCTGTTTTGCGTGGAAACGCCTTCATCCGGAAGGTTTTCCTGGTAGTTGTGGCCGGAATTGTGGCCCGTTTTGCCTGGGATGTTTTGAAAAATTTCTGGTGAATTCACAAAAATGGATTGTACTCCTTTTCGTGCCGAATGGTAGTGGCTGGACCGTGCCCCGGGTACACAATGGTTTCGTCCGGAAGCGTGAACAGCTGGGTGCGGATAGACTTGATCAGGGTATCAAAATGCCCGCCGGGGAGATCCGTGCGACCAATACTTTCTAAAAAAAGCACATCGCCGGCAACGAGAAACCCGGCTTCCTGGCAGTAAAAAGAGAGACTGGCCGGCGAGTGTCCAGGGGTGAAAAGCGCTTTTAAACGGGTATTACCAAAGGTGATGGTTTCGCCGCCTTCAATGAAATTGACCGGAATGGGTTGAGCATCCTGAAACGGAATCCCGTACATCTGGCACACGCGCTCAAAGCTGTCGAGCACCGGCAATTCGCCCTCATGGATTTCGAGTCCGATGCCCCAGGTTTTGATCACAAAAGGATTGCCGAATACATGATCTACATGGCAATGCGTGTTGATCAGTCGTACCGGTTTGAGCTGTTTTTCAGTAATAAAACTGCGCAGGGCTTCCTGTTCCTCCGGGCTGTAACATCCTGGATCGAAAATGGCACATTCTCCGGTTTCATCCCACACAACATAGGTGTTTTCTGAAAACGGATTCCATTCAAAGTGCTGTATCTGAGTCATTTTAGCGTTTTCTTTCTGTAACAAACACCAGCAAATCCCGAAGCGATTGCCGGGCCGGGCTTTCGGGCGCCATTTCCAGCAAATCAAAGGCTTCCTGACGGTAGCGATACATGGCCTGACGGGCATAGTCCAGACCGCCGCTCTGGCGCACAAACTGAATCACTTCGTCTACTTTTTCCGGTTTGTGGCTTTCGTTTTTAACGATGTTGATGATGCGCCTGCGCTCGCTTTTTTCTGCCTGATTGAGGGCATAAATGAGCGGGAGGGTCATTTTTTTCTCTTTAATGTCAATGCCAAGCGGCTTGCCCACGTCGTCGTCGCCAAAATCAAACAGGTCGTCGCGTATCTGGAAGGCCATCCCGGTTTTTTCACCGAACAGCCACATGCGTTTTTTGATTTCATCGTCGCCCGGAGCAGTACTCACGGCGCCTGCGCTACAGGCTGCAGCAATGAGTGATGCCGTTTTTTGCCGGATAATCTCGTAATAAACCTCCTCCTTGATATCAAGACGGCGAGCCTTTTCCATTTGCATGAGCTCACCTTCGGCCATTTCCTTCACCCCCCTGCTGATCAGCTCGAGCATGGTGAACTGCTGGTTTTTTACGGAAAGTAACAAGCCTTGCGACAAAAGGAAATCGCCCACCAGCACCGCAATTTTGTTTTTCCAGAGGGCATTTATGGAGAAAAAGCCGCGTCGTTCGTTGGCGTCGTCTACCACATCGTCGTGCACCAGCGAAGCGGTGTGCAGCAATTCTACCATGGAGGCTGCGGTATAGGAAGGCTCTTCAATGGGGCCGAACAATCTGGCGCTCAGGAGTACCAGCATGGGCCTAACCTGTTTGCCTTTCCGTTGCACGATATACCAGGTGATTTTATCAAGCAGTGGTACATGGCTCCGCATGGCATCGCGGAAACGCTCCTCGAAGATGTCGAGCTCGGTAGCAATAGGTTGTTTGATGGTGTCTAATGACATGACGAGGGGCAAACCTACGGGTTGCAATCCGCAATTGGAAAATCAAGGGGTGGCGGAATGCAAAAATCCTCGAAACGAAACAGGAAAAGGGGGGAAAGGTTCAGGTTTATTCCCCCTCCCAGTGAATACTCATTTTACCATTCCACACGCCATCAGGGGGCAGACTGATGAGGCCATCCTGATTATTGAACGCATCTACATTGCAGCTCATGGGTTCCAGCGCTACACTTTCCCGGTGTGGAGGTGTGAATACCTGGAAAAACGGAAATTCGGCGGCAGAGGCTTTCACCCGCAGGGTTTGGTCTTCTCCGGAAAGCACCATCTGATAGTTTCCTGTTTTGCTGCTGCTGAAACAATTGTCGAGTGTGGTATCGCCCAGGTCTTTTTTCTGCTGAAACTCGGTGTAGGGCGTCCGTTTGCCGGTGGGAATCATGCGGTCGTTAATGTCTACAATTTCAGCAGCAGGGAGCTGTAGCTGATGCAGATCGGCGCGGGAGGCCAGGCGGAAGTATGGGTGCCACCCGAAACCAACCGGGATCACATCGTTGTGTACGTTGGTTACTTCAACCTGCATATCGAATTTGCCGGAATCGTGAATGGTAAATTCCAGTTCCAGCGAAAAAGGAAACGGGTAATATGCGCGTTCACCGTGGTAATCGAAATAGCAGCGGAAACTGGCCAGATCCTGCCCCAAAAAAACGAATTCCGGTTCAAAGGCTTCTTCGCGCACAAATCCGTGTATGGCGTTGTTGGTAGCGGCATTGTTGATGGGGAAACTGTATTCCTTGCCATTCCAGCGGTATTTACCGTCGTTGAGCCGGTTGGGGAAAGGGAAAAGCACCGTGCTTTTACCCCATTTTCCGGCTTCCAGTTCTTCCGGGGTATTGTAGCCGTCAAGAATATTTTGTCCGTTGAAATGAATTTCCAGCACATTGGCGCCAGCGCCGGGAACGATGCTGAACCCAGTGTTGCTCAGCGGATTGTGCAGGGTAAAACGGGTATGTGGGCCGAAAGGCGTCTTGGTTAATTCGTACATGAGCAGGCTGATAAAGGGGTAAATATATGAAGTATATAAAATTAAACGAGCTGTTTCCGTGTACAGGTGGAGACCGCTAAGTCACTTAGGGCGCCGAGAGATACTAAGTACCTATGGTATGTACACAAGTTCATTAGCCTTAATTCCGCGCCAATACCCTGCTCTGGCCCCCGCCGTCTGCGAGGCAAGCCCGACCGAAGGGGATGGTCCCGACGTAAGGAGGGAGCGCCTTCTTTTTAACCGGCAGTACAGCACGATGATGCTAAATACGATGGTCTGCGGTTAAAAAGCAGCGCAATCCCCGCAGGTCGTTGGCTTTGCCGGAAAGACTGCCCTTTTTCTTTTGGTTACTTTTCTTTTTGGGCAAGCAAAAAGAAAAGTAACAATGCCAGGCTGGTGAACAAATGTCAAATTACCCGGCATGATTACCCAAATATTCTACCACTTCTTGTCTGCGGAAATGCCAATTTGGGAATGAACCTAATATCGGTGGACTGCAACTCTACCCCTTGAAGCAACTTGTGTACATACCATAAACACTTCAGGTTCTCAAAAGAAACCAGACATAGTACCTCATATGGCTTAGTGGTCTCCCCTCCCATGAACAATACCACCCATTCCAGCATTAATACGAGGCGCCGGTATGTACATACCTTTGCCCCAACATTCAATTTCACCCAATATGCAACATCGATTCCTTCTTGTGGCCCTGGTTTTGGGCTTGTTTGCTTGTCAGTCTGAAAAACCTCAGGACAAACCAACGGCAACGACCAATACGGCTGCCGAGGCGCCCGCAACTCAGAAAAAAAACATTGTATTCTTCGGTAACAGCCTCACGGCAGCTTACCAGTTATCGCCCGAACAAGGCTTTACGGCCATACTTCAACGTCGGATAGATACACTTAAAATGCCCTATATATGCGTCAATGCGGGCTTGAGCGGCGAGACTACCGCCGATGGTGTAAACCGGGTAAATTGGGTACTTCAGCAGCCGGTAGATATTTTTGTGCTGGAACTGGGCGGCAATGATGCCCTGCGCGGCCTGCCCATCGAAGCCTCGAAAAAGAACCTGAATGATATTCTGGAAAAAGTAAAAGCCAAGTACCCGGATTGCAAAATTGTGGTGGCCGGTATGATGGCGCCGCCTAATCTGGGCGCAGTGTACACCAATGCCTTCCGGGATATGTATCCCAATCTGGCCAAAAAATTCAACGCAGCACTCATTCCCTTTCTGCTGGATGGCGTGGGAGGTGTTCCCTCCCTTAATCTGCCCGATGGCATCCATCCCAACGTGGAAGGACAGAAAATTGTGGCAGAAAATGTGTGGGCAGTACTTAAGGGGGTATTGTAAGGGTAGAGGCGCGGTTATTTTACTGCAGAGTTGCAGAGAACCCCTCCGCGTCTCTGCGACTCTGCGGTAAAAAACCTACCACTTTTCCATTTTCAACCGCATATTCATTCCCTCAGTCGGGAGTTGAAATACCGCTTCCGACCAGCGTGGCGCGCGGAACTTGGGCCGGGCATTATTGGAAAAACAATAAGGCTCGGTAGGAATGCCCATCCAGTCGGTGTCCAGCTGCCCGTTTCCATTGACATCGTGAAAACAACTTACGGCATAAGCGCCCGGAGGCAAATCGCTGATGGAAACCCGCATGGTTCCGGTTTGGCTCACCGGCACTATTTTGTGGTGATAAATCCGGTCGTACCTCAGAAAATCGTCAGATTTATTGTATACTGCAATATAAACACTGCCGGAAGCGTCCTGAATATTGTTCAGTTCCAGGGCAAATTCCGGCTTCATTCCGGTGAAAAAGAGTCCGAGCAAGAGAAGGGAGGTCATGGGAAGTGTTTGAGTGTTTGAGTGTTGAAGTTTTTGAGTTGGCGTTTGGCTTGGTATTTTATCGCGCATTGGGCCAAAAGAATCATTCGCGGCCTTTGCGTACTTTGCGGTGAACAAACCTGAAACTCCGTTTACCCAAAATTGTTCTCCCCTGCTCTTTGTTAAAATTTTATTCTGAAACTGCCATTTCCTGCCTCTGACCACCAAACTTTTTGCACCCTTCGGCTATTATTAACAAATACTTGCCCGAAAACTCTTTTTTTTCTGCCAAATAAAAGCCTACTTTTGCGGCCCGTTTGGGAAGCGTGTGCCCATATTTTACGAAATTTGGGTTTTTTGAAGGTTTTTTAACAAATATTTTTCAGAAACAACCGTTTTGCTCCCGCGCCCAAACATCATTTTTTAAACCCCGGCAAAAATAACGTCGCTCACCTTTTCAATATCCATGATGAACATTCGCAATATCGCCATCATCGCTCACGTTGACCACGGCAAGACTACCCTGGTGGACAAAATGATCCATGCTTCCCAGGTCTTCAAGGAGCATGAACTGACCGGTGAGCTGATCCTCGATAACAACGACCTCGAACGCGAACGCGGTATCACCATTCTTTCCAAAAACGTTGCACTCAATTACAAAGGCATCAAAATCAATGTAATTGACACCCCGGGTCACGCCGACTTTGGTGGTGAGGTGGAACGTGTACTGAACATGGCCGATGGCGTGCTGCTGCTGGTAGATGCCTTCGAAGGCCCAATGCCACAAACCCGTTTTGTGTTGCAAAAAGCCCTTGAAATGGGCAAAAAGCCTATTGTAGTAATCAATAAGGTGGACAAGCCTAACTGCAACCCTGATTGGGCGCACGAACAGGTGTTCGACCTGATGTTTGCCCTCGATGCCAATGAGGAGCAACTTGACTTCCCGGTGGTATTCGGCTCCGCTAAAAATGGCTGGATGTCGCACGACTGGAAAAATCCTTCCACTGACATCACGGTGTTGCTGGAAGACATCATTAAATACATCCCGGAACCAAAGGTTGCTGAAGGCAATACCCAGATGCTGGTGACATCGCTCGATTTCTCCAACTATATCGGTCGTATTGCTGTAGGTCGTTTGCTGCGTGGTAAACTGGCTGCCAACCAGCCTGTAACCCTCTGCAAAAAAGACGGTTCCATGCAGAAACACCGCATCAAACAGTTGTTTGTATTCGATGGTCTGGCTAAAAAAGACGTACCAGAAGTACAGGCTGGCGATATCTGCGCAGTAGTAGGTGTAGATGGTTTTGAAATTGGCGATACCATTGCCGATTACGAAAATCCGGAAGCACTGGATCCGATCGCTATCGACGAGCCAACCATGTCGATGACCTTTACGATCAACGACTCTCCTTTCTTCGGTCAGGAAGGCAAGTTTGTAACCAGCCGCCACGTTCGTGAGCGTTTGGAAAAAGAGCTGGAGAAAAACCTGGCCATGCGCCTGCAAGACACCAACTCTGCCGATTCGTTCATGGTATTCGGTCGCGGCGTATTGCACCTTTCTATCCTGATCGAAACCATGCGTCGCGAGGGCTATGAGCTTCAGATTGGTCAGCCACGTGTAATCGTGAAAGAGATCAACGGCCAGAAATGCGAGCCGGTGGAAGAACTGACCATCGACGTGCCTGAAACCACCAGCGGCAAATGTATTGAGCTGGTAACCCGCCGTAAAGGTGTGATGAAGAGCATGGAGCCAAAGGGCGACCGCTTCATCCTGCGTTTTGAAATTCCTTCCCGTGGTATCATTGGTTTGCGTTCCAACGTACTGACAGCTACTCAGGGCGAGGCCATCATGACCCACCGCTTTACCGGCTACGAACCATGGCGCGGCGAAATCGCTGGTCGTCAGAACGGTTCCCTGATTGTAATGGAAACCGGTTCAGCCTTTGCATACTCTCTGGACAACCTGCAAGACCGCGGCACGTTCTTCATCGAACCAGGCGAAGAGGTGTACGAGGGCCAGGTAATTGGCGAAAACAACCGTCCGATGGACCTGGTGATCAACGTAACCAAGAGTAAAAAGCTGACCAACCACCGTGCTTCCGGCGCCGACGATAAGGCTTCCCTGCCTCCACCGCGCCGCTTCACTTTGGAAGAGGCACTGGAATACATCCAGGAAGACGAGTACGTGGAAGTGACGCCGAAAAGCATCCGTTTGCGCAAAATTTACCTCAAAGATTTTGAGCGTAAAAAAGCCCAGAAGGAGTTTTCTGTTGCTTAATAAGTTGGGTTCACCGCGAAGTACGCGAAGTACGCAAAGTATTGATGAAATACGATTTAGCGTTCTTCACGTACTTAGCGGTGAACACTATTTTCTACAAAACCTTTAGAAAAATTTCTCGTTTATAGGGAAATTTTACTTTTGCAGCCGTTTTAAGGCGGAGCAGGTGTTTTTCTGAAAGTTATTTGGATGGAAAATGCCCTGTTTTTGACCTGAAATAGCACATTTCCCAAAATCTAAACAGCACGACCAGGCATTCATACAACGTTTCTGTAGTTGAAGTTGTCTTAACGACCTACGATGCCTTGCTATTAACTTATGCGTACCAAACTCTCACAGTTCAATTTCGACCTGCCAGCTGAACTGGTAGCACAATATCCGGCCGAAGAACGTGATCAGAGCCGTCTGATGGTTCTGCACCGTAAAACGGGTAAAATCGAGCACAAAATTTTCAAGGATATCCTCACGTATTTTGGCGACGGGGACACCATGATTTTCAACAACACCAAGGTGTTTCCTGCTCGGTTGTTTGGCCAAAAGGAAAAGACCGGTGCCAAAATCGAAGTGTTTTTGCTTCGTGAACTGAATCACGATGCACGCCTGTGGGACGTGCTGGTGGATCCTGCGCGTAAAATCCGCGTGGGCAACAAACTGTATTTCGAAGACGAGCATGGCAACGATGCACTGGTAGCCGAGGTGGTGGACAACACCACTTCCCGTGGCCGTACCATACGTTTCCTGTTTGATGGTTCGGAAGAAGATTTTGTGAATGAACTGGTGAAGCTGGGCAATACCCCGCTGCCAAAATACATCAATCGCGAGCCGGAGGCTATTGACCGCGAGCGCTACCAAACCATCTACGCCAAGGAAATGGGCGCGGTGGCTGCGCCAACTGCGGGCCTGCACTTCAGCCGCGAACTGATGAAACGCCTGGAACTGAAAGGCGTGAATTTTGCCGAACTGACCCTGCATATTGGCCTGGGTACCTTCCGCACTATTGATGTGGAAGATCTTTCCAAGCACAAAATGGAGGCCGAATACTTCAAAATTCCGCAGGCTGCCGCTGATACGGTGAACAAAAGTCTGCAGGACAACAAAAAAGTATGCGCAGTAGGCACCACAGTGATGCGATCCATTGAAACGGCTGTTAGCGCAGACCGTATGTTGAAACAGGTGGAAGGCTGGACCAACAAGTTCATCTACCCGCCGTACGATTTCAGCATTGCCAATGCTATGGTAACCAACTTTCACCTTCCTAAATCCAGTCTGTTGATCATGATTTCAGCGTTTGGCGGGTTTGAGCTGGTGATGGAAGCCTACCATCAGGCGGTGAAGGAGAAATACCGCTTCTACAGCTACGGCGACGCCATGCTGATCCTGTAAGAAAACCCTGATCTTTTAGTACATTAAACAACAAAACCACACCTATGTATTGGACTCTCGAACTGGCCTCCTATTTGGAAGAGGCTCCGTGGCCGGCCTCCAAAGACGAACTGATTGACTACGCCATTCGCTCAGGTTCCCCAACCGAAGTGATCGAGAATCTGGAAGAACTCGAAGATGACGGGGAGCTATACGAAGGTATCGAAGATATTTGGCCGGATTACCCGCGCCACGACGACTTCTTCTTCAACGAAGACGAGTATTAGACGGTAGACGGTGGACGGTGGACGGTAGACGGCCTACGGTGGACGGTGGATGGGGAAGAAAACGTTCAAGTCTTTTGCTTAAAAGGCCATTCCGGGATTCCGGGATGGCCTTTTTTTGTACCCCGGAATGATATTCCGGGAATATGGGATGGCCTTTTTTTGTACCCCGGAATGATATTCCGGGAATATGGTGCAATGCAGATGGATTATTTAGGCTAATGTACTTTGCCCCGAACTTTAGGGCTGGGATTGCCAAATTAAAAATGTGTACCCTTTCTAAAAAGAAACTTTTAATTGCCCATAAATGATGAAAAAGGCTTACATGTTCCTCTTCATGATTTTCGTAATTTTTTTGATTATATCAACCTTCACACCAATCCGTTATTTTCTGCCCAGCACTTTTCCTCACCGGTATTGTGCTGATAGCTGTGGATATTGGACATACGAGAAAGCCACTTTTAAAGACCGGTATGCAGATGTTAGAAATGGTTTTGAGGCCTATAAAACCGGGGTAAACAAACCACATCTTGTGCTTCACCGCCGGTTCGCTATGAAATGGTGGCAGGTCTGGAACTGGTTCGATTACGCAACTCATCCCAGATGGCGCTTACCCTATGCAGAAAGGGATGAGGATACGTAGTTTTACAAATAAGTTTGGGGGGCTTCACTTAAGAAGTCCGACATGTTTTCAACCTCCACTTTCTGACTGTCAATGAAAAATGCTCAAAAGAGCCTCAAGTATTTTTGGGGAATACTGATGCTACTCTCATTCTTAATCTGCAATTTGACTTTTGTCAACATGTTTCTTCCGCACACTACGGCTCCCTTAATATTCTGTGCGGACCAAGGCAGATTTGAAGCACATGAGTTTGGAAAGCATGACCCAATAAGGATTGTTCAAAAAAGTTTTGAGGAGTACAAGCTACAAGTAAATAAACCTGACCTTATTCTTTATCGAAAATTCTCACGCGATTGGTGGCAAGTGTGGAATTGGATAGAATTCTTGTTTCATCCACGATGGAAATATCCTTATGCGGGAAAGAATGGGTGTCCATAATAGAACGTCAAGAACGTCGGAAGGGTTTTAACGTTACACCCTTCTTGCCGCGGCCTTGCCAAGCCAACGATAGGAAAGTAAGTAGTTTTTCTGAAGCAAACAGTGGGATCATGTCTGTAAAATTGAAGTGTGAGTTCAATCTTGGTGGGAGTTCCTACACTATGAGGTTCTACCTTGAATCTACCTCCTCAGGCGAACCAACCATTGCGATAAAAAAAGGTTCTTTCGAATTTAAAATGAGATTCTAATGTCACAACTCCTCATCGATTTTCAATGTAACCTCGACCCTTTGTTCCGGGATGCTCTCGGAACAAAGGGCTTTACTGTTTTCGTTCCTGACGGTTATTTAGGTTTGGGACAACCGCTTACACTTTACAGCCACTTTTGCCCCTTATTATTGAGGTTTAAGCGTCCCCATCCGGAAAAACCACTGCGACTGGAAATCCATTCCAAAGGGACGCAAAATGTTGCAGGTAATTTGTATGGTATTGAGGCCAACCTACTGGGTGTGGAAGTAAGCAGTGGGGACACCTTAAAAAGCCTGGGATATCATTTATGCATTCAAGGAGATTACGGAGCCGTTCAACGAATTGTAGCGATGGGTGAGGTACGAGTGGAAACAATTGAAACCGCCGAACGAAGGGAAGAAGTTGCCTGTTTTTTTCCGCCCAATGCCGTGCTGCCAGACACGATCCATATCAATAAAAAGACACTTGATATTATCGGATTCTACTTTGAGAATGGCAAGTGGGTGTACATTTTTGCAGAGGGTGAGGGGCATTTCCGGGTATTATTTGATCACCCTGAAACACCGGAAGAGATGATTGTCAGTGAGGAATTTATGGCAGCAGAACTCAACATAAGCATACTGGAGGATATAAGATAACCGACCCGTATTTGCCGCGCTCGGTCTTCCCGAAGGAGTCGGGAAGACCCGAGCGCAGCACGTGTGCCCTGCTAACTTTGTAGCGTGAGCACCGTGCAGGGCGGCAAAAAGACTCAAGCGCGGCGACGAAACTTCGGCGTTCGATATTCGGTGTTCGATATTCTGCGGTTTTTGCCACGGAAGGCTACCGTGGCGCATTTGGGGAAGGAAGACCGGACGGGGCGGAAGTAAATAAACCTGACCTCATTCTTTATCGAAAATTCTCACGCGATTGGTGGCAAGAACGTCGGAAGGGTTTAAAACCCTTCCGACGTTACACCCTTCGCACAAAACAAAAAACGCCGGAGCGATACAATGATCTCTCCGGCGTAGTTGGAAATTGTTTTGGAAAATGGAATTAATCCCTGTGATCATGCATTCGGCTTCGAATGCGTTCAAGAAGAGCCTGAGGAGCTGTTTCGCGCGATAGGTTGGCTTTAAGCAGGGCGCGTAGGGATTCTACTTCGGGAGATTCTGGTTTTCTTGGGCCTGGTTTGGAGGAGAATACTGCTGTTTCGTTGGTGACCTGGTCGTTCGGGGAGGTGCTGACCGCCTGAAACTGGTCGGTGGCGGCTATGCCGCTTGATTTACGTGCGTTTTTCATGCTGACTAAAATTTGTGCCGGCATTTTACTGCTGGGGGTGCTGCCACCCGGCCAACCCGATACACCTGAGCCGGGCTGTGCACATTGTCCGCTACGGGTGCCAACCGAGCCTGGACATATCAATGCGGACAGCCAATGGTTTGCGGACTCTGTGGAGCGGAGCGACCATGGGAAGGAGCAGGCAACGGAAGCCTGCTGACCTGCTGTAAAATGCTGACGGGTGAATGACATGTTTAGTAGTGTTGAAATTTGGAGGTTTGGGGCATAAAAAAAGGTTTGTCGCGAGCAGCAGTCAAAAACCGCTGAAGGACAAACCTTTTTCTTATACCGCGTTGGGGGCATCCTCGGAATCTTCGTTATCCTGCACATTGTAGCCCAGAGAGCGGCCATACACCTGGAGTTTTTTGGCCAGGATGTTGCGCGCGCGGTGCAGGCGTGAACGTACGGTACCGATCGGGATGTCCAGTATTACCGCGATTTCTTCGTAGGTGAAATCTTCCAGATCCAGAAGGATCACCGTGCGGAAGTGTTCAGACAAAGCATTGATGGCCAGCATCACCTCATCGCCCATACGGTCGTTGTGCGGAGAATCCATCACCGGAAGCAACTTAACTGCCGGGTCATCAATGTCGCGGGTACGCGGTTGTGTTTGGCGGCTGCGCCATTCATTGATGAAGGCATTGCGGCAAATACGGAACAGCCAGGCTTTGGCGTTCGTTTCGGCCGCATAGCGCTCAATGAAGCGCCATGCTTTCAGGAATGTCTCCTGTGCAAGGTCTTCCGCCTGGGTCCTGTCGCCTGTCAGGCGATAGGAGAACGCATATACCGCATCGAGGAGCGGAATAAATTCCTGCTCGAAGATCCGGCTCTGCGCGCTGTTTGCCTTGTAGGTTAAGTTAGCCATAGAGAAAAAGGTTTATATTCGGGACTGCAAAGGTCGCCGTAAAACCAACACAACACAAGTGGGGGGCGGGAGAGTTCCCGAGGGGGTAAAAAAAATTATAATTTTTTTTGAGATACAGCAGGAGGACGGTAGACGGTTAACGGTGGACGGTAGACGGTGGACGATGAACGATGCCTTGTCACACTGAGCGTAGCGAAGGGTCTGATGTTATTTAATTGTAATGGGCACTATATTTCGACTGTTTATGGCATTCTCCTTTAACGCACCTAGGAGAGGCTTCGCCAGACCCTTCGCTGCGCTCAAGGTGACAAGGCACCGTTCATCGTCCACCGTTCACCGTTCACCGTAGGCCGTCCACCGTCCACCGTCCCTCACACGGTGTCCCGGTTTCTTTGACGCCAGATGGAGAGCATCATGCGGCCGGCGAAAACAGGCGCGGCAATGATGCTGCCAACGCCGAAGAAGAGCATTTCGCCCCAGATATATTCCTGGACGGGCAGTTGCTGATCCGTGGGTAGATGGCCAACCAGTGGCTCCCAGGTACGTTCTTCAATATAGGTGAGGAAATCGTTTACGTGGTCGATAAGGATAAAGGTGAGCGGGAACATGAGCAGCAGCAGCACGATTTTCAGCACCTGCCTGCGGGCCACGAACGTGTGTTGCAACAGAAAAATATATCGGGTAAGTGTGATCAGGGTAACCACAAAAACTACATTCCACACTTCGAAAGGCCATACGTACATGGCTTTATATATGGGTTGCAGTACCATCCAGGCCACCAGGGCGGTAATGGCCAGCCAAATCAATTCCAGCGCAATTTTGAGTGTATCAGATTTATTCATTGTTCAGTTATGTTGACGCCTTTAAGATGGGTTTACCATCAGGCGTGTTCTTCCATAGGTTCTGGCTCAGGGCTACCCCAAAAACTTCCTATCCACATGGCCAGGGCGCTCGCCAGCAAGCCCCATATCATGGCGGGGGTTTCTAAAATCAGTTGCCAGCCGCCGCTGTATTGGCCGGATTCCGACAGCGCCGGGAAACTCCAGTTGGTGAACAACCACACCAGCAAACCAACAATCATGGAGGCAATAGCGCCCGCACCAGTGGCTTTTTTCCAGTATAAACCGGCAATCAGAGGCACAAACAACGATACCAGACTAAACGCCGAGGATTCTCCCACCAGTTCAAAAATATTGTTCCGGGAGAGTGCCATCATTCCGGTAATCAAAGCCACACCTACCAGTGAAACACGCATAATCTTTAGCAGTTGCGCATCGGTTACATTTTTAAACAAGGGACGCACCAGATTTTCCCCGATAACCGTGGCCGGCGCCAGCATAGCGCCGCTGCAAGTGCTCAAAATGGCCGAAATCAAAGCGCCAAAAAAGAATATCTGCATGGCCAAACCACTGTGCTGCAACACCATGGTGGGTATAATCATCTGGGTGTCGCCTTCCAGCAATTCCGGATACAACATGCGGGCGCAATAACAAATGATGAGCGGCATGGCCGCAATACTCAGGTACATGAACGAGGAGGCGTAGCAGGCCCAAACGGAGGCGCGCACGTTTTTAGCCGCCATAACCCGTTGAAATACATCCTGTTGCGGCACACTGCCCAATCCGATGGTCATCCAGGCTGCTACCCAATGTATGATTTTTATCGGTTCCGGATCCGGGAAAAACTGAAAGAAATTTGGTGGAGCCGCTGCCAGCATATTGCCCCAGCCGCCCGCCTGCATCACCATGCTTACTGTGAGCACCAGCAGTCCGAGTATGATGGCAATGGTTTGTACAAAATCTGTAACCGCAACCGACCACATACCCCCGATATAGGTGTACAACAACACCAGCGAGGTGCAAATCAATACTCCCCAGCTGCGGTCCAGTCCGCCAACGGCCTCCAATACAATGGCCAGCGCCACAATCTGTGCAGCGATCCAGCTGAAATAAGATGGCACCATTACAATGGCCGATGTTATTTCGGCGGTTTTGCCGAAACGCATGCGGTAAAAATCATTGAATGTGAGGATCTTCAGGTTGTACAGCGGACGCGCTATCAGCAAACCGGCCAGCAACAAACACAAGGCAGCGCCAAAGGGATCTTCAATAACCCCCAGAATGCCATGTTCGGCAAATTCTGCACCAGCACCCAAAACGGTTTCAGAACCAAACCAGGTGGCAAACAGCGCGCAGGCTACCATCATCATGGGCAAACCCTTGCCCGCCATCACAAAATCGGCAGTGGTTTTTACGCGCCGGGAGGCCCACCAGCCAATGGCCAGGGTGCCCAGAAGGTAAATACCGATAAATGCCAAAAGGGGTCCGTTTTGCATGCGCCCGTTTCGTAATTCCGGTCAAAGATACTACCGGGAAGGGCGCTACCAACGTTTTTTCGCGCTGCTTAAAATAAAGGAGATACTCATGCCGCCGAAAAAATACCAGTCGTTGTTGTTGGGGTTTCCGTTAAGGTGCACCCCGTCCAGTTTGTCGGAAAACACCAGCCGGGCGCCGGCGTCAAGGCCCAGGATAATGGTTTCGTTGATTTGTGCGCGGCACCCTATACCCACCGGCGCGGCCAGGAATTTCTGGTTAGGACCAGCCTCTGGCAGAGGCGCCACGAGTACCTTCGACTCATCGGCCGGGGCGCCGTAATATTCTGTTTTGGCTCCGCCAAAAACACCCGCAGCCCCTGCAAACAGATAAGGTGATACAAAAAAACGGCGCACCCCTACGTCCTTGTACCGGTAAAGCCCCAGCGGATGCCACTCACCCAACAGTGCCACTTCCAGTATATCTGCTCCGAAACGGAGACTTCGCGCGCGCCGGGCTTCAGATTTGGCATGAGCATCTTCTCCGGAAATAGAACCGGCAAAAACCTGTGCGCGGATGGAAAAGCGCTCAAACATAAAATACCGCAGGTATGCCCCGTAACTCAAGCGGGTTTCCGCAGGCTCCCAAAAGCCGGTAGCTACATCGCCGGCATAATTGGCTGCGCCCAGGTAAAGCCCGGCCTCCATAAACCGGTGATTGGCCCGGTAAAGCTTTTGTGCCTGGACATTACATGCCAGCAATAAAAGACTGAATAGTATGGGAAATCTCATGGGAGTGTTGGTGATGATTTTGTTGATTGGCGATTTAATCCGGGGCTATTTTCTCTCAAATATCCGACAATTCAGAGAAAAGCGCTTTTTACCATAGTTTTGGCGTTAACTTTTTGCCAATTTCCCTACATCGGCGCTTAACTTTTTACATTTGCGCGGTCTAATCCCCAAGGCCCAAGGGGGCTTGCCCCCTCAAACCCCTCAAACCCCTCAAACCCCTCAAACTCTTCAAACTCTTCAAACCATCGGCGGCTAAACCCGCCGGTACAGCAAAGTCGGCGCTAAACCCGCCGGTACGTTTTCCGCTATGCCGCTCGATCAGATGCACGAACACGAAAGAGGAGAGATGTCTTTCTTCGACCATATTGCCGAATTGCGGAATCATATCCTGCGGTCGGTACTGGCTATTGCGGTTGTTGGCGTAGTCTGTTTTCTGAACAAGGATTTTGTATTCAATACCCTGATTTTTGGTCCCAGAAATGCCGATTTCATCACGTATCGGCTGCTTTGCGACTTTTCTCATTGGAGTGGCGCCGGCGAAGCTATGTGTTTTACGCCTCCGGTTTTCAACCTCATTACCCGGCAGTTGGGCGAGGTATTGATGCAGCACTTGTATGTGTCGTTCTGGCTGGGCGTTATTGGCGCTTTCCCGTTTATTTTCTGGGAATTCTGGAAGTTTGTTCGTCCGGGATTGCTGGAGAAGGAGCGCAAAGCCGTAAGGGGGGTAGTGGGAGTGTGCACTGCGCTTTTTCTGCTGGGTGTTTCTTTCGGCTACTTTGTTATTGCGCCGTTTTCTATCAGCTTTTTGGCAGGGTATACGCTGGAAGGCCTGGAGGTGTCGCCTACCCTGGATTCTTATGTGACTTACATGACTATGTTCACCCTGCCCACAGGGTTGATCTTTGAAATGCCGGTGCTGGCTTATTTTTTAGCTAAAATTGGGCTCATCGGTCCGGCATTTTTGCGCAACAATCGCCGCCAGGCTATTGTGGTAATCCTCATTGTTGCCGCTATCATTACACCACCTGATGTGGTGTCGCAAACCCTCGTTACCATCCCGCTTTATGGTTTGTACGAAGCCAGCATTCTCGTGGTAGCCCGTGTGCAACGCCAGCGGGAAAAAGAGATGCAGCTGGAAGAAAGCAAAAGCCGGGACGTGGTGGTAAGGGATGAGGATTAACGAATTGCGGTTTTCGACTTCAGACAAACCACCGGCAACGGGGTTTATCAGAAGTCGAAAACCGCAATAAATTTCTACAACCTGATCATTTTGCCCACGGCGGCGCCGCTGGCGGTTTCAAGCTGGTAGTAAAGTACTCTGGCTGCGCTTATGGCGCTCAGGTCTACCTCAACGGTATTGATTCCTTTAGGGAAATCTGTTGTTTGGATCCAAAGGGTTTTGCCTTGTCCGTCCATCACTTTGAGGGTGGCCGGGCCGCTTTCGGGCAGGTGGAACCGGATACTGGTACGTTTTTCAAACGGGTTAGGCTGATTTTGGTACAGCACCAGTGATTGCTCCGGATGATCGAAGCGCAGGTTTACCTGTTGTTTGCTTCTCGTGCTCAGGCCGGTTTTGTAGGCTTCTGCCGGGGTAATGCGGTTGCTGATGCGCAGCATATCGTGCAGCCAGCCATCCTGTTGGGCGCGTACCTGCACGGTGAACCGGGCTTTGCCACCGGTTTCCCAGGCCATGGTAAGGGCGCCATCCGGGAAAATAGCAAACTGATCTTCCTGCATATCGGTTCCGGGCATTACGGAAAGTATGTCCAGGCCCCTGGACTCCAGGGTAAGCTGGCATCCTTCCAGTAAAACATCGGCTTCCAGGGTAATGAACGCGGTTTCGCCGGCATGCAACTGACGGTCGGCCACCTGGAAATGAACTGTTCCGTTAAAACGTTCTTCAGCCGCCCCCTGCGCATTGGGCGCACCGGAAAGATTCACATCGCCCACTTTCATGCCAATGAATTTGTAAGGCGGATGATCCAGCTGGATAGAATCAGGAATGCCGGTTTGGAACGGATTCTGCGGATTGGGGAAAACAAAACTGGAGTCAATAAAACGCCAGCTGGTGTTGTTGGCCAGTTCAGTAGTAATGCCCAGAATCAGACGCCTTAATTCTACAATGTCGAAAGTGGTAACAGAGCCGCTTCGGTTGGCATCCGCAGAAATGAGTTTGTACGGCGAATTGAGCGATTCAAGGGCCAGAATGTGTTTGGAAATCAATACCAAATCGTAGGTGGTAACCCCGTTGAGTGGGTTATCGTCGCGTTCCGGCACCAGATCGAATCCGGACGCTAAGGGTGCAGATGCATTCAGGGCAAAATATCCGTTGGCGTCGGTGGAATTGTTAAACAGGGAAAATGGCGGACAGAAGTTACAGTTGCCTCTAACCTCAATATCTACATAAGCTACGCCGGCGCCGGTTTCTGTAATGATTCGGCCTTTGATGGTGTCGCTAGCAGAACAGATATCCTGGTTGTCCTGAATCATCACATAAGCTTCACAGGAATTGGTATTCCCGGTGCGATCGCGCGCCCATAATTCCACGCATTGTAGACCCAGATCATTGCAGGAATAATTCAGGCTGGTAACGGGTTGCAGATTACCGTTTACAGGGAAACCTGTGCCGGAACCACACTTGCGTATGCTGTTGACCAGCAAAGAATCAGGCGTACAATTATCTTCTATCAAATTCAATACATCAGAAGCCTGCAAGGTAGCTGTTCCAGCCTGTGTCACGTTGATACTCAGGGTGTCTGCCCGGCATACTAAAGTTGGCGCCTTGCAATCCAGTACGTTGAAACTGTATTCATATTCCTTGTTATTTCCACAACCATCGGTGATAAACCATTTGATCTTGTGGTTTCCATGCGGCAATTCGGGCGGGAAATAGGAGTTTTGATCCTGCTGGGTATTCCAGCGCACCCGGGCTGTTCGTTGTTTTCCGGATATCGTTTCTTCCAATGCAAAGCCCATTTTCTGGTTGGCGGGCACCGGCCGGCCGTCGAACTGCCGAGGTGTGCCGCCAGAGAAGTTTGGCGTATTAAGGTTATTGAACAGTACATTATTCCAGCCCAAACCTGCAGCACCTACAGTGACAGAGTTGACTACGGATTCGGTTACGCCATCGTTGTCCAGATCGAGGAACAGCAGGTATTCTATGTTGACGTTTTCACCAGAACACAAATCTGTTCCGGTGACACTCAGTTCAACAGGCTCTTCACACAGGTCGTGTCGGTTTAATACATTATCCCACCAGTAAGGTTCATTCCATAGCAACCCATTATTGCCGGAATCCCAGTTTTGGTTGGAGCAGGCTGGAACTGTATATGTGCCGGTAGGCGCCTGAGTATCAATAATTTTGATACTTTGTTTGTACTCATAGCCATTGGAGTTTTGGCTCCAGAACGTACAATAATTAGTAGGATTCGGATCTGTTGGATTGATGCGCACGGATGTTGGCGACCAAACTCCCGCTGTGCCGCATTTGGATACTACCGGGCCGGGCAAATTGCTGCTGTGATTGCTTTGGGCGTTAGGGGTTGGGTTGGGTACTTTAATGAATGATTCCAGCGAGTCGTACTGGCATTTGTTGATAATCCTCCAGGTGCGCTCTATCTTGAAGCAGGCATCAGGCACAATGGTAAACAACTCATCCGTGTAGGTTACTTCAAAGTCTGCACAGGCATTGTTCAGCAAAACCGGTTCTCCATAAAGTCCGGTATTATTGCAAACCGTTATAATAACATCGTCCGGGAACCGGATAAAATAATCCTGCCGGTAGTCCACGGCAATGGCCTGGGCGCAGCCACCTATGTTGCCAGCCTCATCGTACACCTTGAAAATCCGGGTTATCGTACCCCGGCTGCACACACTATCGAACTGACTGTAATCTACCTCCAGCGCAACAGAATCTACAGAACAGGAAGTAGACGTAATGATGCCGTAATCTTGCAGCGATGGATCAAAATCTTCGCAGTTAACGGTGAGGTTTTGTGGCGCCACACAAATTGGCGGATTGGGGTCATCTACCAGAATGCGCAGGTTGCAATCTGTGTAATGCCCGCCGCCATAACTTTCGTCTACCTCGCCGGCTGGCACCGGAATATCATACACCCTCAGGATTGCATTCACGGTATCTGCCTGGTCCAGACAACAAAAGCGCAGGGAATCCGTCCAGAGGGTGTCAAACATGCAGGCAGTGATTTGCTGAAAACGCACTTTAAAGAAAAGGGAGTCTGTGCAAACGTCTGTCGACCCGTTGTCGAAGGCATTGGCCTGGAGGGTCAGGGTGCCGTCTTCCAGCAGCGATACTGTAGGCAGGGTTTCACAAATAGCCGTTGGCCTATCCATATCAGCCACGGTTAAGAGAAAAGTGCAGTCTCCCAGGTTGCCGCAGCTGTCTTCTGCCACATAGCTCATCAGGGTGGTACCAATGCGGAAATAGGCCGAGCCCATCACGCCCATGGTATCGAAATCCAGTGGGTCGTTGCCCGGAAAATCCCCCATGAAGCCCTGTAGATTTTTGGAAAGTCCGTTATCCAGCCAAAATGCGTGAAAATCTACAATCTGCGAACATTCATCGTCGAGGATTACATCCGGTAAATTAACCAGTCCGTAGCAGGTGTCGGCATCTACCGAAACCAATATAGGGCCCGGACAAGCTATACTGGGTTTAGTTTCATCCAGCATAAATAAGTCCTGGATTAATAACCCCTTCGAGGTACTTGTACAAAAATCAAACAATTCCCAAATCCTCCTCAACCGCCGCTCCCCGCAAGTTAGAGTCAACGGTAAATCCTGATAAAATGCCGAAATATCGCAAATGGAATTGCTGCTATCCATTTTATAGGTGCGCCCATTCTGTATAATGTAAGGCACTCCGGTAACAGAAGGAGAAACGTCGGTAGCCGTGCAGGAGAGGTTGATATTGCCCGGAATGATTACGTCGTTCAGGGTAGGACGTTTCAGCTGAATCCTTTGAATGCAGGTGCTGGTATTATTGCTTTCATCAGAGGTTTGCCAGCGCCGGTGAATCACTTTGGAAAAGGCGGAATCGCAGTTGTTGTTATCTACCTGAATATCCACGAAAGTAGGCGGAATGGCAGTGCCACAAGCGTCGGAAACAGTTGGAATGGCATTTGTAAGTCCCAGGCTATCCCGCAAAAACGTAGGCTCCACATGTGTTTCCATGCACGAAATGGTGAGGCTCGTACACAGCATGGTGGGTTTGGTTACGTCTTTTACTTGTACGTTGCCCCAGCATTTATCCCCGGTTTGCGTATCTGTGATACGAAATTGGTAGGTTTTATCGCGGTCTGCAGCAGCAAAGTTGGCTGGCAGCCAGGGGCCATTACCAAAAGGAATAACCTTGTCTACCTCCGCAGTATACCGGCTCCAGCAGCCATAGGGGCCGCCTTCGAGCACAAGTTCCGGCAGTATTGTGCCGGTACAGTTATTGGGGCTAAGGGTCAGCACATACAGGTCGTTGCACACCAGCACGGGCTGGTCCGGGTCGTTCACCGTAAAACTGAAGGAGCAGGTGGAGGTGTTACCGGCCAGATCGGTAGCCAGGTACACGCAGGTGCTCACACCAATGGGGAAAACAGCACCCGATGCGGGGCCCGACAACTGGATGACGATGGCAGGCCCCTGATCGTCGGTAGCTGTTACCGTGTAATTCAGGACTGTATCGCACTTGCCGGGTTGCAGTAAAACTGTTTCCGAAGGTGGACAAACAATGACCGGAGGAATGGTGTCGGCCAGGGGGCTGGCATAGGAAACCGGGTAGGTTGTTGTGCCGAAGCCTGTGGCATGAAAACAAATAACCGAAAGCAGCAGGAGTAAAATTCGATTCATGGAAGGATTGTATTGAGGGCATGTTTGGGATTTAAACATGCTTTAAAAGAAATACATAATACGATTATTAACACCGCGAAAATTGAGCCGAGTTTTTCTAATCGTCGGGTTTGTACAAAAATAAGGACATATTTACCATACTACCGGACATTTTAGTTGTCGACCTTTTACCATTTGCGAAATGGCAATTTTTAGCATCCTTACACCACCTCGAAAGTACAATCATTCAACGCTGTGCCGTTCACCAGGATAGACAGTTTATGTTCGCCCGGAAAGTGTTTTCGGGTGGTAAAGTCCTGAAAACGTTGATATTTTTCCAGCAAAAGGCTATCGCCGGCGCCCAGGGTACATTCTTTTATTTTAAACACTTTAACGGATGTTTTTCCGGAAAGTGTTTGATAATCAATACTGTATTCCAGTCTGATAGCTGCGGGCGAATCTGATTCGTTCACAACCCGGCAAGCAAAGTCCAGCCGGCCGCCAATGGGTACTTTCGACGTGCAGCTCAGGTCATGAACTTGTATGCCTTCCACACCTTTTTGATAACCAAAATGGGCCAGAGCCCGGGCGTTACCCTTTTTCAGCAAACCCCGGCAGGCATGGCGAACGATCCAGTCGGTTTCGGGATTTTGCCCCAGCCAGCGGGCTGCAATGCCCAGTACGATGTCCGGGTGATCCTTGGCAATATCGTTCAGGTTGTTGGCTACAGAACGCCGGACGGTTTCTGCGGGGTCGTTTTTCAGGTTTTCCAGAATGGGGAGAATGGGAGCGGGGTCTCGTTTGAGCGCGGGTACACCCATGCCCCAGGGCAAGCGGGGCCGAATGCCTTCACTGCTTAGGCGGCGTACCATCGGGCTTGAATGTTCAGACCAGAGCAGCATTTGCGGGTACATTCGTTCGGGGTAATGCTGTAAAAAAGGGCGAACGGCAAATTCTGCACTGCTCCAACGGGTAAGGGTTTCCAGTGCCGGAATGGAAACATCCGGGTGTGTCACACCAAAAGCTTCTACAAAATCCGGCAGGAAGGTGTATTCAAAGGTGAGTTTTTCGCCGTGTTGATCCAGATATCGTTCTGTGGTGCTCACCACAATGTTCAGGGCATCCGGATAATCGGGAGGTAAAAACTGACGCAGGACCTCGCTGATGCGCCGCACCCGCTGTTTGAGTTCCAGTGGTTCCCATTGCTCGTTGAACAGTTGCTGGAGGAATTGTTTTTCCCGGAATGCCGGGAAAACAGCCTGGAGTTCGGCCGTAAACGGCTCAATCAGGCGGCGGGAGAATATGTTTTTTAACGGTTCAGCCATGGGGAAAAGAAAGACTTACCGACCCACAATATCGCGCACTACCACGCTGGCCATGTTGAGGCCGAACAAGGCGGGGATGTATGAGCAAGTGCCGTAAAAAGATTTTTTAAAACGTGCTTCGGTGGTCATCATATGTTCTTTGCGCACCAGTTCTGAGCTGAAAACAACCGTTACGCCGCGGTAAACACCCTTGCGCTTAAGGCCTTTGCGCACCTGCTGGGCAAACGGACAATTGTAGGATTCAGAGAGGTCGGCTACCTGAACTTTAGAGGGGTCTACCCTGCCGCCGGCGCCCATGCTGCTCACCACCCGTACACCTTTTTGCTTGCAGGTTACAATGATATACTGTTTGGGCTGAATGGAGTCTATGCAATCAAACACATAATCGAAATCGTTGGTAATCAGCTCCTTAACAGAATCTGGCGTAAGAAATTCATCATGAACAGTGAGGTTCAGCGCCGGGTTTATGTCGCGCATACGATCAGCCATCACCTCGGTTTTGCGTTTACCCACGGTGCTGTGCAGCGCCGGCAATTGTCGGTTGGTATTGCTTAAATCCACAGTATCGCCATCTACAATGGTCATGTTGCCCACACCCGCACGCGCCAGAAATTCGGCGGCAAAACTGCCTACTCCACCCAGGCCAATAACCATAACCCGAAGGTTTTTCATCCGTTCCAGCGCTTCAGCGCCCATTAAGAGTTCTGTTCGTTGCAACCATGCAGGCGCCGAAGCTGTTTCTTCTATTGTCATTCCAGATTGTAGTTTTGCGGCAAAAATAAGGTTTATTTGGGATCGGCCCCAGCCCCCAGCCCCAAACCTCCAAGGGGGCTGTTCCCCTCAAACCCTTCAAACATCGGCGGCTGAACCCGCCGGTACATTAACTACCATGTCTTCCTTCTCTCATATCCAGCATAAAATCCACACCATCGAAACGATTCCGGCGGCATTGTCGGAATGGCGGGCTCTGGGCAATCGATTAGTGTTCACCAATGGCTGTTTTGATCTGCTTCATTTTGGGCATTTGCATTACCTGGCAGAGGCGCGCGATTTGGGAGAACGACTCATTGTGGGCATGAACAGCGGCGCCTCGGTGAGCCGATTGAAAGGGCCTCACCGACCCATCAACGACGAGCTCACGCGCACGCACCTGATGGCTGCGCTGGAGGTGGTGGATGCCGTAATTTTGTTTGAAGAAGACACGCCTTACCAGCTCATTCAGCTCATTCAGCCGGACATACTTGTTAAAGGAGGCGACTGGAAACCCGAGCAGATTGTTGGCTCAGATATCGTTTTAGCCCGCGGTGGACAAGTGTTGAGTTTGCCGTTTATCACGGGATATTCCACCACCAATATTGAGCAGAAGATTCTTAAAGGACGATGAACGATGGACGATGGACGGGGAACGATGGACGATGGACGATGGACGATATTTTGCACTCAGGTAATTGATCTACTCAACTTACCCGAGTGCAAAATATCGTCCATCGTTCATCGTCCATCGTCCATCGTTCATCGTCCATCGTTCCCCGTCCCATCGTCTACTTCCGTTCCACCCCATCGCTGCTGATGAGGTTTCCGAAAAAGATAGCGTTGGCAAACAAGCGGTTGGTACCATACCAAAAGGCCCGGAAATTGGGATTCCCCGGGAAGCAGATGATTTTTCCCTTTCCCTGTCCGCAGACCACGGCTGCTGCAGCGCCTGAGGCAAGGGGTTTTTGCTGTGGGTGAATATATCCGGCCAGCAGTGGATTTTGGGTAAGTATGGCCGGTGTGGCGTATGGATTTTTAGCGGTTTCCACAAACAGGGTTTCTGTTAAGAATACCGGCAATTTAGGTCGGTCGTAACCAAAACAAAGCGGGTGCGTGAGGTCTAACTCTGCCTCAAAAATGGCGCCCGGCATATTGCGCGCGCCGCGGTCTTCTGCAATTTGGCTGTACGGCCTGCGTTTGGCATTATCTTCTGGGAGGTTTCGGAATTCCAGGGCAGCCAGTCCGGCCGTTTTCAGCCAGCGCAGAGCGTTTCCGGTAGCTACAATGGTGCCACCGTTTTGTACAAACGCCTTCACCTTATCAGCCGATACAGTTCCGTAATTGCCGTCGGGCAAAACCAGCACATTGTAGGTTTCCAGATTGGCGCCATTGAACCGTTCGGCATCCATCATGGTGAGCGGCATGTTGTAGCGGATATCCAGCAGGTGCCAGATTTCGCCGGCGTCGGCAATGTTTACGCCGTTGCCGGTCAGCATCAGCACTTTGGGCATGCGTACCACCGGGAATTTGCTGCTGCCCAGATCCGGCCCGCCGGCAGTAAGACCGTTTTTGAGGGCAACCAAACCCGGAAACCTCGGTACATCAATCCGTTCATTGGCTTTTAAGTCCAATCCTGTCTCAACCTTCAGCATCTGCCGATCTGCCGGAACCACCAGGGAGCCGGCGGCAAATTGTTGTCCTTCGGCTTCAAAAGGCTCCATGGCCACGTGTACCCGGTATCCCTCTTTTTGCAAACGATACAACAACCGGGGCATTCCATAGCCCGCATTGGGAAAAACGAAAGCGTAAAAACGGGATAAGTTTGTTAGCAGAGCGTGTTCTTCCTGCAATTGAGGCTCCATATGTGCCTCCGGCACTTTCCCGCTCACAGCCGCCCAATGCAGCCCAAAGGCATCCGGCAGGGTCCAGGCAGATATGTCGTAAAAAATACTGTCCTGAAACTGTGTCTGGCGTTCAAACATACTCCTGATGAGTCGGTACTGTGGCTGCTCCAGGGGCACAAAAAAGCTTCCGGCGGCAAATACTCCTTCCGTTGTTTGGAAGTCTTTTCCCAGTTGATAGAAACTGATCTTGTGTCTGCGCAGCATTTGCAGGAACGCAATGCAGGGCAATTCATCGGTTATATCGTAGCCAAAATTTTTGGATTTAGGATCCCATGAAACGCACTCCGTTTCTTTTCCAAAATCAAAAACATAACCTTTAACGCTGCTTTTTCGGGCTTCTTCCAGGGCTGAAGTATAGAAATCGCGCAGGTAATCGTTGAGTTCAACCCGCATTTCGCCTACGGCCTTTAGCGTGGAGAGGGAGGTAATTACCTGATTCCGGATGCTGTATGGAAAGGTGAGCAACCCGTTTTTGGTTTCCTGCTGCGTACCCCGACTGCTGGCTTGTTCAAACAAAATGCCTATTCCGCCATTCACATCAGGATAGGTAGATCCTTTGCCGTAGTAGAAGTCGTCGAAGTTTTCCCCTGAATAGAACAGCACCTGCTTTTCGGATAATGCTTTGGCGTGGAATTCGGCAATTTTCGCGGTGAGTTGCTGGTTTTTGACCGGTGTAATCGGATTGACCCTGCTGGGCACACCAGGCTGGAAAAAGAAAGTGGACCCACTGTCCATTTCATGGTGATCGGTGAGCACATTGGGGTGCCATTCCTGAAAAAGTTTCACCCGGCCCACTGATTCCGGTTGTTGCGATACCAACCAGTCGCGGTTCAGATCAAAGCCGTAGTGGTTGGTGCGACCGCGCGGCCAGGGTTCGTTGTATTCATCCCCGGCAGGATCTGCCGAGGGGTTTTTGCTTTTCCTGCTGTTTACCCAGGAAGAAAAACGCTGCATGCCATCCGGATTGAAGCAGGGGTCGAACAGGATAACAGTATTGCGCAGGAGTTCTTCCACTTCTTTGGTTTGGGCGGCCGCCAGGTAGTAGGCTACCAGAAGTGCAGCGTGGCTGCCGCTGGTTTCGTTGCCGTGGATGGAATAGCCCATGTAGTTCACGGCAGGCAGGTTTTTCAGGTTCAGCTGCTTGCTTTCGGCCGGGTTCACCAGTTTGGCGCGTTCGGTTTTGATTTCCTCTAATCGGGCATGATTGGCCGGATCGGTGATGGTGAGGCAAATGAGCGGCCGGTTTTCGTGCGAACGGCCGTATTCCTGCAGGGTAATGCGCTCGCTCGCAGCGTCGAGAGCTTTCATATACCCGATCAGTTGATCGTGACTGGTATGCCATTGTCCTACTTCATAGCCCAGCCAGGATGCCGGTGTAGGAATAGCGCTGTTGTATGTTAACCTTGGCAGGTAGTATTCCAGGTAAATTCCCTGGGCTGAAAGAAAGGCAGGAAGGAGAAAGGCGATTGCCAACAAACGGGCTAACCTGTTGATATACATGGTATTAAAACTTGTAGTCTTCTCTGACGGGGTTAAAAACATCAATCACTTTACAATCGGAAAAGGCGATGGCGGAGTGTCGTGCGTTGGAAGGAATAACCAACACATGGCCGGCTTGCAGCAGGTGTTTTACTCCTTCGACCGTGATTTCCAGGGCGCCTTCCAGCACGGTAGTGATTTGTTCATGTACGTGATGGTGCTCCGGAAGTGTGCTACCGGAAGTTATATCCACATAACCGATGGTAACCTGATCGGTGTGTACAAAGCGCGCGGTGAAGCCTTTAACCAGTTCGCGTGCGGGCATCAGGTTGAGTTGATAGGTAGTCATGAAGCAACGGAAGTTTTAGTCAGATTTTGCCGTATAAGGCGCACAACGGCCCATACCATAAAGAGCGAAATAGCTGCGAAGGGCCAGGGAACCTGTACGTCCTTTTCCAGGTCAACGGCCGTCAGGTCTTGTTTATAGAGGTATTGCCCGAGTACCTGCAGGCCGTTGTTGAAGAAATGGCAAAGTACGGGTACCCAGAAATTTCGGGTTTGCCAGTAGAGCCAGCCCAGGATGAAGCCCAGCAACATTCTGGGGATGAAACCTTCGAATTGCATGTGGGCGGCGCTGAAGATAACCGATGCTAGCAGGATGGCAGTCCAGGGGTTGGGGATCCGGCGCATGATTTGTTGCTGGATGACGCCACGGAATACCAGTTCTTCGCCAAGAGCCGGCAAGAGGGCTATGAGGCTGAGGTTTGCCAGCAACTCGCCAATATGCTCCATTTGGAGCAGTCCCTTCAGGGCCGTTTCTGCCTGGTCTTCAGCACTTTTGAAGAGTTCGGGCAGGGGAAGCTGCTGATTCAGGTTCAGGGTATAGAGTACCAGTGGTACCGACACCAGCATGAGCAGCAGGCTAAGCAGCAGGGTAGAGGCCGGAGGCCAGTTTCGGCTGCGCAAATAATCCGGCCAGCTGGTGCGATTTTGGGTAATTCCGCGGTAAAAAATCCATACAGTCAGTGCGCCTGAACCGAAAAATCCAAAAAAATGAGCCATGCCCAGTTGCAGGCGTATCTGCCAGCGCTCAGGCGCGGGTGAGGTTTCGTGGAGCGCCAGTTGTGGATCCCAGCCCAGTGTTTTGCATATCAGCATATACAGCAGCATACCTGCGCCGGAGCACAGAATCATCAATCCGATTTGCGCAAGGAGTACCTGGGCTACCATGGGTTCAGGCAGCCTGGGCGCCTGCATTGGAGATTCACCGGGCAGAATGGTTTCGTTATCTTCCATAGACCTACATTTGTGCCGCAAGGTATGAGGCGTTCAACCATAAACAACTAAAAAATGACTCGTTTAAGCGTAAACATCAACAAAATTGCCCTGCTAAGAAACTCGCGGGGCAGCAATTTGCCTAATCTGGTGCAGGCAGCCAAAGACATTGAATCTTTCGGTGCAGAAGGCATTACGGTGCACCCAAGGCCGGATCAGCGCCACATCCGGTACGACGATATTCCGGCGCTCAAAGCCGTTGTAACCACAGAGTTTAACATTGAGGGCAAGCCGGCGCCCTCGTTCATGGAACTTGTGCTGGCCAATCCGCCCCATCAGTGTACCCTGGTGCCGGATACCGACAACCAGCTCACCAGCGATCATGGTTGGGATACCGTCAACCAGCAATCAGAATTACGGGAAGTGGTAGATGAATTGCATAAAAAAGGCATCAGGGTGTCGGTATTTGTAGATCCGGTAGCGGCTATGGTAGAAGGCGCCAAAAAAGCCGGCGCCGACCGGGTGGAGTTTTATACCGGACCCTTTGCGCACGATTTTACCGCCAACCCGCAGGCGGCAGTTCTGGCCTATACTGAAGCAGCCAGGGTGGCCAATGAAATAGGTATAGGAATCAATGCCGGACATGACCTCAACTTGCACAATCTGCGCTTCTTTCGCGACAATTGTCCGCAATTGCTGGAGGTAAGTATTGGGCATGCCCTCATTGCAGATGCTTTATATTATGGTTTGGAGAACACCATTAGGATGTATTTGCGTCAATTGAGGTAAGCTTTAACTTGGGCTTGCGATATTTCGCTATTGGGAGACTTTAAACGATATGAGCGCAAGATGTTGATTTTCAATGTTTTGCAATAAAATAGTTTTACTATTATTTTTAAGTGTATTAAAAAAACGTTAATTCTTTTTTTCCTTTGTAAAGTAAGCAGTTTACCTTTGGTCGTTCCGAGTATTGCCTGCAATGGCAAAATATTCTATTCCGGTAACCAGTTCAAACTTTCAAAAGCCGCTTGAAAACAGGTTGTTATCCCCCCCCGGGGTGCGCTGTTTCAAGTGGCTTTTTTTCTGGTTTTGGAAGACCTTTTTAATCATCAACATCCGCAAGGATACACTAACAAATTCACACATTTTTTCACCAAATCAACTTTCGTATGAAGCGATTATTAACAACTCTCGCTCTCGTAGTCGTCGGGTTCGGCCTTGCCGTAGCCCAACGTACTGTGACGGGCACAGTAAGCGGCGACGGCGAAGCGCTGATCGGCGCTTCTGTAGCAGTGAAGGGCGCCGCTGTGGGCACACGCACTGATACAGACGGTAAGTACACCGTAAAAGTACCTGCCGGCTCCACCACGCTGGTTTTTTCTTACACCGGCTATGCAACCCAGGAAATTGAACTGGGAGCTACCGATGTAGTAGATGTAGTTATGAAAAGCAACACGGATCTGGAAGAGGTTGTGGTAACAGCCCTTGGTATCAGCCGTGAACAAAAATCACTCGGCTACGCCGTTCAGCAAATCAGCGGCGACCGGATTACCGCAGCCCGCGACCAAAACGTTGTGAACTCACTTTCCGGTAAAATTGCCGGTGTGAATGTTGTTAGCTCATCAGGTAACGTAGGCGCTTCCGCCCGTATCGTTATCCGTGGTAACAGCTCTATCACAGGTGAAAACCAGCCACTTTTCGTAGTGAATGGTATTCCGATGGACAACTCCAACCGCGGCAACGGTAACACACAATTTGGTGGTGTAGACTTCGGTAACGCTATCCAGGACATCAACCCGGATGACATCGAATCTATTTCCGTACTGAAAGGCCCGAACGCAGCGGCGCTCTACGGCTCACGTGGTGCTAATGGGGTAATCCTGATAACCACAAAAACCGGTAAAGGCGCAGCCAAAGGCCTGGGTGTAACGTATAATGGCGACATTGGCTTTGCTTCACCATTCCGCCTGCCAACGTACCAGAACAAATTTGGACAAGGCGTTGACTTCCAGTTTGGTTATGTAGACGGAACCGGCAATGGTTTGTACGATGGTGTGGATGAAACATGGGGGCCATCTTTTGACCCGGCTATCAACGGCGCTGACGGTATTGATAACGACGGCGATGGTACGGTAGACGAAAGTGGCGAAGGTGTGCTGATCGACCAGTTCACCGGTGCTCAGCAGCCATGGGTAGCGCACCCAGACAACGTAAAAAGCATCTTTGAAACCGGTGTGACGTTCACCAACAACATTGCAGTAACAGCTGCAGGCGACAAAGCGCATGCCCGTTTCTCCTTCACCAATATGGACCAGAAAGGTATGGTGCCAAACACCGACCTGAAGCGTAATACCTTCAACCTGGCTTTCGGTATGAAGCTGAACGACAAAATCACGACCGACGGTAACGTTACCTACACAGCACTGAAATCAGACAACCGTCCGGCTGTTGGTTATGCAGGTGATAACATCATTCAGCAAACCATCTGGTCTGGCCGTCAGGTAGACTGGGAATATCTCCGCGCCAACTACAACAACCGTGATGCTAACGGCAATATTGTCAACTGGAACCATAACTACCAGAACAACCCGTTCTTCACGCTGTACAACAACACCAAGCCACAACAGCGTAACCGTGTAAATGGATTCTACTCTGTTTCCTACCAAATGCTGCCATGGTTGAAAGCCATGGGTCGTATCGGTACAGACTTCTTCAACGACCGTCGTGAAGTACGTTACGAAAAAGAAACTGTTGACTACCCGAATGGTCAGTACTCTAACTTTGTGTACACCAACACGGAAACCAACATGGACTTCCTGTTGACGGCTAACAAACGTTTCTCCGACAACTTCTCTGTGCTGGCTACAGCAGGTGTTGTTCGCCGCGATAACCGTCTGGTGGGCAACGAGCAGACGGCTACTGCACTGGTTGTACCAGGTTTGTTCAACTTCTCCAATGCAGATGGTGCAGTAAACGTAAACCAGTTTATCAACACTTCACGGATCAACTCTGTACTGGGTAGCTTGTCACTCGGGTTCTATGACTTCATCTATGTAGACGCTTCTGCACGTAACGACTGGTCTTCCACTCTTCCTGCAGAAAACCAGAGCTACTTCTACCCATCTGTAAGCTTGGGTTTGGTACTTTCTGAAAAAATCAAAATTCCTGGAATCAACTACCTGAAAGTACGTGGTGGTTATGCAGAAGCTGGTAAAGACACTGATCCATACCGTTTGGCGTTCGTTTACGGTGCTTTGACTCCATGGGGCGGTCTCCCATCTTTCTCTGTTCCCGGCTCCCGCCCGAACAGCAGCCTGAAACCAGAACGTGCTAAATCAATCGAGGCTGGTATCGAACTTCGTTCTGCAAAAGACCTCGTTCGTTTGGATGTAACGTACTACAACACGCGTAACATTGACCAAATTATTCCATTGAACGTTTCTGCAACTTCCGGCTTTACCAGCCGCGTGGCTAATGCAGGTACAATCAAAAATGACGGTATTGAGGTACAATTGGGTATCACTCCAATTAATGCCCGCAACTTCCGCTGGGATATTGACTTCAACTGGGCTAAAAACAACTCTATCGTAGAAGATCTTCCTGAGGGTGTGTCAGAGATTACCCTGAATACCAACTGGGGCCTGCGTCTGGTAGCCCGCGAAGGCGAACAATACGGTGTACTGGTTGGTCGTAGGGTAAAACGCGCTCCAGACGGTCAAATTATTGTGAACGAAGCCAATGGCAGCCCTATCCTGGATGTGGATGAAAATGGCCTGAACAACAACTTTGTTTTGGGTTCTATTACCCCTGACTGGGTAGGCGGCGTACGCAACACCTTTACCTGGAAAGGTTTCTCTCTGAGCGCACTGCTCGACATGCGCCAGGGCAGTGACATCTTCTCCATGACCTATATCTTTGGTCGCTACGCAGGTGTACTGGAAGAGTCTCTGGAAGGTCGTAACACCATTGATGAGATTCAGAATGGTTACAACTTTGGTGGTGTATACGAAGTGAAAGACGTAAACGGTAACGTGATTGGCTACGAGCCAAACAAAGTGAAGCGTTCTGCTGAAGCATGGAATGCTGATTTCTACAACCGTCGTCACGACCGCGGTGTGTTTGATGCATCCTTCATCAAGTTGCGCGAGGTTACCCTGGGCTACGATCTGCCTAAGACCTGGTTCAAAAATTCTTTCGTAAACGGTCTGCGTGTAGCAGTGTATGGCCGAAACCTGGCGTTGTTGCACAGCAATGTTCCACACATTGATCCGGAAACAGCATTCGATAACTCCAATGCCATGCAGGGCATCGAATTTGGCCAATTGCCATCTGCCCGCACCGTTGGTCTGACCTTTGGCGCCAGCTTCTAATGATCACTCCATTCAAACAATCACTTCTATGAAAAATATCAAAATCTGGATGCTGGTTCTTTTGGTAAGCTTCTCAAGCGCTTGCACCAAGGACTTTGACAGCATCAATAAAAATCCAAACGCACCAGAAGAAGTGCCGCTGACCAATGTGTTGGCTTCAGGCATTACTCAAGGTGTGCGCCGTACGCATGGCGCGAGCATGAACATGACCTACGCGGGTCTGTGGGCACAACACTACGCCAAGATTCAGTACATTGACGAAGACTGGTACGAGTACCGTCCAGACGCTTTGACTACGCACTGGGATGCGATGTACAGCGGCCCGCTGGCCGATTTACAGGATATCCTGAACCGCGCGCCAAATCCGAGCAACATGCGCGCTGCTGCCATGACCATGAAGGCTTATTACTTTGCCATCATGACTGATATGTGGGGTGAAATTCCGTACACAGAAGCACTGGATCCTGAGCGCACATTTACGCCTAAGTACGACAGCCAGGAAGCTGTGTATGCGGGTGTAATTGAGCAATTGAAAGACGCTGCTGCCATGTTTGATGCCTCTGGCGACGACCTTGGAGATGGCGACCTGATTTATGGCGGCGATGTTACGCTTTGGAAAAAGTTTGCCAACTCCGTACGCGCTCGTTTGCTCAACCGTGCTAAAGGAAAAGTTCCGGCCTATGCTACCGAACTGCAATCTCTGCTCAGTTCTCCGGCTAACCTGATTGCCAGCAATGCCGAGAATGCAAAAATGGCTTATGTAAACGCTACTGCTGACGGCGCGAACCCGATTTACAGCAACAAACACAATGATGGCCGTAACGACCACTGTGTAAGCAAGACGCTGGTAGATCTGATGCAGGCTGTTAACGACCCACGTTTGCCGGTTTACGCGGATGTAAACAATGCCGGTCAGTACGTTGGTCAGCCAAACGGAACAACCGAGCCAAACCCATTCTCTGCGGTTTCTCAGATTGGTACAGCATTCCGCGACGATCCATTGAATCCATCCAACCTGTTCACCTATGCTGAGGTACTGTTTATCAAAGCTGAGGCGAACAACGACAAGCAGGCTTATCTGGATGCTGTTGCGGCATCTTGCGATCAGTTTGGTGTAACCGCAACTCCGGCTTACCTGGCTATTGCTGATGCTGCTTATGGTTTGAATGCTGCCAGAGCGGTGGGTACAGCCAAGTGGCTGGCGCTGTTCGGCGATGGCTGCGAGGCTTTCACGGAATTCCGTCGCACAGGTTACCCTTCTGAAGTGGTAGAAGTACCTCTGTCTGCATATCCTGGCCAGGGAGTACCACGTCGTTTCCCGTATCCAACGTCTGAAACGGGCAACAACAAGGCGAATCTGGAGGCTGCTATTCAAAGCCAATCCATTGACGCTTCTGGCTTGTTCGGTAATAAAATGTGGTGGGCGAATTAAAAGGCGCTTAACCTGAAGTATTACGGCGGCTATCCTTGCAAAAGGGTAGCCGCCGTTTTTTGTGCGGAATAAGGGTGGAATAAAGTTGAAGTACAAATGATTCAAGATACGGTGTAAACCATACCTGATCTCGTTAGAGGTCCAACTTTAGTAGCGGAAATAAAAAAGGGAACCTGTTTGTTACAACAGATTCCCTTTTTTAGTGGAGGATCAGGGATTCGAACCCAGGACCCCCTGCGTGCAAGGCAGGTGCTCTAGCCAGCTGAGCTAATCCCCCCGATATTATGAACCTGACCGTTGTCAGGGATAGTAGGGCTGACCAGAGTTGAACTGGTGAC
>DATGWL010000115.1:0-29037 GCA_035299505.1 Saprospiraceae bacterium | reverse complement strand
GTAGACGGATTACGGTAGACGGTAGACGGCTTACGGTAGACGGTAGACGGCTTACGGTAGACGGTAGACGGCTTACGGTAGACGGTAGACGGCTTACGGTAGACGGTAGGGTTAGGAGGAACGGAAATTTTTCTGTTCTTTTGCCTGAAATACCCAACCGATGTCTCCTTCAGAATCTCTTTATCATAAGATTGCCGATGCGCGTCCCGATGCCGTAAAAAGCAAAATGTTTGGCGCGCAATGCCTGAAAGCGCCCAATGGGAAAGCCCTGGAATTCGTCCGCAGTCTGTAATCCTCTACCTCCCAAGCCGTGTCGTTCTCCTCGCTGCCATTTCTGGTTTTCATACTGCTTTTTTTTCCCCTGTACTTCGGGACGAAAGGCCGCCTGCGCACCTGGGTGTGTCTGCTGGCGAGTTATGTTTTTTACGGCTGGTGGGACTGGCGTTTTTTAACCCTAATCCTGTTTTCCACCGTTGTGGATTGGTGGTTTGGCTTATGGATCAGCTATTTGTACGCTCCGGAAGAAACCCGTCGGCGCTGGGAAAACGGAAGTCAGGTATTGCAAGTTTTTGGACAATATGCCCTTTGGGCTTCCAACAGCAGGCTCAAGCCCCGGTCGGTATTGTTGCTAAGTATGGCAATGAACCTGGGTTTTCTGGGCTTTTTCAAGTACTTCAATTTCTTTTCTGATGGCTTTTCCGCGCTGGTAACGGCCCTCGGCATGACGCCTTCCTGGAACACCCTGAACATCATTCTGCCGGTTGGCATTTCGTTCTACACATTTCAAAGCATGTCGTACACCATTGATGTGTACCGCCGGGAAATAGTCTGGGAGCCCTCTTTGTTGAAATTTGCCACCTTTATTGCTTTGTTCCCACAGTTAGTGGCCGGGCCCATTGTGCGCGCGGCAGATTTTTTACACCAGATGAACGAAGACAAACGGTTCAGCTGGCAGCGCTGGCATTCCGGTATGGGCAGGGTTTTGTGGGGTTTTTTCAAAAAATTAGCCATAGCCGATTCGCTGGCCCCTTTTGTAGACCAATGTTTTCAAGCGCCGGAAACCTTCGGCTCTATGCACTTGCTGCTGGGCGTGGTGTTTTACTCATTCCAGATTTACTGCGATTTCTCAGGCTACTCTGACATTGCCATCGGACTGGCGCGGATGATGGGCTATGATTTCCCGGAAAATTTCCGGACACCCTATTTCTCCCGCAGTTTCAGCGAATTTTGGACGCGCTGGCATATCTCCTTGTCCTCCTGGCTGCGGGACTACCTGTATATTCCGCTGGGGGGCAATCGGGGCGGTAAATGGATGACCTACCGCAACAATATGCTCACCATGTTGCTCGGCGGACTCTGGCATGGCGCTAACCTGGCCTTCGTGTTCTGGGGTTTTCTGCACGGACTTTACCTCATGTTGCAACGGACTGTTGCACCAGCCTGGCGCCATCTGGTATCTGTTTTACGTTTGCCCCGGCTGGTGTCTGGCGGACTGGAAATGACTACCGTGTATCTGCTCACCCTGCTGGCCTGGGTATATTTCCGCAGCGGCAGCGTGGGCCTGGCCGGAGGCGATGCCTTTGACACAGCCAATGCCGTGCTGAAGGGCATAGCTTCCGGTGAAGGATTTTCCTTCGGAGCGGTGATCAACAAGTTTCAGGCCATCAAAGGGGTAGGACTGATCGGCATACTGCTGCTGGTGGAATGGAGCAACATACGTTTTCAATGGAACCAGATACAGGTGGAAAAGCCCTGGATACGTATGGCTTTGTTCTCCATCCTGATCTGGCTCCTGGCTTTTTTGGGCAGTTTCGGGGCCAATACCTTTATTTATTTCCAGTTTTGATCACCCGGAGCATCTGACGCAGGTTTTTCCCATTTATGCGCACGAAATAGAGGCCCACAGGATAGTCAGACAAAGCTATTTCCTGTGCACCCGCCGGTGTAATTTCCCAAACAGCCAGCTGCTGACCGCATGCATTCAGGATTTGTATCTGAACCGGCTCCTGTGGTATTGCAGACCACTCCAGCCAGCAAACACCTGCCGTTGGATTGGGGAAAATGCGCGCCCATTCTGCTGTGGATTGGGCCGGATCTGACACATCGGTAACCCCATAACTATAGGCTAAAATCCGGCTGGAAAACTTGAATTCACCTACCCAGAGCTCCCGCTCCAAAGGCAATAAGGCATTGGGCATGAAAAGCCTGTCAATACCAATGGCAGCATCGAAGGTATTGAGGTCTGGTTGACCCAGCACCACCAAATTGGCCGATGTACCCCAGTCTGCCGAATTTTTCCAGAGCAATACCCGGTGATCGCCGCGACTGGCAATGGCCAGGGCGCCATCCCGCACCACCGCGTGCGAGGCCTGATTGATGCGCACCTGTCCGGAATTGATAACCTTGTATGGCGTAGTGATACCCGCCGCCAGATCTGCAATACGGTAAATATCTACCCCGGAAGGCGGTTCCGGGCGTGCTGCACAGAGATATTCCCCATCAGAATACAGGTAGGCAAATGGCCCGCCGCTGCTGCTGCTGAGCGTAAAAACGGGATTTTGACTGGTATTGGCTGGTACGCCCTGCCAACCATATAACTTGCCAGCTTTGGTAGCCAGGTAGAAATACTGCCCGTCGAGAGCCACTCCACGGATGTCATCCAACAGGGCAGTGCCGATTTGATTCACCAGAGTATACGTCGGTGGTTGATGAATCAAGCCGGCATCAGACCAAACGGAAAGCGCATTGCGGCCGCCGGTAATCAGGGTATTGTTGTGTAATGTGGTAGCCCAGATCTGAGTATTGCCGGTAGCCGGAAATTTATGGTCGTAACCCTGTCCGGAGTGTTGAGGGAACTGATCCCAAACGTACATAGCCCGGTCAAAATCCGAACTTACAATGAGGCGTTGGCCGTCTGTTACCGGCACCGGATTTTGCACATAAGCCAGGGAATCAAGGGTTTGCGCGGCCGCCGACGGAGAACCCAGTGCAAAATCCGGCGCCTGACCAGAGCTTACAGGCACGGTGTTATATACCAGTACGTTGTTTCCATTGTAATTGTTAAAAAAACAGCGTCCGTTGGCATAAACAACATCTACGCCATCCCCGTTTTTATAAAAATCCGGCATCAACACCAAATCCGGCGCCTGGGAAGCGCTTACAGGCATGGTATTCCATACATACATGGAAAGTATGCCACCAGCTATCAGTTTGCCATCAGGCAGTTTTACGCCTTTAATCCATTCATCGCGGTAAAAATCGTAAGGCTGGTTAGCCGCTGTGGGATAGGTATTCCAGAAAAATGTGCCCGGCTTGCCCGTTACCTTGGCATTGTGGTCGCCAACAAAAAAGTAGGTACTGCCATCCGTTGAAATATTACGCGGAGTACCAAATTGTGGCAGTTTAATCACGTAATCCGGTGGAACATTATCAGTTGCCGGGAAAGTGTTCCAGAACAGCAGTGCGCCGCCGGTAGTAGCCACGGCAGCCAACCTAAGGCCATCGGTCCAGACACCCCAGGGCCAGCCGTAAAACTGACCGGCGCCTGGATCGCCCAGGGCGGGCAGAAACAGCGACACGTCGGCTGCTTGTCCGTTATGAGTGGGAAAGCTGTTCCACAACAGAATTCGGTCATTTTCGGTGTCGGCCAGGGCTAATTTTCCATTGGGGGCCAGGGAGGCATTCCCCACCCAATTAAGCTGATGTTTGCCGGTTCCGGGATTATTGGAACTAAAATCTGGCTGCCCCAGCACCAGATCCGGGGCATCATCCCAGGATTCGGGCAGGGAATTCCAAACAAGTACGCGGTTGTTGAAACGATCGCAAACCAGGAAATGAGCGCCATCGGTGGCCAGGCCGTTTGGATGATTAAACCAACGGTCAGTTTGGTTGAAATCTACCCCGGAAATCATCAGATCAGCCGGTTGCCCGGTTTCATACCAGGAAGATTGAGCAGACAATTGCTGTAGCCAAAGCAGGCATAGACAAATCAAGATTGTTTTAGGCATAATCGTACATCGGTTGGTGATGCAGCATTGACTATCGCCTGGAATGCAGGTTTAGCCCGGGTATGCAGAAAGCGTTTGAATTGCCAGTGGATGACAAATGCCTTAGCTCAAGGCAGCTTTGCTGGCGGCGACCAATTGCGTCAGCTTCTGCCAGGCTTCTGGTTGGGATTGCCTGAAATGCCTGGCCTTGCGGGATGCCTGCCAGCGGAAAAATACGTCCATGACATATTCTGCTACATAGCCCAGAACTATCCATACAAACAGAGAGAGCCAGGCCAGCCACTTCATTCCACCCAGGGCGAACACCAGTTCCCAGCCGCCCCAGAGCGCTAGCGGGAAGGTGATCAAGCCTGCCAGCATTTTAATATTGCTGTCGTACCCCGGGTAAATATTCATTTTACGGCAAAGCAACAGCGGCAGGTAGCAGGGCAGAAACCAAAAGGCATACCCCAATAGCCAAAACGGCCACAGGAACAGCAGGGGCCAGGAGGTCGCTTTCAGCATAGAAACACCCTCATGGGTTAGTCCGGCCTGTTGCAGGGCTTCCGAATAACGGGCCGTTTGCTGAATCAGGCTTTCCTCATTTCTATGCGTCTGAATTGTGGATTTCAGTTGCCTGTATGCCTGCCCGGGCGACATACCCTGTGTTTTTTCCAGTTCCTGGCGCGCGATGATTTCCATTTGATCCACCCAGGCGTCTTTGCTTTCCTGTCCTGAATCCAGGGTAAGGGCGGCTACGCGGCTGCGCAGGGTTTCGGTGAGGTCATCAACCGCCTGCTCCGGGTTTAGCGCATAGGCTTCGGCCCAGGGACGCGGGTCTATGGGTGGGCCAAATTCTACCACCACCCGTTTGCGAAAGAGCCGGGGGGCTTCATAACTGAGGCCAACGGGAATGATCTTTACCCCGGATTGCCACCCACTGCGACGTTCGGCGCCCAGTGCAATGCGGGCTGCCCCGGTTTTGAACGGGCGCACATAGCGGTTCATCCAGCTTACGCCCTCTGCAGCAATGAACAACACGCCTTTGCGTTCCAGGTGTTTAAAAGATGCTTCAAAAGCCGCCTCATTGTCGCGCGCCTCTCCTTCCGCCACATCTTCCTTGCGTTTTACAGGAATGCAAAAAAGTCTGGAAAAAAACCAGGCACTCACCGGGTGTTTGAACAAGCCATAATTGGCCAGAAAAAACATCTCTTCTGAAATGTGCAAGCCTGCATTCAAGGGGTCCATGAGGGTACAGGGGTGGTTGCACACCACAATGGCGGGGCCTTTGAACCGGGCATGTTCACGCCCTAAAATAACTCTTTTTCGGTAAAAAACCGTTAACCCAAGCCAGGTAAGCCCTCTGAAAAAGGCATATACCAAACGCATGTAGAACGGGATGCTGGGCATTAGACGGGAAGATGGAGGAAGGCGCGAAGATAGTTTTTTTCATCGCGGAGGCGCAGAGGTTTTTTTACTACAAAGGCGCGTTGGCACTTAAACTGAGCGTCTCACTTGGAGTGAGACGCTCAGTTTAAGTGCCAACGCACCTCCGCGGTAAAACACCTTCCCTAGCCCTAGTTCAACGAGAACTGTACCGTCACACCCGAATTAAGGGTTGTAATCGGGAAGGACTGCGAAGTTTTAGGCACTGTTTTGCGATAATCCACAAACAGACGCAGTTTGAGTCGCTTGTTGAGGGCATACTCTACCTGCGGGTTGAGGCTGATAGTACGGGCGCCACGGGTAGGTTGCGCTTCGTTCGGACTATCGAGAATGTGGGCAATCGTGATATCGTCGCGTACCTCGAAATCAAACTTGAAGGTCATGTCGTTGGCAGAAGTGCCACCCGCCCCACCGGGAGGAGTTGGCGGCGCTGTCGGATCATTGTTTTTCTTCTTGCTGTTTTTAGACTTACGCTTGGATTTGCTTTTGGTGCCGTCTTTCTTTTTACCAGTCAGGAATGGAATATTCACGTTTTTCAGGCGGTAGCCAAAGCCGGCAGAATACCCGGTGCTGTTGGTTTCAGACAACTGATAGTCGATGAACGACATAGACAAGGTGCGTGATTTTTTGTAATCCGCCTTGAAAGTCATTTCATTTTTCAGCTTCACATCCAAACCAAACAGTGGCTGGAACTGCTCGTTGATCACCACCTGCGGAATCTCGTAACGCGCGGTGTAGTTGTAGTTCAACGGATCAATGCTGCGAGTGCCGTTAGGACCATTGCTGAGGTTCTGTTCGTAGAAAATGTCGGTGTTGTACTGATTTACCGTCAGGGTATTTTTGTACCCGTGGGAGATCTGTACGCTGGAGAAGAAGTTCTTCAGCTTGCCCACTTTCGACAGGCCGTTGTACGTGAGTTTCCAGTTGGGCATGGGCATGGTTTTGAAAATATTCATGTTCACCTTGCCCGGATCCTGCTTGGTGTACGCAGCCAGGAACGCCGGAATCAGCACCTCCTGGTGAATACGGCCATAACCTTGCTTGTAACCGTTGTCGATGGCGTGCAGGGAGTCGGCAGGAATGCCGTTTTCGCGCGCCAGGCGTTCGGAAATTTGCGGACGAATATTCTCGTACCTGCTGAACAATCCGGCAATATCTTTTTCGAACATGGTATTCACCGACAGGAACGAAATGGTGTAGCTACCCAGGTCGCGTGCTGCGCGGTGCTCGAAGTACACATTCATCGGATCGAGGTTGAAGAAAGTGTCTTTAAACAGTTCGGTGCTGTTGCGGGTGTACTGTTTGTTCACGTTTACCTCCACACGGAAATCCGTAAACGGCTCAATGGTAACGCCCATTTCCAGGTTCTGGGTGTAGTTTCTCATCACCTGCTGGTTGAGCTCCGGACGGTGCGTAATATTGCCAGCTGCCCCCAGCCTGTCGAGGTAAGGACGGTCGGCTTCCTGCAAACCGGATACGAATGCCCAACCTGGCGCATCGAAGCCTTCGCTCAGACCCATCAGACGTGTATCCGGGGTGAAGCCCGGAATCACGTTGCTTCGGTTTTCGGAATAGGTAAAGCGGGCTTTGCGCACGAGCATGAGCGGGCGCAAGGCTATGCGTTCGGCCAGCGATGGCTGACGGTCTTCTTTCTTTTTGTCTTTGCCTTTTTGACCTTTTCCACCCGGGTCTTTGCCTTTGCCGCCGCCATCCGGATCAGATTTGCCCCCTGCGCCCGGATCGGCGCCGGGCACATTCTGACGATTCCGGGTTGGACGTCCGGTGGTTGGGTCTATACCGCCCGGCAGTGGTGAGCCGCCGGAAGGAGCGATGCCGCCGCCGGCCGGATTGCTTTTATCTGCCGGAGGTGGTGCGGTTGGGTCGTTTCGATCCATGGAAGGCGTTGGTGCGCCGTCTTTGCCTTTACCGCCGCCGCCGGATACGCCCGGAGCTTTGCCGCCGCCGCTAGGGTCCAGCGAGCCCGGTTTGCCGCCTCCCCGATCCGGATTGGGGCTGGAGTCGTCGTTTCCACCCCGGCCACCGCGATTTTTACCGCCTGGCACTGAGTTTTTGCCGCCTCCGGCGCCGCCGGAAGGCGCCTTGCCTGGTTTGTTGATCCTGGCCAGGTACTTGCTCTTGTTGTACAGCGTTTCAAAGTTGAAATCGCCGTTGATTTGTCGGGTATTGTTGTTCTGGATGGTGTTACCCAGGCTACGGGAGTTTACATACTCTTTGTAATCTCCTGCGTCCAGGTTTTGCAGTTTCAACGATTGGGCCGTCCAGGTGTACCCTGCGGTGTAGGAGGCCTTCATATTGATGAAATCCAGGAACGGAATCTGCTTGAAGGGCAGGGTCCAGTTCAGGCTTCCCGTATGGGTGTACAGTTTCGGGCGACCCAGTTTTTTCAGGTTTGTGATGATGGAGTCGCGGCGCTGATCGCGGGTTACCCGCACACCACCTTCTGAGTATTCCAGTGGCTCATCAATCAGGCTTCTGGCATTGGCGTCGAAATTGAAGCGCAGTGCCTTGGTGATATCCCAACCCAGATCGTAGTTCCGATCCCAGGTGAAACGACGGTTGTAGTAGGTGTTCAATGCGGGGTCTTCGCCGGCAAAACGATACACGGTAATGCCCCTGAACCGCTCCATATTGGTATTGAACCCGTAGGTATTAGGCAGCGGATTGAAGTTGAATTCCGTGATGAATTTTAGATACTTATCCTTCTTGATCAGCTTTTTAAACGGCGTGAACGGCTTCAGGCCCGTACCATATTGCCAATCCAGACCGCCTTTGTATTGCCGTTGCTCATCGTTGAGGATGAACGGTGTGCGTCTATCCTGTTCGTTGTAGGCGTAGGTAAGGCTGAAGTTTTCAATGTTCCAGGGTAGCGGAACTTTGCGCGCCTTGCCCTTGCGCTCTATCCGCACATTGGTAAGGTTGAAACCCTTGATTACGGTTACATCCTGGGCGCTGGATTTAATGCTGTCGCGCACCTGCGAATTAGGCGCATCGCGCAGCTTGTCTTTCAGCTTGATATCCAGGTCGTACGGATCGTATTCCGGGTTGCGGGTTACGTTGGAGTACTGGGCGTATAAAGGCAGTTTAATGCCAGATTTTTCCGGCAGGAATTTGCTCAGTTCGATGTTGGTAGACACGTCGTACTGGATTACCTCCTCCCGTTGGCGCTGGGCCAGTTTTTCCTCAATACTTCCCCAGCCGATGCTGGTGTAGTTGCCCGACATGGATATGTTACCCAAATCGGCGAGTTTCATGTCTACCCGGGCCTGACCGGCAAAAGCGGCCTTTTCGTTGAACCCTGACAGGCGCAACTCATTGAACCAGACTTCAAAGCAGTGTGGTTCCTTGTCAGGATCACTGTTGCGCACCCCAAGCATGATGCCCTTTACGTATCCCAGGTTCGGATTACCAAAGATTGTCACCCGGGCGTCCGGGTTATTGGGGTCAAAACCAATAAATGGTTCATTCGGATCAGGAGAGGGATTGGCATTGCGCTGCGTTTTAATATCGGTCAGTAATTCCAGCGGGAACTCAAACTGGTTGAGCCAGACTTCGTCTTTATACTCGCGACTATCCGGGTTTCCGTTGAGCTTGGTAGGATCCGAGATCTTTAAGGGCAATTCATACTCGTAGTAGTTCCGTGTATAGTCAGAACCCATACGAATGAACACTTTTAGGTCCGAGCTATCCAGCATTTCGTTGTTCACTTCCTCGGCGTGTACAAACATTTTCATGCTTTTGAACTGGCGCAGGTCCATGTTCAGGCTCTTGAAAATAGCCCGTGCATCGCAGTATTTCAAATCGCAAACGTTCATGGAGAGCGACTGCTCGTTCTGCAAAATGTCGGGGAATGCACCTACAGATTGCTCACGCTGGATACCGAACGGAATGGTGTAGTTGAAGGGCTGGCGCGCAGAGTTTTCCTCAATGTTTACAGCATTCACATCGAACGGAATAGGATCCGGTTTTGGCGCATCCTGACCGCAGCCGGCCAGTTGTTGTTTGAAACGACGCCATTGGTTACGACCCAGCTCGAAGGTAGCAAAACGGAAAGTAGTGCGCTCGGTAAAGCCTTTCCAGAAAACACGAATGAAGCGGATGGAACGGAAGTCTTCAATACCGCCGATGGCTTTGCGTTTTACATCGTCGAGGGGCACTTTGAAGCGATACCAGATGTATTCGTTGCCGTTTTTATTGAAAGTAACGGTGTTGGTTACATAATCCGCAATAGCAGGGTGCTCGGCATCAATCACTTCCTGACCGTTCTGGAAGGTTTTTTTCAGATCAATGGTATAGCGGAAATAAGCCTCGGTTTCGTTCAGCGAGCGGTCGCGGTTCAGGTCTTCCTGGTCCGGGTAGTTGGTGCTGGAGGGGTTGAGGATATTGTTTTGGTTTTGGTTGGCCGGGGAGTTGCCTTGCTGGTTGTTGAAGCGGCGATAGCGGTTCAACAGGCCGGGGCCGGCTGGCGCCTGCGGGAACGAAGCATCGCGGAAGTACAGGAAGTCGTCGTTAGACGGGTCTTTTTCTACCGCCATTTTAAAGTTTGGCGAAAGGTTTGGCGATGCCTGAATGGCGGCAAACCATTGCCCCACTTCACCGATGGATTTTTCCTGTTCGTTGTCCATACCATCGAGGCCCAAATCCTGTTCTGCACGGCTTTCGTTGTTGTTATCAAAAGCGTTCACTACCGGCGCTTCAATGGGTACACGCCCCCATGGCGAAAGGTCTACAGCTACGTTATTGGTACCAGTAGGCAAACCGTTTTCAAAAAATTGGCGACCATCGCGCATCACGTCTTCCGAAATAGAGCCCAGGTCGATGTACATCTGACCGGCATCTGATACGGTTTCGCCGTCGGTTTTGTTCATGTACGGGTTCAATACCCAAAATTCAATGAACTCCACGTTGGCCGCTTCGAAGTCATTGGTGTTTACCTCTTTCATAAAGCCCGCCCAACGTGTGGCTGGCAAATTGAGTTCACCATTGGTATTCAAACCGGCAGAGTGAGCATAACCTTCCGGAATTTCGAAGTTATACGGACCACGTTCGCGCGGGTAAATGGTTACGTCGAGCGGACGCAGACTGGATTGCTCAAATGGTGTGAGCTGGCGATTTGGGAAGATGTCCTGATACTGGATCAAACTGGTATAAGGATCGGTTCCGTCAGTCTGGTCGCGCGCACTGGGGTCGGAAATATACCAGGAAAGGCCTGCGCGGTTGGCGCCCAGGGAAATACCCGGATCGGGCAGTTGCGATTCAGGAAACAGGGTATCTCCCTGTGGCACTGAGGCAATTATCCACTGGTTGAACTGGTTGGTGAGTGGAATATTGGCGGTACTTCCCTCAAAGTCGTCGATATACACCGTACCCCCCTGGTCGCCCCCCTGATTGATGGCGCGGTTGTGACCGGGTTTCAGTGCAGCCACCTCAGCTGTAGCGGCAATGGAGGAAGGCTCTTTGGTAGAAATAAGCGGCAGCTTGTCTACCAGTTTGGTGAGCCATGGCGCGTCTTTGGAAATGTTAAAGTCCAAACCAAACACCTTATTATTGATGGGGTCGTCGCCAAAGTTTACTTTTTGGGTGAGCGGGCGTTCAAACAGGTTCATGAACGTACCACCTACGCTCACATCCTTGTTGAAAGCATAATCAAAACGCGCGCCGATCATGCTTCTGGCCTGGAACCCGAAGAAGGTATTGTCTTCGAAGCTCACGTTGACACTCTGGCCTGATTGCAGGATAGCGTCGTTCAGGATACGCACTTTACCGATATTGTAATCGATAGAGTAGTCAACTCCCTCGCGCAGGGGCGTACCGCCCGCAGTTACGCGCACGGAGCCCGGAGGGAGGTTGAAGGTTCCGAGGGAAATCTCGGAGGAGGTACTGGATTTGTACGATCCCCGCAGCATGAAACGGTTTAGCTGCTGGTATTCCCGGGCTACAAAGGAGGTACTGTCGTATAGTTGTTGGTAAATGAGACTGGTTTTGAGGGCTTTTTCCTGGTCCGGTGTGAGTGGACCATTATTTGCCTCCGCGATCTTATCCAACAGGTCGGAACCAAAGGGCTCCAGTACCGGGAACATAATGCGCCCCGAGCGAAGGTTTATGGTTAGTCCCGGCACAAAGTCGAATATACCATCGGCGCCGGGGTCGCCCTGCAGGTTCAGGTTATCCAGTCCAAATACCTGGAGCAACGGACGGGCTTTCAGTCCGTCAGGGATCAGGGCGCCATCGAGGAAGCGCTTCTGGCCTTTACCCGGGTCTTCGTAAAACACATCGAAACGGAATTCCTGTGGGTCCACGTTGGCGGTACCTACAGCGTAGATGTTTTTCATCATCAGGTCCCAGATCGGGTAACGCACGTTGGCCGTGGTGCTTTTCAGCATTTTGAGGAAAAGCACGTTGGTTTTCAGCGTATCGATGGAGCTCTTTTTGGGTACTTCATCGGAGAATTCACCGATTTTGTAAGGGATACCGTTGTACGTATAAGAAAGCGCCACACCCACTACCTGGTCGGGTTGTACGTTGAGGTTGATGCTGAGGAAGCCCAGTTGCTCATTGTAGGTGTATTCCTGCGGGGAAAGCAGGCGGGCATTCATTTTTTCAAAGTCGCGGATTTGTTTCAGGTTGAAATCTGGTCCGTTCAGGCGGCTCACTACGCGATCGCTGAAACGAATGGTAGAGTCTTGTGCCAGTTCTTCAAGAATCTTTGGATACAAACCGTTACTCTGGTTGGCAGGCAGGCCTTTGCCTTTGATATCCTTGGGCGGAGTTACCGTTTTCCAATTTATATTGCAGGAATCTGGTTCGGCCAGATCAGCAAGTGGCAATACGTCGCGGGTATTCTGGAATTCCTGTTTATCGTTGGTGATCCATACTTCCAGACGTGTGATGCTGAACAGCGATTGTGGCACTGGCAGGCATTTCATGGCCGGCTCGAACTCGTTTCGGTTCCAGTGGCTGATGAAGAAGTGGCGGTTTTCGTCGTATTCGTCGATAGGTTTTTCAAAGGTTTGCACCTGCGAACCGCCCTGAATTTTGAGGCTTTGCTGGCGGCTGCGCTGTTGGGAAGCTACGAGGGTGGTGCGGAGGTGACCGAATTTCATTTCGGTTTTAACACCGAAGAGGTTTTGGGCGCCTTTGATCAGGTTGGAGCGCAGGGGCATGGAAACGTTACCAGCCTCTACGTTTTGGATGATTTCGTCTTCAGAAAACCCCTTCGTATCGTAGTTGATCTTCATCTGGTTGTCGAAATCGAAGGTAGCCTGGGTGTTGTAGTTGAAGTTGAGGTTCAACTTTTCCCCGATTTTGCCCTGGGCACTCATATTGATGTCCATGTCAAAATCGAAGTTGCCATTGGTTTGCTGGCGGAGGGTCAGGATGGGGTTCTGAATTTTTTGCCAGTCGTACCCGAAAGTCAGGTTGATATTACCCTGTGGTTTGATATCCACATTGGTACCTCCGAACAGGCGGTCGATGAGCGAATTTTTGAAATTGAATTTGGATACCGGGTCGGTAGTACCGTCGGCGCTGCGGCCATCGGCGGAAACCACGCCCTGGAGCCGGTCGAAATAATCCCGTTGCTGCTGCTGATCGCGGTAGCGCACATATTCCTCGAAGGTCATGTAGGTAGGTGCGCGGTAGAAGTCTTCGCCGATGCGTTCGGTTACGATGTACATATTGGTTTCTGCATCGTATTCCACCTCACGCTCAATGGCCCGCGGGTCGCGCAGGTCAATGGGATTGCCTGATCCGGAGTGTATGAAGTCTCCATACCGTTCGCTGAGCGGCGGGAAGGTGTCTACCTGCGCGGTTTGAGGTTCCGGGAGGTATTCAACGGCGATGGGCCGTTCTCCCTCCGGGAAGAGCAGGGTGAGCACATTTTCTTTTACGGCTTCGGGGTAAGCGAAAGCGTAGAGTGCGCAGATGGAGCAAATGGCGATAGCCGCAAGAAGGCTGTTCTTCTTCGTCATGTGAAAAAGCAGGATGGTTTGCTCAGACAGTACCTGAAAATCGTGGTTAGCTCGTTTTTCAGTCGTGTCCAATTTTTTTTTGCCGGTGTTGGCGCCCGGCGCTGGGATTAGTTGCGGGGTAATGATGCGAAAACGGTTTATCAGGTTGCCCGGAACTTTGATTTTCCGCGAGGTTTTCAGGTCTTTTTTACAATCCGTGGCAAGTGCAAGGCAAACACCGGGCCATGTACCTTGTTTGGCGCTTATTATTGCTACTTTTGCGGCTCTTTTTGCGTCCGGTGGTAGCAACGTTTTGCCCTAGCCGGTCGTTCCGCACAACAGCCCCAACCATTTTTCTCTACAATATGAGCAACCGCGACACACTCCTCGGCGTATTTGGCACGATTTACCGCTGGAGAAAAGCCCTTCGCAATGTTTGTCTGATTGCCTTGATAGGCAGTGCAGCCCTGGCCTTGCGTATGGATAATTATTTCCGGTCAACCACCATTTTTTACCCGGCAAACCAGGATCTCTCCAAACCGGAGTTGATTTTTGGAGCCATGACCAAGGTTACGGAGTACTTCGGTACCGACCGCGATGTGGATCGTTTGCTGGAAATTGCGTCCAGCAATGAACTGGTGGATTACATGATTGATCGCTACCAGTTGTTTGCGCATTACGATATTGACTCTAGCAGCGCGGAAGGCAGGCACTGGGCGCGACTGAAATTCCGGGAGTTGTATAGTGTGCAAAAAAACAAGAATGATGCCATTGAACTGACGGTGGAAGACACCGATCCAAAACTGGCATCAGATTTAGCCAATGGGGCACGGGAAAAAATTGATGATATTGCCCAGCGGCTCACCAAAAACAGTCAGGCTCAATTACTGGCATCCTTTGATGTCAATTTGAAACGCAAAAACGCAGAACTGCTTCGCCTTGGCGATAGCCTCAAAAACATACAGTCTGAATATCATATTTATTCGGGTGGCTTTCAGGGTGAGCAGCTTTCAGAGCAACTCAGCCGGGCGGAGGAAGACATTGCCCGCAACCGTGCGCGACTTGAAGTGTTGAATGGCAACCCACTGATTCCGGCAGATACAGTGGAATACATCAAAGCTAATCTGCGAGGCGCTATGCGGCAGCGCGAAATGCTGTTATCGCGCCAGCCTAAAGACGGGGTGTTGAGTATTCGCGATTACAATGAGGGCATCGGCAAGGTGTCTATCGCCAACGATTTGCACAATCAGGCGCGCAAGCAGTTCAGTTTCGACCTGGAGCGCTACAACCAGATACTGGCAGCATACAATACCAAAATACCCGCAGTGCAACTCGTGGTTCCAGCCGAACCGGCCATGGTTAAGCAACGCCCCAAACGGAGTATGATTGTAATTGGGGCGGTTGTTGCGGCCTTCCTGTTCACCCTCCTGGCCGCGCTACTGGCCGATGCCTACAGGGATGTAAACTGGAAGGAGTTGGAGCATAGGTAGAGGGTAATTTAGGTCATTTGGGGGTCATTTGGGGGTCATTTGGGTCATTTAGGCCATTTAGAGGTCATTTATGGTCATTTGGGCCATTTAGAGGTCATTTTGGGGTCATTTAGGCCATTTAGAGGTCATTTATGGTCACTTGGGCCATTTAGAGGTCATTTGGCTACTTAGCTCAGCGTGGATTGTCATCCAGAGCGCAGCGAAGGACCTACACAAGCCCGGTTTTCGAAATGCCTTGGCCCAATGTACCCGAATAGCCTGGCTTGTGTAGGTCCTCCGCTGCGCTCTGGATGACAACCCACGCTGAATTTAACCCCCAAAGCCCACCAAATGACCTAAATGCCCCCCAATAACCTAAATGACCCCCAAATGACCTTAAATGACCCCCAAATGACCTTAAATGACCTCAAAATGCCCCATAAACAACACCATACATGCTAAAACTCGTCAACCGCCTTTTTTCTGTTCCGGAAAGTCATCCGCAAGGACGACTGGTGGTGGCGTTTATTGCCCTGAGTTTGCTGTGCATCATGGCGGGTTTGGCTTTGGAGATGCCTTATATTGCGCTGGCGCCATTCGGGGTGGGTTTATTGTGGCTGGCGCTGGTGGATTTCAGGAAGGTTTTTTTCCTGATGCTGGGCTGTATTCCCATTTCTACGGAGGTATCGTTGCCGGGCGGTTTGGCTACGGATTTGCCGTCGGAGCCGCTGATGTGGGTGCTGACGCTGGCGGGTTTGATCTGGTTTCCGCAAAACTGGCGCAAAGTGGATGTACGTTATTTGCGGCATCCTATTACACTGGCGTTGTTTGCGCATCTGTTTTGGCTGATGCTCACCGTGGTCACCTCCCAAAACCTGTTGATTTCGTTTAAATCCATGCTGGCCAAGGGCTGGTATGTGGTTGTTTTTTACTTCTGGGCCGGACGTTTTCTGAACGATGAACGTGATTTCCGATCCTTGCTCTGGTGGTTTTTTGTACCGCTGTTTTTTGCCACCATTTCTATTGTTTACCGCCACGCGGGCTACGATTTTTCTTTTGAATCCATCAATGGTTGTCTGGAGCCCTTTTTCCGCAACCACGTGATGTATGCCTGTTTACTGGCTATTTTCCTGCCATTTGTGTGGTATGGCACGTACTGGTACCGACGTTTTTCGCCATCCTGGTGGTGGCTGGTGCTGGGGATACTGGTATTGCTGGTGGGCATCAATTTTGCATACACGCGGGCAGCTTACGGAGCCCTGGTATTGGCTATTTGTGTGTACTGGGTGGTGCGGTTGCGCTGGATGAAAGCGGCACTGGTGGCTGCGGCACTGTTTTTTGCCGGCTTTGTGGTGTTTTTAAGAACCGACAACAACTGGTTGCTTTTTGCACCTGAATTTGAAAAAACCATTTCCCACCAGCGTTTCGACCGGCTCCTGGAGGCAACCACCAAGCTGGAAGATATTTCCACCATGGAGCGGGTGTACCGCTGGGTGGCAGCCAGTTATATGATTCAGGACCGGCCACTGATGGGTTTTGGGCCGGCTACCTTTTATACTTATTACAAAAATTATACGGTGACCAGTTTCCGCACTTATGTATCGGATAACCCGGAACAGAGCAGCACACACAATTATTTTTTGATGATGGCCGTGGAGGAAGGTTTGCCGGGGTTGTGTTTTTTCCTGCTGTTTTGCGTGGTGGTGATGTTGAAAGGGGAAAAAATCTACCATCAAACCAAAGATATCCGTATCCGGGTGGCGTTGTTGTCGGCGCTGTTGTGTTTTGTGCTGATTAATATCCTCATGCTGATGAATGATTTTATTGAAACGGATAAAATTGGATCGCTGTTTTTTCTTTCAGCGGCGATACTGGTGAATGTGGACTTGCGGAACAGATCCCTTGCTGAACAAGAAACACTTTAGCGTGTTTCTGAAAAATACTCACCAGGCTATGTCGGACCTCCCAGGATTTTAAAAACCTTCAAGGTCTGTAACAAATTTTTTACCTTGTTTAGGAACCAATTCGGACCTTAGCCTACAAATGTGGCCGCCCCGCTGGGGCTACAAATATTACCGCCCCGATGGGGCTACTTTTTTGCGTTTTATGAGTTTACCTGATTTTTCCCTTCGTCGGCCGGTATTTGCCACTGTAATGAGTATCCTGATTGTGTTTTTCGGCGCAGTTGGGTATACCTTTTTGGGCGTTCGGGAGTATCCCGCCATTGACCCACCCAACATTACCGTGCGCACCAATTATACCGGCGCCAACGCCGAAGTAATTGAAAGTCAGGTAACCGAACCTCTGGAACGGGCCATCAACGGTATTGCCGGTATCCGAACCATTTCCAGCTCATCCGCCCTGGGCAACAGTAACATTACGGTAGAATTCGACCTCGGTGTAGACCTCGAACAGGCTGCCAACGACGTGCGCGACAAGGTGAGTCAGGCCCAGCGCAACCTCCCGCAAGACATTGATGCGCCACCCGTGGTAACCAAAGCCGACGCCAGCGGGGACCCCATCCTTTTCGTGCCCATTCAGAGTAGTACCCGAAGCATCATGGAGCTTTCGGACTATGCGGAAAACGTGATTCGGGAGAAAATACAAACCATCCCCGGGGTATCTGCCGTAAACGTTTTTGGATCCAAACTGCCTGCCATGCGTCTGTGGATGGACCCGGCCAGAATGGCGGCCTACGGACTTACAGCCCAGGATGTGCTAGCGGCCCTCACACGCGAAAACGTGGAATTGCCGGGCGGCAAAGTGCGCGGCGACGCCACGGAGATGACCGTAAAAACCTTCGGCAGGCTGCAAACTGAAGACGATTTCAACAACATGATCATTCGCCAAAGCGCTGGAAGCACCATTCGTTTCCGCGACATTGGCGAGGCCATACTCGGACCGGAAAATGAAGAAACCGGCGCCCGACGAAACCTGGTTCAAGGCGTTTCGCTGGCTATTATTCCACAGCCCGGCAGCAACTGGGTGGAAATTACAGATGAGTTTTATCGTCGCTATGAGCAGATTGAGAAGGAACTGCCAGCCGACATCGTGATGAACGTGGGCATTGATAAAAGCCGCTTCATCCGCCGGGCCATCAGCGAGGTAACAGAAACCCTGTTCATTGCCATCGGACTGGTGGTACTGATCATTTACCTGTTTTTCCGCAACTGGATTATTGCCCTGCGCCCCTTGATCGACATCCCGGTATCGCTGATTGGCGCGTTCTTCCTGATGTGGCTTTTTGGATTCAGTATCAATGTGTTAACCCTGCTGGCCATTGTACTGGCAACCGGCCTGGTGGTAGACGACGGGATTGTGGTAACGGAGAATATCTTTAAAAAACGTGAGGCCGGCATGGACAAATGGACGGCGGCACGGGAAGGCACCAAAGAGATCTTCTTTGCGGTAATCAGTACCTCCATTACCCTGGCCGTGGTATTCATTCCGGTGATCTTTTTGCAGGGCTTTACCGGGCGTTTGTTCCGGGAATTCGGCATTGTGGTGGCCGGCGCGGTATTGATTTCAGCCTTTGTATCCCTTACCCTCACACCGGTGCTCAACGTCAAACTGGGCGGCAACGTGAAAACACACGGCTGGTTTTACACCGTAACCGAACCGTTTTTTGCCGGCATGGAGCGTATTTACGGCAATAGTCTGCGCTCGTTTATGCGTTTCAGGTGGCTGAGCCTGGGTTTGCTGGTGGCCTGTTTTGGCATGATCTGGTATTTTCAGGGACAAATCAAAAGCGAGCTGGCGCCGCTGGAAGACCGCAGTCTGATCCGCACCAATTTAACGGCGCCAGAGGGCACGGATTATGATAAAATGGAGTCCATTATTTACGGTTTATCGCAAAAGTTGATGGATTCTATCCCGGAAAAGCGCATGGTGTTTGGCATCACAGCGCCGGGCTTTGGTACAGCCAGCACCAACTCCGGTTTTGTGAGTTTGCTGCTCACCGACCCGCAGGAGCGCAAGCGGAGTCAGATGGAAATTTACAACCAACTGCTGTCTATGACCCGCAAAATGCCGGAAGCGCGGATGTTTCCATCCCAGGAAGAAACCATTACCATTGGTTTTGGGCGCGGCTTGCCGGTGCAATTTGTGATACAGACCCTGGATTTTGAAAAACTGAAAACGGTTATTCCCAAATTCCTGGATGAAGCCCGAAAGGATCCCACTTTTGCCAACGTAGACGTAAACCTGAAATTCAACAAACCGGAATTGCAGGTCATCATAGACCGCCTCAAGGCCGCCGAGCTGGGCGTGAGTGTGTTGGATGTGAGCCAAACCATTCAGCTGGCGCTTTCCGGCAGGCGTTTTGGGTATTTCCTGCAAAACGGCCGTCAATACCAGGTAATTGGTCAGGTAGACCGGGCCAATCGCGATGAACCGCTGGATCTGGCCTCGCTTTATGTGCGCAACAACCGCGGCGAAATGGTACAGCTGGACAATATTGTGAAGTTTGAAGAAACCAGCAATCCACCGCAATTGTATCACCACAACCGCTACAAATCTGCCACCATCAGCGCGGCCCCGGCGCCGGGTAAAACCCTTGGCGAGGGCATTGAAGCCATGGAACGCATTGCCGCCAGTGTGCTGGACGAGTCGTTCCAGACCGACCTGAGCGGTCCTTCCCGCGATTTCCGTGAGAGCAGCGGCAACACCTCCTTTGCTTTCCTGCTGGCCCTGATGCTCATTTACCTCATCCTGGCTGCGCAGTTTGAAAGTTTCCGGGATCCGCTCATCATCATGCTGACGGTTCCGCTGGCTATTGCGGGCGCGTACCTGAGTTTGTGGGCCACCGGCAATACGTTCAACATTTTCTCCCAGATTGGTATGATCATGCTGATTGGATTGGTAACCAAGAATGGTATCCTGATTGTGGAATTTGCCAACCAGAAACGCGACGCCGGCATACCCAAGAGTCAGGCTGTTTGGGAGGCCGCGCAGGCACGTCTGCGCCCGATCCTCATGACCACCCTGGCCACGGCTCTGGGCGCATTGCCTATCGCTATGTCGCTGGGCGCGGCCAGTACGAGTCGTATTGGGTTGGGTGTAGTGGTAGTAGGCGGTTTGATGTTTTCCTTGATTTTGACCTTGTTTGTGATACCGGTGATGTATTTGTTGTTGAGTGGCAAGAAGCGGAGCGCTGCGCCCTGGAGTAAAACGGAGTAGCGGGCTGGTGAATTAAGTCTATTTTTGACAAAAAACAATAATTTGTCAAAAATAGAGTTGTGTAGTGGAAAAAACCAGATATCTTCGACTTTCAAATAGTTTCTTTAATACTCACGCATCATTAACCATGGAAAAACTTTCTCCCGGCAGAAGGCTGTCATTGTCATTTTCACCCGCCTTTACACCTCCTTTTCCCTTCCATCCATCGGATTTTGGTTTTTCAGCCAACAGTATTTTATTGTTTTCATAGCGCTTTGCTGTGATGATGCGCCACTGTATTCTCCTGAATGACAGTGTGGGCTTTGACTGACACAAAACTACTCCATTTACCGATGGCCCTTGGATTCCCATTTTTCCAACAGCGCGACGCTATGGATTGCGGCCCTACCTGTCTGATGATGGTAGCGGCGGCCTATGGAAGGCAATTGCCCTTGCCCTACCTAAGAGAACTCAGCTATATTGGTAAAGATGGCGTGTCGGCGCAAGGCATCATGGAAGCAGCCGAACGTATTGGATTTCGGGCCATGACTGTAAAAATTCCGCTGGATTCCGGTAAAGACACAGCCTGCCTGATGAACGCCCCGCTTCCCTGTATAGCCCACTGGGAACAACAACATTTTGTAGTGGTATACAAAGTGAGCAAGCAGTTTGTCTGGGTTGCAGACCCTGGTGCGGGTAAATTCCGGCTCACCCGCAAGCAATTTGAGCAATCGTGGGTGAGTGATGCCGGGCAGGGTATTGTGATCTTATTGGAGCCAACGCCTGCATTTTACCAAACAGAGCATACGGTTGTATCAGGTGGCGGTTATTTCCGCACTTTATGGAATTACCTGCAGCCTCATACCCGGCTACTGCTACAGGTGTTATTGGGTATGGCCCTGGGCAGTTTGTTGCTGTTGTTATTCCCATTGCTTACCCAAAGCATTGTAGATCAGGGAATAAACGCCCGGAACCTTGGTTTTATACACTTAATCTTACTGGCGCAGCTGATACTTTTTGCCAGTCAGCTTACCATCCAGTTTTTGCAAACCAGAATTCTTCTGTTCATAGGTACCCGCGTAAACGTGTCGATGGTGAACGATTTTCTGGCCAAACTGATGCGGCTTCCACTTGGGTTCTTTGATACCAAAATGACCGGCGATTTGATGCAACGCATTGGCGATCAAACGAGGATAGAAACCTTCCTTACCCAATCAGCCCTTCCGGTGTTGTTTTCCCTGTTTCATTTCCTGGTCTTTAGTGTTATATTGTTTTTCTATAACAGCGCCATATTTGGCGTGTTTAGTCTGGCGGCTTTGCTCTATTTGGGTTGGATTACTTTTTTCCTGCGGCGCAGAAAAGAACTGGACTATATCCGTTTTCGGCAATCGGGAGAAAACAACCACACCCTGATTGAAATGATTCAGGCTATGCAGGAAATTAAACTTCAGGGATCTGAACGCAAACGACGCACCCTCTGGACTGGAATTCAGGCGCAACTATTCCAAACCAACTGGAAATCACTCAACCTGGCACAGTGGCAGGATGCAGGCGCTGGATTCATCAATCAGAGTAAAAATATCCTGATCACTTTTTTGGCCGCGCAGGCTGTCATTGATGGACACATGACACTGGGGATGATGCTGGCCACACAATACATGGTAGGCCAGCTGGATGCTCCTCTCCAGCAATTCATTACCTTTATACGCTCAGCGCAGGATGCCAGAATAAGCCTGGAGCGCATGAATGAAATTCATCAGGTGGCCGACGAAGGCAGCGCCGTTAACTCGATCAACTGGGAAACATTCAAACACAGCGGAGAAGGCAGTTTGTATCTGGAAAACCTGTCGTTCCGATACAACGCACTCCACGAAGATGTGTTGAAAAACATCACCCTGCATATCCCTCAGGGACAGGTAACGGCCATTGTTGGCGCCAGCGGAAGTGGTAAAACCACGCTCCTTAAACTATTGCTCGGATTCTATACACCAACTCAAGGTCAGATCAGGGTTGGAAGCATCCCTTTGTCCAGCATTCATCCACCGGAATGGCGGAAAGGCTGTGGGTCGGTCATGCAAGACGGATTTATTTTTTCGGATACAATTGCCAATAATATTGCAGAATGTGACGAGCATCCGGAAGCGACGAAATTGCTTAAATCTGTTGAAATGGCTAATATCAGGTCTTTTGTAGAAACCTTACCCCTTCAATACAACACTAAAATCGGGGCCCGGGGCAACGGTATCAGTCAGGGGCAGCGTCAGAGGTTGTTGATTGCAAGAGCCGTGTATAAAAACCCGGATTACCTGTTTTTTGATGAAGCCACCAATGCGTTGGATGCCAACAACGAGCGGGCCATTGTAGAAAACCTGGAAAAATTTTACAAACCTCAATCAGACCTGAACGGACATTCCGGCTCTACTAAAACGGTGGTAGTGGTGGCGCATCGACTGAGCACGGTTAAACATGCTGATCAGATTGTGGTGTTGGATAAAGGCTGCATTGTGGAAAAGGGTACACATGCAGAACTGGCTGCAAAACGTGGATTTTATTATGATTTGGTTAAAAATCAGCTTGAATTAGGTGATTGAACAGGAGTATAGCGACCGCCGTTCCAAATAGGCTTCATGCTCCCAAAACACTTTCGCAGGAAGTCTAATCATGATAAGCACATAAAACTACTTTAATCAATAGCTCCAAGCTACAAACACACGTTGGACATGAATATCTTCACAGACCTTTTTTTGCTTCAGCGGATTGACCATCTGGTACGCACACGCGCCACAGGAACTCCGCAAAACCTGGCTGATCGGCTCAATATCAGTGAGCGAAACCTGTACCGTTTATTAGGCAACCTGCGCAATCAGGGCTTCCCTATTGCCTACGACAAGCATGCAGACACGTATTACTATTCTGAACCGGTGAAAATTGAATTTTCTATACTGGTTGGGAAAGAAAATCTAATGACTATTCGTGGTGGCGAAAAAAAATTGGACCCTTTTTTTCGGCTGCCAAATTTTGGCAGTAGCGAGACTGATTTTTGCCGTGTTTCTGATTGAAGGATTACAGTTCGCGCGAGTTTCCTTTGGTTGAAACCGGGAAAAAGGCCACCCGGCTTGTATGTTTATAACATGCAGGCATTTAAAAAGAGGCCAAAAATCGATTTAAGATCCACCCAATATGAAAAAGCAAAAATTGATGGAGGCTTTTGAAGCTTTCAAAGTTTCTTCCAAAGATGTTAAAGGAGGTTACCGTGTTTACGGCCTCCCTCGCCTTGATCTGTTAGGCAACACCTGGAAAAGATACACCGAATACGACGACTGGAATTGCGAAACCGGTACCGGAGACGAGAATTTTGGTAAAGATCCTCAGTAACCCATCCCTGCGTAAGAGCGGTTTATCCGGAGCGGATAGCCGCTCTTACCCTTGAAAAACCCGCGCTGATATGATCCAAAAAGGATGGCAGCTATATTGCATGGTAACCACCCTGACACTCCTGTTCGGATGTGCAGGTCAAAAACAAGCACCAAAATCAACGGTGACGGCCAATACAAACCGCTACCGGATTATGATGAAAGACAGCCTTTTTGTGAATAAAGGCAGTGTGCATGATGGGCACCTTGGTTTTTTACAATCCAAAAGCAAGATCGTTGGAAACTATTTTATGGATCCGGATGGCAATCGTTTTGCTATCGGATTAATTGATTTTGATGGCGATCAGCTGTTTAATACGATAGATGAAGACCGCTATTTCCTGACTATATACGGTAGTCCCAAAATCAAGATCAACAATGGATATGGCATTCCGCTGGAAAAAATGTCCATGTTTAATTATTTCCAGGTAGACAATACCCTGTATAAACTACAATACGTTGATCCTTCCGGCAAATATATAGATATAGAAAAAGAGCCCAAACCACTGGAAACCGGGCCTCCTGGTATGCAGTTGAAAACAACCGTTAGAGATACCCTTTACAAAGACTATTTCGACAAAAAACAGACCCTGAAACAAATGATAGGCAATAAACCATATGCCTATATCTATTTCTGGGTAAGCAGGCCCTTTGAAGACGGCCTGAATATGATTCACTATATCCAGGAAAATCACAGAGATAGTGTGGCCATAATAGGCATGCACCCGGCTTTTGCAGATCTGGATATTGATGCCTATAAAAACGAATTTTTCAGCGTGCTGGGCAAGCCCTGGCCTCAGGTTATTTGTCCGAAAAACCTCTATATGGAAATGGATCAGGATCTGGCCTGGTACTCAGGCATATTGATAGACCAAAACTTGAAAATCGTTAAAGTATATACATCGCCGGTAGAATTATTCAACTGGCTGACTGAACCCCTGAACCGATGAAAAAAGTAGTTATTTTCTCCAATGAAAATGATGTTTCCACCGACCTGGTTATGGACTGGCTTACCCATTTAGGCTGCCAACCCATCAGAATGCATCATGAGCATTTATGGAGCCATGCACAAGTCCCTTTTTCACTCACACAGTATGCTGGCGCCCCGCTGCGTATTAGCTGGGGCAATCATTCCATAAATCCGGAAGAAATACACACGGTATATATAAGAAAAGGCAGTTCCAGGAACCAAAAACTATCGGATGGCGACGTATATGCCGATACAAGCAGCGAGGTTTCTGCACTTCTTGATTATTTACATACGCGCTTAAAAAGAAAAATAAGAATTGGGCGGGCAGAAAATGAGCATGCTAAATTGCATCAAACAGAAATGGCCAAATCAGCAGGTCTGGATGTGCCGGAAACACTGGTTACCAATACCAGGGAGACTCTATTGTTATTCCTGGATCGTCATAATCAAGTGGCTACCAAAGCCATACAATACATACGCCCTGCCCGGGAAGGCAAGAGTGTCCGCATTTTCTATACATCCTTAGTATCCAAAAAACACCTGAATGCATTGCCCGACACCTTTGCACCCAGTTTGTTTCAGGAATATATTCCAAAGGAATATGAGATCCGGACATTCTATCTGGATGGACGCTGCTATTCCATGGCTATTTTTTCGCAATCTGATCAGCGCACTAAAATCGATTTCCGGGATTACAACAACTCCGCACCCAACAGAACCGTACCCTATAAACTCCCCCTTGCGGTAGAAAAGAAGATTCGTGTGCTGATGAAACTTCTTCAGTTAAATACCGGATCTATTGATTTGGTTAAATCAACTAATGGAAAGTACTATTTTTTGGAGGTGAATCAATCCGGGCAATTCGGTATGATTTCCGGCCCCTGCAACTATTTTTTGGAGGAAAAAATAGCCAAATACCTTGCACAATAAGTCCGACCATGAAAAAGCAAAAAGAAACCCTGCCTGTCATTTGTACTTTGGGTAAAAAGTTCAGCATAAAAAATGCTGACACCCAGGTATTCTATTTCGCCAAAAGTCAATTTCATCAAACCGGACACTATGTATTAAATCCATTCAAAAAACCCATTGGAAAGATCCTGCCATGATAGCACAGGACCTTCATTTTGTATTGTTTTCCAATTGCCTGATCAGCCGTGGCGCCGGGCGGGCATTGCTGTGTGATTTGCAAAATGAGCATTTTATTTTCCTTCCTCTGGCATTGGTTTCTGTGTTGAAAAAAGCACAAAAAACATCGGTTCGTCGCTTGCTGCAACAATATCCTGATCATGCTTCCTACCTGAAGGATTTTTTGCATCACCTGGTGGAATCAAACTACGGTTTTTTCACCAGAGAGCCCCAGCTCTTCCCTAAAATGAACCTGGAATGGAAATCGCCAAACACCATTACCAATGCCATACTTGAGCTAAACAACAACAATATAGAAAACGGCAAGCAGGCACTTGATGCTTTACACGATCTGGGCTGCATTGGTGTTCAATGCCGTTTTGAAGCGCCTGTTAGCCTGTCTGCTTTGTATGATCTTTTTGAAAGCATCTCGGATAGCCGGATACGTCATATCGAATTGATATTTCCCTGGCATGAGGATCTGGACGCTGCTGCACTGGATATTTTTTTGAAAAAGCACTTGCGCATCTCCTTCGTTTTGTGTTTTGGTGCGGCAGCGCCGGAATACTCCTTTACAACGGCCAAGGTGATTTTTTCCCAAAAAAAACAAAACACTGCCCTGCATTGTGGCGCTGTCAGCGAATTATTTTTTTCGCCCAACCTCCCCACCTTCACCGAATCCCAGCACCACAACTCCTGCCTCAACCGGAAAATTTCCATAGACTCAAACGGCAATATCAAAAACTGCCCGTCCATGGAGCAATCGTTTGGCAACATCAAAGACACTACGCTGCAGGAGGCGCTGGATCATCCTGATTTCAAAAAATACTGGAACATCACCAAGGATCAGATTGCAGTCTGCAAGGATTGCGAGTTCAGGTATATCTGCACAGATTGCCGGGCATACCTGGAAAATCCACACGATATGTACGCCAAGCCGCTCAAATGCGGCTACAACCCCTATACCTGCGAGTGGGAAGAATGGAGCACCAACCCACTCAAACAGCAGGCTATTGATTATTACGGTATGCGAGACGTGCTGCCGGAATTTAAATTGAAACCAGACTATGTCCCACCGAGATCAAAAGGAAAATCCACAGATAGCACTCAATGAGCGGGAGCAAATCCAATACCTGCTGGGCAATCCACCCTCCTGGATGATGCGCTACGGTATCTCTGTGATGCTGGGCCTTTTCACCCTGTTGCTCGTACTGAGCTATCTGATTCATTACCCGGATACCGTATCCGGCAAAGTGGTGCTCACTACCCAAAATCCGCCCATTCGGCTGATGGCCAAAACCGGAGGCAGGGTGCAGGAAATTCTGGTGCAGGATAAGCAACGCGTAGAAAAAGGCCAGGTACTGGCCGTGCTGGAAAACACCGCCCACTGGCAGGATGTAATGCGCCTCGAACAATGGCTGTTGGACACCTCGGCCCATGACAGTCTGCCTGAACCTCTGGAGCTGGGTGAGCTGCAAAACACCTTTGCTACCTTGGCGCAACAATGGAAAGACAAACAGTACTTCGATGCCTTTAACGGTGTGGCAGAGAAGATTGGCTACCTGGAACGCCAAATTCAAGGGCTGGAACAAATCCGCAGCAGCCAGGTCAACCAGATTGCCATATTTGAAAAAGATTATGTCCTGGCGGAAAAAACATTCCGCCGGCAACAGCAGCTGCACAAGGAAAAACTTAGTCCGGACCAGGAACTGGAAGCTGCTGAAATGGACTTTCTGGGGCATCAGCGACAACTGGAGAGCGCACGGGCCGCGCTCTTTCAGCAGGAGTTGCAAATCCGGCAATTACAAGGGCAAATTCTGGACCTCAAACAAGGCAAATCCGATAACCACAACAGCAAAAACCTGGCAGTTTCATCGGGATTAACCCAACTAAAAAGCGCCATCGACTCCTGGAAACAAACCTTTCTGGTGGTGGCGCCCATTGCGGGCCGGGCTTCGTTCTCCCGCATCTGGAGCGCGCAGCAATCCCTGAACGCCGGGGAGGAAGTGATGGCCATTGTGCCGGAACATGAAAGCTCCTCGGCTGCATTATTGGGCAAGGTTCAACTGGGCATGGCAGATGCAGGCAAAGTGGCCGGCGGCCAACGGGCTATCCTCAAACTGGATGGTTATCCGGAGCAGGAATACGGCGTGGTAGAAGCGCGGGTGGCCGGGATGTCGCTGCTCCCGCAACAGGAAAACAAAGAACCCGTGTATTTACTGGACCTGGAATTGCCTTCCGGGTTATTGCGTTCGGATAAAAAAGAAATCCCTTTCCGGCAGGAAATGAGCGGAGAAGTACGCCTCATCACGGAAGACAAACGCGTACTGGACCGCATATTCAATCAACTAAGCAGTTTGTTCCATCAGGTGTAAGTCTATTAGCGCTAAATGACTTTTCTTTACGTGCTTCACTTCAGAAAAGTAGATATGACGCCTGCTTCAGCCTCTGCAATCCTGGGATTGTTTTCCCTGCTGATTATATCCGCCTGCCATACAGGCCAAAACCTGCCCAAATCGCAGCCAACCCCCGCACCGGTTTTGCCCAAAACGGAAACCCTATCCCTGGTGTTTGCAGATACACTGCTGGAAAACAGGTATCCCAAAAACCTGACCAACAGCAACAACATCCTGAACGACCGGAGTAAAATCCGCTCCACGCAGGTGGCAACCAGGTTTACAGCATTTAACCTTGGTCTCATTGATTTCAACGGCAACGGCATGTACACCGATGAAACCGATTTTGTCACCATAACAGTGCCGAATAACCGGGGCGTTCGGATCATGGCCGACAACGGCACGCCGCATTGTCTGGTAAAGGATTCACTTTGGGTGCTCGTAGACACCGTATTGATGCGCCTTACGGATATCAAACCCGATGGCAGTAGCGCCACCCTGATACGGCCGGGTAGTCACCCGCGCGTATATCCGGATCTGGTACTCCGGACGTACATCCACGACCTGGCCTTTACCCGATACACCCAGGGTGTCATGAGCCTGGATTCTATGGTAGCCCTGAAGCCTTATACTTTTGTTTTTTTCTGGAACACTTCCCGCATAGTTGAATATCAGATAGAAAAACTGAAAGAAATTGAAGCCACCTATAAAGATCAGGTAACCATTATCGGGGTTCATTGTAAGGATCATGAACTGGATAAGGAAACCGAAGGCAATTTTTTCAAAATGATGGCCTATCCATGGTGTGGTACTTATTGCACCCTGGATCAATACCATAAATTGAATCAGGACTATGCCTGGTTCCGGGGTTTGCTGATTGGCCAGAATAAGAAGATCCTGTACCCACATATGAGTCCTAAAGAGTTGCAGCGTTGGTTGGAGGAGCCGCGCAAGTGAGTTTTTTTACCGCAGAGGGGAGGAGACGCAGAGAGTTTATTTACCGCGTCTCCGCAGTAAAAAAACTCTCTGCGCCTCCTCCCCTCCATATTACCCGGGAATTACGACCTTTGCACAATGATTAAAATTGGCACACGCGGCAGCAAGCTTG
>DATGWL010000114.1:0-20797 GCA_035299505.1 Saprospiraceae bacterium | reverse complement strand
AAAACTGATGAAAAAGCCTGAAATCGGCGGCTGTACGCGACTGAGCCAGGAATTGGTTGGGGGCTTCTACCGATTGTTTTTCCAGCAAAGTCTGCCCGTTTTCTGCCACCTTAACCCCATTGATCCAGGTTGCCAGTACCTGAAAATGTTTCAGGTCTGACACCAGAATAAAATCGGCCGGGTCGCCGGGTTGCAAACAGCCTACCGGCAAACGATAATGTTCCACCGGATGCAAACATGCCGCCCGCAGCGTATCAAACAAATCGCAGCCCTTGGCAACAGCTCTGGCCACCAGTTGATTGATGTGACCGTGTACCAGATCATCGGGGTGTTTATCGTCTGAACAAAACATTACACGGTCCGGAAACTCCTGAATCAATGGCCAAAGAGCTTCAAAATTCCGGGCGGCACTGCCTTCCCGGATCAAGATTTTCACTCCCATGGCTGCTTTTTCCCGACCTTCTTCCAGACTGTAACATTCATGATCAGTGCTGATGCCTGCAGCAAAATAGCGTCGGGCATCCTCTCCGCGCAGTCCGGGCGCATGACCGTCTACGGGTTTTCCTAGTCGACGGGCAGCGGCAATTTTGGCCATTACTTCGGCATCCTGATGCAAAACACCGGGAAAATTCATCATTTCAGATAAATATCCAATATCCGGGTGTTGCAGCATTTGTGCCACTTCAGAAGCATTCAGCACCGCACCAGCCGTTTCAAAAGAAGTGGCTGGAACACAGGAAGGCGCGCCAAAACAAAACTTCAAGGGCGAACGTGCCGCATCATCCAACATGAATTGTACGCCGTCGGCGCCCAGCACGTTGGCAATTTCATGCGGATCAGATACTGTGGCTACCGTACCATGCACCACGGCCATTCGGGCAAATTCAGAAGGCGGCAGCATACTGCTTTCCACGTGCACGTGCGCGTCTGTGAAGCCGGGCAATAAATATCCGGCATCCGATGGAGCTTCTGCTATTTCACGAACAGCCGTAATGCGCCCATCTGCACAGGTGATTTCAGCCGGATAAATGCGTCGTTGGTTCAGATCTACGAAGTTGGCGATGAGTTGCATGAGAGGGGTTTGATGGGTTTGAAGGGTTTCGACGTACCGGCGGGTTTAGCCGCCGATGTTTCCAGGTAACCTGACCTCGCAGAGGTCCAACTTAAATAACTTTGCCGTGATCATCCAAATTTCTGCATCATGTTTCACGTTGATCCAAACATCGCAAGGGCTAAAACAATTTCCAAGGAGGTGTACACCAGTGCCGATGTGTACCAGGCTTCCAGGGAACGGATTTTTGCTGCCTCCTGGCAATTCGCAGGCGATGTAGGGCGTGTGCCGGGACCTGGCAGTATCTGGCCTTTTACCTTGCTGGAAGGTTTGCTGGACGAGCCGTTGGTGCTGACGCACGATTCAAACGGCAAGATCCGTTGTTTATCGAATGTATGCACGCATCGGGGCAATTTATTGGCCTACGAACCCTGCAAATCCAACCGATTGCGTTGCAAATACCACGGGCGCCTTTTTGGTTTGGATGGCCGTTTTCAATACATGCCGGAGTTTACCGCGGTGGAAGATTTCCCGGCGGAAGCGGATCATCTCAAGGAATTGCCATTATTTCAATGGGGAAATTTGTTATTTACCAGTTTAGCACCTGCTTTTACACCAGAAAAATTTTTTGGCGAAATGATGCAACGTATTGGCTGGTTGCCTCTGCATCAATTGGAATTCCGGCCGGATTTGTCCAAAGACTATCAGATAAAGGCCCATTGGGCGCTTTATTGCGAAAACTACCTGGAAGGCTTTCATATTCCGTTTGTACACGGCGGACTCAATGCCGTACTGGACTGGGGAAGCTATTCTACCGAATTATTCCCGTATGCCATTTTGCAGTTGGGCATAGGCAAAAAAGGGGATTTGTGTTTTGAACTGCCTCCTGATTCGCCAGACTACGGGAAGGATGTAGCAGCCTATTATTTTTGGGTGTTCCCCAACATGATGTTCAATTTTTACCCATGGGGCTTGTCTTTCAATCTGGTTGAACCACAGGGACTGGACTCCTGCAGGGTGCGTTTTATGGTTTACGTGTACGACGAATCCAAACTGAATACCGGAGCCGGATCGGGTTTGGATCAGGTGGAACTGGAGGATGAGGAAATTGTGGAAAATGTGCAGCGGGGCATCCGTTCCAGGTTTTATCAGCATGGCAGGTATGCGCCCGGGCATGAGCAGGGTACGCATCATTTTCACCAACTGCTATCGGCCTTTTTGGGGTAATTATTTCAATGCCGGCAGGCCCACTTTCCGCCGATAACTGTCATAATCCCTGGTGGTCATTTGCATCAGCAGAGGTTTTTTGCCCGGGTCGAGCCATTTCATGAGTGCCAGCATATTGTCTTCCGCCATAGCGGTGCATCCTAGTGTACCGGAGCCTTTTTTGCGCCAGAGGTGGAAAAAAATACAGGAGCCACTCTCAGGTTCAGGGGGAGAATTTTGCTTAACCACAATGCCCCATTTATATTGCGCATCAGTGCGCAGCATAGATTCGCGGGTAGTCCAGTCGGCATTCAGTTTAGCTCCGTCTACAATCTGATTATAGTACTGGGATTTGGAATCTTCCACACAGATATCCGATTCCATTAAGGGCCGGTATTCGAGTTTCAGAGGCGCCAAAGGGGCCGCAGCATAGCCAAAAGCATCGCCAAAACGGAAAATACCTGCCGGCGATTTGAGGTCGCCTTCCTGTTTTTGTTCGCCAGGTTTTGCGCTGTGCAGCCCCCGGCCCCAGGCCAGGCCTTTTTTACCCAAATTTACCGGATGAGCCGGCCCGACAGCTTTCCATTTGGCCCCGGATCGTTCAAACTTCCAGAGTTTGGCGTTTTTGCCATTGGCCGAAGGACTGGCCACCACAACCAGTTGTTTACACTCGCTGAAAACATCTGCCGGAGGATCGGGCGCAAAAAACAACTGAAAAAGTAAGGGGAAAACAGACAGGGAGAGCATTATGATCGAATTTTGTGTAAAGGTATAGCGCATTCTTCTTACCATTCCCAATCTGCCTGGGATGTCTTTACCACCTGTCTGATAGGCATTTCAATCGTATTACGTTTCAATTTGGTTGATACCATACGCTGGTATGCCTGATCGGCCAGGATGCCAATATGATTTATGTGATCCTTCACATAAGTTGTTTCTGGTATGTTGATGTAAAAAGCAAAGGATGTGAAAGGTAAAATCTCATTGGATAGTCGTTTGCCATCTATGTAATACTCGATGACACCGCAGGAAAAGGTTGGAATCCAAATAGCTGAAATATCCAGAAACAAGGTATCGTCCCGGAACAGGTAGTCAGTATTCAATACAGGTTTAGTCCAAAATTGTCGGCAGATCGTGCTCCAGTCAAGTTCAAGGGTATCCTGCGTGTTATTAAATATCTCTATAAACACCCTTTTTTTACCTGCATAAAAATGACATACTATATCTCCCTGAGCAGGAAGTGTAGAAGAGAAAAAGGTTATCAGCGTAATAATGAATATAGATTTCAGGACCATTGAATGAGAGGGTGTTTTAAAAGTAATTTTTATCACAGAGCTTCTTTCAAATTCATTACCTTTGGTTAAAGATACACACAAAACACTACTACCTATGTCTTTTCGTCTCCTTTTATGCGTCCTTGTTTTTTCCCAAACCATACTCACTGCCCAGTTCCCTTTTGCAGGACCGGGCGCTGTTTGGCAATATGGTTTTTATGCACCCGGCATTATTGAATCCAGAGGTGTTTACCGATACATGTATGAAGGCGATACGCTGATACAAGGCGTCAATACCATGGCTATCCGGGAGCACCTTATACAGCTGAATCCGGATCCACCGTACACCCCTTTCGATACGATTTTTATCAAAACCATTTACCGGTATCAATCCAGCGATTCATTGATGGAATGGTACAATGGAAATTTTCATCTGCAACTCAAATTTAATGTTGTGGAAGGAGACACCTTCACCATTCGTTTAGGCGCCAGTACTTTAATTCAGGTGGATAGCATTCGGGAGGTTTCTATCAATAACCTTACTTTGAAAAAGTACTTCGTTAGCGGATTTGGCAGCGGTCCGTTGCCCTTACAGATAGGCAGAGGCATTTATTATGAAAAACTGGGGCCGGAGCCTGGCTTCTATGTTTCCTATTGCTGGAACGCAGGCTTTGATTGTTACAAACCGAGTTTGTGTACATACCGTGACGACCTGTTTCCCCTCAGTCATTTCAGCGCTTTCGTATGCACTCAAAACTTCACGGAAACTGCAGCCCCCACCTACACAACTGAAGTGCGGGTATATCCCAATCCTGCCGGCAATATTTTATTTCTGGAGAATCTTCCCGGCTCCTTACAGGCATTTCAGGTGTACAACCAACTTGGACAGCGCATACATATCCAAAGCAATTTGGATACCCCGGAAGTGGGCATCAACATAAGCGCCCTGCCCCCCGGGGCTTACTTTTTCCGATTATTGACTAACCATCAATGGCTGCATGGGCAATTTGTGAAGGGTTAGTGATAAACCAACTTAGTTCACTTAATCACCCTCGTAGATACCTTGTCTACAATGAACCAGCCTTCCCCTGTTTTAATCAGGTTGAAATAATCTGTAAACAACGCCTTGGGCGTTTCCAGCTCGCATTTGGCAGAGGCAATATTGCCCGTTACATCCAAAGAAACAATGCGGCCTTCCATACCTGCCTCTTTGGCCCTTGGTTTGAATTTTGATAAATAATCTGCCCGGGAAATATCGCTGAAGGTGCTGTCGCGGTAGTATTTCAGGTGGCAGGTAGGATGCATGGCACGACCCACCTTGGCGGTATCGCCCGTCATCCAGCCTTCGAAATAGAAATCCTTGATCATCATTTCAATCAGGGCGTGATCTTCGGTTTGCGCCTCTGCGCCAAAGCAGGCGTAACATGTAAGCAACAGAGAAAAGAACAGGTGTTTCATGACAAGTATTTTCAGAACAAAGAAAGTGAAAAACGATGTGGGTTGCATGGGCAAGGATTGAGTAAAGGTACAAGCCCCGTAACCCGGTTAAAAACATGTAAAAAAGAAAAAAAGTGTAAAATCTGACTATTTTTGTTCGAATAATCAGGGTTACCATATTCAGAGCGCCTTCTATTTTCGGTTCATCTCTTACACACCCTGGCATGAAAACTACTACCCTTACTATCCGTTGCAGATGCCTCCTGGCAGGAATGCCCCTCCACAAAGTGTACTTTTTTATTTCCCATGAAAACAGGCACTTTTGACCTGATCCGGCTAAACAACATCCCTTCCATGAACAACACCTACCCAAAGCTAACGCCGCTTAAAACAATTATCTGCCTTTTGGCCGCCTTGCTCTGCTTTTCTGCTGCAAACGCGCAAAACTGTGCCGGATTAGGCTCATTAACCCTGAACGTGTTGCCCTCACCAACCCCAACCATTCAGGCGCCTGCCAAAATTTGTACCGGGAACCCGGCTACTCTTACCGTAAACGAATCCTTTACCAGCTACGAATGGAATACTGGCGCCACCACTCAATCCATCAACATAACTGCGCCTGGCAATTACAGCGTTACCGTGTATAATGCCGCAGGTTGTCTGGGCTCAGGCACCGTATCTGTACAGGCAGAACAAGGCCCTACTCCCGGCATTGCCACCAGCACCGATACCTGCCTGGGACAAGTATCCCTCAACGCCGGAACAGGTTTTGTCTCCTATATTTGGAGCACTGGCAGCACCAGCCAGAATATCACAGTCAATTCCGCCAGCTCCTACACCGTTACCGTAACCAATGCTGCAGGTTGTAAAGGCACGGCAAGCATCACCCCAAATCTCCCGGCACAGGCACAAATTCAGATTTCCGGGGATACCGTATTATGCTTCGGCGACACGCTGCAACTCATCGCAACCCTCTCAGGAGCAAGCGCTTATCAATGGAGCAATGGTTTTTCGGCCGACACCATCCAGGTGGATACCGCTGGCACCTTTACGGTTACCGCTCTGAACCAATACGGCTGCCTCACTACCGACAGTCTGAAAATAACAGCATCCCAGCCTGTTCAGCCAGCCATAGCCGGTCCGGTATCGTATTGCGATTCCATTTCGGCCGAGTTAGCAGTGATCAATAGTATGGGTATTTATGCCTGGAATACCGGCGATTCCACGGCCATCATTCCGGTAGACAGTGCCGGTTTTTATGCAGTTACCGTTACCAATGCCCTTGGATGTACCGGCACCGCCATTCACCAGCTTACCGGCAGCACCTCCCCGACTCCTATGCTCCAGACAGCTCCCTATGCATGCGACGGCACCATAACCTTGCACGCCGACACCGGATTCAGCGCCTACCAATGGAGTGTGCCAGGAACCAATGCCTCGCTGCAAGTGAATGCTTCAGGAAGTTATAGCGTTACCGTAACCAATGCTGCTGGTTGTAGCGGCTCTACCAGCCTTTTGGTTGATATTCCAACGCTGCCCTCAGTAGTCATTTCCGGACAGGATTCCATTTGCCAGGGAGGCAATACGTTGTTAAGTGTTCCGTCCGGTTTTGTACAATACGACTGGAGTAATGGCGCCCATACCACCAGTATTCAGGCGAATATGGGTGGCACATATACTGTGACAGTCACGGATGCCCTTGGATGTACCGCCACCCATGTCATTCCGGTAACAGAACTGCCATTACCTAACCCGCAAATAAGCGGTCCCTCCCAGATTTGCCCGACCGGTTTGGCCACCTTTACTGTGCCCGGCAATTTTGCCACCTACGCCTGGAGTACCGGCGAGACCACGACTTCTGTCAGCACCAACACCGCCGGAAATTATACCGTAATTGTTTCAACCGCATTTGGTTGTACGGCCTCCGCCAGCCAAATGCTGACTATCACCAACAACCTGCAACCGCAGATTCTAACCCTCCCATACGCCTGCAATGGTCAAATGACGCTGGATGCCGGAAGTGGTTTTGCTTTTTATACCTGGAGTACAGGCGCTACCAGTCAGTTATTGCAAGCCGGCGCTTCAGGTATGTATGAGGTAACCGTAAACGATGGCGCCGGATGCACCGGATCAGCCACCATTCAGGTCAATATTCCAACACCGCCCACTGTAACCCTGCAAGGCGACATGGCGCTGTGCAACGGTCTTACGGGCCAGCTGAGTGCAGCACAAAGCTACCCGCAATACCTTTGGAGCAGCGGGCAAAACACCCCAACCATCAACGTTATTGCCGGACAAACCTACACACTAACCATTACCGATGCCAACGGTTGTACCAGCTCCGGCAGCGCCAGTATCGGACTGATGCCTGGCCCCGTTGCAGGCATAACCATTCAGCCATATGCCTGCAATCAAATCCTTGTACTGGATGCCAACAGTGGTTTTGACCAATACCAATGGGCCGGACCAAACGGCTTTACCGCTGTTAATCCACAAATTAATGCGCAAAACAGCGGGACCTATTTTGTAACCGTTACAGATGCCGCAGGCTGCACCGGGACAGCCACTGCACAGGTTAATATTCCTGTGCAGAATACGGTTACGCTGAATGGTCAGCAACAATTCTGTTCCGGAAACACGGTACAACTGAACGCAGCAACCGGATTTACGCAGTACCAATGGAGCAATGGCTCTACTCAGCAGCAAATCAGCAGCGGTACCGCCGGCACCTTCACTGTTACGGCTACCGATGCGCAAGGATGCACCAGCACAGCCAGTTTGACCATCAGCCAGCTCCCGGATCCGGTTCCAGTCATCACGGGGCCAGCACAAGTGTGCCCGGGCGCTACAGCAACCCTCAGTGTAAGCGCTCCATTCAGCAGCTACCAGTGGAGCACGGGAAGTACGGTTGCCGGTATGCAGGCTACGGCACCGTTTTCGGCGAGTGTAACGGTTACAGACCAGCAAGGCTGCACCGGAACGGCCATGGCCACCGTGGGCCTGTTTAACCCGCCTGTACCTGCTATTACCATATTGCCTTATCAATGTAATCAAACCATAGGTTTGAGTGCAGATCCGGCGGTGCAGTATGCCTGGCAGGGACCAAACGGATTCAGCAGCCAAACGGCCAATCCTGCCGTAAACACCTCTGGTATTTACTGGCTTACCGTTACCGATGCCAATACCTGCACAGGAACAGCCAGTGTGCAGGTGAGTATTCCGGCGCCTCCTGTGGTGAGCATCAATGGGGCATCGGGTTTGTGTTTGGGTCAATCCGGCGCACTCAGCGCCACAACCGGATTTGGCGCTTACTTATGGTCGAACGGAGCTACAAGTGAGAGTATTTCGGTTACCCAGCCTGGAAACTATACGGTCACGGTTTCGGATGCCTTGGGTTGTACAGCGAGCGCGGGCGCGCCTGTAGCCTTGTTCCCGGCTCCGGCGCCTTCGATTACACCGCTACCCTATCAATGCAACCAACAATTAGATCTGGTGGCAAATGGCGGTTTTGCTCAATATCTTTGGAATAATGGAAGTACCAATACAGGATTAACCGTTACACAATCCGGACAATATGCTCTGACGGTAACCAACCAGGAGGGCTGCACCGGCACAGCCACCTGGCTGGCCCAGATCCCGCCTGTGCCAACTGTTCAGGTGAATGGCCCAACCAGTCTATGTATAGGAGATCAAACATTGCTTTCGGCCAGTGGCAATACAACAGGCTTTACCTGGTCTGACGGCTCGGGCAATGCTTCGTTACTCATAACCCAGGCTGGCGCCTATGCCGTTACGGCCACCGATGCGCTGGGCTGCACCGCAACGGCCAGTCTGGTGGTTATGCCTGCATTCCCGGTAGCTGTAACGTTGGAAACCACCACCTGCAGGGAATCAGATGCCGGTACCAGCGTGGTGACTCTGACAAGTATCAATGGATGCGACAGTGTGCTCACTACCATCAGTACCTATTCGCCGGTGAGGCCGGATTATGCACTGGATATGGAAACGCAGATTGATGCCCATATAGGTGAGGCCGTACTTATTGCCATAAACTCCAATTTTTCAATGGATTCAGTGGTGCTGCATTCATCGCTCACCCTTTCCTGTTTCGACTGTGCCAATCCGGAATTTACAGCCCTGGAATCCGGTTTTATTCAGGTGGAGGCCTTCGATCCGGACGGCTGTTACACCACCGGAGAAATCCGGGTGCAGGTAGAAAAATCTATCCGGCTTTACATACCTAATGTTTTCCAGCCAGGTTCGGAGCTGAACGGATTTTTCGATCTGTTTTCCGGTCCGGAAATATCCTCTGTGCGCAATTTTCGGGTGTACGACCGCTGGGGCAACATGCTATTTTGGCGAGAGGATTTGCCTACCAATGCACCTGGCAGCGGCTGGGATGGCAGCTTCCGCGGGCAGCATATGCAACCGGGCGTGTATGTGTATCATTTTGAAGTATTACTGGCTGACGGATCTGTTGAAAAGTACAGCGGAGATGTAACGGTGGTGCGATAACTATCCACTTTCCATGCTACTCAAAGTCATATTTCCAGATAAATGCCGTGCTTTTACGGACAGGATGGGGTTGTGCTCCTGCTTCATCCTCTTTTCGCTGGTGGCCAGCGCCCAGTGCCCCAATCAAATCACAGCACTTTTTGGCGTGCAAACGTTTGACTGTACAGATGTTACGGTTACCTCGGAGGGCGATGTACACAACGCTACTTTGTGCAATGGTATTGGTCCTTACTGGATCAGCAAATTTTCAGAAAGCAGCTACACCTTTACTTTTTCCAATCCTGTGAGTGCTGTGGTTTTATCCTTTGATGGTATGGATAATCATGAGTTTGAAAACCTGGGGCACGAGGAGGTTACCCTTGAGATTAATGGCTTACCCTATGCATTTCCCAATCCAGGTTCACCCAGTACTTGTCAGACCTTACAGGGCATAGTAAATGCCAGCGGAAACCTGATGGCCCCGAATTGTGGCTTGCCGATACCCCAGGGCTGTTATGCCGCCTCTAAGGATATCAGCATTTTTGAAACCATAAGTTCCATCACTGTTAAGGACATATATTTGGGAGGTTCCGCACCAGCCGGGGTGATTTTTTCTATTCATTTTTGCTGCAATCAATGTTTGGTGAATGCCGGGAGTATCAACACACCTTCAGTTACCTTGTGTCCGGGAGAATCTGCTACCGTACCTCCGGCATCCGGTACATTCCTTACGCCCAGCTCCATGCTTCAATACATTCTTTATACAGATCCAAACAACATAACCGGAAGCATTCTGGCCACCAGCAATACGCCCAATTTTCCGTACAATCCGGATTTATTGCAGCCTGGTGTGAGCTATTATATTACCGCAATTGCCGGTACAAATCTCAATGGAAATGTTGACCTGAATGATCCTTGTCTGAGTTTTTCCAATACAGTAGAGGTTTTATGGTGGCCTCCTCCAACAGTGGCTTTTTCTATCCCAAACCCGGATCTTTGTATCGGGGATTGTGTCACGGTAGAGGTTAATTTTACTGGTGTACCTCCTTTTACACTCACCTTTACCACTACTTTTGGCAGTCCGGTTACCAAAATTTTTCAGGATATTACCGGAACCATTGAGGTTTGTGCCCCTGTGTTTGCCACGCCAGGCAATCTGGTCATACAGGCCACGAATCTTACAGATAATCATTGTGCTTGTAATTAGAGCAATACATCCATGAACAGTTTTATATCTCTCACTGGTCAAACATCCGCAACCGTTTTTCGGTGGCTGGTTTTGCTCTGGTTTTCATTTGGTTATCATTCCAGCCTGTATGCGCAATGTGGCAATAAGATCACTGTATTCAATGGTGTTCAGAGTTTTAGTTGCACGGAAGTTACCGTAAGCAGCAGTGGCGACGCGGATTCCGGCCTACCCTGTGGAACGGCGGGTGGATACTGGATTTCCTGGAATGATGAAGGCAGTATCACCTTTTCCTTTTCCACCCCGGCTACTGGTGTCACCTTGGAGTTTGATGCCATTAACAGCCTGGAACACAACAATCAGGGCCATGAAGAACCAAGTATTGAAATAAATGGCGCCCCATATCCTTTTCCTGATGCCGGATCGCCCAATTGCAAACCATTGCAGGCTATTGTTACACCGGGGGGCAACCTCATGGCGCCCAATTGCCCCACTCCCGGCCCAAATGGCTGTATAGCCGGTTGCCAGCAAATAACCATTATGGAAACCATATACACTATTACAGTCAAAGACCTGATTGTTGCCAGTTCCAACCTATTTGGCGGGGTAGATTTCTCTATTTATTTCTGTTGCCTCAATTGCTCAGTGGATGCTGGTAGTTTAACCCAGCAAACCCTTTCCCTTTGTGCAGGTGAAAACGCTCAAATCCAGCCTGCCAGCAATCCGCAGCTCAATCCGGCATCTATCCTGCAATATGTTCTGTATAGCAATGCCGCCGATCCGGCGGGAAGTATTCTGGTAACCAGCAATACCCCGGAATTCGACTTTGACCCGGCTATTATGCAAACTGGTGTTACTTATTACATTGCCGCTATGGCTGGTGAAAACATAGGAGGAAACGTCAATCTAAATGATCCCTGCCTGGATTTTTCCAATGAGGTGGAGGCAATCTGGTGGCCTCTGCCTACCGTGGAGTTTGCCGTAGCGGAGCCGGATATATGTCCGGGAGGATGCGCCACCATAGACGTCACTTTTACCGGTGAGCCACCGTTTACGTTGGTCTACCAAAGCAATTTTTCAGGACCCGTCACCAGGTCTTTTACCGACGCCCAGGGTTCTTTTTCATTTTGCGCACCGGCAAATGCACCGACTGGCGCCCTGCAACTCAATGCCATTCAGCTTAGCGATTTGCATTGTAGTTGTCCTTAACTTCCTACAACTGCGCCAGCACCGGCACTTGCTGGTAAAACCAGGAATAATATTTCATATCCGCCGGCTCTTCGTAAGGTTCCAGGTAAAAGCCATAAGGCAACGAACCATTCAGGCGTTTGCCGGCCACATGTTTTTCCGCTTCAGTATAGACATGAGCATAAGGAATTTCCGCGCATGGAACAGACTGAAGTGCCATACGCAGTGGCGTAATTTTTCGTGTTTTGCCTTTAGTGTAATCCGGATCAGGGCCAATCCAAGACGCATCCCAACGGCCCGGATAATAAAACTCATCTGTCAATGTGCATACCATACCGGCATCTGTGAATGCATAAGTTCCGAATAAATAGCTAACCGTATCGCGGTCATCCCGGAGTACATTAAAAATCACATTTCCCTTTTCCGTGAAACAAATAGCGCCCATTTGTGCCCCTTCCAAAGGATTACTTTTTGTACAAAAATCCGAGTCAAGCGTTTCAAAATGGTGGTAAAGCTGTCGGAAAAAAGTCTGTTTTGGCAAAGATTTGGAGGGCCGGCTTTCAGGCACAATGCAAGCTGCAAACAGGCTGATGGAGACAAAAATCAAGTAACGAAATTTCATGATTGTGGCATTTTGAGGCAAGATCTACCAAAATATAGCCTGAAAAATCGGATTAACGAGTATTTAATGGCCTTGATAAGGGTTTGATAACGCTCTAACGCAGTTCCTCACACCCCAAACCCCGACTTTCGTAGAATTCCCCCCCTTTACCCCTTCCCCTATTGGTAACATTGCCGTGGATGGAACGATGGACGATGAACGATGATACGACGGTTGTCAGCTTGAGCAGAGCAAAAGATCGGACCAGACCACGATTAATGCCCAACCGCACGCCTCTGCGAAAATCTGTGTGAAATCTGTGCAAAAAATCTGTGTGGAATCTGTGCGAAAAAAATCTGTGCGAAAAAAATCTGTGTGAAATCTGTGCGAAAAATCTGTGCAAACCCCAAAAGCAGCTTCACCAGACCCTTCGCTACGCTCAGGGAGACAAATGCATCGTTTACGTTTACCCTAATCGTCCCATCGTTCATCGTCCCATCGTCCATCGTTCATCGTCCCATCGTTCACCGTTCATCGTTCATGAAACAAACCATTCTCCTCTGCCTGCTCCTTTCTTTTTCCAGCCTCTTTGCCCAGAAAAAAGAAGAGTCTAAAGACAAAAAAGCCGAGAAACCGGCGCTTTTGCAATCCTCCAACTATTCCGCACTCAAATTCCGCAATGTTGGCCCAGCCGTAACCTCCGGCCGGATCAGCGATTTTGCCGTACATCCGGCCAATCCCGCTGTTTACTACGTGGCCAGCGCCTCCGGCGGGGTTTGGAAAACCAGCAATGCGGGCACAACCTATACCCCCATCTTCGATGGCCAGGGATCCTACTCCATTGGCTGTGTGGTGCTTGACCCCACCAATCCCAACGTAGTATGGGTGGGCAGCGGCGAAAACAACAACCAACGATCCGTAGCCTACGGCGATGGCGTATATAAAAGCATCGACGGCGGCAAATCCTGGAAAAATATGGGCCTCAAAAAGTCGGAACACATTGCCAATGTGGTGATAGACCCCTCCAATCCGCAAACCGTTTATGTGGCTGCCTACGGACCTGTTTGGAGCGACGGCGGTGAACGCGGCGTGTACAAAAGCACCGATGGCGGCGAAACCTGGACCTGCATTAAATCCGTGAGTGAGTACACCGGCTGCAATAACCTGGTGATGGACCCGCGTGATCCCAAGGTGCTGTACGCCGCATTCCACCAACGCCAGCGCAAAGTATTCACCTACATCGGCGGCGGTCCGGAATCGGCGGTGTATAAAAGCACCGATGCCGGCGCTACCTGGACCAAACTGGAAGGCGGACTGCCCGGCGGCGAACTGGGTCGTATCGGCATTGATGTATCGCCCGTTAACCCCGACTGGGTTTATGCCGTGGTGGAAGCCCGCGAAGGCAAAGGCGGTATTTATCGCTCCACCGACCGCGGCGCCAGCTGGAGCAAAATGAGCGATACCTACACCAGTGGCAATTACTACCAGGAACTCACCTGCGATCCGCGCAACCCAAACCGCATTTTCATCACGGATACCTATTACAAGGTGAGCGACGACGGCGGCAAAACCGTGCGCAATCTCGGTGAATTGAACAAACACATTGACAACCACTGCATCTGGATCAATCCGGCCAATACCGACCATGTTCGGGTGGGCTGCGATGGCGGTATTTACGAATCCTGGGATTTTGGTAAAACCTGGGAATTCAAGCATAACCTGCCCGTTACGCAGTTTTACAAAGTGTCTACCGACAACGGTTTTCCGTTTTATCATATCCACGGTGGCACGCAGGACAACCTGAGTCTGGGCGGCCCCAGCCGGACCACCAGCGCCAATGGCATTCCGAATTCCGACTGGTACGTGACCAGCATTGGCGACGGTTTTGAAACCCAGGTAGACCCCACCAATCCGGACATCATTTACGCCCAGAGTCAATACGGCGGTTTGCTGCGTTTCGACCGGAAAAGCGGCGAGTATCTGCCCATTCAGCCTCAGGCCGGCGAGAACGAACCCGCACTGCGCTGGAACTGGGACGCTCCGCTTACCATTTCCCGCCACCAGCCTACCCGGATCTACATTGGCGCCAACAAGGTGTTCCGCAGCGACGACCGCGGCAACTCCTGGCGCGCCATTAGCCCCGATCTCTCCCGGGGAGAAGATCGAAATAAATGGCCCATCATGGGCAAAGTGTGGAGCGTAGATGCCATTGCCAAAAACGGCTCCACCGATATTTTTGGGCAAACCACCAGCATTGCCGAAAGCAGCCTCAACCAAGACGTACTCTGGGTTGGCACCGACGATGGCCTGCTTTGGCTCACACGCGATGGAGGCGCCAACTGGACAAAAATGGACAAGCTCCCGGGCGTGCCCGAGCGCTCGTACGTGCATCAGGTGATTGCGTCCCAATTTGACCAGAATACGGCATATGTGTGCTTTAACCACCACCGTTATGGCGATTTCAAGCCATACCTGCTCAAAACCACCGATGGCGGCAAAAGCTGGCAATCTATCGCTGCTACGCTGCCCGAGCGCGGCAGTGTGTACAGCGTGGCAGAGGATCATGTAGATCGCAATCTGCTGTTTTGCGGCACCGAATTCGGTGTGTTTTTTAGTCCGGATGCCGGCGAAAACTGGGTACCGTTGAAGTCAGGTTTGCCCACCGTTGCGGTGCGCGATATAGAGATCCAGCGCCGTGAAAACGACCTCGTGCTGGCCACTTTTGGTCGCGGTTTTTATGTGCTGGACGATTACAGTCCGCTGCGCCAGGTAAAAAGCGGCACTTTCGACAAGGCCGCTGAAATCCTGCCCGTCAAAGACGCCTGGATGTTTGTACCCAATATGCCGTTGGGCTTGCGCGACAAAGGCCATATGGGCAGCAGCTATTATGCCGCAGCCAATCCGCCGGTAGGCGCTGTGTTCACTTATTGGTTGAAAGAGGATATTAAAACCCTCAAAACAAAGCGCCAGGAAGAGGAGAAAGCCAAAGCCGACAAAAAGGAAACGGTGAATTATCCGGATCTGGAAGCCCTGCGCAAGGAAGACGAACAGCCGGAACCATACCTCCTGTTTACCATTACAGATGCTTCCGGCGATGTAGTGAGGCATATTAAAACAGATGCTTCCGCGGGTTTGAAACGTATGGTTTGGGATTTTCGGTACAACACCCCGGCGCCGGTGACTGGCAGGTACACCCCGGGCCCGGATCAGCTTTTTGGCGATGCTGAGAAAGGGCATCTGGCCATTCCGGGCACTTATTCAGTTGCGATAAGCAAATTTGAAGACGGTGAGTTAACCCAGATTGCAGGACCGGTGAGCTTTAATGCCAAATCGCTCAACAATGCCACGCTACCGGCGGCGGATCAGAAAGCGTATCTGGAATTTTGTAAAAAAGCGGCCAAACTGCGCAAATCCGTGAGCGCCCTCAATGATGTCTACGGAGAATTGAGTGGTCGTTTAGGTCATTATCAGCAAGCCATGCTCGACATGCCCGCTGCACCCAAGGATGCGCTGAAAAAGAGTTATGAACTGAAAAAACAGCTCAGTGATTTGGGCATTCAACTCAATGGCGATGCTACGCGTGCGCGCAGGGAGTTTGAGGTTGCACCAACTATCAACGACCGGGTTGGGCTGCTGCAATACGGCATGTGGAACACGACCAGCGCGCCTACCAAAACCTATGAAGAAAGCTACCGGATAGCCGTCAAGCAATTCAATCCGCTGCTGGATGCGCTTAAAGCTGTGGAACGGGATCTGGATGCTTTGGGGCGCCAACTGGAGCAAAACGGCGCGCCAAGTACGCCGGGAAGGTGGCCGGAAAGGTTGTAGACTTACGACTTGCGATGTACGATTTGCGTACGTGATTGGTTAAATAACAACGTGGGTTGTCATCCCGAGGATCGGGATGACAACCCACGTTATTTTAAATTGCTCACTTACAATCTTTAAGCTAACGCTCTAAATCGCAAGTCGTACATCGCAAATCGCAATTCCTAAAACCCATACCCCAGCGTCAAACCAATGCCCCTGTTCCTTCGGTAAGGTTTGTTATCGTTCTGGTTATCGGCATCCTGATCAAGCAGGTTATTGATGCCGAGGTTATATCGCAGATCCAGGTAAGCCTGTCCGAACTTTACACCTCCACCGAATGAAAAGCCCCAGTCGAGCCGGCGGTTGCGATCATCCGGATCATCGTTGTCGAACGAAAACTCATCTTCAGAGCTTGAAGTTACGCCAAAAATGGTTGTTTTTGATTTCACCTTACCACTTATGGCCAGGCCGGCATAAGGGCCTGCTTCCAGGTAAAAGCCGGATTTGCTTTCTTCTCCATACAGTTTCAACTTGGCCATAACCGGAATTTCGATATAGTTGTAGTAGTATCGATTTTCCACCTTATTGCTTTCGTTGATTTCGTAGGTTACTTTGCCACCCTTTTGGATGAATAATAGTTCCGGTTGAATAGAAAACATGGATGTTGGAGCCAGGTCAAAGGCCAGACCACCCTGGAAACCCAGAACGGATTGTTTGGATTGCTCGCTAAAAGTTTCCTCGCTGGCATCTTCCGCAACACTGGCCAGGTTAACCCCGGCTTTGATAGAAACCTGGGCAAAAACAGCAGAACCCTGCAAAAACAGGATGGCAAAAGCCAAAACAATTTGATTTTTCATAATAATTTGAGCTTTTGACGAACACGAATGTGTCCGTCCGGTGAACACTGATTACCGGAAAAGAACGCTGAAGCTCTGGCGAAAAGTGTTGCACACAGATTTTTGGTTGGAAACCCTGAGTTTATTAACACCCGGGCGACCCTGAAAAAAATAACTTGAAACTTCTGCTATTTAAGAAAATTAATTAACAAATTGTTATTTTTTGCCAAATGAAAAATCACAACACAATGACCTGGCCAAACATATCGTTAGTGTGTAAAATATCTGAAACAATGAAAAAATACTCTTTTTTAATGCTTTTCTTCTTTGCCGGCCTTTTGAGTAATCTTTCTGCAACCAACGGTAACGGATCCGGAAACAATCTGTCTGAAATTGGTGATAAGGGCAATGGAATCATAATGTCAGGAAACGAAGGCGCGGGAGCCGGCAACGGTTTAGCCAAGGGTGGCGACAAAGGGAACGGAATCAATGGTCCCGGTGGCGGGGGTAATAACCTCCTTAACTCAGGTGAAAAAGGAAACGGAATTAACGAGCCTGGCGGTGGCAGGAATAATTTGGTATGATGATTATGGTTTGGGGCTCTTTTTCGGGATAATTCAAGCTGAATATATAAAATAAAAACATGAGTCACCCCAGAATTCTGGATGACTCATGTTTTGTTTTGCTATCCAACTACTATGCGCAAATCGTAAATTCCAAACTACCCCTTTCCCGGAACCTGACTCGGCCGTACCTCGATCTTGCTCGGCAGGGTGCGTGGATTCATCTTGAGCAGATCCACCACCAGTTCGCCGATGTCTTCCGGTTGAATTTTCCAGGCATCTGATGGGTTCGGCTGGTGGTTGTTGAAATGAGTGGCCACAGAGCCCGGCATGATGGTAGAACACTTCACCCCGGCTTCACGCAGATCCAGCATCACCGCCTGAGTGAAGCCCACCAGTCCGAATTTGCTGGCATTATACGCCGATCCGGCTGCAAAGAAATTGGTGCCTGCCAGGCTGGCAATACTGATGAAATAGCCTTTGGAGGCGGTAAGTGCATCCAGCGAAGCTTTCAGGCTGTAAAACACCCCCGTGAGATTGGTGTCCATGGTTTCGTGCCACTGCTCCGGTGTCAGATCCTGGATAGGTGCAAAATGCCCGATTCCGGCATTGGCTACCAGCACATCTATACGACCAAAGGCTTCCATAGTTTTGGCCACGGCCTGTTGCTGGGAGACGAAATCCCGCACATCTGCGGCAATACCGAGCACTTTGCCGGACCCGATGCCCGAAAGTTGTGCCACAGCTTTATCCGCAGCCTCCTGCGTTCTGCTGGTAATGGCCACATTCATGCCTTCTTTCAAAAGGCTCTCGGCCACTCCGTAACCGATGCCTTTGCTACCCCCGGTGATGAGGGCTGTTTTTGCTTGTAAGTTGTTCATAATACATCAAAACCGCCGGAGCTAAAAATAGTTGAATCCGAATGGCGCAAAATGACGTCCATCCGGATTCAAACAATAGGTGATCAAAACAATATCAGCCTACCACTTTATTCAAGTGGACGAATATGCAAAAGATTGACCATGCAGTTCTCCATATTACCAATGGTCAAAACAAAATTTTGTTTGATTTTCAACCCGTTAGAAAACATCGCCGGCTTCCAGCCTTTCATTTCTGAAATTGCTGTTATCAGCATGTCGTCAATTTTCGAATCTTTTGACGGCAGCCTTACCTGAATATTCACAACCTGTCCCTTTTCGGTAATGGTAAACTCAATGGCGGTCAGATCAAAGCCTGTAAAACTTCCTGCTTTAATATTTGCCATGCAGTTTTTTTGCAGATATTGAGTCAATTGCTCCGCGCCTTCGCCATAAACAGCATTTTTCTCAGGCATGATGGTCACCTTGAAATCGTATTGCTTCACTGTGTTTTCGATCAACGAATTTTCAGGCAAATACATGACGCTTACAGCAATATCGCTGTTGCGATCAGCCGTTTGTATCAACTCTTTTTGCGCTGCATTTAAGACGTCGCTGGTACCCGAAGCCTTTGTTTTTACGCCATTTATATAGGCTGAAATTTCTACGGAAATGTATTTGTCCACCCATGATGCGGGGTATCGTTTATCCAAATCTGTGAGCGTATTTATGTCAGCCAGTTTATTCTCCTGGATCGAAATGAATGGCAGAACCCTGTTCACTTCGAATGCCAAATCAACCTGTGCAAAGCTGTTGAAAGCGCATCCGAAAGTGAGAAGCACAACGAGTAGAATCTGATTTTTTTTCATAACTGCATTTTTAAAAAAGCTTTGAGCTAATGGTGAACCAACTTAGTTCTATGGGTAAAGGTCAACTATTTAGCGAAATTCTACGCCAATTAATTCATGTTTCGGTGAATTTATTAAGCCTGGTTACCACGAGCAGCTTGTGTAAACAGCGTAGCAGCGCATGGCCGTCGAAAACGTACACATTCCAAACTTAAAGTTCAATTAACACATTTTTGATATATTATGGCTTAATTTTGTTGCGGATACTTTTAGGAAGATTATTATTTAACCTATTCATATTTTTCGTTATGATTAAAATTGCCTCCTACAATCTGGAAAACCTGTTTGCCCGTCCCACAGCCATGAGTTTTACACCAGACACTCCACAAGGGCGGGAAGCTATTGAGGATCATGCCGTACTCAACACCATTATTGAACACGCTCAGTACTCAGATCAGGACAAAGCCAAACTCGTGGAATTGAGCCATAAATACAAATGGCATTACAAAAATCCACCCAAGAACGCTCTGGTGCAGCTTCAGAAACTGAGAGGCCCGTTATTCCGGCAATCACAATCAAGCGGCGAACTGACCGTTGTTGCCAAAGGCAGAAAAAGTTGGGTTGGTTGGTTTGAACTTAGGAAAGACGATGTCCGCTGGGAAGCCACTCTGAACACAGGCCAGATCATTGTAGATAATAAGCCGGATATCCTTATTGCCGTGGAGGTAGAAAACCGGCCAACCCTTGATCGCTTTAACAATCAGGTGCTTAAATCAAAGTTTGGGTTTGAGTACCCGCATTTCATGGCCATCGATGGGAATGATCCCAGAGGTATTGACCTGGGCATCATGAGTAAATTCCCCATCATTGAAATCCGGAGTCATGTGGATGATGTAAACCCGGAGGGCAACAAAATATTCTCCAGGGATTGTCCGGAATATGATTTGCTGTTGCCCGACGGAAGCGTTCTGGTGGTGATTCCCAACCACTTTAAGTCCAAACGCAATGGCAACGATCAGGAATCCGAAAACCGACGGATTGCGCAGGGCAGGCGCGCGCACGAAATAGCCTTTAATGCCCTGCAACGATCCCCATATGTATTGATTGCCGGCGACCTGAACGACACGCCCAATAGCGCTACCCTGGCTGAATTATTGAAAAACGGGTTTGAGGATGTACAATCGCACCCCAGTTATCCTGCCGACCGGCCTGGTACCTTTGGAACCGGCACTGCCGGGAACAAAATAGATTATTTAATCATGTCGCCGGCACTAAGACAAAAACTGCAACATACCGGCATTGAACGCAGAGGCACGTACCATCCCAATATTTGGGAACCTCTTCCAACCGTCACTTCATCGGTTGAAAATGCGTCTGACCATCATTTGATTTGGGGGGAGTTTGATCTTTAAAGGAGAGGGGGTTACCGCGGAGGCGCGGAGACGC
>DATGWL010000113.1:0-17486 GCA_035299505.1 Saprospiraceae bacterium | reverse complement strand
ACGGAGTCAAAAACTTGAGCTTTTTTCGTCAGTTTTTGCGTTTTTGAAGAAGCATAGCCTGAGTTACGTGACTGAAAAAAGGTGAAAAATGGCGGAAAAAGAACAGTTTTTGGCCCGGCAAGAAAATCCCCAACATGCTCTTAAGATAATAAAAGCCGTCAAGACGTATGTTTTCCATGCCGGGCGATTTTGGCTCCGGTTGACTTTGGTAGTCAGATTTGCCCGGCATCCGATAACAACCAATAATAACCAGGGAGAAACAAAAAAGTGCCTTTAAGTGATAGTTATTCATGGAAAAAGGTATAATTCTTTGAAAGTCAGAAGGCAAATCAATGGAATGTTATTCGCTTATCAATTGAATTCTGGTCATATTCGTCTGGCAATATCCCAAATTTATATAAATTTTTGCACCCACTTCCGCACGCCTGCGTACTCTTGCACCCGGATAATTACAGCTGCCTCTCAGGCTAACTGCACACTTGTAATATGCAAAAACTGTTCAAAACCTTCGCTCTTCTTCTTGCTGCCATCTCCATGAATGCCATTCAGGCACAGGATACCTGGTCGCTGGAACGTTGTATTCAGTACGCACAAGATAATAATATCACGGTAAAACAGGCACAGGCCAATGTGCGCACCGCTTTGTTGGCAGAACGCCAGGCCAAGGCCGCCAGATTGCCCAATGTTAGCGCCTCTTCCAATGTGGGTGAACAGTTTGGTCGTACCATCGACCCTACCACCAACCAGTTCAGCACAGTGGCCACAGCCTTCAACAGCATTAACCTCAGCGCCGGAGTCAATATTTTTAGCGGTGGCTTACTGCATCACTCGGTTAAACAGGCTGGCTGGGACCTCAAAGCAGCTACAGCAGATGCCGCTCAACTGGAAAACAACCTGGGCCTCCAGATTGCTTCGGCCTACCTGAGCATTCTTTTGGGTGAGGAACAATTGGAAAATGCACAAAAGCGTATCCAGCAAGCGCAGCAACAACTGGATGTTACCACCAAACTCATCGAAGCTGGTACCTTGCCCATGGCGGATAAATACAATATCCTCGCCCAGCTGGCTCAGGCGGAACAAGCCGAGGTGCAGGCACGCAATACCGTGGAATTATCTTACCTCAGCCTCAAACAATTTCTGCAGCTGGAGCCTGATTACGATCTCCGAATTGAGCGCCCGGAAATGCCTGTGCCGGCAGATGCCAATCCGGAAGCGCTTACCCTTTCTCCGGTTTACCAAACGGCCATAAGTACACAGCCGAGTATTTTGGCAGCTGATTTTCGCGTGAAAAGTGCACAAGAAGGCATTGCAATTGCAAAATCAGGATATTATCCAACCATCTCTGCTTTTGCCAATCTTAGCAGCAGCTACTCCTCACAACTCAGAGATTTCAGTAATCCAATACTTGGACCTATTGTGCTGGGAAATCCTGTAACCTTGAATGTAAATGGTACAGATGTGCAAATTCGTCAATATGAGCCATCTTCCATTACTTACCCCAAAGTGAAATATTTTGATCAGATTGATCAAAACTTTGGTCAGGGAATAGGCGCAAGCATTCAGGTGCCGATTTACCAAAATGGTCGCACACGCCTGAGCGTGGAACGCGCACGATTGGGTGTACTGACCGCACAAATGCAGCAGATTCAAACGCAGCAAACCCTTAAAAACGATATACAAACGGCCATTGCCAATGCCCGTGCTGCCCGCCTTACCCTCGATGCAGCCCAAAAAACCATGGAAGCCACGGAAATTGCTTACCAAAATACCACCAAACGCCATACGCTCGGCACCATCAACACCCTGGATCTCACTACCGCCAGGAACAACCGCGACATCGCCGAAAACGACCTGGTAGTGGCTAAATACGATTACATTTTCAAACTTAAGATCCTGGATTTCTACCTGGGTAAGCCACTGAAAATGTGATAAACGGCTTACGGTAGACGGCCTACGGTAGACGGTGGACGGCCTACGGTAGACGGTGGACGGCCTACGGTAGACGGTAGACGGTGGACGGTTGCGTTGCTCTTGGGATTTGCTTTTGCTTAAGCAACTAACGCAACCCTAAAAGCAACGCCACCGTCTACCGTCTACCGTCTACCGTAGGCCGTCCACCGTCCACCGTCTACCGTCTACCGTTGTAAAACAACAAATGCCGGGCTGCTACCCTGATCTGAGATCATCCTGGCCATGTAGAGGCCGTTGGGCAGCGACTCAGAAAGCTGGATCGGGAGGCTGGTTTCCCCGGCAGCTATGTCGCCAAGTTGGGTGGTTTGCACCAGACGCCCGCGTTCATCATACAGCTCGAAAAGGAGGGCTCCAGCTTCTGGTTGGTTCCAGGAGATATGCAGCATTCCGGTGGTTGGATTGGGTGATACGGCCAGTTTGCCCAAAGCCTGCAGGTTGGCTTCAAATACCGCTGATAGCGCTGAACTGCTGTAAACCTGTAGTTTGCCTGAGCTGTTTTTGCCAATCACTTCCGGGAATCCATCCCCATTCAGGTCATAAATGTATTCCATGGCAAAACCCGTATTAAATGGTTTATGGATCGTTCCGTCGGCCGTTTGTACAGTTTCAGCGCCAAAGAACATTTCTTTTTCGCCATCGCCATTGGCGTCAAAAAAACCGTGGAAATACGGCGCCGGGTCGTTGAATCCTCCGCCTGGAATGGGGGTGTCCCATATAATTTGCCCGGTGTTCCCATCCGTTACATTTATCCCAACGGAATTATTGCTCAGACTGTCCTGCATAACTATCGAAGGCAGATCAAGTATGCCATCGTTGTTCAAATCCAGATCTGAAAGGTCGAAATCAAGTTTCAAGGGCATATAGGTGTTGGCATTTGTGGAAGATTCCCAGACCAGATTAAGGCTGTAATTTTCATTTCTGCCGTTTGCAGGAGCATTCCATTCAGCACCGCCACTGCTATGAAAATCCCATCCGGGCCAGATAACCAACAGCCGGCCGGTATTTTGATGACTAAGGATAAATTTCAATCGGCCGTCGCCACATTGCCCACACTTGGTAATGCCCACCACCCGGAATCCATTATCCAGATATGGTTGCAAAGACCATACTATTTCCCCGGTTGAGGTGTCAATGAGCAGAATGATCTCCATATCACGCAACCGCTGACCCAGGTCGCTTCCGCCAAGTAAAACGGTTTTACTCCCTGTTTCGCAGACGTTCAGGTAAGCTACTTTTGTATAGCTTTTTAGTTCGAAATCTTCCGGAATGCCATGGAAATCAAGTGTGGTATCGTGTGTTGCACCGTCTATCACAAGGAGTTCGCCGCTGGCGCCATTAAACTTCAGGTAGGATAAATCGATGGATCCATTACTGTTAAAATCACGAGATCCGGGAGGCATCAATACCCGGTTTTCCGGCCAGCGGTAATTGGGTGGCAGAATATCCTGAATCTCAAACATACCCAGTTTACATGGGCTGCCAAATTGGTCGGTGGGCGTTTCCGCTTGGAAACCTGGTGTATAGCCAAGCCCCAGTACCATAAACTTCACCGGCGCATTCTCACCGAAAAAACGGATTAAAATTTCAATATGATCGTCTCCATCCATGTTGGCACATGCTACCAGCTGGCTGCCGGGCGTATTTGAGCTCAGACTGAAAGATGGTGTAAAATGTCCGTCCGGATTAAGAGAGCATACATATACCTGCCCCATGTGGTCGAATTTGGGCGCCAAAACCAGTTCCTCTACCTCATCGCCGGCAATATTGAAGAAACCTGCAAAACGGTAGTTAGCCAGGTTGTAATCAGGGTCTGGAATATCATCTGGCGAAAGAAAATAGGTTTTGTTGGCGCTTAAATTTCTGATAACCAGGGTTTGAGCTACCCTGAATACCATACAAGCATCGTCGGTGTAATCCATGAAGCCGGTGTTAAATCCACCGAAATCATCCAGGCCGTCAATCAGATTGCCATCGCCGGATTGGTATTCAATAACCAACTCGCCTGATTGTGCCATTAAAGGAGATTGCAGCATTGCGCAAAGCGCAAAAAGGAAGAAAATAGGGTTGATGCGTTTCATATTACGTTCGTTTTTTGAATGGTCCTGACGTGAATTTGGTTTAGCCCTAATGTCTGGTAATATTTGGGGTATTAACGGAACACCACATTGAACTCACCCTCTGTGATAGTCTTTTTCAGGGTTTCCGTATCGCTGTCAAATGCTATAAACTGGAAAGTGCCCTTGGCGTGGGTATCGTCAATTTCTTCAATGATTACGGTGCCTTCGCTGGCGCCCCAGTTGGTAGAGAATGTTTTGTTGGAGCCATCAACGTAATAAGCATCGTACGCACCGCCGCCCAGCGTGTAGGTGCCCGGCGTTACATCGGCAGGAACATTGATGTAGCAGGTTTCGGTGCTTGATTGATCTTTCAAGCCGTAAAAGGAGCGTTCGGAGCTGAAATTTACCCCATAAGCCAGCAGGCCGGTAGCCTCAAAAGAGGCGCCATCTACCTTGAACCGGAAGTAGGTATCGGCATCATTTTTGTCTTTTTTACAAGCCGGCGCTGATACCAGGAGGAGCACAATTGCCGTCAGAGCGGCCAGGTTTCGGAGGATTGGGAATGCAAACAGATTTTTCATGTGTCAGATAAAGTTTTGTTTTTTCTAACACAAAGGTCTGTTCATGGAAGACCCCGGCGCTTCCCGGAAATCATAGGTTTGGAAAAAATACCGGAATTCATAGAGGCACTCCGGCCTACATGATGGGCACTTGTATGGTTACCTGTGTGCCTTGCTGTGGCACTGAATCCCATTCGATGGTTCCATGCAGATACTGCACCCGCGATTGGATGCTGGATAATCCAAGCCCTTTTTGCAGCAGAGCCTTTGAAACATCAAACCCGCAACCATCGTCTTCCAGAATAACCGTCAACTGTTGGTTATCCCGTATCAATTGCATGAGTAAATGGGTAGCCTGAGCATGTTTGATTACATTGGTGCTCAGTTCCTGCAATATCCTGTAGAGGGTCAGCTCAAGCGTTGGAGCCAAAGGGTAGTTGTCCAGGTTCAGTAATTCCAGTTGGCAACTTAGTCCTTGTTTGGTCAGGTCTTCACATAAATCTTCGAGGGCGCCGCTCAGGCCAGAAACGCTCAGGGCCCTGGGCATCATATTGTGCGAAATGCGCCGCACCTCGCCGCAGGCCTCATCAATGAGTCGGTTGGTTTTGCCAAAAATCTCTTGCTCCGGAGGATAGGGTAGGGCATTAAAATGAGATTTCACCGAGGTGAGCAACCCGCCCAGCCCATCATGCAGATCTGCCGCAATCCTGCTCCGCTCCTGCTCCTGACCTTCTATCATGGCTTTAAGCGAGTTTAAACGTGATTCCTGTTCCAGTTGTAAAATTTGCTGTTGTTGAAGGGCCGATTCCTGCTCTGCAATTTTTTTATTGGCGCGTATTCTTTGTTGTAAACCCAGAAAAATGGCCAGCGCCATGACACCCAATAGCATCGCTCCGGCAATCAGGGCATTGCGCTCCCGGGTTCTGTCTCTTAGTTCTAATTGATTGATTTTTAGCTCATTGTCTTTTTGTACAACGTCAAATTTGGTTTGCATCTCTTCCATCAATGCCAGTCGGTTTTGCTCCGTAACGGAATCGCGCAGTTGGTATGCTTCCTGTAAATGAGCCAGGGCAGCGGCGTAATTGCCCAGAGCGCTTTCCGATTTTGATAATTCTGGAAGGATCTCTATCAGGCGTTTTTTTTGACCAAATTCACGTGCCAGGGTTAATCCTGTTTGTAGATATCGCTGTGCGGCTGGGTGGTTTTGCTCCCTGGCCGCAAGGATACCCAGCAAATAGTAAGTAGTAGCCGCATAGTCCACATTTTTATGCCCCTTGAATCCGTCCAGGGCTTTTTGTAACGCTTGCCTGGCCTCTGGCAGACGGTTGAAGTTAAAATATATCTGCCCCAAAGAACTATAGCATCCAGCCACATCTTCTTCCCGATTCAGTTGGTTGTACAGGCTGAGCGATTGTCGAATGGTGGCAATGGCCTCCTCCATACGATCTGTCTGACTCAGTAGAGAGGCCAGATTTTGATAACCTGCCGCCAAGCCTAAACTATCCTTCAACTGCAACTTGATTTGAATGGATTCTTTGTAAATGGCTTCCGCTCTGTCGTATTTATTTTGATTCCTATATATAATGCCAATGTTGTTTAATACCTTGGAGAGGTTATTGAGCTGTCCGGATTTTTTGTAATATTCGTAAGCTGCCAGGTAATTATGCAAGGCTTTGTCGGAATTGCCAAGTTGCTGATGAGCAGTTCCGAGGTTAATATGAAAATCGGCCGCCAAATCTGCCTTGCCAATTTTTTGCGCCAGCGCCAGCCCTTCGTCAAATACCGGAATAGCTTCCTGACCCCGCCCGGCTATATCCAGAGCACTGGCTTTGTAAAACAGGAAGAGCTCTACACCCCGCATAAACTGAATTTTCCGACTCAGGGCCAGGCCCTCTTCGGCTACGCCCAGCAGCTGGTTATCCTGCCCGGCAGCATAAAAACCTCTGTACAATGCTCTCAGCGCCATCACCCGGTGTGAGTCTTCAGGCATGAGCGGAATGGCCTTTGTCAAACTGTCCAAAGACTGGGCTTTCACACCAAATAGTCCGTAAAAAAGCCATAATATAAGGACCAAATGTTTCATCGAGCGTTGTTGTTGTTTTACCGCAGCGTTGCGGAGTCGCAGATTGTTCAGAACTACGCAGTTCTTTGGGGGGTATTACCCTTCTCCTGCCAGCAAATTGAATTCTATAGCTGCTTTAACCAGTCCGGCGGTGTTTCTGGCGTTTAGTTTGAGCAACAAATTTCTCCGGTGCGTTTCTACCGTTCCGAAACTGATGAATAGTTCGTCAGCTATTTCCTGCGTTGTTTTTTCATCATAAATCAATTGCAGAATTTGTTTTTCCCTCCGGGAAATGGTGGGGTAGGGGCTGCCGGATGATTTGGTGGGTTTTTGAGAAAAACTGCTCATTAATGACTCCAGAATAGCCTCACTGAACGCCTGTTTACCTTCAGCTACCTTCCTGATGCCTTCCAGTACCTCATCCTTGCCGGCATTTTTGAGTAAAAAGCCGGATGCACCCTGTTTCAGCATGGCCTTCACCAAACTCAACTCCCGCATCATGGATAATGCCAGTACTCGCGTGGCGGGATAGCGTTCGCGGACAATTTTACAGCATTCCAACCCATCCATCTCGGGCATATTCAGATCAAGCAAAAGCACATCTACAGATTCCTTCGATAATATTTCGAGGGCTTCCACGCCATTGGAGGCTTGCCCCACACAATGCATGTCTGTGGCTTCCTGAATCATCAACATCAGTCCGTCTATGACCAATTGGTGATCATCTGCAATGAGTATTTTCAGCATATGCAATCCGGTTTTTGTGCGTGCAAGTTAGGGAATTTGCGATTTGAGATTTAAGACATGCGATATGTTCACGGGTGAATCTTTGTTGACATTAAGGCAAAAATCAAAGTTTTAAACCCAATTCAACAATTTCCAACATGATTAAACATCTCTTTCCCCTCGCCCTTATTGTTCTTTTTTGCGGCCTTTGGTCCACTCAGTCGTCAGCACAAGCCAGTGGCGTAAAACCTGAGCTCATTATGTACCGCCACAATGGAGGCGCCATTACACCTTCTCCTGCCGCGGCCACCAATATTATTGGTACCATTAAATGGAATGGACTCACCGCCATTGGCGATATCCGCACGGGCGCCAGCATTAAATCTGTGGCAGATTTTGTAGCGCCTGGTGTCTTGTCCTCCAACCTGATTTTCAGCACCAGTGGTGCGGCCGGGCTGCACGAACGTGCCATTATTACCTCCGCCGGCCTGGTGGGTATTGGCACCATGAATCCGCAATATCACCTGGATATTACAGGCAATACACACACTTCCGGCCGTTTCTTTGGGCGCATCCACTTCGATGTGGGCGAACCAACCAATATGCCAGATTCTTATATTGATGAGGCTTATTTTGAGCGCAAAACCCGCGCACAACTGGGTCTTGGCGTCAATACCTATGCCAATGGAGGCACTCTTACACTGGCCCCCGGTGGAGGAAGTCTGGACCGGCAGTTGTTTACGGGGGGCGATGATGGCCTCTGGACCCGCTCCCAGGATGCCGGTGGCGCCAATGCCTGGTCGGCCTGGCAAAAAATACTCACCAGCGCAGATATCAACGGTAATGTTGGCCGCCTGCCACGATTCACCGGCGCCAACCTCGGCGATCCATCCAGTACCCTGGGCAACAGTCAGCTTTTCGACGATGGTACCCATGTAGGCATTGGCACTACTAACCCGGATGCCGGCTCCTTACTCACAGTGGAAGGAAATACCCGCATCAACGGCAACACTTTTGCCAATGGCAACCTGGGGCTGGGCCTTGCCCCAACGGCCAACCGCCTGGAAGTGCTTGGCGCAAGCCGGTTTAATGGCAATGTGGCTGTGGGCGGAAATCTGGACGTAGACCTCAGCGCCAATATTGACGGCGCACTCCAGGTTGGTGGCAATACAACTGTCAATGCCAATCTGGATGTAGATCTGAATGCCAATGTGGATGGTTCCCTCCAGGTTGACGGAAACGGTCGCGTAGATGGAGTGATGATTGTGGGAAATCCGGCTGCAACGCCCGGCAACCATGAACTCTATGTAAACGGCAGTGTCATTGCCGAGGAAGTATGGGTAAAACTTCAGGGTAGCTGGCCGGATTATGTATTTGAGCCTGCATACGAACTGAAACCACTGACGGAGGTGGCATCCTTTATTGAGGAAAATAAACACCTGCCAGGTGTAGCGCCAGCGGCTGAAATGGCTCAAAACGGACTTTCTGTAGGCGAAATGCAAAAAGTACAAATGGAAAAAATTGAAGAGCTTTTCCTGCATGTTATAGCACTGGAAAAACGCATCAAAGACCTGGAAACAGAAAATGCAGCGCTGAAAGCCGGCAAGAATTAATTGGGTGTCTGATTCACCCCGAAACAATTACCCAGTAAATCTTCGCCAAAACCTATGAAAAAATACCTCTTACCCCTGAGTGTAGCGGCCTTTTTTGGCGCCTTGCAACCACTCATGGCCCAACAACCACATGCTGGTTGTGGTACCCCGCATCCTAAACAGGTACTGCAATTTGCCGCAACGGAAAACCTTTCCGCCAATCCTTATGTGGTACAGATCTTTGTCCACATCCTGCGCAACGACGATGGCAGCAATGCGGCCATGGACGACGCCACGCTTAGAACCAATCTGGACCGTATGGCGGCGTTTTACCGCCCGCACAACATCTGTTTTACCTTCGTTGGCCGGGATTTTATCGACAATACGGAATGGAATACCAACTATGCAACGGCTGATATCGGCGATTTGCATGCGGTAAATCCACATTCGGATGCCATTGATATTTATGTACATGCCAATGGATTTGAAGGGTCTGGCGGGAATGCCTACGATATTCCCTCCAGCAAATGCTCGGTAGCTGCTACAGCTTCTTTTAATTTTGAACATGAAGTTGGGCACTGCCTGGGCTTGCTGCACACCTTTGAAGACTTCATGGGCGCCGAATGTCCGGATGGCTCAGGGTGTGGTTCCGACGGCGATTTTGTGTGCGATACACCGGCAGATTTTGCCGGTTCGCAGAATATGAGCAGCGGCTGCACGTACACAGGTTCCCAAACCATCAACTGCAATGGCAGCACCCAAACCTACAATCCGCCAACAAACAATATTATGAGTTATTGGGCGGGCTGTTATGCACAGTTTTCAGCCGGTCAGGGAAGCAGGATGCGCAATACCATTGATGCAACCGGGTTTTTACAGGATCGGTTAACGCCGGACGACAGGATTATCTCCAATACAACCTTGAATGGAGAAATAGCTGTTGGCGCCCAAAACAGCATCCAAATGGGCAATATTGCCGCTGCAGGTGATGTGGCCATTAATGGGAATGCACACGGCATGTTCAATGCCGGGCAGTTTATTCAGCTCGTTCCGGGAACCGGCATTACGCCAAGTGGATCTAATAGTGTTTTGCTCACCATCAACCGGATGTGCGATGGCTTGTTCCTGACCAGCGAATTCCCTACCGCCGATCGCACTCGTGCGGGCGCAAACGCCAGCGCGGGTATGCAGGTGTCGCCCAACCCGTTCTCCTCAACAGTTGAGGTAGCATTGACGCTTCCGGCTCCCGGCCCGGCTACGCTGATACTACTGGATGTGTCAGGTAAAATGATTCAGGAAATTCCTCTTCAGGGAAATGAATCTGCCCAAACCCTGCAGCTGAATCTGCCCCAGCTCAATTCAGGCCTCTACTTCCTTCGTCTTCGCCATACCCGTGGCTCCGAAACAGCCAGGCTGGTGAAGATGTGATAGCTGGACGGCCTACGGTAGACGGCCTACGGTAGACGGCCTACGGTAGACGGCCTACGGTGGACGGCTTACGGTGGACGGCTTACGGTGGACGGCCTACGGTGGACGGCTTACGGTGGACGGCCTACGGTGGACGGCCTACGGTGGATGGTGCGTGGGTAACTAAATATATGTGAGTTGTCATTCCCGGTAGGGGACCTACACAAGCCCGGCTGCGGGCAATCCTCTTTGCCAGGGGATAATCTCGCAGCCAGGCTTGTGTAGGTTCCGAGTACTCGGAATGACAACTCACATATATTTAGCTACCCACGCACCGTCCACCGTCCACCGTAGGCCGTCTACCGTCCACCGTCCACCGTAGGCCGTCCACCGTCCACCTTCTACCGTCCAACGTCAATTTAATTCCCATCTTTGCAGCAGAAAATAGCTGCTCTCATGCCCTTGTTATTGGTTAGCAAACCTTTCCCGAATGCCAGTTTCGGACTTTGGCAAATAGCCGAGTCGGAGGATTATTTTCGGGCAGACCTGCCGTTGTCTGAAGCGGAGGAGGCTGAGTTTGCCCGGCATCAGAATCCACTGCGGCGCCTCGAGTGGCTGGCTGGCAGGTGGTTGTTACACAAGCTAACCGAAGTGCCTGAGCGACTGGCCTTGGCGAAAGATGCTTTTTCCAAGCCATTTTTTCCGGAAAATGATCGGTTAGGTTGTTCCTTGAGTCATTCCCGTGGTACCGTAGGCGCGCTGGTGCTCGATGGCCGGTCTGAGCAAGGGTTACCCCCGGCCATTGGCTGTGATATTCAGCGAAGCACGCCCAAAATGGCAAAACTGGCATATAAATTCCTGAACGAACCCGAGCAGGAGTTTGTGGCAAAATTTCCGGAAGCAGACCATCTTGAGTTGTTTCACCTGTTTTGGACGGCTAAAGAGAGTCTGTACAAGGCATACGGCTTGAAAGAGCTGGATTTTCGCAAACACATACTGGTTGGACCTTTCACCTGGGATGGTATGCAGGGACAAGGAACCGGTAGGATTGAAAAGGGGAGTTTTAGCCAATTATTTCAATTGAATTACGGGAAACTGATGTTACCTGATGAGGAAGCGCTTCTATATGCCATTGCTGTTGCATAACTTTGGGGCCGGCTAACCAAACATTTATGGCAACACAACAAACAGATGGCGCGTACAATGCGCCGGATGATGGCGGAACCGGCGGCGGACTGGGCAAACAACTGATTTTGATTGCCTTGATCACTGTGGCTGTTATTGTAGGCTACAAGGCGTTTTTCGCGGATGGCGGTGGCTTGTCCGGACTTTTTCAGGAACCTAAAGAGGTGCGGATGACTTATGTTCCATCCGATTTTAATCCTAATCTGGACGAGGAAAAAACGCTGCGAATTCTCTCGCAGCCCGAAGAATACCGGGAAGAATTTGACCGTCTGGTATACGATTTCAATGTGTCGCTGCTCTACCATGTGGCCAACCGGATGGCCCTGCCGGATAGTTTGAAACGCCGGTTGGAGCCGGAGTACAAAAAACACCACAACTACCTGAGTGCTTTGTACTACAACGATTTTGTTACGTTGAAGGATACAACGGCCAATTTGTATGAAAACTGGTACGCAGACAATGCCAACCAGGCTGTTCAATTGTTCAATGAGGTAGCTGGCAAATACACCTGTTTTTTTGTTACCCAGGTAATGGCCACCCTGCTGCGGGTAAATGGCGGAAAATTCTATGCCAAAGGCAAAAACGTGGGTACACCCTGTGATATAGCCATCCACGAGGCCCTGCAACCAATGGCAGACCGGCTGAAAAAGAAAGCTGAGGTGATGGATTTCAGCGCTTCCAGAGGATTACTGAAGGAAAAAGTACGCAAAGGCATTGCAGAACTGGCTACTTATGAGTTGCGCAGCCGAATGGGTATTGATAAAACGCTGCAATACAAAATTTTTGGTTTCTCCGTTTCCGAAACTGATATCCGGGTAGAGGCCATCAGCGTGATCAAGACCGGTTTTAAACTGGATCAATACTTTGATGTTACGCTAAGCCCGAACAAAGGCACCCTCAATATCAAACTCCCTCAGCCAACCATCCTCTCGCACGAGGTATACCCACGGGTTGACAAGCTGGATGTGGGATATCTGGCGGGTATCAGTGAAAAGGACATGAATGATCGGTTCAACGAACTGCGTCGTCAGTTTCGGCAGGATGCCCTGGAAAACGAGCGCGTGCTGGACAAAGCCAAACTGCGCGCAGACTCCGTCATGCAACTTATGTTTGGTCCTATTGCCCGCAGTATCAACCGAAATTACAAAGTGCAGGTGGTTTTCCAGGACGTACCCACACAAATGACAGAAGACGAACTGCGTCGCCGCGGGGAAGACCCGCAAAAGCCACCACAGGTTCCCTCACCCAACCCGGTTACAGCTCCCGCCCGAAGTAAAGAAAAGGTCATCGCGAACTAAATTGGTTCATCATTAGGTTGCGTCACTCACTCATTCACTCATTCACTTACTCACTCTCTGTCCGTTTTTCAGTATTTGCAAGGCCTTCTCCACGGCCGGGTCGTCGTCGTTGAGGATGCGGAACAGGGCTTCATCTCCGAACAGGGTTTTTCCCAACCGGGCTTTCAGGTTGAGTTTGAGTTCTGCGCGAGCTTTATTAAGCGCTGCTACATTTTCAGGGGTACCCTCTTTGGCTGCATAATCACATAATTCATCGAGCATGGCATCGGATACCTGAAACTGCTGCATGAAATCCTGCAGGTTGGCAGGCAGTTTACTCCGGTCATTTTGTTCGCTCCAACGGGAAACAAACTGAGGAATCAGGGCGCGCAGGGTAGAAAAATAAGGGGTAACAAAGGCTGTATCCAGTGGAATAAATACATCAGGCGTAATGCCTCCGCCGCCAAATACGATCCTGCCCTGACCGGTGAAATACTGGGTACTATCGGCTTGTTTGATATTGGCTGCGTTGTTCAGTTCGCCGTTTTTCAAGCGCCGGTCGGCCTCGTGGTCATAATCGCGGTCGTTTTTGTAATCTTTTTGAATGCAACGTCCGCTTGGGGTATAATACCTTGATACAGTGAGTCTGATTGCGCCGCCATTGGAAAGCGGGTATTGTTCCTGCACCAAACCTTTGCCAAACGAGCGTCGGCCTACTACCCAACCACGATCCCAATCCTGTACGGCGCCTGCCACAATTTCGCTGGCCGATGCCGAGCCTTCGTCAATGAGCACAGCGATATTCTGAATATCGAAGCGGGCTCTTCCATTGCTTTTATAGTCTTTGCGCTGGCCATTCCGGCCTTGTGTGTACACCAGCAGTTTCCCATCCGGAAAAATCTGGCTCAACATATCGGTTGCTTCTTCCAGGTAGCCGCCCGGGTTGCCGCGCAGGTCCAGCACCAGGTTTTTGAGTCCTTTTTCCTCCACCATAGGCGTCAGACTTTGCATGAATTCCTGGTAGGTATTGCTGTTAAACTGGGCAACCCGGATATAACCGGTTTGCTCGTCGAGCATATAAGAGGCATCTACGCTTTTTACCGGAATGATATCACGTACCACTTCAAACTGTCGGAGTGTTGTCTCCCGACCGCGTCTGATGCCTACTTTCACCTTGGAGCCCTTTGGACCGCGCAGTTTGTCGTAAATCTTACCGTTTTCAATGTTAATGCCGGCAATTACGGTATCGTTGATCTGCACAATTTTATCCCCTGCCAAAATTCCGGCTGTTTCGGCTGGTCCGCCGGAAAGCGGCGCAACCACCTGAATAGTGTCGTCTAGTACGATAAATTCAATACCCACCCCCTCAAATTCGCCGTTCATGTCTTCTTCCACCGCTTTTAGTTCATCCGGGGAAATGTACACGGAGTGTGGGTCGAGCCCTTCCAGCAAATGATCAATAGCTTGTTTACGCAACTGGGTGACGTCTACAGAATCAACATATTTAGATTCCACATAACGCAGGATTTCGTCCAGGGGGCCGTCGGAAACAGTTTTGCCACTGCGCAGACTGAAATTGCGATCGTAGTGGGGTAATTGCTGGCCGATAAGCATGCCTACGGCCAGGGTGGCGGCCAGCAGCAGCGGAAGTCGGGTTTGGAATTTTGGGCCTTGGGTTTGCTCAGACATGAAAGGAGTGGTTTAGTGTTTGGGTGTTTTGGGGTAATGATATTTCAGATGGTGTGAAAAAAAATTATCAAATTTTCAAGGTTTGATTAATTTTGTTGGATAGTTTTCATTAATCTTCAAGTTTTCCCGCCAAAATGCAAAATATTGAACTCGCCAAACTCGATGAATTAGACCGGCAGATATTGGCCAAGCTGGTTGAAGATGGTAAAATGGCATACACGGATATTGCCAAGCAACTTTTTGTTTCCAGCGGTACCATCCATGTCCGAATGAAAAAAATGGAGGACATGGGGGTGGTTAAAGGGTCCAGTTTAAACCTCGATTACCATAAACTTGGCTACGATGTCACAGCTTTTATTGGTATTTACCTGGATAAAAGCTCTGCTTACGAGGAAGTTACCGGGCATTTAAAACGAATTCCGGAACTGGTTTCAGCCAATTATACCACCGGCTCTTACAGTTTGCTTTGCAAAATCGTGTGCAAAGATACAAACCACTTGCGCCAAGTATTACAGGATAAACTTCAGAAGATTGAAGGCGTGCAAAGAACTGAAACCTTTTTGTCGCTGGAGGAGCCAATACACCGCACGATTAATTTTTTGGAGGGCTGATAAATTCAGCGAATTTTCGACCGCGATTAAAAAAATATCCATCGCAGATATTGGTAAAGTAGAAATAAAAGAATTGTTATTTTTGGCGGCTGAAAATTTCACCTGTCTGAGTCAGCGTTTGCGCGTCTGACCGCATCTTGCTCATTTAAGTACTCTCCTTTTTCAAACACTAACGTTTATGACAAAACGCTACACTCCTCTTTATTTAATCCCATTGCTCGCGCTTTTTGTCATGCCTCACCTGCTTCTGGCAAATGGTGAACCCGTGAACAATGGCGATCCACTGAATGGAACCCCATCCAACAATCAACCTCATGTAGTAAGTTATGGAAATGATTCCATTGCATTGGCCATTGCTTTAGGCCACTGTAATCCGATAACTGTGGCTACTGTAAACTGTGCTACCAAAACCATTGAGTTGGCGGCCTTTGTAAGGTGGCTGTTCTCTGGCCAGTTAGACCCTTATGTGGCTACCTGGAATACCGGCGAAGTAGCGCACAAAATTACCGTAGTTCCTCCCGGCGCCTGGGATTGGGATCCCTCCGGTACAGGATGTGAGCAAAACCACTGGGAAAACACCTACGATCAACCAGGGCAGTTTTTCTACGGTAACATTGATATTCAGGGCGCGCCGCTTTGTGACAATGGTTCGGTAGATCTTGAAGTGATCATTTTAAATAACCCACTGGATCCGGACTATGATTTTCCAAACTATAACTGGAATCCGGATAACCCTAGCAACCAGTTAACTCCATATACTGTTTTTGAGCCCGGTACGTATGCTTTAACGGTAGTTGACCAATTAGGATGCCCATTCACAGACCAAATCAATATCCCGCTCAGCCCTCCGGTGGTGCCAACCATTTCTGGTCCAACCCACCTTTGCCCGGAAGGCGATACAGCCATAGTTCAGGTGAACCAGCCATGGGTAACCTATCAGTGGCCCAACGGTGAAACTACCCAGAGCGCTACCATCTACGAACCAGGCCTTTATGAGGTTACCGTTACCAATACTTTTGGCTGTACCGGTGTGGGTGTAATTGGTGTTCAAAACGCTGAAGTAGCCCCATTCCCAATCAGCCTTACTGCCCAGCAAATTTGTGTGGGCGATCCGGATACACTGCGTGTTGTAGGCGGTTTTAGCCAGTATCAATGGTCGAATAATGTAAATGGTATCACGAATATCGTTACTCAGCCAGGTACTTATACAGTTACCGTTACCAATATATATGGATGTACAGGAACGGGCAGTGTCACGGTTGGATTAAAACCTACCCCTACGATTGCTATTTCCAGTACGCCATTCTGTCCGGGAGACACCTCCACTCTGACTGTCTCGGGAGGCAATTTTCCGCAATACAGCTGGTCTAATGGTATGGCAGGAAACCCTATTAATGTGGTCTTGCCGGGTACCTACACCGTAACGGTGAGCGGGGCAACTATCTGTGCAACCAGTACTAATTTGGCTATTGTCCAAAATCCGCCGCCCACTACCGTCATCGCTGCACCAGGATTAATCACCTGTAACTTACCGCAGATTGTGATTAATGCCCTGGGCTCTTCGTCCGACACCAACTTTGTGCTTAACTGGACTACCGTAGGTGGCAACTTCGTCTCCGGACAGAATACGCTCACCCCAACCGTTAATGCAGCAGGAACCTATACGCTGCTTATCACCAATACCAATACAGGTTGTACATCATCGGCCTCTGTAACGGTAAACAGCAATCAAATCAATCCACCCGCACCTGTTGGTAACCCGGCGACCCTGAACTGTACCATCACCGATCTCAACATAGGGCCACTCCCGGCGCCTACCGATACCTTGCTTGTGCCTTCCTGGACTACCCTTGGAGGTAACATCGTGTCTGGTCAGAACTCCTGGAACCCCAATGTCAACGATCCGGGGGCTTATATTCTTACTGTTACCAATACCTCTAACGGATGTACCTCCACGGCTTCGGTGAACATCAATGAGGATATTACCAATCCAAATTCGCTGATCGCTCCACCAAGTCAGCTCACCTGTACCATGAGTACCACCGCACTCAATGGCACAGGCAGCAGCACCGGAGCTAACTTTACGTACCTGTGGACAACCCCTGATGGTACCATTGTTGGCCCAACCAATACCATCAATACTACGGCCGGTTCAGTGGGTACTTATACTTTGCTGGTAACCAATACCACCAACGGTTGCACAGCCACGTCCTCAGCTACAGTCACAGCCGATCTTAATATTCCGACTACCTTCGCACAGCCGCCGGCTACCCTGACCTGCGATGTGCTGAACGTGACCATCGATGCTACCGGCTCCAGCTCCGGCCCAAGCTTCAACTACACCTGGAC
>DATGWL010000112.1:0-66985 GCA_035299505.1 Saprospiraceae bacterium | reverse complement strand
AGAAGTTGGTGCCGCGGAACAAAATTTTACGGTGTTTCTCTGCCAGTACGGTTACGCCCAAATCCTTGCTGGCAATCAAAGGAGTGTGCAGGATACCCTCCACAGTCCAGCCATTTGTGATGTATTGTTGAGCTGTGAGGTTAAACCCGTTGTCGAATCGGATACCGGCTGCTGTTTTGTAACGCTGACTGAATGCCGGGGTGCTGCCCAATACGCAGCAAAGGAAAATTGCCGTTGAAACAAGGATCTTATTCATGGAGAAAGTTCGTTTCGTTTTGTCTGAAACTGCCATTAAAACGGTGGTCATATTCCTGAATTTGCAAGTAAAATTCGTTTAATGTTTTTTTAACCGAAACCTGCCCTATTTTGCAGCCAAAGTGTTAAAATATTTGACCAGCCATCATATAGACCTTCTATTTGCCGGATGTCACTATTTGCCATGAACCATTATTTCCGGTTTTACCAGCAGGCTGTAACCAAATATCAGCTTCATTCTCCCGCAATCTTCCAGCTGGTAATGGCTGTGATGGAAGATTCCAGAAGGTATTATGCCTTTGACGATATCCCGCAGATGCGTCAGGCCGTGTTTCAGAGCAAAGAAAAGCATCATTCAGACTTTTCTGAGCGCATACGTGCGCACGCGCCTGCCCGACGCACCGGGGAGAGGCTGTTTAGGTTGGTCCAACATTTTGCGCCAGCCCGAACCATCATACTGGGCAGTGGAGCCGGGTTGGGCTGTTTGTATGCCGCTTCGGCCAGCCCGGGTCCGGTGTTGATGTATGAATGGCAGCAAGTAATGGAAAAATTCGCGCAAATTAATCTGACTTTCCTGCATTTGGAACAGCGGGTAACATTTATACAAAGTGCCCGGGAATTGCTGGATCAGGTAACAGACCAGGACTTGCTGATCTCTTTTGCCGATGATAAGCACATGCTCCCAACGGGGTTGCCGCAAATGCCCAAAGCGGCTGTGGGATTAGGTATGTATGACACAAAGGAGCGTTATCAAGGCTTACAGCTATGGAATCAACAACCCGGACTGAAAGCTTCCGTTGATTTTTTTGATCTGACTGTCTGGCTGATGGAGGAAGGCATGCGGGAGGTGCAGCACGTAAAAGTAGTTCCGGCCTGGCATAAACCCTGGAAATTTTATTAAATCTAACCCTTGCAACTTGATCTGACATACCGCAACATCTGGCGTATTTCTGCGCCAATCATGCTGGGTTCAGCGGCCCAAAACGTCATAGCCCTGAGCGATGCGGTTTTACTGTACCATAAAGGAGAGGTGGAGTTTGCGGCGATGGGGTTTGCCGGGGTGTTTTATATTACCATAGCGGCCATTGGTTTTTCGTTTTCCAGAGGCGGACAAATCATGATAGCCCGCAGGATGGGCGAGGTTAGGCATGGCGCCGTGGGACATATTTTCCATACCATGCTGCTGTTTGAGCTGGCGCTTGCCGCACTGATGTGGGCATTTATGCGTTTTGGCAGCGCGTGGTTTTTTCAGTTTTTTCTGGAAAACTCTCCTCAGATTTACGAAAAAAGCCTGGAATACATCCATTATCGCTCTTATGGGGTGTTTTTCAGTTACGCTGGTGTGGCCCTGATTTCTCTATACACAGGTATTGCGCGACCGGCAATTATTCTGGCAACGACGGTATTATTGGCGGTGGTCAATCTGTTCCTGAATTATGCCCTGATATTTGGCCAATTTGGCTTGCCTGAAATGGGCATTGGCGGCTCAGGCTTGGCAAGCAGTATTGCAGAGGGCCTTGCATTTGTGTTTTTCAGTATGTATATGTTGTGGGATGCCCAAATCAGGCCCATGCGCATTTTTTCCCTGCCCAGATTTGATATGAAACTCATGTGGCAGCAATTGCGGATATCGCTTCCGGTGGTGGCACAGGCTGCGGTAGGGCAGGGGAGTTGGGTGTTTTTCTTTGGTATGGTGGAAAATTTGGGAGAGCGTGCGCTGGCCATTTCCAACCTGGCCCGTACGGTGTACCTATTGTTGTCGATACCGCTTTGGGGCTTTTCAACCGGGGTGAATACCCTGGTGTCCAATCTAATTGGTCAAAACCGGCTGCAAGATGTGTTGCAGGCCGCCTGGAAAACGGGCAAATTGTGCTGGGCGGTAACGATGCTGGCGGCCATGCCGGTGTTGTTGTTTCCGGGGGAGCTGTTGTACCCTTTATTGGGCAAGGACGACATGAGTTTGATTCGGGAAACCCAGCCGGTTTTCTATTTTTTGTTGGGTTTGCTCAGCTTTTCCACGTTTGGCGCGGTGTTAATGAACGCCCTCTCGGGAACTGGCGCCACCTGGTTCGGGTTGAAGTTGCAGGCTATATGTGTGACGGCCTACCTGGGGTATGTCTACTGGGTTACCCATTTCAGCAACCTGGGTTTGCTGTGGGTTTGGTCGGCTGAGTTGCTGTACTGGGGCTTGATGATAGGGTTGGGTTTGATGTATTTGAGATCGGAGAAATGGCATGGGATGCGATTTTAGCGCTTGCGAAAAGGATTGTGAAAGGGGGGTAAGTGGAAAAAATAATACTAAAAACTCCTGAGAAGTAAAAATAATGCTTTTGTTTCGCATCGAAAATCGATCATAAACCTTTTTAATGTTGACCTATGAAACAGCTGACCATCTTTAATTTTATTTTATCCGTTTATTTCCTTAGTACTCAAACCCTAACAGCCCAAACCGGCCCTTGCCTTCGCGTAAGTCCTGAAGTATGGACATCCTGCCCTGCCCAAGCCGTTTTGGATGCAACCATCCTCACACCCAATTGGGTGCGTTTTGATGTCATGGAGCCAACCGCTGATTTGGAAAGTAATCCCGGAGCTCGGTATAAGGCTTTCTGGATGTTTGGAGATGGGAATTTCAAGTGGAACCCATATGGAACCCCGGAGCAGGATTTGGCAACTATGGGACTTACTTATGTGTATGAGAATGAAGGGAATTATTCTCCAGTGGTAGTGTTGTCAGAACGAAAAAGTAATTCTAGGCCTCCAAAGAAGCCTAAAAGGAATTTGAACGTTCAGGGAATGACTACCCCCCTTCCTACTGGAGGGAATTTTGTGCCACAGATTCCTTCCGGAAAATCCATGAACATCTTTAACCATGACTATAATCGCCCCCATTATCCGACTGTTTTCGTAGTGTCTACCAAACCCAATAATGGATTGACTCATTTGTATTTCTTTTATAATAGTAAACCAAATGGTAGAGGAGGGTATGAACATGTAACCATTCATGATCAACTTGAGGATGTTTTTTTGCCAAATTATTTGCCAAGTAGCCTGAGTCGAAATATCCGCACAACCGCTGCAGCCACGTGGCCGAGCCAATTAACGGAACTTCAAACAATTTTAGGTTCAAGTTTTGCCAACTTTTTGGAAGTATCCGCGGAAAATGGATGGTCCGCACGTAGGGCGGAATCAGAAGGCCAAAAAGGGCAGGATTCTCCTAAACCTACCCAATTGCCTGCTGAAATCAGGATATTTCCCAGCTTTTTGAGTCAATGGGATCCTGCTTGGATTGACACAGAAACACAAGATACCCTGTTGCCAAAAGGCCATTATTTGGCGCTGGCCGTTGGTACTACACCTCATCCCTCACTGAACCCTAATCAGCCTGATGTTACGAATCCGCTTGTACAAGAGGTTCTCCAATATTTTCCTAACCTGAGTACCAGCACGCTTCAGTGTGGAACAGGAACCTACATTCAGGGAATTGCAACGGCTGATGTAGACATGGTGGCCAGCATTGATCCCAATGGTTTAACGGTATTAGAAATTTGTCCTCTCTCTGGAGGCAAATTCAAAGTGAAAATCCGGATGGAAGTTTGTAATGAAGGGTACATGCATGAAAAAAACTTTACTTTCAAGTTGATTGACCATACTGGATCCATAAGTCAACCCCATTTTATTTCCGGGCCGGCTCCACTTTTTAATAATGCTTCAGGAAATACGTGGAATTACACTTGGGAGGTTTTTCTTGACGGAGTTCCTTTGCCAACAGAGACACCCGAAAGCCGGGGACGTGAACCAAAACTTTGTGAGACAGCTGAATTTGAAGTTGAAACAAATTGGCAAGGAGTCCAGAAGCTGGCTCGGGGAGAAGGATTGGAACTTTGTGTAAAGTTTGTTCACGCAAGAGAGGAATGCACCAAGAATTACAAAGTTGACGAAAAATTTTGCAAAGAATGCGGTTATGCCTGTGCAAGTGAAAGTGGGTGTAAGTGCCAGAATCAACTTTGCACCATATTGCTAATTTGCCTAATTGTCATCTTAGTAATTATTTTACTTTGGTGGATATTAAGAGGCAGAAATAGTAACTCGCCAGCCAATTGAGTGTTCGATCATATGGCGAGTAGTGGTTTATGCTGTTAGAAATCTGCTAATCCTTGTGCTCAACCGGTTTTCAACTGATTTTGATATGAAGCCCCTGATAATACCGATGTTATTCCTGAGTTTGAGTACGATTTCCAGTGCTCAAACTCAGGATTCTATTTTATTGGCAAATAAGATTCTCCAATGGGAAGAAGCCGTAACAGAAAATAACTACAATAAGGCATTCGATTTGAATGATCAAGCTTGTGCGATAGCTAAGAGCCAGAACAGATTAAATATTTGGCTGGATTTGAAATCACAAAAAGGTATTCTGTTAGGTAGTATACAAAAAAATCAATACGAAGCATGGGATTTCTTAAGTACATCGCTTAAAGAGATTTGGAGGAATCCCCTAAACAGGATTGAAAATTACGAATTATGTTATTTTTATATGAATCAAGCACATGTTGCCAAGCAATATGATGAAGACTTTGTTCGGAACAAAAATGCGCTTGAGAATGCATACCAAACATTTCATAAAAATTTAGGTGGTAAATCTGATGAAATAGCAATTTATCTGTTTTACCAATTAGGTAATGCATATGTTAGATTGAGGGAGTTCCAAAGTGCAAAAAAAATTTTTGAAGAAGGCCTCTTATATAGTTTGCAAAATGATGCACCAGAAGTGGCGAAATACAACGACTTCGCGGGTATGTATACTACAATGGGAAATTATCAAAAGGCAAAAGAAATATTCCTGCAAGGTATTTCGAGAAAAAACATGACCGAAGAAGATTTATTATATACGAAATTGGGTTATGTAGAATGTTTGGCTTACCTAAAAGACTTTAAAGCCGGAATTTCATTGAACCAAGAAGTTGAAAAACAGATACAAAAGGGATTAATTAGTGAAGATGCGAAGCTTTCTCTTCCTGAATTTAGAGCTCAATTACAGGAAAATTATGCTTTGCTTTATGAAATGCAAAATCAATGGAACGATGCCATAAAATGGTATAAACAAACTTACCAAACCGCAACACGATTTTCCCTGTCAACCCGAAGATCCCTTGGACTTTATCTGGTTTTCATTGGTAACCTTTACCTAAAACAAAACGATCCCAATCAAGCCCTTGACTATTTCCAACGAGCGCTCGAAACCATCATAATTCCGCTGAAACGAGGGAATGGTGAAAACCCTACGGTTGATATGCTGAAGGCAGAATCGGGAGTACTTAGAGCGCTACATGGCAAAGCCAAAGCCTGCCAGATGCAAGGCAACCTGGACCTCGCCCTCTCCTGCTATGAACTCATCCCCATCGTGGAAGCTAAGCTTCGGGCAACCCACTTCTACGAATCTTCCTCCCTGCTCGCACTCAAAGAAAGCCGCTCCCGCTTCCAGGAAGCCATTGACCTGGCCTGGAAGCTCTACGAACGAAGCAACGGAAACCCTCAATACGCTGAACGCGCTTTCCGCTTAACCGAACTGTCGCGCGGGATGTTGCTGCTCCAAAGCCTGATGCAGGCACAACAGTTCCTCCCGGGCAATATTCAAAACCGGGATTACGAAATTAAAGTCCAAATGGCCTGGCTGGAACATGAAATGGCCAAAGAAAAGGAAAAAGGCGACCAAACCAACCGGGAAGTCATTGCCCGCTGGGAACAACAACTGTTCGAACTAAAACTCGAACGCCAGAAACTGCTGGAGGCCTTCCCCGCTTATACGCATCCGGATTCTATGGTGTTGCAGGTGCTTGCCGCAAAAGAAGTGAGTCCATGGCTGAGGAAGGACCAGGCCCTGCTGTCGTATTTTCTCACAGACTCATCGGCGTACATTTTCTCTTTCGATCCTTCCGGCAATATACGCTGGCACAAAACAGACCTGCCCTCCGATTTCCGTGCCATTACCCGAAGCCTCATTCAGTATATGTGGGATGGCAAAGAAGCCGGTAAAGACCTCTTTCTGCAGAATGCCTCCCGTTTGTTTGGCTGGCTGCTGGAAAAAGAATGTACCCGGCTTGGATCCGGTATCACCAGCCTGGTACTCATACCTGATGATGTGCTCATGATGCTTCCGTTTGAGGTGTTACTTACACAGCCTCCATCGCCCGACAAGCCCAACTGGCGGGATCAGCCCTGGCTTATCTGGCAATACAATGTTTCCTATGCCTTTTCCGCTACCCTGTTAAAAGCGCAAATGGACATCAGCAACGAGCACCTGTCAGCGCCCTCCAAACCGGCCGAGGTATTTGGCGGCTTCGCGCCTGCGTATGCACAAGCGGGCGAGTACCCCCTGCAAAACACCGCCGGAATGGTCAAAACAGCCCGGGAAATGCTTGGCGGGGATGCCTGGACTCAGGAGTCAAACCAGGAAGAACTGTTCAAAAAAAAGGCCAATCAGTACCGCATACTGCTGCTGGCCATGCACGGCATTTCCAACCCTGAACAGCCTGAATTATCCCGCTTGCTGTTCGGCGATCCGGGCCCCGATTCTCTGGTGAACAACAATATCCTGTACGCCTCCGAACTGCAAATCATGCAATTACAGGCCGATCTGGTGGTGCTAAGCGCCTGCCATTCCGGCTCTGGCAAACTCGAAGTGGGCGAAGGCGTCTATTCCCTGGCCCGCGCATTTGCCGCGGCCAAGGTGCCATCCACCGTAATGAGTCTGTGGCTGTTGCAGGAAAATGCCGCCCCGGCGCTGGTGGAAGCCTTTTTCAAATATCTTAAGGAAGGAAAATCCAAGGATGAAGCGCTACGGCTGGCTAAACGGGAATTTTTGTGGAACGATGAGCGTTTTGAAATGACGCACCCGTTTTATTGGGCCGGACTGGTGGCTGCCGGCGATATGCGCGCCCTGGAACTGGGCCAACGATATGGCCATATCTGGTGGGCGCTGGCAGCCCTGGCGTTATTTCTGCCGTTTGCCTGGTTTGGGTTTAAAAAAGCAAAGCGAAGAATCTTAAGCTAGACTCCCCGCTATTTTTCCGCATTTTTCCGCACCTTTGCGCCTCCAAATCAGAGCTCCGGCTCGTTGACCACCCATTTCATTTCATCAGCATGCAAGAAGATCTGTTTAAGCGCATTGTATCGCACTGTAAAGAATACGGTTTCATCTATCCATCCTCCGAAGTGTACGACGGCCTCAATGGCGTGTATGATTACGGCCCGATGGGCGTAGAACTCAAAAATAACATCAAGGACTACTGGTGGAGAGCCATGGTGCAAATGCATGAGAACATCACGGGTATCGACTCCGCGATTTTCATGCACCCGCTTATCTGGAAAGCCAGTGGGCACGTAGATGCCTTTAACGATCCGCTGGTGGATAACAAAGACTCCAAAAAGCGCTTCCGTGCCGACGTGCTGATTGAAACGGAGATTGATAAACTGATGGCCAAAGCGGATAAGGAAGTAGAAAAAGCCGCCAAACGTTTCGGCGAATCATTCGACGAGAAACTGTATCGCGAAACCAACCCTCGTGTACTGGAATACACCCAGAAAGCAGATGCCATTGAAAAAAGGCTGGCTAATGCCATGAAAGCCAACGATATGGCCGATTTGAAAGCCATCATTGACGAGCTGGAAATTGCTGATCCGGATTCCGGCTCCCGCAACTGGACCGAGGTACGTCAGTTCAACCTGATGTTCTCTACCCAGATGTCTAATATTTCCGGCGACGATGGCAAACTGTATCTCCGTCCGGAAACGGCACAGGGTATTTTTGTCAACTTCCAGAACGTACAAAAAACCACCCGCCAGAAAATCCCGTTTGGCATTGCTCAAATTGGTAAAGCGTTCCGTAACGAAATCGTGGCGCGCCAGTTCATTTTCCGTATGCGCGAATTTGAACAGATGGAAATGCAATTCTTCGTGCGCCCTGGCACCGAAATGGACTGGTATAACACCTGGAAGGAGCGCCGCATGGCCTGGCATCGCGCCATTACGCCTGCGGAAAAACTCAAGTTTAAAGATCACGATAACCTGGCGCACTACGCCAACGCTGCCGTGGATATCCAGTTTGAATTCCCGTTTGGCTTCAAGGAACTGGAGGGCATCCACTCCCGTACCGACTTCGACCTGAAGAGCCATTCAGAGCTGTCGGGCCGCAAACTGCAGTTCTTTGATCCGGAACTCAACGAACACTACATTCCATACGTAGTCGAAACGTCAGTGGGCTGCGACCGTATGTTCCTCTCCGTTCTTTCCAATGGTTTGAGGGAAGAAACAGTGCCGGATGCCCAGGGCGAAGACAGCACCCGTACGGTATTGAAAGTACACCCGGCGCTGGCGCCTGTGAAGTGTGCTGTGTTGCCGCTTCTGAAAAATAAGGAAGAACTGGTAGACAAAGCCCGGGAAGTGTACGACAAGCTCAAGTTTCACTTCCTCTGCCAATACGATGAAAAGGATGCTGTGGGCCGTCGCTACCGTCGCCAGGATGCCATTGGTACGCCCTATTGTGTTACCATTGACTTCGAAACATTGGAAAACGACACCGTCACCATACGTGAGCGCGACTCCATGCAACAGCAACGCGTTAAAATCAGCGAAGTGGCAGCCATTGTAGGTGATCGGGTGGATATGAGCAAATTGCTGGAGAGTATTGGGAAGTAGTTATTTAGGGGTCATTTAAGAGTCATTGGGGTCATTTAGGGGTCATTTGTTGGTCATCAAGGGGGCATTGGGGCGAAAGAGGGGCGTGAATTTCAAATTCACAGCACCTTTTGAACCAAACGCCCATCCAATGCCGAACAAATGACCTAACAAATGACCCCCTAAATGGCCCCAAAATGACCTAACAAATGACCCCTAAATGACCCCAAAATGACCCCAAAATGACCCCAAAATGACCTATTTAACTAATAAATGACCCTTAAAGCACATTGGCTATCTGTTCCTTCATCTTTTCCAGCTCATCTTTCATTTGTACTACAATACGTTGGATATCAGCGTCATAGGCTTTAGCGCCCAGGGTATTGATTTCACGACCGATTTCCTGTGAGATGAAGTTTAGCGTACGGCCCAGCGATTCCTGTTTGCCATCCAGTTGTTCCAGGAAGTATTTACAGTGCTGTTCCAGTCGGATTTTTTCTTCCGACATGTCCATTTTTTCCAGGTAAAAAAGCAGTTCCTGTTCAAAGCGGTTAGGATCCAGGTTTTCCTTGCCTATGCCCTCTTCCATATTGTTGCGGATTCGTTCGCGCATGCGGGTGAAGCGCTCCTGTTCAAAAGGAGTAACCTCGGAGAGCAGCAATAGAATATTGGTTACGCGCAGTCGTAAATCGGCTTCCAGCACCCGGCCTTCCTGTTTTCTGAAGGCTTTGAGATGGTCCATGGCGCGGTTTACGGTTTCGCAAACGGCCACCCATTCTTCTTCATCCATTTCGCCGGAAGACGCATTGATTACATTAGGGATGCGCAGCAGGGCGGTGAGCATTTCACCGCTAGGTATGTTCAGCTCAGCGCTGAGTCTGGACAGCTCGCGGTGATAGCCACGAAACAGCGCCTCATTTAAGGTTACGGTAGCAGCCCCGTCGGCATTTTGGACTTCCAGCAGGACATCAATTTTGCCACGCTCGGCATGATCGGTTACCAGTTTGCGCAGTTCAATTTCTTTCTCTTTGTAATCCCCTGGCAGTCTGAGTTTTACATCGGTTACTTTGGCATTAAGGGCCCTGACTTCCACGGTCAGGGTTTTATCGCCAAAACTTCCACTTGCCCGGCCGTAGCCTGTCATCGAAAGCAACATAAATTGGGTTGAAATAATGGATGATAGTGATGAAAACGGGTTAAGAAGCACCCTGTTTAGTCAATTGGTGGTGAACCGATTGAATACTAAAGCACGCAAAAGTATATAAAACAGATTCTAAGCATGCGTAGAAGAAAATTTTTATGAATAATTTTGTAAATCGCTGAAAATGAACGAGGTTGCAGCCCGAAACAACATGTTTTTTGGCTAAATGTAATTTCTGTAGGGGTAAATCAGATTTGGAAAGTGGTTCAATGTTCGAAATTTTCAATTGAAAGTTTGCAAGGCTAAAATTTTGTGCGAACTTTGCACCTCGATTTTTGATAGAAACCCTGGTTTTTATATAATTCACTCAAAATCAACGAGTTAAAACATGAGAAAGGCTGACCTTGTGAACGCAATTTCCGAAAAGACCGGCGTTGCTAAAGTAGATGTTCTGGTGACGCTTGAAGAACTTTTCAAGGAAATCAAATCTACCATGACAAAAGGCGAAAACGTGTATATCCGCAGTTTTGGCTCTTTTGTAATCAAGCGCCGCGCCAAAAAGGTTGGCCGAAACATCAAAAAAGGCAAGGCTATTGAAATCCCGGAACATTTCATTCCGTCATTCAAACCTGCCAAGGTTTTCACCGATCAGGTGAAAAGCAATGTTAACTCCTTGCCCGACGAGGAATAATATGCTGACCAGGTCAGAAAAAAGCAATGATGCTTTTTCCAGGATGCTATCAAAAGGGAGAGCCTTACCGTTAGCTGCTCACACTAATGAATAAAGCGCAATTTGCGACCATTTTTGCCGCAATCGTATTGTTTTCTGTTCTTTATTTCGGATTCGATACTACCCCGGCAAAACACAAAGCCATAGAGAAAACACGAACCCTGCAAGGAGAGAGCACCAGCTTTCAAACCCTGCTGGAAGATGCAACGGCTCACCTGAGTCCGGCACAAGCCGAACAGGTAAGTTCCTTGCAAAAACAACTGGATGCCAGCACCTCCGATCAGGATAAAATTCTGATGCTTAAAAAGCTTTCCGGACTTTGGTATGATTTTGGCCAAATGCCGGTTGCAGGAGGATTCGCAGAGCAGGTAGCCGAACTGGAAAATGCCGATAGCTCATGGTCGGTGGCAGGAGGTACCTTCTTTAATGGCTTAATGGCCAGCCAGGATCCGGTTGTTCGGCAATACTGCGCCAGCCATGCCGTAAAGGCGTTCGAAAGTGCCGCCTCTCTCGCACCGGCCAAAGTAGAACATAGGGTAAATCTGGCTCTGGTTTATGCCGAAAACCCACCGCCAGACAATCCTATGCAGGCTGTATTAATGCTGCGGGATCTGGAAGCCAAACACCCTGAAAGCCCAACTGTGTATAATGCACTGGGCAGGTTGGCCATCAAAACCGGCCAATGGCAAAAAGCAATTGAACGACTGGAAAAGTCCTGGTCGCTGGAAAATAAAAACCCCAATACTCCCTGCCTCCTGGCTCGCGCCTATGAAGGAGCAGGCAATGCAGCAAAAGCAACCGAGTGGGCGGAACGCTGTAAAGACCGCTAACTCATAACTCATAACCCGCCTGCAGAAATGCAGGCCATTAAATTTTTAGAGCCGTATGCCTTGCGGAAAAAAACGTAAAAGACACAAGATTGCTACCCACAAACGTAAGAAGCGTTTGCGCAAAAATCGTCACAAGAAGAAGCGTTAAGTAACTGAACTACAGGCACTTGGTAGCTCTGCTATCAGGCAATGCCAGACTCAGCGACTACGACGCGGACGTCGAATCATAGCGAAACTTTCCGGTGGCTTGCGCTGCCGGAAAGTTTTTCGCTGTATGCTGCACCTGGAATCCAGTGGATTCAAAAGTTGATTGGCAGCCTTCTTATATTCAGTTCATTGGCAAGCTTTTACCCCATTTTTTGCCTGAAATTCAGGCGTTCGCTGCACTCTTGCATACCCCAGGCAGGAATGAATCAGCCCTCCTTGCTCAATGATACTGTCTTTCCAACCCCTTACGATTGCACACAACAATCGTACTTCACCCTGCCAATCTAGCGGCTTTCCCCCCGACGGCCATTTCCCTGCCGCCTGCCCTCTGGTGCCTGGTGTGGAGGCTATTTCGCATTTCTGTCAACCGACTCCTGCGATGCGCCCTTCCTCCTAAGCTATTTCGGCGCCTGTGCTAACCAATCATACATCCTCGTGGATAAAGAACTAATCATCAATGCCTCTGAATCGGGCGTTGAACTTGCACTGATCGAGAACGGCAAACTAGCCGAACTCCACCATCAGAAAACCAATAATAACTTTACGGTAGGGGATATATTTATAGGCAAGATCCGTAAAATGATGCCCGGATTAAATGCTGCTTTCGTAGACATCGGTCACCGAAAGGATGCATTCCTGCACTATACTGATCTGGGACCAAAGCTCCGATCCCTCGTGAAATGGTCGAATGGGGTTATCAATGGCAGCATCAATACCCCTAAACTCGACAACTTTAAGTACGATGAAGATATCGTAAAAACAGGAAAAGTAGATCAGGTGCTCAATAAGCGCCATCCGATCCTCGTCCAAATTCTGAAGGAACCTATCTCCACCAAAGGTCCGAGGCTGTCTTGCGAATTGACCCTGCCCGGGCGCTACATGGTTATCTCCCCGTTTTCAGACACCATCTCCGTATCCAAAAAAATTGCCAACCCGGAAGAACGCAAACGTCTTCACGCATTGGCAGAAAGTATCCGCCCTAAAAATTTCAGCCTCATTATCCGTACCGCAGCAGAAGGCAAAAAAGTGCAGGAATTGCACGAAGAACTCATGCAATTGCTCGGTAAATGGGAAGAGATTTTTAAACAACTCAAATCCGAAGCGCCTCCGGCTAAACTGCTCAGCGAACTGGATAAAACGGGTAGTGTGCTGCGCGACCTCCTCACGGATAACTTTAGCAAGATTGTTGTCAACGACAAGGATTTGTACGCCGATATCAAGGCCTACATGCAGAGCATAAGCCCGGATCAGGTAAATATTGTGCAGTTGCATAGCGGCAATAAGCCCATTTTTGATGTGTACGGGGTTACCCGCCAGGTAAAAGCGGCTTTCGGTAAAACTGCTACCATGAGCTCTGGTGCTTACCTGGTTATCGAAAAAACCGAGGCTATGCACGTTATCGACGTCAACAGTGGTCATAAAATTGTGAGCAACGACGTGGAACAGACCATCCTGGGCGTTAACCTGGAAGCTGCTGAAGAAATTTCCCGACAGATTCGTCTGCGCGATATTGGAGGCCTCATTGTGATCGATTTTATCGACATGAAAAATCCGGAGCACAAAAAGCAGCTCAGCAAGGCAATGGAGGATTTCATGCGAAAAGATCGTTCGCAACATACCATCCTGCCGCTGTCTAAGTTTGGTTTGATGCAAATTACCCGCGAAAGGGCTCGCCCGGAAGTAATGGTGAACACCGCCGAGATGTGTCCGACCTGCAACGGTACGGGTCAGGTGAATGCTACTATCCTGCTCACCGATGATATCGAACGCGATCTGGAGTTCATCATGCAGAGCCGTCCAAAATCGCCGCTCGAACTTCGGGTTCACCCATATCTGGAAGCTTACCTGCGCAAAGGCTGGCCGAGTCGTCAGATGAAATGGTTCCTGCGATACAACAAGTGGATCAAAGTGATACCCAATGCAGATTATCACCTTACAGAATACCGCTTTTTCGACGGCAACGAAGATGAAATCAGGATGAACTAAGCGAACTGATACAGATATTTTGCTGGTTCACAGGGGCGCCCCTGTGAACCAGTTTTTTTTGTGGGCAGCGTAAATTTTTGTACTTTTGGAAACGAGGGTTAACGCATTACCCCGCTGGCCATGAAAAAACCAATTACATGTATTTTTTGCCTACTGCTTTGTGTACAGATAAATGCGCAACAAGCACCTATTCTAAGCATTTCAACACGCCCTGATGGAAGAGCTGAAATTACTGTGGCCAGCACCGAAGATCACTACTACGTTCTGCATGTGCGTCACGACCAGGCGGGTGCGTTTGAGCAGGCCACGGCTATTCAACGAGGCATAAACGGCTCCATCCACCTCACTGAACCTCTGGCTGCGTATCCATTGACCCATTACAGGGTTACAGAGCATTTGTTGTCTAATCCGGCAGACACGGATGGCGATGGCAAAAACGATCTGGAAGAACTGGCAGATCTGCATACTTACAGCCCTTTTAATGTTGCCAAACCTATTGATTTTCATGACGGAACGGTTTGTATTCCCGATCGTCCAACATTCAAAAAATTGTCGTTTACGTCTCCGGCTACAGGAGATAGCACAACGGAATTAGTGAAGTTTTTTATCCATAACCGGGATGAGGCTGAACCGGAGTTGTTTTTTGTCAACAGCAATACACACGAACTACATACAGAATTTGCCCATGCTATTGGATATACCAATGACGGCACTTTGATGACAGGTACCATTGCGTTCCATCCCTTTGTGATGTCGCCTAATGGTTCTTTGGGCGTTTACCGGTTTTTCTTTCATGCCAACAGCTCCTTTACCCTGGTTTACATCAGAAAAGCAATGGAGTTATTGGCTGCCAATATGCCTTTTTTAAGAAATAACCTGTGTTATTATCCACTGGAGCCAGTTGGTTTGCCACTTTATTGGGAGGAGAAGGAGGCGTATGATGCCTCCAGGATTTCAGTTCTTTTTGAAGCTGATCTGTTTGAAGATCTGGACTATCAAGCCTATCATGTAGCTGAAGGGTTTGGCTTATTGCGGCAACTGTTGCCTGGAGAAACGCCCCACGGTAGAGATATTGTTGTTTGTGAGACTCTGCCTAATGAGTTGCCCAGAGTAGCCGGCATGATTACTTCAGTGATGCAAACACCGCTATCACACGTCAATCTAAGAGCCATTCAGGATCAGGTGCCAAATGCCTTTATCAAAAATGCGCTGGATCAACCTGGCATTGATACGCTGTTGGATAAATATGTATATTATAAAGCAGACAGGTTGGGATTTATACTTCGGGAAGCAACATTGAGCGAAGTCGAGGCTTTTTTTAAGGCATTACAGCCAGCTCAGCCTCAAAAACTGGTCCGCGATTTGAGCATGACCCGCATCTTGCCTCTGGACAGTATAGAATTCAGCCATGCAAGCAGTTTTGGAGTAAAATGCGCCAACGTTGCTACCATGCGCCGGTTTGGGTTTGCAGAGGGGGTAATTCCTGATGGTTTTGGCATTCCGTTTTACTTCTACGATGCCTTTATGCAATACAACGGGTTTTACGACATAGCTCAAAACATGATAGACGCCCCGGAGTTTCAAATAGATTATGCCGTTCAGGAAGCACAACTTGCCTGGTTCAGACAGTTGCTCATTGATGCTACTATGCCCAACTGGATGATGGAGGCTTTGGGGAATATGCAGCAATGCTTCCCGGTCGGAACCTCCATTCGTTGTCGTTCAAGTACTAATAATGAAGATTTGCCGGGTTTCAGCGGTGCCGGCTTGTACGACTCCAAAACACAGAAACCATCTGAGGGACATATAGCCAAATCTATAAAAGAGGTCTTTGCCAGCCTTTGGAATTTCAGGGCATTTAACGAGCGGTCTTTCAACAGAGTAGACCATTTTACCGTGGCCATGGGTATTTTGGTACATCCCAATTTCAAGGATGAAAAAGCCAATGGCGTCGGAGTTTCCACTGATCCTTTTTACCAAACAGAAGGCACCTATTACCTGAACACCCAGATAGGGGAGGATCTGGTAACCAATCCGACAGGACCTTCTACACCGGAAGAGATATTACTGGATGTTGAGCAGGTAACAGAAGACGATTTTATTGTGATGAGTGCTTCCAACCTGCTGCCTCATGACTCCCTGATCATGTCGCCGCATTATCTGGATCAAATGCGCCAATATCTCGGGGTAATCCACGAACAGTTCAAGGTGTTGTACAATGCTGAAAAGCAGGAGGATTTTGCCATGGAGGTAGAATACAAGATAGATGCAAATAATGTGCTCACTTTCAAGCAGGCCCGCCCTTGGGTTTCGTTCCAGCAAAAAAGTGAAGCCCCTCCACAGCCTCCGGCTTTTCATGACGGATTTGCCTTGTTTCCCAATCCAGCCGGCTCATTTGTGTTTCTGCAATCTGAATTAAAATCAGCTTTAACAGTACATATCTACACAATTCTGGGACAAAAAATAGCCGACGAACCAATAGACCTGCGCAAAAGTCGCTGGCCAATCGCGGTGGAACATTTGTCGCCTGGTGTTTATATATTAAGCGTTTGGGATAAAAATGGCCACAGGATCTGGAGTAGTCAGTGGATAAAAGGGTAAGGGGAGATTGTTTATTGAGAGAGGCATTGAAGGGGCATTTAGAAGGTCATTTGATAGTCATTTAAGGGCTATTTATGCGGCATTTATAGAGCCATTTCTTCGGACATTTCAGGGTAAATAAAAAGGTCATTTAGAAGGCTCTCAGTCAAAATGACCAAAATGACCTCCTAAATGACCTTTTAATGACCCTTAAAGGTCATCTACTACTTCCTCACCAAATTGCCATTTTCGTCTTTAACCACGTAGGCATCTTTGTAACCTCTTTCCACCAGTTCCTGAGCTACGCGCTGGGCAGATGGCAGGTCGGGATAAGAGCCAATGAGAATGAGTGTCATGCCCGGGGAATTCTTGGCCGGGCGTTTTTCAATAATACCAAGGTCTTCAACTGGTTCTGGTTCAAAACTTTCCGGTTTAGACAGCGCGGCGATGCGCACCAGATATGGCAACCCTTTTTTGCCAGCTGAAATGACTGGTTTAGCGGTTGGAGTGGTGCTGTAAACCACAGGCGCCAAAGGATCTGGTTCCTTGATTTTTACTGTTTTGGGCGCATTGGGCGTTACCGGAGGAATCAGGTGATCCCGGATTTCCGGATCATCTGCGCGCTCAGTGATGATGTTTACATCCGTAAAACCGCGTACCATGGCAATTTTCTTGGCAGACTCCGCTTCAGAGTAATTTTTCCAAATACCCATTCTTACCTTGGTATAGCCATTTTCTGTTTTGGAGTAGAGATTCCCAACACCATTCAGACGGGTGTAATCCGTAATGGATACCTTTCTGTCGGCAGGGAATGATGCCAGCTGGATAGCGTAACGCACCAGCGATGCATCCGGTTTGGCAACAGGCTCTTCAGTGCTGTATTGGGCTGGCGCTACCGGCGTTTGACTTTCTACCAACAGGGTTTCATCTGCACCTCTTTCTTCCACCACCCAGGCCGCTTTGTAGCGCTTGTCGGTCTGGTGTACTTTCTTGAGAATGGCATCAGCCTCTTTTTGGGTGGCGTAAATGCCCAAACGGATTTTATTCAAATTCCGCTCCGTTTTTACATACAGGTTGCCATATTGGGTAAGTGGCTCATAAGGACGTAATTTGACATCCGTAACGGCTTCCGGCATTGCTTCCAACTGGATGGAATAACCCGTTAGCTTTTCCTGTGGCTGAGCAACAGCTATTTCTTTAGGAAGTACTTTGGTAATGTTCGACTCACTGCCATCACTGTACACAACTGGTTTGGCGGTGTTGTCGTATTCCACATAGCCATCTTTTTTGCTCACCGTCAGGTCGTTGTACTCTTTGTCCATGAGTACACTACTGATCTTGTGGTTGCTGTTGAAAGGGAAATTGGTCCTGATCACCGCATCCACATAGCTGTTTTTGTTGTAGCTAACCAGATATGCCTGGCCTGGCTCTATGTTCAGGCTATAAAAGCCGTTTTCGTCGGTACTGGTTTCCAGAACGCCATCAGGCGCCTGTACCTGAACAGATACACCGCGCAAGGGAGCTTTGGTTTGTGCGTCGTACACATAACCGCGGAATTCCTCCCGGATATCCATGCTCATGGCAATTTTAACATTGGAACGACCAAAGTCCTTGAGTTCCAGCTTCTTATCGGCATAGCCGGCTTTCCTCAGGGTTGCCTCACAAGTGATAGGGCGAAGCAGTTCATCGAAGTAGAATTTACCATCGCGCCCTGTTTTGCCAGTGGTGCCGTAGCAGTCTGTCAGGTCTATGTCCACATCGCCCAGCGGGAATCCTCTTTCATCTGTAATCAGCAGGTGCATATTGCCGGCGCCACTGCCTGAGGGATCTCCCGGCGTGCTGTATTCCGTTGGACGCTCGCGGGAAATGGTTTTTTCAGCAACAGCTGGCTCATCCTGCCATTTTTTATTCACCATCCAGATGTCTTCATTGCCACGACCGCCAGCGCGGGTACTGGTTACGTAGCCAATATTTTCGGTGGCGTTGTAAATAAATCCGTAGTCGTCGCGTGGAGAGTTTACACCCGTGCCCAGGTGTACCACTTCTGTAACTTCTGATTCGCCCAGGGTAGCACGGAAAACGTCGAGCCCGCCGAGTCCGTGGTGCCAATCAGAAGAAAAGTAGATGTAATTACCGTCAAAATAAGGCGTTACTTCATTGCCAGGAGTATTTAGTGGAGTACCCAGGTTGCGGGGTTCGCTCCAGCCGGTAGAGGTCCAGTTGGAAACATAAATATCCCAACCGCCAAAGCCGCCGGGTTGAGTGGAGGCAAAGAGCAGTTTGCTGCCATCGGGCGACAGACACGGGAATCCAACACCGTAAGTAGAGCCATTGTAAGGGAATGCTTTTACATTTTCCCAAACGCCATCGTTCACATCAGCCAGATAAATGCTCATGTTCATGCCTGTTTCGGCAATCTGGCGTGTGCCTGAGATGAATTTATTGCGGGCAAAAGCCACTTTGCGGCCGTTGGAGGAGAAGCTCACCGGGCCTTCATTGCGGTTATTTTGTACATCTGTGCGCAGAAAAACCGGTTTTTGCAACATATCGGTTTCCGGGCTGCGTTGGCTGACAAACAGGAAATTGGTGTTTCCGCCCTGAATATCGCCGGCTGGTTTGCCTTTGGGCTGGATATCCGTTCTGGCGGAACTGAATGCTACCTTCGATTGGTAAAATGCTGCGCCAAAATCGGCAGAGGCCGTGTTAATGGCTTCATTTTTTGCCTGCCATTGTCCATCTTTCCTGGCGTTTTTGATGGCAAAATCGGCCAGATTGGCAAAGTGGCGGCCCACTTTTTCGTCTGTTTCAGCGTATAACAGGAATTGATCCTTGGCGCCGTCGTAATCGCCGGTTTGCATCAGGGCTTTACCCAAACGGAGTGGCACATCCGACTCCATGTTATAGGTGTTTTGAGCCTTCTGATACCATTCAACGGCTTTATCGGGCCGGTTGAGTTGGTAATGGCAGTCGCCAATACGTGCCAGCGCATGAGAGTTGCTTTTGTCTTCCTTGAGGACTTCCTCGTAGGTTTGAATGGCCAGGTTGTAAGAATAAAGGTCGAACTGCCGGTCGGCGCGTGAAGTCAGCTCGTTTACGGCCGACTTTTGGGCGTTCAACAGGCTGACTGCGGAGATGAGCAGCGCTGACAGAAACCCGGCGCGGAGTTTGGTGTTCATAAGCAGCATGGTTTTGAGCCGGCCACCCTTGCCATCAATCCAAATCCTCCAAAGGTTTTGCAGATGATTCGGCTTGGTATGGCCCGGTTTTGTAAAAAATATTTACTGTAATGCGGACTGCTGGAATAAGCAGAACGTACCAAGTTGGGTCAAAATGCGCATAAAACTGCATTTTGAGAAACTTAGTATAGTGGAGAGACTATCTTTTGATATGAGGGACTCCGCAAAGGTAAGTGCGAATATGATATCGCGCAATGGGGTAGGGGTATTTGGGGCAAAAGAAAAGCGCCCGAAGCGTTAACTCCAGGCGCTTTTTTAGTGCGGGAAGCGAGACTCGAACTCGCACGACCGTAAAGTCAATGGTGTTTGAGACCATCGCGTCTACCATTCCGCCACTCCCGCAACTATTACTTTTTCGCTTTTGCAGCCTGGCCTTAGCCTGGCTCTTTGCTTAAGCGGGTGCAAATTTAGAGAGATTTTCTTTGGTGCGCAACAAATACCGCTTTTTGTAAAAAAAATCTCTGACCCTGTTCAGGTCCTGCTCCGTTCCGCTCTCTTCCGTCCAGCTATCCAGAATGGGTTTTATGCCAGATTCGAGGCTTTCTTCCAGGTTTTCAAGGCTTTTTAGCGCAGATTCGTAGGCTTCCTGCTGAAAATCAAATTCCAGTTCCATGATGGCTTCGTTGATGTCCATCATATCCATTAGGAAATCCTGGGGTAAGGTTCCGGATTCGCCTTCGGCGCCCAGCAAGCCTTTTTCCTGTAAAATATACCGCATGCGGGCATCCGGATCGGATAAAACCTTGAAGGCTTCATTGTTCCGGGTAGACAACTCCAGTGCCTGTGCCTGTGCAGCATCGTCGGCCAGGGTATGAAAATCAGGGTGAAACTTGCGGCTGTTTAGCAAATAGTGCCGGCGCACCGCATCTTCATCTACCCGGAATGCCATAGGAATTCCGTAAAAGGCAAAATGATTCATCAGATGGCTGTTAAAATAAACGCCAAACGTCCAGGCCCAAAGCAAAAATCATCAGGCCGATCAGCAGGAAAAAGCCCACTGTTACAGCGCGCTCCATGAACTGATCGCTCACCTTTCTGCCAGTCAGTACTTCCCAAATCAGGAAAAGCACATAACCTCCGTCAAGTGCAGGAATAGGCAGGAGGTTCATGAAGGCCAGAATGATACTCAATGAGGCCGTAACCGTCCAGAAAATACGCCAATCCCAGGATGGGTCGAACAATTTCCCGATGCTGATCACGCTGCCGAGGTTGTCTTTCACCGAGATATCACCCTTGAACATCATTTTGAATGCCTGAAGTTGGTCGGTGAGGAAGTTCCAGCCCATTTTTACACCAGCCGGGAACGCTTCGCCCAGAGAATACTCCTGGGTTTCTTTTTTGAAGTAGGCGCCCATTTTAGCCACTGCGCCAATTTTACCCTGTTCGGTGAGGGTAACTGACAATATGCTGGAGTCGCCTTTTTCACTCAGGATACCAATATTAACTGTTTGGCCTTTGTGTTTGGAGGCAACGGGGAAAAATTCATCGAAATACTCAATTGGCTGACCGTTGAAGGAGATAATTCGGTCGCCTTTTTTAATACCGGCTGTTGCAGCAGGACCTTTGTCTGAAACAAGTTCCACCACAAATGGTACACGGGCATTAATCAGGTCGTTTTTGAGGATAGTAGGGATTTTTTGAGCGGCTTCTTCCGAAACGCGCAGGGTTTCCTGTTGTCCATTGCGCAGCACTGTGGCTTCGCGGGCGCCTTCCAGCATTACACGCTTGCGGAATTCGTTGGGTTCCAGGCGGTCGAATGACTTATTGCCAAGGGTCAGCAGCAGATCGCCCTGACGGAAACCGGATTGCAGCAGGACAGAATCGTACGACATGCCGTACTGTTTGAGTTCGGAGGTTGGAATGTACTCACGGCCCCATCCCCACAGCACCATGGCAAACAGAAACATGCCGAGGAAGAAGTTAACGGTTACGCCTCCTATCATGATAATCAGTCGTTGCCAAGCTTTTTTAGCGCGAAACTCCCAGGGTTGGGCCGGACCCTTCATCTGTTCCTTGTCCATGCTCTCATCAATCATGCCTGAGATTTTCACATAACCACCCAGCGGCAGCCAGCCGATGCCATATTCTGTTTCCCCTTTTTTCCGACTGATGAGGGAATTGAACGGTGGCGCATCGAAGAACAGGTAGAACTTCTCCACGCGGGTTTTGAACCACTTGGCAGGAGCGAAGTGTCCTAATTCGTGCAGGACGATCAGGATGGAAAGACTGAGCAGAAACTGAAGAACAATAGAAAGGGTATCCATTAAAGCTGTGCTTAGGAACGAGTGATAATTCGGCTGTTAAAACGCAAAACGGCCTTCGGAGTTTTGGGCAAAACTACGGAAGCCGTTTGGACGCGCTGTATAAATTGGAAAAAATTACACCAATGGGCAATTTTTAGCCATTTGAGGGCAGTATTTGACAGACTAACTGCCTATTTCCCTATATCGTTGGGAGTTGGCAGGGTCAATTTTCGACATGATCTGAATCACCCGGTCTTTCTGTGCCTTGGGGGCAATTTTCCACATTTCCACCAGTTCATCCTTTTTGGCATAGGAGAACATTTGGATAATCATGGAGTTGAAATACGCCGCTGCCACCTTGTCAATATCTTCCAGAGCCAGCAAAATGGCTGCTTTGGCCTGATCCGGATTGGTGGTAAACATATCAAGACCTTTGCGGTGGTAAGTATAAATGGCATTGCGGAATGGGCGAACCCGCGGATTGAGCAGGTTTTCCATGATCCAGTAACGGTTTCGGTTTTTTCCACCGTCAGCCGGACGCCAGCCCGGGGTAGAGTTGCTGCTGGAGTTCTGGATGTTGGTCACGATTTTTTCTGCGGTGGACAAGTGTTGTTCGCCGCCGTATTGAGAAAATGAATCGTAATCCATGGCCAGAATGATATACACATAGAATGCGAAAAGGGCAGACAGGTTCTGGTTCTCGGGGTTGTCGCGCAGAAACTCAATGGGTTGGTTTTGTTCATAGGTGAACAATACGTCTTTATCCAGGTGAGACAGCAGGGGTGTTTCATAGCCGCTGCCATACACAGGCCGGGTAGCTTGAACGGCCAGCTCGGCTTCAAACACGTTGCCTTCCAATTCCTTGGAGATGGTCAGGATGAAGTTGCACTTGATGCGTTCTTCCTGTTCGAAGACATCGCTGGTCCATTTAGTATTGTTCAAAAAATCTTTCAGGGAAACCTCCAACTGGTCAAAAACCTTCCGGTCGTTTCGTTGAAGTTGCGGGGTGCTTACGCGCACGCTTGCGTTGAGTTCTCCTTGCGCATAAATGCTTGAAACGCAAATGGACAGAGCCAGTAAGAAGGCAATTTTTTTCATCATAGCAGGTGAAGTTGGAATGGGGCAGGGTATTGATGCAATCCGGGCCTTTTGGGTTGGCTGAGAGGGGCAATAAATTTATACACCCGCTGCGCTGCAAATTTCGTGCACAATATCTTCAGCCACGGAAGTTTTGCTTTTTAATGGGAAATCCGTGTGGCTACCATCCTTGCGCAGGATGGTTATCTGGTTGGTATCGTGGCCAAATCCGGCGCCGGGATTGCGCATGGAATTCAGCACAATGAAGTCGAAATTTTTTTTGGCCAGTTTTTGCAGTGCGTGGTTTTGTTCATCGTTGTTTTCCAGGGCAAAACCGGCGAAAACCTGATCCGGGCGCTTGCTTTTGCCCAGTGTAGCTGCGATATCCACTGTTTTTTCCAACTCCAGCTGCATGTCACCTTCTTTCTTTTTGATCTTGGTTTCAGAATAATTTCGGGGCTTGTAATCCGCAACTGCGGCGGCCAGTACTACAATGTCTGAATGGGCAAATTCTTTTTCACATGCCTCAAACATATCTGCGGCCGACATCACGTGGGTAACCTGAATGGTCGGATTAACCGGACGTAATTCTGTTGGGCCCAGCACCAGGTTTACGGTGGCGCCTTCTGCGGCAAGGGTTTCTGCCAGGGCGATACCCATTTTGCCGGTAGAGTGGTTGCCAATAAACCGAACAGGATCCAGGGCTTCATAGGTTGGGCCTGCTGTTATCAGGGCTTTTTTACCCTGCAAACGGCCTTTTGGGCGCTGTTGTTTATCCAGAAAGGCCATTATTTCTTCAGGTTCAGCCATCCGGCCATCACCTACCAGACCGCTGGCCAGTTCGCCATGCCCCACCGGAATCAGGTGTACCCCGAAGCTTTGCAATTTACTGATATTGGCACGGGTAGCCGGGTGGTGCCACATGTCTACATCCATGGCTGGCGCCACAAACACCGGGCATCGGGCTGATAAAAATACGGCACTGAGAATGTTGTCGCAAAGACCGTTGGCCAGTTTGGCCATGGTGTTGGCGCTGGCAGGTGCTATCACCATGGCATCGGCCCACAGACCGAGCTCCACGTGATTGTTCCAGCTTTCTTCAGACACCACTTCAGACATAACAGGTTTTTTGGACAGGGTAGACAGGGTTAGCGGGCTGATAAAAGCTTTGGCTGATTCTGTCATCAGTACCTGCACCTCATGTCCCTGTTTGATCCACAACCTGATCAGGGATGCGGCTTTATAGGCTGCTATAGAGCCGGAAACGCCAAGGATGATCTTCATATAATAGTAGAATTCATGGCAAAGATAGGGTATGAACCACACAATGGCGTCAAAGGGTGGGGCTGTAAAACGAAACATGAGCCAACCCAGTGCAGGGATGACTCATGTTGTATAGATCATTCGTTATGTTGGATCAAAGTTTCGGACCGGCGGCAACGATTTCTGCGCTGGCTTGATCTGCGTACTTCTCAAAATTCTGGATAAATTCCTTGGCCAGTGATTTTGCTTTGGCATCGTATTCTGCACGATCAGTCCAGGTATTGCGCGGGTTGAGTACGTCAGCTGGTACACCCGGGCAGGTTACCGGCATTTCCATGCCAAAGATCGGGTGCTTTTCAAAAGCTACATTGTCTAATTCGCCACGAAGTGTGGCTGTAATCATGGCGCGGGTGTAAGAGAGTTTGATCCGATTTCCTACGCCATATGGGCCACCCACCCACCCGGTGTTGACCAGCCATACTTTGGCTTTGCTTTTGCGAAGTTTTTTGCCCAGCAAATCAGCATATTTAGCAGGGTGCAAAGGCAGGAAGGGTGCGCCAAAGCAAGCTGAAAAGGTTGATTTTGGCTCTTTGACGCCTACCTCTGTGCCGGCAACACGCGCTGTGTATCCGCTTATAAAGTAGTACATGGCTTGTTCCGGCGTCAGCCAGGATATAGGCGGCAGGATGCCATAGGCATCGCAGGTCAGGAAGAAAATATTTTTCGGATCACCAATAGCGCGACTTGGAGATACTGCATTTTCGATGTGGTGAATGGGGTAGGATACCCGGGTGTTTTCCGTGATGCTGCGGTCTGCAAAATCAACTGTGCGGGTGCCAGGCAGGAATTTTACATTTTCCAGTATGGCGCCATGACGGATGGCTTTGAAGATGTCCGGTTCTTTTTCTTCAGTAAGATCAATGGTTTTAGCGTAGCAGCCTCCTTCGAAGTTGAACACCTCGCCATTGCCCCAGGCGTGTTCATCGTCGCCAATGAGTGGCCTATTAGGGTCTGCGCTGAGAGTGGTTTTGCCGGTACCGGAAAGTCCGAAGAACAGTGCGATGTCACCATCGTGGCCCACATTAGCAGAGCAGTGCATCGGCAGGGCATCTTTGGTACGGGTAGGCAGAACGAAGTTGATAACCGAGAAAATACCTTTTTTGATTTCTCCGGTATAGCCGGTTCCACCGATGAGCAAGCGGCGTTTTTTTACGTTTACGATGGCGAAGTTGTGTTGGCGGGTGCCATCAACCGCCGGATCTGCTTTAAAACCGGGTGCGCAAAGCACCGTCCATCGCGGATCAAATCCTTCCAGCTCATTTTGATCCGGGCGGATAAACATGTTGTATGCGAACTGATTTGACCAGGGGAACTCAGTGATCACGCGGGCGCGCAGGCGATAGTCGGGGTTGGCACTGGCGTTGGCTTCTACGTCGCGCACATAAAGATCTTTTTTCCGCATGTAACTGCAGACTTTACGCCAGAGTGCATCAAATTTTTTCGGTTCGAAAGCAATGTTGACTTTCCCCCAGTTAACCTTATTTGCCGTAATGCTGTCTTTTACGATAAAGCGGTCTTCGGGGGAACGGCCGGTAAATTCGCCGGTGTAGATTACCAGAGCGCCGGAATCAGCCAGTTGACCCATTCCTTTGCTGATGGAATGTTCTACAAGTTCTTCCGGGGTAAGGTTCCAGTATGCATTTTTCCAGTTTTTCAGGCCGAGTTCCTGAAGGTTGGCGTTGGGGTTCTTGATTCCCTGTTCTTGCATAAATTTAGTTTTAAAAAAAGATGGTTAGGCAATGAAGTGCAAAACATAGGAAGTGGTGGTTTTGCAGGCTCAAAGGTACAACGGCTCTTTTTGCAATTCGCCGATACCGAAAATTTACTTATCGGGCTGATTTCACCAGCCAATGGTGACCTGTACCTGAATCGGTTTTGAGTATAACCAGGTACATGCCATTCGGCCATGGTGCACAAGGGATGGTTTGCGTGCCCTGGTCAATCTGGCCGCTCCACCATTTCCTGCCCGAAAGATCAATAATTTCCAGGAATCCAACATGTTCACTTTGTATAAAGAATGAGGTGCTTGCAGGATTTGGAATGAGTTGAAATACCGGCGGTATGGCTGGTTTGTACTCCGTTACATCAACCGTTAGTCCTTCCCGTACCGTACAATCTGTTTTTACTCCTGCTTGTAAAAAACGCTCCCGGGCAGGAATGGAGCCGGTATTGAAGCTGGCCGGAGGACCTATCAAATAGTTCACCACAGATAGATAAGCCGGTGGAGTATTCCAGTAAAGCGAGGTTTCGGAGGCTATGCCGGAATTGACGGGAACCAGATTGCCGTTCTGGCTATTGCCGATTTCCAGGTTATTGGCGCCTGAAACGAGGTATAATCCCTGCAAAATGCCTCCCTGTTGGATTTCATTACCTATTATATTGTAGTGCGACTGGTATTCCGGTGAGGTAAATACTATTCCGTATCCGCTGGTACGGTTGCGGAATAGGGTATTGTAGGGGCCGTTCAGTCCGTGAGAGCCATCCGGACGGATGTTTTTACAAATATTGCCTTCGAAAAGGTTGTAGGAGGGGTAGTTGCCATGGAATACAATTTCGCCGGCGCCGTCGTTTGGGAATTCCACCCAATAGGGTTCTGTGGAAAAGTTATAGGCCAGAACATTGCCGTTGGCGCCGCTTTGAAGCAACATAGAGTGCCGTAAATGCCTGAAAATGTTGTTCTGAATCCGGTTGTCCCCCGAGGTGTATTGCAAAACCACACCATAGCCTTGTCCGCCGCCGCCATAGGCAAAGGCATCGTGTAAATAGCAGCCGTAAATCTCGCAATGTGTACTGGCATCGAGGGTGAAATGTCCAAAATTGCACTGGGCGCTTTCAACGCCTGCCAACCAGCACCTGTAGGCATATTCCAGGGAAATATTGGAGGCAAAGGGGGCGTCTCCGTCCATTCGGGTAAGGGAAATACATTCTACACCGGCGTCTTTGAGCGGAGTAATGCGGCGCAATCGGGGTTGGGCGGATAAAGGCGCCTGGATGCGAAGCGGATGATTCACTGTAATCTGGCCAGCTTGTACGGTCGTCACCTCCAGTATTTGTCCGGCAGAACCCCGTGCCCAATCTGAAAAAATCACCAGACTATCGTTCCATTCCAAACGCAGCAGATCGCCAGCATGGAGGTTATGTTGCAGGAATAATTGAGTATCGCCGCGCATACAGGGAGCGGATAATGGTAGGGCTTCTGTCAATGGCGATACCTGACCAAGGAATCGGATGCCATGTTGTGTTGAGCCGCCGAGATCAAAATAAAAGCGCGTTTGATCAGCCCCGGCGCCGCGCAGGATCAGGCTGTCGCGCATGAGCAGGGTACCTTTGAAAAGGTAGGCTCCGGGCGGGAAATAAATTTCGCCGGGCTGCCCGTTCAACGATGCTACCGCCTGGGCAAAGGCCAGCTCGTTGAGCGTCAGACTATCGCCTTTTCCGCCAAAATCCAGGATATTGCGCTGCGCTGTATATAAGGGAGGCAGGGCCTGCAAACCGCTGGTAAACCAGTCGCTCCTGCGCTCATCGGGAACAGTTTGTGCCCCGATAAGACAGGGAAATAACAGAAAGGGCAGTAATCTTGCGGCGAATTTGATCATACGGCGGTTTTTTGCGCAGAAATGTAGCAGTTTTTGAATTCTTTAACGGCTTGTTGCGCAACTAGCCGGAAATGGCTTCGTTTAAAGGATGTCTATTCAATCAATACAAACCGGACTTGTCCAATTTTACATGAAAAAACAGTTTTTGTTGCTACTTGCTTTGTTCTATTCCAGTGTTATGCTTTTGGCACAGACCCCGGCAGCTCCTCCGGAAAAAAGTGACCCGGAAGCCAAAAAAGTACTGGACAAGATCCGCAAAAAGTACGATGCCTACAAAACCCTGGATGCCACCTTTACCCTGACTATTGAGGTTCCGGGAGAACCCAAACAGGTGCAGAAAGGCTCTATTGCTCAGGATGGTAAGAAATTCCGTCTGGAGATGAACGACCAAACGGTGGTGAGCGACGGGGTTACTACCTGGGCTTATCAGAAAAATCTTAATGAAGTACAAATCAATAAAGCTGATCCTAACGATGCCAATTCGCTTATGAGTCCGAAGGAATTGCTCGGTAGATACCAGAAGGGTGATTTCCTGTATGCCATTACAGATAAAGTGACGGAAGCTGGCAAACTGCTCACGCTGATTGAGTTTAAGCCAAAAAACCGGAATTCTGAGTATTCCAAATTACGGATCGCAATTGATGAAAAAGCCGGAACCATTTACAGTGTGAAGGGATTTGCCAAGGATGGCTCGCGGTACACTTTTGTGATTACAAAATTAGCCCCCAATAAAGCTCTGCCTGCCACTCAGTTTGTTTTTGATCCCAAGCAGTACAAGGGGATCCGGGTGGAAGACTTGCGGGAGTGAGTGCGGGAGTGAGTGAGTGAGTGAAACAAAAAAGTCACATTAGAGGGGTTCCTCTTTTGTGACTTTTTTGTGAGCAGGCATTTCCTGCGGGTGCAATCCTTTTAAGCAAAGGCAAAATACATGGCTACCATGAGTGCTACGGTAACGAGTACCACTACTACCAGGAAGTTGCGGTTTCCTTCGCGGTCTTTTTCGGATTGCTTTTGACGAGAAAAATTCTGTTTGATCGACATATGCAACAAAATTAGATAGGATGGAATGGGTGCATTTTGGTCAATCGGAGTTGTTAGTATAACCGGACAAATTTATTCAATACCATGAATAAAAAACATTCTTGCGGCAATTATTCCTGTGGTAGTGCTCAAATTTGGACAAGCTCTAAGTATCGGACAGGCTCCGGGTGTTTGATAGAAAAGGAGGCAGAATCTCTTGCCAGGTCTGCAACCATCCAACCTAAATACAACAAGAGCCATCCCGATTTTTGGGGATGGCTCTTGTTTGCTTCAATTTTTTTTGGCTTTTAAGCCAGTCCTTTTTCCTTAAATATCCGGTTGAGCCACCTGAGCATGGCAAACAGAGCAAGGGTGGCCAGGGAGAGTAACACGAAATTCACCCAGAAAAAATTGGCTTTGTTGTCGTATTTATCCCACAAGGTGGCCAGAACGCCACTCATTTTGTTCCCCAGCGAGGTGGCCAGTTGCCAGCCCCCCATCATCAAACCAGTGATATGGCGTGGCGACATTTTGGAAACCATAGACAAGCCCATAGGACTGAGGAACAATTCGCCTACAGTGATTACCCCATAGGTTGCTATGATCCACCAGGCGGAGGCTTTTTCCATGCCGTTGTGACAAGCATAAACGGCCATTACTGTTACCAGGGTACTTAATGCTGAAATGAATAAACCCCATCCGATTTTAGCCGGGGTAGTGGGTTCTTTACCACGTTTGCGCAAAAAGCTGAAGAACCATATGACTACAGGTGTCAGAGCAACTACAAAAAACGGGTTGACCGATTGGTAAATTTCTGTGGAAACCAGCTTGACACTGGTTCCGGCAGGGGGGCGTTCTGCTTCCGGTATGTTTTGGAAATATGGATTGAAGGTAGACACTTTCAGCGGTTTACCGTCTGGCCCTGGCGTGGTTCTGAACTGGGCATCGTATTGAGGATAGGAGGCGGAGTCCATTTTTACCACCTGAGCCATTTTCAGGGTTTCAGCGGGTTGGGCTACCCATGTAGGCATTTCGCGGTCGGTATAAAACTCGGCCCAAGTGGTCAACGCGGTGCCATTTTGTTTAAAAATAGCCCAAAATACGATCACCACTGCGTAAATTGACAGCAATACCTTGATACGCGGTTTATCTTCTGCAGAGGCTTTCCAGTAGGTCCACAAATAAAAGGCAATAACCGGGATGCTGCCGAACAGGAAAGCATCGGTAGAGTCGGTACCAAACACATTGCCCGGAATCATCCAGCCTGCAATACCCGTTACAATGGCAGGCAGCAACACAGAAGAAAGCATTTGGCCAACCCCCATTTCGCCGGGAACGGCTGGCTGTCTCACGTCTGCATGTGCGTAGTGCCTGGAGCCGATTACGAATACGATTACTCCCAGGAACATCCCGATACCTGCAGCGGCAAAAGCTGCACCCCAACCTATGTTGTGCCGGAGCCAGGCAGCAAAGAAGTTGCAGATGAAGGCCCCGATGTTGATACCCATGTAGAAAATATTGTAACCGGTATCTTTCAGGACTTTATACTTGTCTTCATTGTACAAATTACCCAGCAAAACGGAAATATTGGGCTTGAAAAAGCCATTTCCCAGGATCATCACGAACAAAGAGCCATAAAACATGGTCATATTGTTCGAAACGGCAAGCATCAAATACCCCAGGCCCATCAAAATACCTCCCAAAATGATACTGCGCCGGTATCCCAACAATTTATCGGCCAGCAAACCGCCCATAAAAGGAGTGATATACACCAGTGCGATGAATGTTCCGAATATATCTGAGGCTTGGGTGCGTGTCATAGCCAGCCCTCCATGTTCAGAGTCTGTCATATACAGCATAAAAATGCCGATCATCAGGTAGTAACCAAACCTTTCCCAAAGTTCGGTGAGGAACAGGTAAGGCAATCCGGACGGGTGATTTTTAAACATAAGAATGATTGATTTTTGAACGATACACCAAATCAACTGTTCCTTGAGAAGGTGCAGTAAAGACTTGGTTTTGATAAGTGCCGGGCAAATGTAGTTTCAAAATCAGTTTCTGCAACTTGTATTGAAAAATCAAAAGTGTAAAGTGGGCTATTATCTTTGCCCTGAGTTTTTCGCAACCAAAACAGTAGGAAGGGCCTTATGGGCAAAGATATTTTGCTAAAACCGACTATCCGCCGCTCTTTTTACTTCAAATGCTATTTTTGAAAATGCACAAGAAAATATTGTTTTGCCTTGGCCTGATGGTCGTTTTAGCTCAAACTGCCTGGGCCCAAAAGCCTACAGTGCCTGAAGGCCCCTCCACACAGGCGCCGGTGATGGCCAGCGTAGACAGTGTAATGATTACCGTGATACTGAAACACCAGCAAGACAAAAATTTGCCGGAAATCAGGCGCATTCTGGAAGCCCAGGGATTTTGGGATATTTTCCCGCCACAAGATGTCCGGGTAGTTTCCTGGACCCTGGCTATGGGGCTGGGACATATCATTACGCTTCAATGCCCGGCCGGCGCGGTCCGCAGACTCAATCTGGCTTTGGAAAATGGCGCATGGGGAGCCTTTGATACTGAAATTTACCTGACATACGACTATCAGTCTGTCTGGCAGGACTACATCGAAAGGCGGGAGGATGCCAAAGAGGATCGGAACGATTAGGGTTTCTGCCTTTCCTTAAAATGCACAAGAGCCACCCCGGCAAATACGTCGGGGTGGCTCTTGTTGTTTGGAGCATATTGATGCTCAAAAATCCGTAAAATACTCTTTGGCTCTGCGGCCAAAGTTGCGCTCTACACCAGTTGCATCGTGGTAGTTATCGCCATCTACATATTCCGTTGGATTCCGGTTGTAAAGCTTGCGCTCCCATTTTGGGTCCTGAATTTCACCACGGGCTGTTGAGTGCAGCGTGATGTAGTCGTCGCCAGCCAGTGAAGGGTTGTAAAACAGGAATTTCACGTTGGATTGTTTGGTTGTGGGGAAGCTATAGTACACCCAGATTTCGTACGGACAAGCACCGGGTTCGTCTTCCACGTGCACCACATCGTCGGGCGCACCATAGCGCAGATAAGCACGTCCGCGGTCTGTTTCAAAGCCATAGCGGAAGCCGCTGCGGAATTTTTGATGCACGGCCCCCACCAGTTCCATGTACTTGTTGTAAGCGCCTTCCGGGTCGTTGGGGGATTCCCGGACAAAATGCCGGAAAACGAAGAAGCGTTTGTTGCTCAGGCTGGTATCCCTGTGTACGTTGCTCAGTACCTGCGCATCATCGCCCAATACGATAGGGGACAAGGCTGCCAGGGCATATTGCAGTTGTTTGGCATCCAGTTTCTTGGTGAACTGTTGAGCCAGGGCTTCATCGGTGATTTCCTGGTCATTCAGGTACAAATACGGATTGCTTCTCTGGAAAAACTGGGTGCGGGATGCAATCAGTTCATTGGCGCTGTTCCGGGCTTCCACCGTCAGGTAGTAGTTGCCGCTTTCAAATTTGCTGATATCCATTTGTACCAGCATGGCATCAATGGAGGAGGGCTTTTTTCGTTGGCTTCCGGTAGAAACGAGGGTTTTCTGGCCATTACCCTTGTCTTGTTCCACAAAATACCGCATCAGGTAATCGCCTTCCGTGATGCTTTTGGAGGAGCCATAAATTTCCATGTAAAAAACCAGCCGGGTATTGCCGCGCTCGTAAAAACAAAATGGCAATGGCTCCATAAAGTAGCCATTTTTGGTAAAAGCCCCATCGGTATCGTCTTTTTTGAAGCTGCGCAGGAGCTGGATTTCGGTCAGGTGTAGTTTTTCCGGAAAATAAACCCGAATCGGCGCCTTGTAGGTGTCACGGTTTTCGGCAGCATTCAGGTCTTGCACCAGAATTTCCAGTTCATAATTACCTGCAGGCACAGCCATTCGTTTAACATCGATCAGGCTTTGCGGCACATCTACCAGCGGCGATTGCAGGTTGTATTTTTCATACCGAACCACATTTTCGCCATCTTTAATCATGATAAGCACTTCTGCACCGGCCTGGAGTTTTTCGCCTTCCATTTTTTGATATCTGATGGAGACAGAAGCTATTTCCAGATTAATTTCCACGTAGGGTTTGTTATCCGGCGTATTGAATACTGCATAGGAAACGCCCAAATCCAGGGCGCCGGCCGTAAAAGGCAGCCATGCCAGGCAAATGGCGAGGCAAAACGATTTTGGTATCAGGTATTTCATCATTGTGTTTGGTTTGGTGAAATATGCCGGTTAAACCGGGAATGTGGTTCAAATGTAAGTGGTTTGTAAACGGGGTTTTTAGACAATAATCACCATAAGTCAGGTTTCCGGGATGTTTTACTCAGGTAAATTTAGCAAAAAAACATCATGTTTACCCAAAAATAAAAAACATCAGTGTCAGGAAGACCAGGAATAACAACAGTGGAACCCACACTTTTCTAAGCCGGAATCGTCGCTTTACCCGTTCTCCCTGAGCATTTCTACTGGCCCGGCCCTGATCAAAGTAGGTTACATACAGGAAGCAGAAGAAGTTGATGCCCAGAGTTAACAACAAAAACAGGTACGCCCGGTTCATGGAATCGGTGGTGGGCGAGAGCTGGGTGAGGTTGATGGAATAAGCTACCGTGGCCAGGAAGGAAGTGATAATCAATTCTCCCACTTCCTCGAAGTTGGCCCGGTGGAAAATCAGCATGAAAATGGGCAATGCGCTGAACATCAGGAAGGGCACAATAATGAGAATAATAGAGCCCCAGGGCCGTCGACTTACCTGCAGCCGGAGGTTCAAACTCTTATATTTCTCCAGGTATTTGGCCCGGTCCAGCGTATCAAACGTGATTTTATCCAGCGATCCCAGGGCATTGGTAAGCTGGTTATCGAGGGTCACAAAGTACTCGTCGGTGCTCCAGTCGTTGAAGTAAAAGTCCTTTTTCTTGTCTTTGATTTGCAGGCGACTATAATCAAAACTGATTTTAATTTTATCGCTGCTGCTCAGCGCTGTGATGGGAATTTTCACCTCATGGTGATCGAAGGGGAAATCAAAGGTTTCGAACTGCCCCAGAAACTTTCCACTGATGCGGTAAATCCTGACCACGTAATTGCTGTCGCGCTCTTCCGCAATCCGGTAACGATTAGCCTCTTCGCTGCTGATGTTGTCGAAATCTACATATCCTTCCTTGTCAATGTACTTCTCATCGGCAATAACCCAATACAGCAGGTTACAATCGAAGGTGTTTTTTCGCACATCAATTTCATTGATATCGATTACATCAATTCCTACGCGAAGGTTGGGTATGGGGGTTCCGGAAGTGTTGATCTGGGTGGGGCAGGAGCGGGTTTTACCGCTTTGGGTTTGGCTGAAGGTGGGTTCTTTTTTGAGTATGCAAGTACTGTCAAATTCATATAATTCGTTGAGAATCGTGATTTTACGTTCTCTTAGATGCTGAAAATAATGAATGAGATCAGACCTGTTCCAGCATCCGGCTAGGATTGCTGTTTCGAAAATATTCATGGCATCGAAACAGCGTCTCAGGGTATTATCGGTATTTCTGGTATTGAAAAATTTGGGGGCGTTTTGTTTGGCTAGCTCCTTTTTGAACAGATGTAATTCCAGCGGCAGGGCCTCACTTGAATTGTCGAAACGAATGATGGTATGTCCTCTTTCCCGCGTGATTTGCTCCAACTCCTGGTCGCCGATATTGGTTACGCCTGGCAAACCAATGATGGTTTTGGGCGGCAGACCTTTGGTTTTTTGCAAAAAACGCATCACCAGATTGCCATAGCCGCTGTGGGTATTGAGCAGAATAACCCTGGGTTCAGGCTGCGATAATACCCGGAGCAGGTTTCGCTCAAGGGCTTCAGCGTGTTTTTTGGGCACTTCGTTGTTGTTCACATAATCTGCCTGCAGGATTTTGATCAGGGTATCACAGGGTAAATCGTGTTCCTGGATCAAGCCGGCAAATTTTTGGTGCAACAGATAGTCCGATTCAGTAATGAATCCAATTTTAGGTGCCTCCAGCACTTTTTGGATAAACTGGATCAGGTAAAAAGGTTGCGGATCGTTTGGGTCGAGAAACAAGGCATTTAACCCAAAATCCAACCGGTTTTGGTCTGCTGTCATGGCAATAACCGGTATATTGCCTTTGATCACAGACGCCGCATGCCGGATATGCCGCCCCCAGGTGTTGTCAATCACCAAAGCAATAGTGGAGTCTGACCGGATGGCTTCATAAATGGCCGGAATAGTATCTTCCCTGAAGTCGCACTGAAACACTTTCAGTTGAAACTCTGCCCCGTAGTCTTTTTGATTGAAGGCTTGCAGATAGGCATTCAACGCAAGGATATGCAGGGAGTCTGAGTAATTATTGGCCCGGGCTTTTGTGGTATCCACCGCATTAAACCCCACATATGCCACATACCGCACGGGTTTGTCTGCCGTCCCGGAAGTACTGCCAGTTTTCTTTTGACAGGAGCAAAAACAGGCAATCAACCCCGCAAGTAGGAGGTACAGGACATGTTTCAGAAAGTGCGCGGCTTTAAACATCGGAGATGGATACAAGTAAAGCGTTAAAGTACGGCTGCTTAATTACTTTTTATCTTAATGGCATTCCATGCCCACCAGATGGCAGCAATGCCAATCAATGAGAATGCCAGTGGTAAACTCCAGGCTTTGGCAATAAAACCGATGAGCACAGGTCCGCCAAAAAAGCCCACCATGGCAAAGGTATTCATGGTAGCCAGCCCGGCGCCCTCAGCCATGCCCGGTACTTTAGCGGCAGCTGCATATAAAATTGGTGCGCCCAGCGAAACCCCTGCGCCTACCATGGCAAACCAAAGCAAAGAAATGGGCATGAGCGGCAAGGCTGCCAGCAACAACAAACCGGCTGCTGCAATAGCGCCGCCCACCCGCAACATCAGGGGAGCGCCAAAATTGGCTATCAGGCCATCTCCAAAAAAACGCCCGGCAGCCATACAAAACGCATAGGCTGAAAAACCCCAGCCAACCGCGTATTCTTCACTTTTTACCACATCGCGCAGGTAAACCGCCGACCAGTCGGCCATGGTGCCTTCCGTGATATTGGTGCACAAACTGAGCAGAATAATCAGCCAAAGCGCCGTACTTGGCCAGGCAAACTTTTGTCCGCCCTGTGCTTTGCGTTCATGTTTGGCTCTTGTTTCCAGAGGAAGCAGCCCCGGACGCAGCCACCAGGTAAGCAAAATTACCAGCACTGCCAGTCCAGCCGACCACAGTGCAGGCTCAATACCAAAGCCTATTGCTGTACTGCCCAAAGCAGAGCCGGCCATGGCGCCTGCAGACCAAAGTCCGTGGCTGGTGGCCATTATCCGGATCTGATCCCGTATCTCGAGCATGGAGGCGCAGGTATTAATGGCTACATTAACGGTAGCAAATCCTGCTCCGGCTACAAAGAGCGCCAGTGCCAGCAAAAAGATGTTGGGCGCCAGCATGGGCAGGGAGAAAAATCCTGCAGTTAAGGCCAGACTAAGCAGCGCGGCGCCGGGTGCGCCTAATCGGTGCAGAATGGGCACAGAAAATGGATTCATGATCAGTACCCCCCCCTGAAGGGAAAGTAATAACATACCCAATTGAGCTTCATCCAGTCCAAATTTGTGTTTTACGAAAGGTATCATGGCAGCCCAGGTGCCAAACAAAACACCCTGAGCGGCAAATACCAATCCAATGGTTCGGCTCGTGCGATGACGGTAATAGGTAACAAGGTGATCGATCATACGACAAAACAAAACGGCTTCCGAAGGGTCGGAAGCCGCTTTGTAAGGGCAAATATAGGAGATCGGTAAAAGGTGTGGTTATGTTGCGAGATTGTTTTCTGTTTCCGATCCCGAGGTTTTTTGTTGCTTAACGCCTGAATGTTTCCTTCCGGTCGTCGCCAATGTAAAGGGTATAATCACCTTTAGGAAGGTTTTCAATGTTGAGGAACCATTCAGCACATTTGGAAGAAAAGCATTTTTCGATCACAGCTTCGCCAGCGGCATTGCATACCTTGATTTTAAGGCATTTCATCGGCATTTCATCGGCTACGAGGTAAATGCGTTTTTGTGAAAAAACCACTTTGAGGTCGAGCGGATCGCCGCCGTCGTTCTGTATAGCTTCTGTGGTGGCGGAAGCTGTAGCAGGAGAGCATTCACAATTGTTGTTGCCGCCCAGGTTAGGGAATTCTGTAGCCTGGACTTGCGTCAGCGTCAAGAAAAAAGCGAGTACGGCAAAAAGTTTCGTTTTCATATTTCAAAGCTTTAGTTGTAGTAAAAAGTCGGTTTCATAGACAAAGGTTCAGTCAAAGAGGTTGCACCCTGGCAGGTAAAAACGATGGATTGTATGATTAATCGGATGAACAACCATTTTATGGTTCTGAATATTTCAGGCAGTTATCAGACTTTTGAGCGTCAGAAATGTTACAAACAACTGCATTGCAATCCATGAAATGTTATACTACCCTCGTCCTTGTTTTTCTTTCATTTTCCATTTGGGCACAACGACCGTTGCCGGCCGACACCAGTTTTATTCGTGACCATTACACCAAAAGAGAGGTCATGATCCCGATGCGGGATGGCAAACAGCTGTTTACAGCCATTTATACACCCAGGGATTTGAGCAAAACTTATCCTATGCTCATGCGGCGCACACCCTATTCCTGTTCTCCTTATGGCGCCGACAGCTATCCGTTTACTTTCCAAAACATGAACCTGGCTCGTGCTGGTTACATTTTTGTGTTCCAGGATGTGCGCGGCCGTTATATGAGTGAAGGCGACTTCGTGGATGTTAGGCCATTCAACCCAAAACCAGCCTCAAAAACCCAGGTTGATGAAGCCACCGACACTTATGATACAGTAGACTGGCTGCTCAAAAATGCCACGGGCAACAATGGCAGGGTAGGGGTCATGGGCATTTCTTACCCCGGTTTTTATGCTACTATGGCCATTTTAGCCGGTCATCCGGCTATCAAGGCCGTTTCTCCTCAGGCGCCTGTTACGGATTGGTTCATTGGCGATGATTTTCACCATAATGGCGCTTTTATGCTCATGGATGGTTTCTCATTTTATTCCGGTTTTGGTAAACCCCGCCCTAAGCCTACTACCAACGGGCAGCCTGGGTTTAATGCCTGGAATACTCCGGATAACTACGATTTTTACTTACAGGCCGGTGCATTGCGGAATTTCGGTACCCGCTACGGTATGAATCAGATCCCGTTCTGGAACGATTTGATGTCGCACCCCAATTACGACGCCTGGTGGCAGGCCCGCAATCCGCGCCCACATTTGAAAAATATCAAACCGGCTGTTATGACAGTGGGAGGTTTGTTTGATGCGGAAGACTGCTGGGGTGCCTGGAATACTTACAAAGCGCTGGAAAAGCAGAACCCGAGCACTCATTCCAATCGTGTCGTGATGGGCCCATGGGTACATGGCGGCTGGGCGCGTGGCACCGGAGAAAAACTCGGAAATGTGACATTTGGTTCCGCAACCAGCCCTTTTTACGAAAAAGAAATTGAATTCAAGTTCTTTGAGTACTACCTGAAAGATCAGGGGAAAATGGATTTGCCAGAGGCTTATGTCTTTGAAACCGGCAGCAACCAATGGAAAACCTACGAATCCTGGCCTCCTCAAGGCGCTACACCACAAAAATTCTACTTTCAGCCCAAAGGTAAACTCTCTGCTCAGGCGCCTGCAGAGGCAAAAGGCTTCGACCAATATGTAAGTGATCCATCCAGGCCGGTTCCTTACACGGAAGATGTGCACCTGCGGCGCACGCGGGAGTACATGACGGACGACCAGCGTTTTGCTTCCCGGAGGCCGGATGTACTGACCTATGAAACAGAAGTGCTGAAAGAACCTGTTACGGTTACCGGAACCGTTATTGCCGACTTGTGGACCAGTTTGAGCACCACCGATGCTGATTTTGTGGTGAAACTAATTGATGTATACCCGGATACCCTGAAAGGCGTTTCCGGCGATGTGCCTATGGGCGGGTATCAGATGCTGGTGCGTGGAGAAATTTTCCGGGGCAGGTACAGGGAGAGTTTTGAAACGCCCAAAGGATTTGAGCCCAATACAGTTACACAGGTTAAGTTCGAGCTGCCAGATGTGTCGCATACCTTTTTACCCGGACATACCATGATGATTCAGGTGCAAAGCAGTTGGTTCCCATTGGCAGACAGGAATCCGCAGCAGTTTATTGATATTTACCAGGCAAAAGACGAAGACTTTGTGCCTTGTACCATTCAGGTACACCGCGGTGCTCAACATGCATCAGGTATTATTTTACCCATTTTGAAACCATGATTAACAGATTCCATGCAGTAGTTTTTCTGGTTATCGGGCTTTCGGGCGCGCCAATGCTGTTGGCTCAGGTTCCCGTAGCACATGATTTTCGTTTTCCTGCTGTTCCAACAAGTTGGGATGAGGGACTTCCTATGGGTAACGGCTGGCTCGGCTGCCTGATTTGGCAAAAAGGAGACAATCTGCGGATGTCGCTGGATCGTGCTGATCTTTGGGACGAGCGCCCCATGGCAGGATTGGACCGTTCGGAATTTTCTTATGCCTGGGTGCTTGAACAAGTCAGGAAAAAGGAATACGGTATTGTTCAGCAGTATTTTGATGCGCCATACGAACAACAGGCCGGACCCACTAAACTGCCTGGTGGAGCACTGGAAATGCTATTGCACGGTGAAAAGCCCACAGGGGTTCATTTGTCTTTGTCGCAGGGACTTACCACTATAAACTGGGAGAATGGCAAACGCCTGGAAACTTTTGTGCACGCCACTAAGCCGGAAGGCTGGTTCCGGATCACTGGATTCCCCATTACGCAGGAAGTATTGCGATTGGTTCCACCAGAGTATCAACGAAAGGTTTCTGATAAAGACAAAACTAATTCGGTAGAAGGCAGTGATTTGTCCAGGCTGGGTTATCCGCAAGGTATTGCTGTTGGCGCTGGTAAGGAATGGTGGTATCGTCAGGAAGGCTGGAACGGCTTTTATTATGAAATTGCGGTGGCTATGCGCCGTGTTTCAGATAATGTTGTTGAAGGAGTTTGGAGCATTTCCGCACATTATCCTGATCAAAAGCCGCAAAAAGACGCCAGATCAATAGTCAACAAAAGCCTCCCCCAGGGATTCGATGCAGCCTTAAACAGTTCTGCAAAATGGTGGGCAGATTACTGGGGCAAATCCTCCGTTTCAGTGCCGGATCAGCTCATTGAAAGGCAATACTACCGGGAAATGTACAAGTTTGGCTGTACGGCGCGTGAAAACGGCCCGATGATCAGCTTGCAGGCGGTATGGACGGCAGATAATGGACGGCTTCCTCCCTGGAAAGGAGATTTGCACCACGACCTGAATACACAAATGAGTTATTGGCCGGGATACACAGCCAATCATTTGCCTGAAGCCAGCAGTATGTTGTCGCATCTGGAACGAAACAGAAAGAATCACCTGGCCTACACTGCCCGTTATTTTGGCACACCCGGTCTGAATGTGCCCGGGGTATCCACCTATCAGGGCAAAGAAATGGGGGGCTGGATACAATATTCCTGCTCGCCCACTACTTCCGCCTGGCTGGCGCAACATTTTTACTGGCAATGGCAGTATTCGCGCGACAAGGTTTTGCTGAAAAAACAAGTTTGGCCCTGGTTGCGGGAGGCCTCCATACATCTGGAAGAACTGAGTAAACCGGCCAACGCCGATGACAATCCCAGATTGCCCTTGTCGTCGTCGCCGGAAATATTCGACAATAGCCTGCAAGCCTGGTTTCCAGACCAATGGACCAATTACGACCTAGCCCTGACGCAATTTTTGTGGAGAAAAACAGCTGAAGTTGCCCTCGAACTCGGACTGAGTGGTGAATTTCAGCATTGGGCATGGATGGCAGCGTCTTTGCCGCGATATGCTCTGGAGCCCAACAAGGCACTTCAATTTGCCTATCAGGAGCCTTACAGGCAAAGTCACCGGCATTTTTCTCACCTGATGGCCATTTATCCGCTTGGTTTGTTGGATTATCAGGTTGCCAGCGATCAGAAAATCATAGAGAGTTCTCTGAAACTCCTGGATTCTGTTGGTACTAAGGCCTGGTGTGGTTATTCCTTTTCCTGGCTGGCTGCGCTTCGTGCGCGGGCGCACAATGGCGATGGTGCACGCGAAGCTTTGCGCATCTTTGCAGAAGCGTTTGTTTCGCCCAACTCTTTCCATCTGAACGGAGATCAGTCGGGAAAAGGTTATTCCTCCTTTACCTACAGGCCGTTTACGCTGGAAGGGAATTTTGCTTTTGCGGCCGGATTGCAGGAGATGCTGTTGCAGAGTTTTGGCGACAAAATCCGGGTGTTCCCGGCGCGTCCCGCCAGTTGGGAACACGCATCTTTCCAAAACCTGAGGGCAGAAGGTGCTTTTTTGGTGTCGGCAGATGCTAAAAAAGTAACGGTGACTTCGGAACAGGGAGGTTTGTTGCGATTGGTGCTTCCTACGGGGAATTGGTCCTGCACTTCCACATGCGAACGTCAACCGGATGGCCTATGGACTAAAAAAATGAAAAAGGGGGAAAAGCTGGAATGGGTGCTAAGCGCTAGTCGTTAATTTACTATCACCATGGCAAAAATGAAATTTCAGGTTGTATTCTGTACGGTTGCTGTTTGTTGCCTGACTGTTGTAACACAGGCGCAAGTAACCTTCCAACAAATTCCAGGTCTGGCTTTTTTTGACAACCAGGGGTACCTCAACGGGGTGTCCTGGGTGGATGTTGATAATGACAACGATTTGGATGTTTGTGTAACTGGCTCAGGAGGCAGTTTCCCGAATTTTACCAATATCAGCGCTATTTACCTGAATAATGGCAACGAAACATTTGCCAATACCGGCTTACTGACAAGTACCCAGAAAAATCCATTCCGGCATGGCTGGGCTGATTATGATAACGACGATGACCTGGATCTTTACATAGGCGCTACCTGGAACAACAATGGGATCAATGAATTGTGGCGCAATAATGGTAGCCTTGGATTCAGTTTGACACCCGGAACCGGCGCCACCCCCAACAACGCACAACCCTACGAGGGTACTGTAAGCTGGGCGGATTACAACAACGATGGCTGGGCGGATCTTTTTATTCCACGCTGGAACGACCTGAAAAACAAACTGTACCGCAATAACGGGAATGGAACTTTCTCAGATATAACTGCCGGCGCTATCGTGAACGATTTGGCCTGGACCTCCGGGGGGTATTGGGGGGATTTCGACAACGATCGCGACCAGGATTTGTATGTGGTGAATTACCAAATCGGCAGTGCAACACCAGGGAATAATGATCTTTTTCGAAATAATGGCGATGGTACTTTTACCAAAATTACAACAGCCGGGCAGGTAGTAACGCTACAACAAAATGGTCGCTCAGCCAATTGGGTGGATGTGAACAATGATGGATACCTGGATCTGTTTGTTTGCAATCAGTTTGGCCAGGACTTGTTGCACATCAATAATGGCGATGCCACTTTCAGCACGCAGCCCATTGGCGCAACCAACCATACTTCCTGGTCGTCGAATTGGGGAGATTATGACAACGACGGGGATCAGGATCTGATTACCATTGGGTTTTGGAACACGGACAGTCGCTTTTGGCAAAACGACGGGCATGGCAACCTAACGGATATCACTGCTGCACATCCTAATATTTTTCCGCTGGAAACCAATGGCTCCAATGCCAACGGAATTGTGTGGGTGGATTACAACCGGGATGGCTGGCTGGATCTGCATATTACCCAACCAGATGTGTCCCCAGATCGTTTTTTTGAAAATGAGAAAACAAGCTGCCGTTCATGGCTGGAGGTGAAGTGCCTGGGCATGCAGAGTAATCACGCTGCCATCGGAGCCACCGTCAGGGCAAAAGCATTGGTTGGCGGACAACCGGTGTGGCAAATGCGGCAGGTGTCAGCCCAGACAGCATCTGTGGGCACCAACCCCATGTTGCTGCATTTTGGGTTTGATGATGCAGCGGTTATTGATTCCCTGGTGGTAGAATGGCCCAGCGGCCAAACCTGCTATTTCACGCAGTTTCAGGTGAACCAAATTGTGGATATCCGGGAAGATTGTTCGGTACAGGTAACGCAGGAGGCGCCGGAGTTGCCGGGTATTACCGAAGAAATCATTTTGTGTCAGCCCGCAGATACCTCTACCCAATTACCGTCAGGAGTTACTGCCGATGGAATTTGGGAGGCCAGCTGTGGTGTTTGTGTAGATCAAACGGGCCAATTTATGGCCAGCGGGCTGGCGGCTGGAGATTACTGGGTGAGGCATTTGCAAGGGAGTGGTATCTGCGGCGCAAGTCTGGATTCTTTTTTAGTGCGCGTGGTGGCTCAGTCGGTCATTACCGCCTCTCCGGATACTGTGATAGGGCAGGGCGAAAAGTTGGTGCTAACAGCCAGTGGAGCCAATACTTACCTGTGGACGCCCTCAGATGGCCTGAATTGTAGTTCCTGTCCAAGTCCCAGCCTTCAGGTTGATAGTTCTGTCGTTTTCACCGTGTCGGGATTTGATGCCAATGGATGCCCAGCAGTGCCGGATCAGGTGAGCGTGATGATTACGCCGGAGCCTATGTTTGATATGCCCAATGCATTTACTCCGAATGGTGATGGCGTGAATGATACGTTTGGGCCGGCTTATAAAGGGAATATTTTTAGTCAGTTTCAGTTGCGGATTATTAACCGTTGGGGCCAGGAAGTCTTTGTGTCTGATTTTCCTTCCGAGCCGTGGAAAGGAATGATTGGGGATAAATCCTTGCCCTCAGATGTCTATGTGTATCGTTTTGCCTATACCCTGATCAATGGAGAAAATGGTATGCTCACCGGAGAAGTGACCTTGATCCGATAGGTACACATAAGGGTAAGGGTTGATTTACCGCATAGGCGAAGAGGCTAAGATTTTGATAATCAATGTATTGCCTCCTTACCTATGCGGTAAAAAAACTCGGATCAATCTATTTCCGCTCAAAAACAACTTTATATCGTTTGTTGTCGGATTCCACGATTTCGGCGGTGAGGCCGGTTTCGGTGAGACTGGTAATTTCCCAGGTTTTTTGTTCTCCGGTGCTGTAATGCAGGGTGACATCCTGTTTGGTCTCATCATCCGTCCAGTCGCCGCTGTAGGATTGAACTACCGGACTGGTGAGCGGGATAATGGTGGTGACATCCAGATTGAATTCATTGCTGGATTGAAGATCCAGGGCAAAGGAGAAAGAGGCTGTAACATCCTGATCGGCTACCGAAACCTGGGTAGATTGCCAGTTGCCAACCAATTGGTCTTTGAAGGTTTTTTCTTTTTTGCAGGCGCCGAAGGCGAGGGCCAGCATCAGATAAGCAGCAAGGTTCAAAACTGCGTTTTTCATGATAAGGAAAGATTGATGAAGTGAAGAATGGGACTTTGTTGGGTCCGTTTGTAATCGGTTTGCTATTAAATGTTTTTGGAGCTGGTTTTATTCCGCAAGCAGATTGGGTTTAACGGAACCCTAAGATTCTTTATTAAGACTTCGTTTACAATTGTGTTTATGTATTAATTTTATCATATTTTGATTTTTTAAACTGGAATAATTATTGCCTTACGTAACTTCGCTTGCTGTTTTGCGTATAAAACACGCTACAGTTTCTAATCCGTTTGCGCTCTCGGTGGATTGTTTAACATTCACCCAACCTTTTTCCATCAATTATGCAAAAAAAATACGCTGTTTTGGTTGCCGTTCTGCTGGTAGCCCATGCTGCATTCGCCCAATTGAAATACCTGCATCTGAATGCCAGTGTAAACGGGGGCTATTCCCAATTGGTGCATAAAACCGATTTTCAAAGCACGCCACTGGAAGCGCTGTATGATTTTATTCAAAAGGTGAGTCCGGACCTAACCTGGGAAGAATTTCTTGATGCATACGAAATTAAAGACCGCTTTTGGCAACCCCGAATGGGTTTCACGGCCCAACTAACTTACCGGGAGTGGCCAATTAAAGTGATTGGCGAGGCTATGACATCGTCGTCGTCCTACACCCGCGCTTCTTATGCGGTTACTATGGGACTGGGGAAGGATTTTTACATTTCCGACAGTACCTGGTATTTTTCCTTCTTAGGTGGCTACAAATATGTAATCAGGGATTTCGGCTTTGGCTCCAATACCATTGTGAACAGTGTTGGAGACCGGGAGTCCAGGGAGGATCTTGCACAATTTTTCGGGCCAAAGGGAGATCCCATTGGCCGGCCTTCTGGCGACATGTTTTCCTTCCACGTTGGTTTTGCCAGAACGCTGGACTGGTATTACCGCTGGAGTGTGGGAATTGACGCTTTTTATGAATTGGATCTGACGGATAAACTGGTCAGGAGCTCCAGGATGACCACCTATGGAGCCCAAATATTTGTGCGTTACAAATTCTTTGGTAAAAACGTGGAGCCTAACCGCTATTTCCCTAATCCGGGGGGTGGGCGAAGGTATTAGCCTTCTTTTTGCGGCAGGCGCATATCCAGGGTTTCCAGTTTTTCTACAATGGTTTTGGCCATGAAATAATCGCGGTACCAGCGATTGTCTACCGGGCATATATGCCATGGGGTAGTACTCTTATTGATGGCGTATTCGTAAGCTTCCATGTAGCTATCCCATAATTTACGTTCCTCCCAGTCGCCATCGTTATGCTTCCAGTATTTGCTGGGATCGTCCAGTCGTTCCTGGAGCTGAATGCCTTGTTCTTCATGCGAAATGTGCATGTAGAACTTGAAAATCAATGTGTTGTTATCAAACTGAATGAGGTCTTCAAACGCGTTGATGGCAGCCATGCGCTTTTCAACCCGGTCCATATCAATCCATTTGTGGACACGCTGAATGAGGATATCTTCGTAGTGACTGCGGTTGAAGATGGTGGTCATACCTTTTTGAGGTACCCATTTGTGTACACGCCAGAGGAAGTCGTGTGCAAACTCTTCTTCTGTTGGTTTTTTATAGCTCACCAGATCAAGTCCTGCGATGGTGCATTCACGGAATACATTCCGTACGGCGCCGTCTTTACCGCTGCCATCCATGCCTTGCAGGATTACCAGCATGGAATATTTGCCTTCGGCATACATGGTGTTGTGTAGCTCTCCGAGCCGGGCAACGAGCTTTTCGGTTTCTTTTTTGGTATCCTTTTTATCCATGCCTTTCGGCGCGCGGGTAGATATTTCGGAGAGCTTGATCATAATGAGTGCTTTATTGCTTTAAAAACCTGATTCCTGCATCATGGCAATGGCTGCTTCCACCAGGTCTTCGATTTGTGGTTTGGAGTGGTAATCGCCATCCTGACCATAAGCCGGACGGTGTGGTTTGGCGCAAAGGGTAATTGGTTTGGCGTCCAGCCAGCGGTAGCCGCCCTGTTTTTCCAGCACCTGTTGCATCATGTAAGCGGAAGCGCCGCCCTCAAAATCTTCATCCAGGAAAATAACCCTGTTGGTTTTTTTCAAACTTTCCACACAGCTTTGTGGCAAGTCGAAAGGCAAAAGGGTTTGTATATCAATGATTTCAATGGATATTCCCTGTTTTTGCAGCATTTCAGCAGCGGCTGTTGCGGTTTGCACGCAAGCACCATAGGTAATTACAGTAATATCAGAACCCTGGCGGAGTGTTTCCGGTTCACCGAGGGGAACTGTGAAGGTACCTATGTTTTCAGGCAGAGGCTCTTTGAACCGGTAACCATTGAGTACTTCAACCACAATGGCCGGGTCATCGCCCTGAAGCAAGGTATTGTACATGCCGGCTGCCTGTGTCATATTTCTTGGCACACATACGTGCATGCCGCGCAGAGAGCCCAGCATCATACCCATAGGCGACCCCGCATGCCATACACCCACCAAACGGTGACCCCGCGTACGAATAATAGCGGGTGCAATCTGTTGGTTGTTGGAACGCCAGCGAAGGGTACACAAGTCGTCGGATAAAGGCGACAGGCCGTAGAGCAGGTAGTCCAGGTATTGAATTTCAGCAATAGGGCGCAACCCGCGCATAGCCAGGCCGATGGCCTGGCCCATAATGGTCCATTCCCGGATGCCGGTATCAAACACTCGCTCAATCCCGTATTTTTGCTGCATACCGCGCATGCCCTGGTTCACATCGCCTATATGGCCAACGTCTTCGCCGAACACCATCATTTCAGGGTAACGCGTGAAATTGGCATCGAAGCAGGCGTTCAGGATTTCATAGCCATCCTTCAGGGGCGCATCGGCGGCATATCGGGCTTTTTCTACGTTAACCCGCAGCGGAGATTTTGATGTCTGGCTGAGCAGGTGATCGGAGTAGATACGGTTACCTTCTTCGCGTTCGCGATGGATAAATTGTTGAAGCGCAGTGGTGGCTTCGGTATTTCCCTTGCCATGAGCTACCAGAGCTCTTCTGGCCATTTCAAGTAATTCAAAGCGCAGTGGCTCTCTTTTTTGGGTCAGCTCTTCGGCAAAAGTGGTGTCGGAGAGTTGGTGCAAGATGTTGCTGAGCTCGTTTTTGAGCAGGGCTACTTTATCGTGGTAGGCTTTGTATGCACGTTGGGCGGCTTCGGTAGCCTCTTTTTTGGCTTCTTTCTGGATGTTGTCCAGTTCTTCTGCCGTGGCAATGCCGGATTCCATAATCCAGGCAGCCATACGCTTATTGCAATCAAAATTTTCTTCGAACTGAAGTCTTTCCGGGCTCTTGTAGCGGCGGTGATCGCCACTGGTGGAGTGACCCAGTTGTTGGGTTACCTCCTGGATATGGAAAAGTGCCGGGCGATGAGATTGGCGCATTTCAGCAATGCCGTCTTCGTACAATTTACGCAGTGCCGGGTAATCCCAGGCTTTGCCCTTGTGGATGCGCATGCCATTGGTGCCGGCTTTATCATCAGCTTCAAAACCCGCCAGTACTTCACTGATGTTTTCCTTGGTGGTCTGGTATTTTTTAGGCACAGAAATGCCGTAACCATCGTCCCAGACACTGACTGCAAGCGGCGCCTGCACTACGCCCATGGCATTAATGGTTTCCCAGAACGCGCCTTCGGAAGTGGAGGCATCGCCGATGGTTACAAAAGCCACTTCATTGCCATTCTCGCTCAGGTTTCCGCAGAGGTGCGGTAATTCCCGGAATTTTTTGCTGGCGAATGCCAGTCCCAGCCCACGGGCCATTTGTCCGCCGGTTGGGGCAATATCAGATGTGATGTTGAAACGGTTTTTCAGATCCAGAAACCTGCCCTCAGCATCTACAAAAGGTGTTGCGAAGTGGCAGTTCATCTGTCTGCCGCCGGAAAACGGATCATTGTATGGATCGCCATACAATTGAGCAAAAAACTCATCGAGGTTAGACAAGCCCAGGGCGAACATCAGGGTTTGGTCGCGGTAATAACCTGAGCGAAAATCTCCTTTTTTCCAGGCGCGGGCCATGGCCACCTGTGCTACTTCTTTGCCATCTCCAATGATCCCGAAGTTGGCCTTGCCGGTCAGTACTTCCTTTCGGGCGATGATGCTGGCTTCCCTGCTGAGGCAACAGATGCGGTAATCGGCCAGAATTTCATCTTTTGGGTAAGTGGTGGCGTTTGATTTGGCGCGTTTGGTACCGGGCATTGACGTCATATTTGCGAGGTGAGTAGGGCTGTTACATTTTTTTGGGGCCTGAAATGAGAATAAAAAATGAATTTCAAGCCGTTATTCTGTTCGAAAAGGAGCGCAAAAGTATAAAAAAAACGCGCATGAAAGGGAGCCTCCTGCTGGGTGGAAATATGAATTATCGTAAATTTTCTTTTGTGGTTGTTAATACACCGTGAAATGGACTAATTTTGCCCCCTTAAATTCAAACCCTGAAATTTTCATAAAACACTCAAAACTTACCTCATCATGTCGAACGACCTAAAAGTGCGCTACAGCGACGAGGAATTGCAGGAGTTTAAAGCGATTGTTGAAGAAAAGCTTGCCCAGGCGCAGGAGGAGCTTCGTACAACCGAACAGCAAATTGCAGACCTCAATGAGAACGGATTCAATCAGCAGGGAGGCGATTGGTACGACGATAGCACGGCACATACAGATCTGGAAATGTTGCAGCGAATGCTTACCCGCCAGCAACGTTTTGTTCAGGATTTGAAAAACGCGCTGCTTCGTATTCAGAATAAAACCTACGGTATTTGTATCATTACCGGCGAATTGATCAGTAAAGAGCGTCTGCGCCTGGTGCCTCACGCAACCAAAAGCATTGATGGAAAAGCCATGGCCAATGCCAACAGTCGTCCGGCTGGTGCATCTGGTTCAGAAGGCTTTGATGCCGATGCGGAAGATCGTCCAAGTGGCAAACCTATTGGCGATAAGGTCCGTTTGACCAACGGCAAACGTCCGGCGCACAGTAGTGGCGACGACTGGGAGATTGACAATGAGACGCTGGAAGATGCAGGTTATACGCGTCGCAAAGCGGAAGATGACGACGAATAAGGGCTTTATTAGGGTCGAATAAATAAAAAAGCGGCTTTCGGGATATCCGGGAGCCGCTTTTTTATATTCAAGGTGGCAATTAGCCTCCTACTGGAGCAGACTGAAGCGGAATTTCCGCCGGGGTATCTGTAGCTGCACCGGTACCAACAGTGAGTACTGATACGATGCAAAGCACGATGAGTGCGCCTGCTAAAACCCAGGTTGCTTTTTCAATGAAATCCGTAGAGCGGGCTGCACCGAAGAGCTGCTGAGCCTGGCCGCCCAGACTGGCATCAAGGCCACCGCCTTTTGGATTTTGGATCAACACCGCTGTGATCAGCAATACACTTACCAAGGCGATGAAAACTGTAAGAATGGATAACATGATATCGCTTATTTTTTAAGTTTTTCAATTTCGGCCGCAAAGTACGGGCTTTTTTCTGGAAACAACAAAGCCAGCCGTGCATACATCTGTGCAGCTTTGTCGCGATACCCTTGTTTGGCGTACAATTTAGCCAGTGTTTCAGAAACCACGTCCTGATTTTCTGCTACGCTTTTTTCTGCCAATTGTTGGGCAATTCCCTGGTTTTTAGGGCTTTCTTCCTCCAATTCAGTCGTATTAGGCTCAGTTTGGACTAATACCGGGGCGATGGTTTGGGCCACGGTGGGCGTGGCTTTTTTCCTTTCGGATTTTTTCAGGGCCGGTGGTTGGAAAGCTGAAATCCAGGCAGAAAATTCCTGATAAACGGGCATCGGAGCTGGTTCGGGTTCCAGGACAGGTTCGGGTACTGGCTCCGGTTCCAAATTTGGTTCAGGTACTGGCTCCGGTTCTAAACTAGGTTCGGGAACTGGCTCCGGTTCCAAATCCGGCACTGGGGCTGGTTCAGGTTCCGGAACAGGGGCAGGCGTTGGCTCTGGCTCTGCACGCGGCGTAGCCGGAGGGATAGGAGCAGCCGTAGCTATTTGTTCTTCCCCTTTTTCCTCTCTAACGATAGGTGAGAGTGCTTCGAGCTCCCTTTTGACGGTTTCAATAGGCTTCAACTCCAGTACTTCTTCCGGGGCCAGAATTTGCTGTGGAGCAATCATTTGCGGAGCGGCCAGCATAAAGAGCCGGGTACGATCCAAACTGTATGTTGCAGCAGTGGCCAGGTTGCGTTGGGCATCCGGGTGTTCAATCTGGCCGGCTTTGATGGCCAACAGGCAGCGCAGGTTGTGCGCATACGGGTAAGCCAGCGCGAGGGTTTTCAGTTCCTCGTACGTAATCCTCCGGAGTAATTCCGGGTCGTCTACCAGTTGAAAAAATCTTTCCTGAGTCAAAGTCGTGTCAATCGAAAATTCCTGGACGCTTAGAGCTTGGTATTACCAGTCGTTAAAAGCGGCATTAAAGATGTCTTCGAGGATTTGGGGGTATATAGTTTGTGTAAGCAGCTGGTTTTGCACACTCAGCAATTCCTCAGAGTTATCAAATTCCGCGAAATGTCTGAAAGTACGGGCAGATGGCCAGCTCTTTTTGTCATTTTTATTGTGGATGAACTGCACACTCACGCCTACTTCCAACCTGTTGAGCGCTACCTGTTCGCCAGGTTTGGGCGCCACGGGTACTACCCTGAATTCCACCACTTTTCCTGTAAACTCGACATCAGCGTCTGTGTTTTTCAAGGTAAGCCTGCTTTCCAGCCGAACTTTATCCTTTAACCTTTCGGTGAATTCCAACGGCAGGGTAGGAGGGGCTGTAGGCGCCTGACCTTCAAAGTTTTGTACAAAAAAAGTATTGACATCCGGGTCAATTGATATACCCTTGAAGGTATAACAGCATCCGGACAGCATCCAGAGTGCCAAGACGACGAAAGGCCAAATTGTTTTCCTGTTCATTTGTTTGTCAGATGTTCAAAGGTAAAATGTCTAGGCATTTACCGCTGCAAAAAATCTTTCCAGTTTCCATGGGTCCAGTTTTTCATCGGTTCTGACACCACTGCAAAGATCCAAACCATATGGTTGTACAGCATCGATGGCTGCCCGCACATTTTCCGGTTTTAACCCTCCTGCCAGAAAAACGGGGACAGGTGATTGTTCTACGATTTTTCGGCTGATATTCCAATTGTGGGTTCGGCCGGTTCCGCCCAGTTCCTTAACGCCCAGGTTGGGGTTTCCACTGTCCAATAGTATAAAATCTACCCATTCTGCTGCCTGCAGTGCCTCTTCTACCCCTTCTTCTCCCAATACATGAATCACCTGGACCAGTTTTACGGCAGGTAAAGCTGATTTTATTTCCTGGTAAGTGCCAGTTTGTAACGCGTCTACAATTTGTATTGTGTTGGTATTTACCCTTTTATGATGTTGGATAATCTCTTGTGCGCTGGTCTCACTCGTTAGCAGGAAGGTAGCAATTTCCGGTGGTGCGGCAGCTGCAATTTGGGCAATTAACGCATCGGAAATGATACCTGGTCCGCTTGGCATGGCACCCACTAACCCCAACGCAGCAGCGCCTGCAGCTATTGCCTGCCGGGCTTCTTCTTCACTACTGATGCAACAGATCTTGACTTTCAAAGTGAGTGAGTGAGTGAGTAAGTGTGTGAGTGAGTGAGTGAGTGAATTATTCCCACTCAATGGTGGCTGGTGGTTTGGTGGAGATATCGTACACAACCCGGTTGATACCTTTAACGTTGTTGATGATTTCGCTGCTGACTTCTGCCAGGAATTCGTGTGGCAGGCGGCTCCATTCTGCGGTCATGCCGTCGGTGGAGCTTACAGCCCTGAGTGCAATGGTTTTTTCGTAGGTGCGCTCATCGCCCATAACCCCAACGGATTGGATAGGCAACAAGATTGTGCCTGCCTGCCAAACTTCATCGTACAATCCATGTTCGCGCAGTTTGCCGATGTAAATGGCGTCAGCCTCTTGAAGGATAGCCACTTTTTCAGGGGTGATATCGCCCAGAATCCGGATACCCAGGCCCGGACCGGGGAACGGGTGCCGGTTGAGGATATTGGGAGACACGTGGAGTTCTTTACCCACTCTGCGCACCTCGTCTTTGAACAAGGATCGGAGTGGTTCAACGATTTTCAGCTTGAGCTTTTCAGGAAGGCCGCCTACGTTGTGGTGACTTTTGATGGTAACGGATGGTCCGTGTACACTCACAGATTCAATAACATCCGGATAAATAGTCCCCTGGCCAAGCCATTGGAAATCAGGATGCGCTTCACTTTCTTCTTCGAAAATATCAATAAACAGCTTGCCAATGATTTTCCGTTTTTGTTCCGGATCGCTAACTCCGGCAAGGGCTGTATAAAAACGCTCTCTGGCATCTACCCCTTCAATATTCAACCCCATACCTTTATAGGAATCCAGCACTTCCTGAAATTCATTTTTGCGCAACAAACCGTTGTCTACAAAAAAACAAAACAGGCGATCTCCAATAGCCCGGTGCAGTAAAGTAGCCGCAACAGTGCTATCCACTCCGCCCGACAAAGCCATGATGACCTTTTCCTGGCCAATCTTTTCCCGAAGTTCTGCAATGGTTTCTTCCACAAAATGTTGGGCGGTCCAGTCGCCGGAGCAACCGCAGATATCGTGCACGAAATTTTTCAGAATTTCGAAACCTTCCAGACTATGGTACACTTCCGGGTGGAATTGAATGCCGTAAACCGGAGTAGCAAATTTGCCCTCTACAGAGCGAAAAGCCGCATACGGAATGGTATCTGAATTGCCCAGAACTTCAAATCCTTCTGGCATCCGAACGATGGTATCAGAGTGACTCATCCAAACCTGAGAGCGTTTGGAAATGCCCTGGAAGAACGGATCGTTGGAGGCATGGTGCTGAAGCATCACCTTACCGTATTCCCGTTTGGAGGATTGTGCCACTTCACCGCCGAAAAAATCGGCTGTCAACTGTGCGCCGTAACAGATGCCAAGCATTGGCTTTTTGCCCGCAATCTGATTCAGATCCAGTCGGAGCGCATTTTCCCAGCGAACAGAAAATGGGCTGCCTGAGAGGATAACACCCATGATGTCGTCTGTGAGCTCGGGCATTTTGTTGTAAGGGACAATCTCGCAATACACGTTCATTTCACGCACACGCCGTGCGATGAGTTGGGTGTATTGTGATCCAAAATCGAGAATAAGGATTTTTTGCATACGTAAAGGGTGAGGCGATGGGGGTTCCTGGAAAGAAGGCGCAAAGTTACGCAAATCCCTTGATCAGGCACGCATGTGAAATACCCCGCAAAGCCAGTTTCCCCGACTTTTCATCTCTTTTTTTTCAAAGCCAGCCTGTAATGCGGCGTCTGTGACGATATCTTCATCGGTGAGCAGAATACCCGAGATGAGCAACCAGCCGCCCGGTTTGATCAGTTCAGCTAAGCGTGGCAGAGATTCCAGGATCACATGCCGGTTGATATTGGCTAAAATCCCGTCGAAATCTCTACCCTGAACAGCATCTATGGTGCCCAGGCGCGCGATGACATGCGGCACGCCATTGGCGGCGCTGTTCTCCATGGTATTGAGGTAGGATTGCTCCTCAATGTCTACGGCTTCCACCACGGCTGCTCCTTCTTTGGCAGCAAGAATAGCCAGAATGCCCGTTCCACAGCCATAGTCGAGGATATGAGCGCCTTGCATGGGCAGGTGCTCAATGGCGGCAATGCACTGCCAGGTGGTTTCGTGGTGCCCGGTGCCAAAAGCCATTTTAGGGTTTATCACCAGTTCCCATTTTTTGCCAGGTATGGGTTCGTGAAAATCGGCGCGAACGGCACAGTAATCATCTACGATAACCGGTTGAAAATTGCTTTCCCAGAGTTCGTTCCAGTTTTGGCCTTCAATGAGGCTTTTTTGAAAGGAAAATGAGAATTGCTTCTGAAGTTCAGTTAATTGTACTTCAATATCTGCTTCTTCAGCGGTAGCGGGAGCAAAGGCCAAAAAGCCCTCTTCTGTTTCCTCAAAGGTGTCGAATGGACTGTCTGACAGAAATGCAATGAGCAAATCAACGTTTTCAGGAGCCGTTTGGAAGGTATATTGCAGGTAGTTCATATTCTAATGCAGCAAATTGTGCTGCAAAGAGACGGAAAAACTATGCATACTAGGAGGGTATGAGCCCAAGTAGATGAAATCAATTAATGGATTACCTGAAAAATAACTATCCCCTTCCTGGGTGTAGTACCGTTCAAACAAATATTCTATCCCTATTTTGGTGTTATTACTGATCTGGTAAAGTATACCTGTTGTGAAATGCGATCGAAAATCAGAGGTTTCCCAAAGGTTGGAGCCAAATTCCGTACTGGATTTAGAATCCTGGGCGCCGGTTAATTGGAAAATAGAGGTCTGCTCGTTTTTAACCGTAGTATTATGGCAGATACCTCCTCCAGCCTGAAAGTGCCATTTGGGTAGTTTTTTAGGACTAAACTGAAACTTTATTGGCGCAACCAGGCTATTCGTCGTTGACTTATATTCGTATCTGGATGTCCCTTTTAGAATTCCGGAGATATCAAAAACCTGATATTGTTGGGTTTCAAAGTATTCGAAATAAGATAATCGGTAACTAAGTTCGGCTATGATGCTGAATTGAGGGCTGATCCGGTATGCTCCATACACTCCAAAGGTATGCTGGTACCCGGGTTTGAATCCGGATTTAATGTTATCCTGATACCTAAAGCCCGACAGTTCACTTTTGGCATTAGGCAATGTGAAATTGCCTCCTTTTACCAACAGGCCAAATTGAAATTTCCCGGATTGGCTGTAAGCCATGTGGGAAAAACCGGTCAAACAAACGAAAAGTAATAGTCGTATCATGGCAAGTGATTTTCGTATGTTGACGGAATAGCAGCGATAAGGGTTGGGTAAAACCAATTTTATCAAAATATGTATTGTAAACCGATTCCTGCCCGATGGCTGGTTTGTATGAAATCAGGATTATTGTTGTTCCAAATCCTTTGATGGCTCAGGGATAAATGCCCGCCTGCCTTTGGCGTGAGCTGAAAACGATAGCCATAGGTCAAGCCGCCGCCCCTGTAAATATGGTCTGAAAAATCATTGTTCCGCGCCGGATAGGCGCCATCTTCCGGGTAGCCATTGGTGTCGGTAAGGTGGAAGGAAAAGTTGCCAAATACGCCAATGTAAAAGCCTTTAAGCGACTTTTTAATATAATAACGGGCCAAAATCCGGCCGCTCAGCTGGTTAGTTTTGACTTCGTATGTAACAGAAGGTTTGCTTGATGCGGGTGAGACGGGTGAAACTGTCTCAGGGTAAACTCCGATGGATTGCCAATCCAGCTCTGCTCCAAATGAGAATTTTTTCCTGAAACGATACTCCAGCCCGGTCTGAAGTCCACCGGTTCTCCTGTCGATAGATTTCCCCGGCGACTCGACGGAAACAATGCCGTAAGTGCCCGATAAACTCAGGAGGGTAGATTGGCTGAATACCTGCCCGGCCTCCAGGAGCAGTGCCCATAAAAATATACACCTACAGTAGATCTTTCGGTTATTAGCAGCCATTATCTGTGCATTAATTGGTTTAGGTATAGGCATATTTTTGCCGCCAACGTCAAAATGCCCAGTTTAATCCCAAGCCAAACTGGAGATCCTGGTGGGCGCTGTTATCGTCCCGGATTTCACTAAAAACTACCTGATAGTTGCCCAAGGCCGATAACTTCAATGCAGGTGTCAATTTGAACCGATAGCCACAGGTAAGTCCAAAACCTGCCGCAGATTTATATGCATAATCTATAGTTGTACTAGGATAACCAATAACCATAGGACTCTCTTTTGGTGTTGTCATTAAATAAGAATACACGCCGAACCCCCCGGCATAAAAGCCCTCAAAACCTTCCTTCCAATAATACCGAAATATAGGCCGTAGGTTAAGCTGATTCCGCTCGATAAAGTATTTAATCAATACTGAGTTAGATATATTGTGTGGTTGCACATAGACGGCCTCTGGTTTGTATTTCTGCCAATCTAACTCCATTCCAAAGGATACGTGCCTTTTGGATTTATATTCGAACTCGATTGATGCGCCTATAGCGGTATGGTTTATCTCAGTGATATTGATGGTATTAATAATTGGAGCAAAGGTGCCCGATAAGGAGATCTGTTTGATTTGTGCCTTCAGATTTGAGACCGATAAAAGCGTCAAAATGACAGACAAAGTGTAAAGAGGTTTGAACATGGGGGCAATTACTTTGTAAATTTAGCGGTCAAAAGGCCAATTCAATACCCGGAAAAATTCCAAGGAGAAGGGCGTTTTAATCTATCGCTTTTTAAACCTCGAAATCCCACCCTTGGGCGCAGGCATATTCATGCCGCCACCGCCAGGCATACCCATACGGCCAGCCGGCATTTTGGAGAAAGAGTGCATCATTTGCCGCATCTGGTTGAAGTTCTTCATGAACAAATTGATCTGATCCAGATTTTGTCCACAACCTTTAGCCAGGCGTTTTTTGCGGGAAAGGGTGATGCCATCCGGGTTGGCGCGTTCCCAGGGAGTCATACTTTGAATAATGGCTTCCACGCGCACCAGGGCTTTATCGTCGATAGGTGCATCTTTCAGGGCTTTATCCATGCCCGGAATCATGGCCATAAGACTTTTCAGATCCCCCATTTTTTTGATCATTTGCATCTGGCCCAGGAAGTCGTTGAAATCAAACTTATTTTGTTTGATTCGTTTTTCCAGGCGTTTGGCTTCTTCTTCGTCGAATTCCATCTGGGCTTTTTCCACGAGCGAAACAATGTCGCCCATGCCCAGAATCCGTTGCGCCATACGATCCGGATAGAAAATATCCAGGGCATCCAGTTTCTCGCCTTGCGAGACGAACTTGATTGGCTTGCCAACGGTGTGTTTGATGGTTAATGCAGCACCACCGCGGGTATCACCGTCCAGCTTGGTCAATACCACGCCATCAAAATTGATGCGGCTATTGAAGGCCTCTGCAGTGTTTACGGCATCCTGACCGGTCATGGAGTCCACCACAAAAAGCGTCTCAGTTGGATTGAGTGCCTTTTTGATGTTTTCCACCTCTTCCATCATGGCTTCATCTACGGCCAGACGACCAGCGGTATCCACAATTACCACATCGTGGCTATTGGCCTTGGCGAAGGCTACAGCGTTGCGGGCAATATCGACCGGATTTTTGTTCTCAATTTCTTTGTAGATGCTTACGCCAATGCTATCTGCAAGCACCGTAAGCTGATCAATAGCGGCCGGACGGTATACGTCGCAGGCTACCAGCAAGGGGCGCATTTTGCGTTGTTCCTTGAGGTGTTTGGCCAATTTGCCGCTAAAGGTGGTTTTACCGGAACCTTGCAGACCGGCTACCAATACAACGCCCGGATTGCCTTTGACATTGATGCCCACACTTTGTCCGCCCATGAGCTCGGTGAGCTCATCGCTGACGATTTTGATCATCAATTGGCCGGGCGATACGCTTTTGAGCACGTTTTCTGTACCCAGAGCTTTTTCTTTAACCCGGTCGGTGAAGTCTTTGGCAATCTTATAGTTCACGTCGGCAGCAACCAGTGCACGACGGATTTCCTTGATGCTTTCGGCAACGTTGAGTTCTGTTATGCGGTTGTTGCCACTTAATACTTTAAACGCGCTCTCTAAACGGTCACTTAAACTTTCGAACATTGTACTATGATGCAGTAGTGATGGTTAATTTGACTTCCAGCGAAGGTAGTTTGAGATTATAAAATCGTCCTGATCCACTCTTGCAGGAATGAAGGCCGCAAAGGTAAGGAAGTTTCCCCTTAATCCCCTATTACCTTCCACCTTTGCCTCTGCGTTCGGCGATGGTGGGATCGATGCTGAGGGCCTTTTGGCGTAGTTCATCCCATTTGGCCATATTTCCGGATGCGGCGTATGCCAGGCCCAGATCCCAGATATAGCCGGCATCTTTTGGCGCTACGTCCACTGCTTTGGTGAACCATTCAATGGCTTTGGCGTGATCGCCCTGAATACCGTTGGCAACACCCATCAAACGCGCTGTTTCGGGGTCTTTTGGGTTGATTTGCCAGGATTCTTCGAAGCATTTGAAGGCATTGGCGATGTCGCTTTTTTCTTCGCCATAATACCTGCCGCCATCCCGCAATGCCAGTGCCAGATAGGTTTTAAGTTTGGCATCATCTGGCGCAAGCTGGGCAGCCCGGCGATAATCGGCAATGGCTTCAGGGAATTCCCGAAGGACGAAATGGGCGCCACCGCGGCTGATGTAGGCATCCTTATAGTTTGGATAAATTTTGATGGCCTGATTCAGGTGGGGCAGGGCTTGCAGGCATAGAGTACGCTGTTTTTCCGGGTCTTTTTCCTTGGTAGCACGGTCAAACAGGACGCCTCCACAAGCATTTTGCAGTTTGGCGCTGTTGGTTGAAATAGCGGCATCCGTCATAAACAGCTTTTCATTGCTATGCCAGGCCGGGTTGCGCAGTATGGTTTTTAACCCAAAAAGGGCGGCTACTACACCAAAAGCGATCAGGGTAGGAGTTGGGCTGCGTTGCCAGGCCCGGCAGAGCAGTAAACCTATGATGAAGCAAAAACCAACGGAAGGCATGAATGCGAAGCGTTCGCCCATGTTGGTGCCGATTGGGAACACAAGATTGGAAACAATACCCAGAGGCAGGAGGTACAGCAGAATGCCAAAAGCAAGTGGGTCTTTCTTGCCAATACCGCGGATGGCCACATAAGCCATGCTGAAATACAATACTACACTGAGCAGCACCTGAGGATCTCCAAAACTTTTGATGTCAATCTGGCGAGGGTAATAGTCGTGGGTCAATGGATGCGGTACAAACAGCAGTTGTACATATCTCCAGAGGGTGTAAAAGATGGTAGCCAAACGCTCTGCCGGAGCGAATTTTACCCATTGATTCCCTTCCAGTTTCAGGAACGGGTTGTTCATTAACTCCATGGGTTCGCCGCCAAACCGCCATTGCAGGATGGTACCCCGAAGCAGAAAAAATACGGCAAAAGCGGCGAAAATGGGTATTGAGGCCTTCCAAACAGAGCTTTTCCCGTTTGTTACATTGGACCGGAAAATGAGCAGTGCCAATGGAATCAGCACCACATAAGCCGCAGCATTTTCTTTAGACAAACTGGCTATAAAAAAGGAGATGCCAGCCAGTAGAGCCCACTTCATTTGTTGTGTATCCCAGGCCTTCAGGGTAAAATATAAGGCGCCAAGACACCCCAAAAGGGTCAGAATTTCATCGCAACCCTTGATGTTAGCCACTACTTCGGTGTGAATGGGGTGAACCGCAAACAGCACACTGCTGAACCATGCCACCATGGGCGCTCCGGCAGCCCAGGAGCCAGGCGCAGCACCCTGATTGGCTGGTTGTAAGAGTAGCAAAAGTGTGCGATATAGCACTACACAGGTTAAAGCGAACAACAGCACTGTGAACAGGTGGAAAATAAAGGGCCCTGTGCTGATCTGATAGATGATGGCAAAAAGCACCAGGGTCATCGGACGGTAACGACCACCGGAAACCAGTGTTTCTTTGCCTTCTACCTTGAAAAATCCGAAGAAGGTATCCTTGGACATAATTCCGCCAATGCCTTTAACCCCTTGTTGGGTGTACATATTGTCGGTAATCACGATGGCATCATCCAACACAAACCCGTGTCCGAGGGTATTGGCATAAAACAGAAATGCGATAGCGAATATCAGGGCACTTTGCAGCAGGGTATTGGCAAAAAAGCCCGGAGTAATGGTTGTTGGTTGGTTCGCAGAGGCGCCTGCCGGTTGGCTAGCTGGTTTACGCTGTTGTTTGGACATAGCGGATAGTTTGGTCGGCGAAAGAACGGGAATTTTTCTTTCTTTAAGTTATTCTCCCTGTAGAGAGCCTCCGGCCTTTCGGAAAGCCTTGTAGGCGCCCTTACCGAATTTAGAGCCGTTGAATACCATACCGGGGGCTTGTTGCTTTTGCATTTCTGCTGGTAAAGCATTGAAATCCATGCATTTATCTGAGCAGCAGCCGGCATGTTTTTTACTGCATTCTTCACATTGGATGAAAAGGATATGGCAGTATAAGTTGGCGCAGTTGGTATGTGTATCGGCTGGTTTGCCGCATTGGTGGCATTGGGCAATGATGTCGGGGCTGATTCGTTCGCCCAGGCGTTCGTCGAAGACGAAGTTTTTACCAATGAATTTATTGGAGAGTCCTTTGGCTTTTACCTGGCGGTCGTATTCAATGATACCTCCTTCCAACTGAAATACGTTCTCAAAACCTTTGTATTTCATGTATGCGCTGGCTTTTTCGCAGCGGATACCGCCTGTGCAGTACATCAGGATTTTTTTATCCTTGTGTTCTTCCAGCATATCGGCTACGAGGGGTAATTCTTCGCGAAAGGTGGTTACATCCGGCGTAATGGCGTTTTCGAAATGCCCTACCTCACTCTCGTAGTGGTTGCGCATATCCACAATGATGACGCCGGGTTCCTGGCAGGCTTCGTTCCATGCTTCCGCATTCAGGTGAGTGCCGGTTTGGGAGGGATCGAACGTAGGATCGTCAATGCCGTCGGCCACAATTTTATCTTTCACCTTGATGGTTAGGGCGAAGAAAGACTTTCCTTCTGCCTCCACGGCGATGTTGAGTCGCATGCCCCGAAAGATATCGTATGAGTTCATGAGTAACTTGAACTGCTCGAAGTTTTCTTCCGGAACAGCAATCTGGGCGTTGATGCCCTCCTGTGCAAGGTAGGTGCGACCCAGTACCCCGAGAGCATCCCACCAGCGGTACAGTTCGTTTCGAAACGCTACTGGATCCGCGATATGGCTGTATCTGTAGAAGGAAAGCGTAACTCTTTTTACGGCGTCGTTTTTCATCCGTTCCTTGAGTTCGCGACGATTAACCCGGTTGTGCAGCGCCTTTTTAGGGCGGTCCGGTTGGATGGCATTTTGCCCTTGTGGAGATATTTGTTGTTCGATCATAGGTCAAGTACACTGCAAAATTCCGGCAATCAAGTTAATACCACAACTAATCCGATTTTATTTTCAAAAAAAGGAACTGCAACCGCCTGTTCAGGGTTTAATATCCGTGTTTGGCGGTTTGATAGATTAATTGGATATTAATTTTGAGTTTCGCCGCTGTTTTTTTCTTAAAAATCTGCACTTTTGAGGGAAAAAAGAATAAAAGGCAAAGGATAGAAACTAAGTTCACTCACTCACTCACTATGAACTGGAGAAGACTCAACGGACAACGGATTGACAAACCGCTTCTGGAGGCTGTAGAGGAAACCATTCGAAGGGAATCTGCAGCTGGTTACCAATTAAAGGTTTGCATTGGCACTGATTCACAAGTGATTGGAGAAGAAGTGCATTTTGCTACGGTAATCGTATTCCTTCGGGAGAAAAGGGGCGGATTTATGTTTATCTCCAATGAAAAAATGACCCGCCAGATGTCGCTCAGGGAGCGCATGATTTTGGAGGTTGGTCGTTCGGTAGAGGTAGCTTATTCGCTTTGCGAATTGCTTGATCGTTATGATGTAGCGCTTGAGGTGCATGCCGATATCAATACTGATCCGGCTTTTGAGAGCAATACAGCTTTAAAAGAAGCCATGGGCTACATACTCAGCATGGGTTTTGTGTTCAAAGCCAAGCCGGATGCGTTCGCCTCCTCCTCATGCGCTGATAAATTCGTGTGATAAGGCACTAAGTTGCTTGAAGGCACAAAGCTGCGTATACACAAAGGCTCGAAGGCTCGAAGGCACAAAGACGCGAAGGCACAAAGGCGCGAAGGTATTAAGAGGGCAGCTACGCTGCCTGTGAAACACAGAGGGCTGGCAATTTGCCAGCCCTCTGTTACTTTTTATTCTAGCGCCTTCGTGCCTTCGCGTCTTTGTGCCTTCGAGCCTTAGAGCCTTTGTGTACACGCGCCTTCGTGTCTTTCGACAACTTCGCGTCTTATTTACCCAGGCGGAAGGTGGCGGAGCCGAGCAGGCCTTTTTCGCAGTAAATGGCTACTACGTAGTTGCCGGGCTTGAGGCGTTCGTCAAATTTGTGGGAGAAAGAAATTCTCTGCACGTTGGTGAGGTTCACATCCTTAGTTTCCTGAGCCGTGATGTCTACTGCACCAGCAGGAGCATGAATGGTGGTTTTTACCGGAGATTTACTCATTACCGGCACACCTTTTTCATCGGTCATGGCCATGTATAGCTTTTGCTGACCCTGATAGGTTTGTGGTACATCAGCCAGGTCGAAGCTCACAAAAATTTCGCGGGCTTTTTTGGCACGGGTAGTGAGTTTATCGCCACGGCGTTCGCACTGAACCGAGAAGGCGGAGGCTTTAAAGGTAGCGGACTGGGTTTTGCGGATTTGTGCTTCCAGTTGTTTGGCAAGGTCTTGTACCTGACCGGTGAGTTCTGTGTTGGCGCCTTTTAGTTGGGCGTTATCAGAAGTAAGCTGTTCCACCTGAGCACGCAGCTGTTCATTTTCCAGTCGAAGACCGGTGATGATGGTTTCCAGTTCAATTTTAGTTTTTTTCAGCGCTTCCACTTGCGCGCGAAGGCTTTCAATATCTTTGGAAGTAGAAGCTTTGATTTCGCGGATCACCGTTTCTTTTTGCTGAACTTGTTGGGCGGATGCGGCTACGCGACCGGCCAGGCTTTCATTTTCTGTGCGCAGGCTGGAATAGGCATTGGTCATGCTATCCAGCGAGCTGGTGATTTGCGCTTTTTCTACCTCGAGGGTATTGCGTTCCTGTTCCAGTTTTTGGGTTTCGGCCAGATATTTTTGGGATTTTTGCCAAAAGAAAAAGCCGATTCCTGCGGCTAAGAGCAGTAAGACGGTAACCGTTATGGCGTACGTACGGGAGTTCTGATTTTCACTCATAGTGGAAAAACTGGTTGATTAGTTATCTGATTGATTTTCAATGGAATGTCTTTTGGGCAAAAGGAATTGGGACTTTTGTCACACAAAGGACAAAAAGTTTTTTCATATTTTCAGGTTAATTATAGGGTTATATTTGAGTTTCTTAAATTATTCAAAATCAGGGTATTAAGCAAATGGACAGAAATAGGGTGCAAAATTCCGCCAAAGTTGGCCTCTCTGTGCCGGAGTATTCCCAACTTTGCCGTGTCAATTGGATATGCAAACAGAGGAATTACTACAACGGTTAAGGGAACAGGATCGGGCAGCCCAGAAGTGGCTGTATGAGCGATATGCGCCACTGATGTTTAGTGTTTGCAAACGCTATTTAAAGCGCAGAGAGGACGCTGAAGAAGCCTTGATTAGTGGATTTTACAAGGTTTTTTCGCAGGTAGAGGGATATACGGGCGCTGGTAATTTTGAGGGGTGGATCAGGCGGATTATGGTAAATGAATGTTTGATGATGTTGCGCAAGGTGCAGCCATTGGTTTTTCCGGGAGATGAGCAGGATGTGGCAGAACAGGCGGACACCTTTAGCATTGAGGCGGAAATTTCTGCAAGGGAAATCCTGGAAGTGCTGGATCAATTGCCGCCTGGTTACCGTACGGTGTTCAACCTGTATGTGCTGGAAGGATTCAAGCATATTGAGATTGCAGAAATGCTTGGTATCAGCATCAATACCAGCAAAAGCCAATTGATTCTGGCGAAGGAAAAGTTGAAAATCCTGTTGAAAAAATTTGAGCTGTAGCAGTGGGTAACAAAATTCCTAAACTGCGATATAAAACAAGTAATGTCGGATATATTTGATTTTTTCAGGCAAAACGAGCAAAAACTCCACGAAAAGCCACCCGAACAAGTGTGGCAGAAACTGGAGCAAAAGCTGGACCGCAATCCAAGGCGCAAGCCCAGGAGAGGGATCCGCTTTTTGCAACTTTGGGTTGTTGCGTTAATTTTGTTGATCCTGATTCTGGCCTCTGTGGCCGTTTGGCATTACACCCAGGTAAAAAAATAGCCCATCCATATTTCACCAATGCAACCATATTGATCACCTTTTTTTCATTCTCCACACTCCACTCACATGCTTTCTGATCGCGTTCTGAATCTTGCTGAATCTGAAACCCTTAAAATGGCCCGTATGGCGCGCGAATTGCGCGCACTCGGCCACGATGTCATCAGCCTTAGTTTGGGCGAACCTGATTTTGACACTCCTGAACACATCAAAGACGCCGCTTACCAGGCATTGAAGGAGGGCTACACCAAATATACCCCCGTGGCTGGGTTGCCAGAGCTGACCAAGGCCATCAGTGAAAAATTTAAACGCGACAATCAACTGGACTACCGTCCGGAACAGATTGTGGTAAGTAATGGCGCCAAGCAAACCATTTACAATCTTTGTCAGGCATTGCTCAATCCTGGCGATGAAGTGGTGCTTTTCGCACCATATTGGGTTTCTTACATTGAAATCGTGAAGTTGTCTGGTGGTACACCTGTGTGTGTATATGCCGGTGTAGAACGTGATTTTAAACCAAGCCCGGAACAATTGGCTGAAGCCATTACGCCCAAAACCAAATTTGTACTCTTCTCCTCACCCTGCAATCCTACCGGAACTGTGTTCACCAGAGAAGAACTGGAAGCTTATGCTAATGTGCTGGCCGGACATGAACATGTGCTGGTGGTAAGCGACGAAATTTATGAGTACATCAATTTTACCCACGAACACGTGAGCATTGGTTCGTTCCCGCAGGTTAAAGACCGCACCGTTACGGTAAATGGATTTGCCAAAGGCTTTTCTATGACTGGCTGGCGACTGGGCTACATGGGCGCTCCCAAATACATTGCTGATGCTTGCACCAAAATTCAGGGGCAAGTGACCAGCGGCGCGGCGTCATTCAGCCAGAAAGCAGGTGCTGTTGCGCTGATGAGTGATCTCGCGCCTACCTACGCTATGCGCGAGGCCTTCCGCGAACGCCGTGATATTGTCCTTTCCATGCTGGAAGAATTGCCGGGCATTCGTGCCAATCATCCTGATGGAGCTTTCTATGTTTTCCCGGATGTAAGTAGCTATTTCGGTAAAACCGACGGCCATATTACCATTCAAAATGCAGATGATTTCTGCGACTATGTGATGTCTAACGCCTACGTAGGCCTGGTATCCGGCACTGCCTTCGGCGATCCCAATTGCTTCCGACTCAGCTATGCGGCCTCGGAGGAGCAACTCCGGGAAGCTGTTCGCAGGCTCAAAGAAGTGCTGGGAAGGCTGCGTTGAGTACATGATTGAAGATTACATGAGTATATGATTGAATAGGGATAGCGCCCGGCCTGGCTACTCACGAAACCCAATTGCAACGCCCTCCCTCTTCAATCATGTACTCATGTAATCTTCAATCATGTGTTCTTCACCCAACGTATTCCCACGCTGTTCGATAAGCGCCATGCTCGGCGCAGTAGTCCATGAATTGCTGGTAAAACTTGTTTTCTCCTATGGTGGCTGAATCTCCAATAACCACCAATGCCATACGCGCGCGAGTCATGGCAACATTCATTCGGCGGTAGTCCTGGAGGAACCCGATTTCATGCTTGTTGTTGGAACGAACCAGGCTGATGTACACCACATCCCGTTCCTGTCCTTGGAACCCATCGATGGTATTGATGGCTATATTGCCGTTTTGCAGCAATGGCGCCAGCAGGGCATCTTCCCGTACCAGGGCTTCCAGATGATTTACCTGCTCCCGGTATGGCGATAAAATGCCAATATCCGGCCCGGAAGGCGGATTTTCCATTTCCCATCGTTCAGGATAGCCCATCCGATGCAGTAAGCCTTTCAGGTGGGTTATCAGTAATTGGGCTTCCTCAGGGTTGAATCTGCTTGGGTTTCGGTGTAACTGTCCGTTTGACTCCTGTAGTTTTTCTTCAAATCCGCAACCGGCGGTGTCAATAAAGCTGACGCTGGTTTCCACCGCATCCGGATCGTTCAGGTATAGGGTTCTGTGGGCGGCGCTGTGGTGTGCTTCCAATACGCCACCATAAAAATATTGGTTGGAAAAGGCCATAATAGCCTGGTGCATCCGGTATTGTACCGTTAGCAAATGCACATGACCTGGAAGTAAATCCAGGCAACGTTCAATCAGTGTTGTAGATAAACCCTTGCGGGCGGCATCCAGATTTTTAACGGTTGGGGGCAATTGAAATGGATCGCCGGCCAGCACAACCCTGCTACTTTTGGCAATTGGAATCCAGCAGGCTGGCTCCAGTGCCTGGGCTGCTTCGTCAATAACGCAGGTTCGGAAATATCGTTTTTCCAACAGCGGATGCGCTGCCCCCACCAGCGTGCAGGTAATGGCCTGGGCACTGCTCAATATCTCATCCATTACTCGGTCTTCCAGCGTACGGGCCCAATCGTCGAGTTCACGGGCCTGTTGTTTCAGATGCGCTCGTTCCCGCCGGTCTTCAGCCTGGAAATTGCGTTTAAAACGGGCTGCCTGGCGACGGTATTCAGCGGCAGCTATTTTTACTTTTTTAATATTTTTAGCCTCCGGATGAGCGGCCAGCAATGCTTCGGCGGTGTGTTGAATTACGGCTTCATCTACCCGGCTCACGTTTCCGATACGTACTACATTCAAGCCTTGTGCCGCTAATCGTTCCGTAAGTAAATCGGCTGCTGTGTTGCTGGGTGCAGATACCAGTACTGTTTGCTCTGTTTGGGCAAGTGCCTTGATGGCTGCTACCAGCGTGGTGGTTTTACCAGTGCCCGGCGGACCATGTACCACGGCTACATCCCGGTGGTGCAAAATAGCGCTCACCGCATTCTGCTGCGAAGGATT
>DATGWL010000111.1:0-22240 GCA_035299505.1 Saprospiraceae bacterium | reverse complement strand
AAAATCCGCGTCATCCGCGTCATCCGCGTTCCAAAAAAATCCGCGTTCCCCCGCGTTCTAAAACAAAAAAAACGCGGCGCTCGTTTGCGCCGCGTTCGGATTTCCCGTATATAATCTCATGAAAAGTTTCAGAAGGAATGGTCAATAATGCCTGCCGCTTGTTTCATTCTTGCTGCCGTTCTTTCTTATTGACAGTACAAAAGTGCAGCGGTCACTGCCACCTGCAAAAGACAAAAAATGGAATTTGTTGTGCGATTACATTAGGATTATATTTTTAATTAATTGTTTTTCAATATTTTATGGTGTTGTTATTGTTTATTTTGTTGAAAAATAACGGCATAAAACTTGAGAAAAAAAAATAATTTTTAGTAAAAAAAAGTTTTGGAGAGGGGGTTGGAGGGGCAGATTTCGTGTGGAGTGGGTTTCCCGCAGATTCTACACAGATTATTTCGCACAGATTCTACACAGATTTTTCGCGCAGATTTCACACAGATGTTATTGGCCGGCATAAACTTGCTGCCGCAGGCAGCACCAAAAAATCCGCGTCATTCGCGTCATCCGCGTTCCCAAAAAATCCGCGTTCCATCAGCGTTCCTACCGGCGGTCCAACTGGCGGAGGAACCAATCCCGTTCTGCCAAAGGATTGGTTTTGTTCACCAGTTCCCGGAATGTCTCTTTTTGGGCCCTGGAGAAAATATTGAGTTGCAACAATTTTTTCATCAGGCTGATCATGTTTTTGTAGGATGCTTTCCGGGTGGCGTCAAGCGTTTCTTTCCTTTGTAGATAGGTGCGCAAACTTTCCAGCAACGATTCAAAGGTGTCGTACTCATCCGTCTCAAAATAAATCTTGAGCAACATGGTCTTGGCTATTATATTAAGGTGCACATCATCGTACTCAAACTGCGTAAGCAATCGTTGCGCCTGGGCATAATCGCCTTTTTCAAAGTACACCCTGGACTGGTTGAAGTTGACGATGCTGTTGCGTTCCTTTTCGTCGAGATGGTGCTGGAATTTTTGAATGAATTGTTCTGCCCACTCAAAGTCGCCTATTTTGAGGGCGAATGCCACGGCGTTCCCCAAAGTGTATCGGGTTATCACATTGTTTTCCAGCAAAATGCCTGTCTCTACACCACTACGATAAAAATTAAGCGCCCGCCTGCTGTAATCCAGATTGCCCTGATTCACTTTAGCGGTACAGTAGTTTAGTGCAATCCGGTACAAGTCAAGCATTTCCGACTTTTTAAAGGCTCCGCCCGCGCTGTGAAGTACGATGTTTTCAAAATCGTCGAAATACTGCTCCTCTGCTGGATGAATCATGGTCATGTAAGCATAATACTTGGCAGCAATGGCCGGAACTCCCAAAAGGTTTTTAGATTGGGTGTAGTCAAGCACCGCTTCGAAAATGCCCTCGTCATATGTGGCAGTTTTGTAAACCGCCCGGTGAGCCACCATAGCGAGTGCCAGGTGCAACTTTTCCGAAATAAACCAGTTCTCCAGAGCGTCTGAAGTCTCCTGTAAATTGGCTGCAGCATTTTTTATTACCAACTGACTGTAATCCTTCTCAAATAAAAAACGATTAAACAAATAATAGTTGTCTCGTAGTGGCTGGCTTTCCAAATGGTCTTTACCAATGCGAAAAGATTGCCGGTAAGCTTTTTCGAGTTTGCGTTCCCGATAAATTCGGGAAAGAGCCAACTGATATTGCACCTCGTCTTTATTCAGATCCACAAACACCAGATAATCTTCAATGGCCTTCAACAAAAAGTACATCACCTGCCGCAAATAGGCATCATCAAAGGCCTCGCCCGGGAATACATACTTCCAGGCTCTGGCTTTTTCCGCTGCTTCGTCGCCATTAGGCAGATTTTTTACCAAAAACTCGAACAGGCGAACAACATCCTGACGTTGATTGTGTGCAGGCGATTGCAACCACTTGTTTAACTCCCGGATTTCTTTTTTGTCTAACGACCGGATGATCTCCAGTAAAACACTTTTTTGCATAGCTTTTTACGCTTATCTGTTCAACAAATCCTGCTGAATTTCTCAGAAATTGTTGCTAAGTTTGCGCACAATAATCGGTGTTTTTTGGTAAAATAAAAAGATTTTTAACAAAAACATCTTCAGTGTATCAAGTTCACGCCACATAAAACTATTCAACAAATGCGAATTTTTGTCTTTCCGTCCCCCAACAGGTCATTGCACTTTTGTACTGTCGAAAGAAAACAACTGCGACAATACGTAATCCAAACCATCATGCAAAAGTACCTGTACATACTCTCCTTCTTGCTGCTGTCGGTTGCCCAGGCCAATGGACAGGGCTGGGAACGTATATACGGTGGCAGTGGCCAGGACGTAGCGCGCAGCATTGCCGCTACCCCGGATGGTGGTTACATCATGGCAGGTTACTACAGTGGTAACAGTCGCATTTTCCTGATCAAAACAGATGCCGATGGCAAGCAACAATGGAGCAAGCAGATTGTAGCTGCAGGTCCTGTTTCCCGCTCTGAGGCCTTTGCGGTTGTAGCCACCCAGGATACCGGTTACGCCATTGCCGGCTATGTTGACGTGGATGATACCGGCCCGATCCGCCGCGACATCTTTTTGTTAAAAACAGATGCCTACGGAAACAAACTGTGGAGTAAAACCTTAGGCGGCAACCTCAATGATGAGGCTCGTTCTCTGGTGGAACTACCCGATGGTTCCCTGGTATTGTGCGGTTTTCAGGAATTTGCTGAAAACCCTGATAAAGAAAACATCTTCGTACTTAAAACTGATGCGAATGGAAACACTTACTGGTTCAATAACTACGGACCACAGGAGTTTTCGCGCAGAGGTAATGCAATTGTGGCCATCCCAAATGGCGATTTAGTAGTAGTAGGAGAATCCGAGCCTGCACTAGGAGAAGACAAAGATGTTCTGGTGATTCGTTTGAACACTTTTGGTACCCAACTATGGAGTAATTCTTACGCCATCAATGGTTCTACCAGCGATTCAGACGATGTAACCAGAGCAGCAATTGCCCTCGGCGATGGCAATCTGCTGCTGGCGGGAGGAACCAATTCCGAGCCTGATGGCGCAGGGTTCCTCCTGAAAATTGACGGCAATGGTAACCCAACTCCCATCTGGCAAAAATTGTACAACGAGTACGATTTTTACGGCATGGCAGGATCAGGTTCCAATCTGTTCGTGTCCGGATACCGGAGTAAAACAGACCTGGACGATCTGGTTATGCTGAAGATGGATCCCAACGGGGAGATCATTTGCCAGTCTGTAGTAGGAAGAGGTGGTCTGGATATCGGTTTCGATCTGATTCCGGTGAAGGGAGGCGCAGTGATTGCCGGCTCCACGGAGCAATTCGTGGGTGGTTTTGGCGAATCATACGCTTATCTGGTAAAAGCTGATGCTAATTGCACCGTGCTTACCAGCTACATCCAGGCCAACATCTTCCGGGATTTCAATGCCAACTGCCAGAAGGATGCCGGCGAACCCGGCCTCCGCAACTGGGTAGTGCGTTTTGAAAGTCCTTACGATACCCTGTTCACTGTGGCTAATGCTGATGGCAATCTGAAGGTAGAGGTTGATACCGGCGCCTACAAAATGGTGCTGTACCCACCCAATCCTTACTGGAAATCCTGCGATTCCATTATCAATATCCATGTGGGCGATTTCTACGATACTGTTTTCGTAGATGTGCCGGTTAAAACCCTGTTTGATTGCCCACGTAATGAGGTGGACATCACCACCCCGGTTTTGCGCCGCTGCGCCGACAATGTGTACAGCATTCGTTATTGCAACTCCGGTTCAGTGCCATCCCTGAATACTCAGGTGCAGGTGGCGCTTGATCCGCACATGACGCTTACAGGAAGTTCCATTTCGGCTATTCCCCAGGGCGACAATATTTACCTGTTCAACCTCGGCACGCTTAATAACGGAGATTGCGGCACTTTTACTGTAACTGCATTCCTGAGTTGCAGCGATACCGAAACGGGACAGGCTCACTGCGTAACGGCTGAAATTGCGCCCAACGATTTTTGCGGAATCAACTCAGGATGGGATGGCGCCATTATCGCTGCCAAAGCTTTCTGTGAGAACGACTCTGTGAAAATGGTGCTGGAAAACATCGGTAACGGCGCCATGGGCGGCCCACTCGGGTATGTAATCACAGAAGATATTGTGATGCTCACGCCTCCAGGCAGCCCGGATTTTAAATTCGAGCTGGATGCCGGCCAAAGCAAACTAGTGTGGTCTACCCAGGCCAACGGCAGCACTTTCCGCATCATCGCAGAGCAAAGCCCGGGCTACCCAGGCACCAGCTACCCAACCGCCGCAGTAGAAGGTTGTATTTCCGACACAAGTACCAGTGAAGTAACGCTGGGATTCTATACGATGTTCCCCGAAGACGATGCAGATGTTTTCATTGAAAGCGACTGCCAAGAGAGCAACGAAACCGATTTTAATCCCGAGTACTCAAAAAGAGGCCATCCTAAAGGCTATGACGTGCCTCATTACGTCAGTCCACAAACCGATTTGGACTTTGTAATCCAGTTCCGGAATAACGGAGCCGATACGGTACAGCAGGTCGTCATTCGCGACACCCTCTCTGCTGTGCTGGACCCGGTCACGGTGTTCCCGGGTGCTGCGAGCCATCCCTACCAATTTGACATCTTAGGTAATGGTATCGTAGAGTTCAGACTTTCAAACCTTAATCTCCAACCCGGTGGCGGTGCGCATAGTGAAGGATTTGTCAAGTTTCGCGTGTCTCAAAAACCGAATGTGCCGTGCGAAACAAAGATCTTCAACAGCGCCGCCATCTACTTTGACTTCAACGCACCGGTGTTTACCAATACCACGTACCACACCGTTTGCGACAGCTTTATAGTGCTTACCGACACCAAAGAGGTGTACGTTAAGGGCGCAGATGTAACGGTATTCCCAAATCCCGCCACAGAAAGTGTAAACTTCCAGGTAGAAGGTGTAAACGCCAAAGAATACACCATCTTCCTCTACGATATCCAAAGCCGGTTACTGACTTATCGTTCTTTTAATCATTCCGAATTCCGATTGCTCCGGCAAGACCTTCCTGCCGGACAGACCCTCATCTACCAACTTGCCGCTGATGGCAGGTTGGTGGCCTCAGGAAAACTAATTGTAAAGTAATCCAAATACCGATTTTTCAAAAAGGTTGCCTGTAGCGCTCGCGCTTTGCAGGCGACCTTTTTTTATTTGGAACGCTGGTGGAACGCTGGTGGAACGCGGATTTTTTTGGAACGCGGATGACGCAGATGACGCGGATTTTTTTGATGCTGCCTGTGGCAGCAAGGTTATGCCGGCCAATAACATCTGTGTAAAATCTGTGCAAAAAATCTGTGTAGAATCTGTGCGAAATAACTGAAGTTCAGTGTAAAATCTGTGCAAAAAATCTGTGTAAAATCTGTGCGAAATAATCTGTGTAAAATCTGTGCAAAACCCACTCCGCTGGAAACCCACTCCGCGCGCCCTCCGCGGGAAACAATCTCACCATTTCATCGTTATCCCCCAACCAATCCACCCACCATGAAGAATACTATCCTTTGGCTTGCACTGCCCCTTCTCCTCCTCACCACCCAATGCGCCTCTCTCAAACAAAACCGCTGGCTGAGCGCCCACCAAAAAGAACTTAGCAGACTAGCAAACAGCAACCTCCCCGCAGAACAAAAACTTGACGGACTCATCCAGGATTACATCAAATTCATGCAGGAAGACCTGAAATTCGTAGATCCAGTCAAAGGCGTAAAATTTGTGCAGAAATACCACACCCAAAACCGCGCATCCATGGAAAAAATCCTCCGGGAGTCTGAAAAATGGCAGGGCGGTCTCAATACCCTTGATAAAGTAGCCCTCGGCGTGCGCACCGTGCAAAAACCTTACCTGCGTGATTTGATAGACCTGGCGCCCAAATTCAAAAAGAAATACAAGCAATACGCTGCAGTGCTGGAAGTAACCAGCAAAGTAACCGGCGGCCTGACCAAATTTGCCGGTAAAGAACTTTTTTGAGCATCGTATTTTACCGGCTCAAAACAAAACACACATGCTTAAGCGTTGGTTTGACCGATTCATTGACTTGTTTGATCCCGCCGGTGTCAAAAAATATATCACCCAGGTAACGCTCATTCTGGTTTCCCTGTTCATTGCCACCCGTGCCGATCGTTGTAGAGAGGCCGCCAAAGACCAGGTTAAACTGAAAGAATACCTGACAGCCGTTCAGCAAGACCTGGAAACTGAACTGGAAACCGATGAAATGAACCTGAACGATTGTGAACGCGATGTGCAGTGCCTGGTCAGGTTCCTGCAACTCAGCGAACAGGAATCCCGGGACTCCCTCTTCAAAGCATTTTCTAACTTCGCCGAAGTTTACCAGCGTGGCGTATTTAGAGCATTCCCACCTTCTACCTACGATATCATGGTGCAAACAGGCGATGTCAGTCTGATCAAAGACCTCAAATTGCGCAATACTCTGGCCTCTGTGTTCGCTTTCCGACAAAATGTGATACAAAAAGACCTGCAGGACTTCGATCAGCAAACCCAGATTTGCGCAGAAAAACTGGGTCGCTACCTGGATTTAGGGATCATGTTTTCTGAATCCAACCAATCATTTCTCCTGGATGAACAAGGCTTTCGCAACGACCCGCACAACGAAGTGTTTGTATTACTTAGAATGGCTAATTTGCGCGGCTTTCACCTCGATGTAGCCTCAAATGATCTGAAAGATGCTCAAAAAGCACTGGATGAATACCTAAAAAAAATATGAAGCCCTGGCTTTACACCTCGCTCCTGATCAATGTGTTAGGCATCAGTCTGGCACTCTTCGCCGTTCACCGGCTCGGGGGCTGGAAATATACCTGGCTGAAACTCCAACGACAAACAGCTGGTCAGTATCAGCACCGCGTGCAACATTTTGAAAACCTGGATGAAAAGCCAGGCGCCATCATTTTCCTGGGTGACAGCCAAACCGAACAAGCCGAATGGCATGAATTTTTTGGGGATCATCCTATCGTGCTAAACCGCGGTATTTCCGGCGATTTCGCACAGGGTGTGCTGGATCGGCTGCCAGAGGTGCTCCGGCATAAACCAGCCAAAATATTCCTGCTGATCGGGGTGAACGATCTGGTTTTTGGCAATAGCTTACAAGATATTGAAGCCGTATATGGTCAAATTGTAGCCAAAATACGCACAACTTCTCCTCAAACAGAATTGTACCTGCAAAGCCTGTTGCCGGTAAACAACCATTTGCGCAAAACAGGCGCCAACAATGCCAGGATTGCAGCGTTGAACCAACGTATCATCGCGATTGCTCATGCCTATGCCCTGCCGTTTGTAGACATCGGAACACCCATGAAAGATGCAGAGGGCAATCTTTCAGAACGGTTTTCAGAAGACGGATTACATTTGAATGGTCTGGGCTACCAGGTATGGAAAAATGAAATCAAACAGTTTATACCCTGACCTCTCCAGCAATCTTCCTCTAACATGGAGCCGCAACCCTTATCCAACCCCGCACCCGCCCGTCGTTCCTGGTTTTTTCGACTGCTGAAAGGCTCGTTTTTTGCCATTTTGAGCCTTTTTTTGTTCCTTTTTGTGCTGGCTGCCTTTTTCGATGAGCAGGTGAGCCGTCAGCTCATTGCCGAAATAAACAAAAGCCTTAAAACAGAACTGCGGGTGGGCGATGCCGGCCTTTCCCTGATTTCCGGGTTCCCGGAAGCTTCCGTAGAAATGTCGGATGTTGAACTGGATGACGCCTTGGGTGGTAAACTACTGGTGGCCAAATCGCTGGTATTCCGATTCGATGTGCTGAGTTTGTTTTCGGATGATGTAAAAATCCACACCGTGCAATTGAGCAATGCTGCCGTACGTATGGTGGTGAATAAATCCGGCAAGTCTAATACAGATATAATCAAAGAGGAAGGCGGAAAATCCAATAAAACAACACAGGAAAGCAAATTACAACTGGCCCTGGAAAATGCCGAGCTCAACCAGGTGGCAGTGCTTTATGAAAACCGCCCGGCTCAACAAACAGCGGAATGGCTTGTCAATAAAGCCCAGCTCAATGGCAATTTCTCCGCCCAAAAATTTCAATTGTCCAGTCGGGCCGACCTCAAAATTAACCGGATTGAATTGGACAGCAGTCGCTACCTGGCCGGCGAAACGGTCAGTTACGATGCCATTATTGCCGTGGATTTAAAGAAAGGGCTTTACGCCTTGCAGAATGTAGAGCTTTCCCTGGGTGGCAATACCTTCACAGTGGAAGGAGCGGCTGTTGCAAAAGACGATGCCACCGACCTCAACCTGAAACTTTCCAGCCAGGAAGGGGATATTTCCATGGTAGCCAATCTGCTGCCGGGCGCTTACCACGATTATTTTAAAGCCTTTCAAAGCTCCGGGAACTACGCTTGCAGTGGCGTGGTTAAAGGGCGTTTGAGCAAAACGGAAACTCCGGACCTGCAATTTGAAGTGAGTTTGCGCAATGGAAAGGTTAGCTCTGATATGTTGCAAAGTCCGCTGCGCAACGTGTCGTTCCGCGCGCGCTACCACGCAGGTGCAGACGGGAGCGGCGATTTTGAACTGGCGGATTTTCGGGGCGATTTTGGAGGTCAGGCCCTTAGTCTGGCCCTGAAAGTGAGCCAATTGGATGATCCGGTGGTAGACTTTCAGGCCAATGGCGTGCTGCCTCTTGAGGCGGCTTACGGATTGTTCAACAACGAACTTGTCACTTCAGGCGATGGCTATGTAAGGCTGAATCGCCTGTCGGTGCAGGGCCGCTATGCCGATATGACCAGCATGCGAAGGGTGAGTCAGGTGGCTGCCGGCGGAGAAATACAGTTTGACCGGGCCTCAGTAGTGTACAACAAGGTACCCGTGCGATTGGAGCGTGGCTTTTTGCGTTTGCAGGATAATGTGTTCCAGGTGGAAGGCATGAATCTGGTGGCCGGGAAAAGTGATTTTACGCTGGAAGGAACAGCCTCCAACCTGCTTCCGGTATTGTTTGCAGACTCCCTCAACTCAGCCAATGCATTGCTGGAGTTTCAGGCCAGATTACAGTCGGAAAACCTGGATGTAGACCAGATTATTGAGATGTTTTCCGTACAAACCACTGTTTCTGAAGCGGGTGGTGAAGCACAGTTGGATTCCATAAAAGAGGAAAAAAATGCAGAACGAAGCCTCACCATGGAAAAGCTGAAAGGCACCTTTGAAGCAGCCATTCAAAACTTTACCTACGGAAAAATTCAGGGGAAAAACTTTGCCGGAAAATTGGCTTTTGTAGGAAACATCCTGCAAATACAGGGCAATACACAGGCTATGCAGGGCGAATTGCTGCTCGATGGCAACGCACGGTTTGATTACCAGCCATCCATGCAAATGCGCATCACTGCCCGCGATCTGGACTTGCAAACCATGCTGGATCAGTGCGAGAACTTTGGGCAGGAGGTAATTACATCCAGCAATCTGCGCGGCCGACTATCGGGCAGGGTAGCCCTGTGGGCATACTGGAACACTACCGGCGAACTGGATATGAACCGCTTAAGGGCATTGGCTGATATCCAGGCCGTAAACGGTGAATTGCAAAAAGTGAAGATGTTTGAAGAGTTTTCCTCCTTCATTCATATTGAAGACCTGCGCCGGGTGAAATTCACCGATTTGCAGAACTTTCTGGAAATCAAAAACCGAAAGGTGTACATCCCTGTAATGCTCATTCAAAGTAATGCCGTCAACCTCACCCTCAGCGGAGAACATAGTTTTGATAACGATATCAATTACAAGGTAAAGGTCAACGCCGGGCAGGTTTTGCTCAACCGCATCAAAAAACACGACGATGATCTCGATCCGTTGCCAGACAAAGGCGGATTGTTCAATCTCTACTACACCATTACAGGAAACCTGGACAAATACGATATGAAGCGCAAAAAACGCACGGTCAAAGCCGAATTCGAACGCAGCGAAGCCAGGAAAGAAGATATTGCCGCAGAACTCAATGCCATAATGAGTGAGTGAGTGAGTGAGTGAATGAGTGAGTGTCTATTTTTGCGTAAGTCAACGTATTTTTCCACTGGAAATGTGTGCCCTTTCAAATTTTTCCAGTTACTTGATCAGTTCTCCATTAGCATTTTTCATCTAACCACCTGTTTACCATGAACAACTTTTTCACACCTCGCAGAATTCTGATCGCCGTGGCGGTCCTGATCACTGGATGGCTGCTTTATCCGCTTGTGTTTGGCAAGAAAAAAGCCCGCGAACCAGAAGAAGTTTTTGTTCGCCTGGATGCTGCACCCAACAACCTGAACATTTTCCTGGGAGGCGGACATGCCCCTTCTACTTATTTAGCCCGACAAATTTTCCAGACGCTGGGCGACCTGGACCCTAAAACCCTGGAAATGAAACCCACTCTGTTGCAGGCTATTCCTAAAGTCCGGCAGGTGCAGGATGGTCCGCGCAAGGGACAGTTTGCCTACGATTTTGCCATTATACCGGAAGCTGTTTGGGATAATGGAACTCCGGTAACGGCCAACGATGTAGCGTTTACTTTAAAAGTTGTTTTCCACCCGGATCTGCCGGCCTTGTTCAGAGGGTATCTCACCCAGATGACGGCTATGGAGATTGATCCCGCCGATCCAAAGAAGTTCACGGTGTATTTCAGCTCGTTTTATATGCTTTCGCTGGAAACACTGTGCAGTACGCCCATTCTCCCGGCGTATCAATATGATGCCAACAACCGTTTGACCAACGTGCCACTGGCAGATTTCCTGGATACTTCCAAAACCCGGATACTTTCTGCCGATCCTAATCTGGATACTTTCGAAAAAGAATTTGCCGATGCTAAATTTTCCAACGATGGCAATGCCATTTCAGGCAGCAATGCCTATCGCCTTCAACTCATGAATGAGCAAGGTGCTGTGTTGGTGAAAAAACAAAACTGGTGGGGCGATAAAGTGTCAGACCGGAATCCGATGCTGCATGCTTACCCGAAAAAGCTGGTATATAAGGTGGTGAAGGACGATCAATCCATCGAAAATATGATCAAAGGTGGCGAGTTGGATCTGGTGGGCGGCTCCATCAACCCGGCCAAATTCCTGGAATGGAAGGCTGTTGATTCCCTTTCGGCCCGGTTTGATTTCAAAACAGTGGGTTATACCCAATATAATCGCCTGGTTCTCAATCTGAAAAACCCCATTCTCTCGGATGTGCTGGTGCGCAGGGCCATTAAACACGCCATTGATTATGATTATCTGGTAAATCAAATCCAGAGAGGAATGGCCATCCGGATTGCATCGCCTATGCCGCCAAACAGACCATATTACAACAAAAACCTGACATTGCCTGATTTTAACATCGCCAAAGCCAAGGAACTGTTAGCCTCTGCAGGATGGATTGATACCGATAATGATGGCTTTGCTGATAAGGTAATCAACGGCAAGCGCCAACCACTCAGCTTCAAACTCATGGTAGCTGTGGCATCCAAAGTCAACGAACTCAGTGGCAATAACCTGAAAGAAACCTTCAAGCAGGCAGGTATCGATTTGCAGCTGGTGAGCGCAGATTTGAATACCATGACAGCCGACACCAGAAACGGCAACTTCGATAGCGCCCTGCTCGGAGTAGCCATTTTCCCGGGTCAGGTAGAGTACTACCAGCGCTTTCATTCCAAAAGCCTCGCACCCGCAGGCGATAACCGCTCCAACTACGTCAGCGCAGAAGCCGATCGTTTGATTGAAGCTATTCGGGTAGAACCCGATGAAACCAAGCGCAATCAGGATTACATGAAAATCCAGGAGGTGCTGTACAACGATGTGCCGGAAATTGCCTTGTATGCACCACTCCAGCGCATCATTATCTCAAAAAAGTTTGACTCAGAAGTAGAAAGCGAAAACCGCCCGGGATACTACGAACAATACGCCAGAATCAAAGGCGAGTGAGTGAATGAGTGAGTTGGGATTTACCACTAAGCCACTGAGGGCACTAAGGAAAACCACTCTTAGTGTCCTCTGTGACTTAGTGGTAAATCCCAACTCATTCACTCACTCATTCACTCACTCACTCTGGCGAACTGCTCATAGTATCCAGGTCGCATCTCTCCCGCCACCGCCGGATCAAACTTCCGGGAAACGATAATCCGTTGCAGCGGAGCAAGCAATGGAATCTCTGGCAGATCGCGCGACAACAATTCCTGAAAGTCGAAATAATGCTGGTTACGTTTGGCCACATCCGGCTCGGTGCGGATGGCTTCAATGAGACGGTCAGCTTCTGCGCTGACGTAGTTGGAGCGGTTATCGCCGGCAGGCGCCAGACTTTTGGAGTGAAAGCGCTGGTAGTATTCCACCAACCCCGGATTGGAGGTGAGGCCCAACAATGCGCTATCAAAATTCCCGCTTTTGGTGTCCATATTCGCCGTACTGATGTCCAGACTTACCAATTGCACCTCAATGCCGGCTTGTTTGCAGTTTTCTTTGAGGTTAACCGACATCAGTTCGTTCGTTTTTGAAGGTGCAGGTACCAGTATTTTAAAACTGAGTGTTTGTACCTGGCCATTCAGGTTTTTCTCCAAAACGCCGTCCCCGTTGGCATCCGTCCACCCTGCAGAAGCCAGTATTTCTCTGGCTTTGGCAATGTTGAAATCTGGCAGCGGAAGATTTTTATTGTAGAACGGTTTGTTGGGCGCCATGGGCGCAGCAATCCGTACCGCCATACCACGTTGCACCTGGTTGAGTAAATAATCGTAATCCACCACATGGGTGAGGGCTTTTCTCACCAGAGGATCTGCCAAGACGGGATTTTTAAGGTTAAATACCCAGCGATTGTACTGGGTAAAGCCCTGGGTGAGAAAATCAAACTTGTTTTTTAATGAATCTATAGCCCGCCATTCCTGAAATTTGGCTGGATTAATGGAGCCTCCCAGCAAGTCCAATTGTCCGGTTTTGATCATGTTCTCCATCGCCAGATCGTCGGCTACAACCTTATATACCAGCTTTTTAGGATAGGCCTGCAGCATAGGGTATTTATCCCTGACCTTGTCGCCCCACCAGTTTTGCTTTTTTACCAGCACTGCCCCCTGTTCATTCATAACCTGAAGCTTGTAGGCGCCACTGCCTATTACCGCATTGGGGTCGTTGGAAAATTTGGCGTCGGAAAACTCCTTTTCAAAAGCATCCAGCTCAGGATCAGCAGACAGAAGTTTGGTTTTGGTGCTGTCCAGAAAATCCGTCAACGGAACTTTCGCCATGCGCTGGTTCACATCGAAATGGTAAGAGGGTAGGATGGGGGTGCCACACAATGCCTCCAGTGCCAGCATGTAATAGGTTTTGAAGAAGATGGTGAATTTTTTGGGGTTAGTTGGGTCAATTTCCATGTCCGACATTGGCGCCAGAAAACCTCTGTATGCAGCTGGAAAATCAGGGTGCAAAGCCACCTTGAGGGTAAAAGCCACATCGTTGGCCGTTACCGGGGCGCCATTATCCCAAACAGCTTCCGGAATAATAGCAAAATCATAGGCAAACTGCCCTTTGCGCGGACCATCCTGCACTATCCGCACATTTGGGATAGTTTCAATAAGCCAGGGTTTTAATTCCATGGTTTTGAGGTCCATATCTCCCATGGTGTGAAATATCTGCCTGGTAATAGCGGAAGACGGACCATGACCTACGGCTAAAAAAACATTGAGGTTAGTGGGAGGGGAGTCCAGTCGCACATATACCTCCTCGGGGTCGCGCAACTTTTGTTTGCCAAATACCAGGGGATAAAGCAGCCAGCCTGTCAGGAGTATGGCTATGCCGATGAGTAGTTTGCGTGGGGTGAAAAATTTGTTCATGGACTTTAGGTAGATAGTTGAAAAACTTTGCTTTTACGATAAAAAACGCTCTTTCCACTCTGGGCGGGGCAACATGCAGGATTCCTGTTTGCCAAACCAACGGTAACGGTTGCGCGCAATAAAACGGTAAATACCATCCCGAATCGAGCGGGGTATCCACCTGAATATATACAACAACGACCAGCCTCCCCCCAGCAATCGGGCAACCTCCAAAGGAGCATCGGAATGGGTTAAAACCCGCCCGCCAGATACTACCACCACAGAATCCAGGGTTTCACCACTCATACCCCTTGCTTTCAACAGGTGTTGCCCCACTTCGGATTGCAGTGCCGCGAAGCGAAAAAGCCCTTTTTTGTCGCGCAATAACACCCATTGTACAGAGGCGTTGCACAGGTTGCACACCCCGTCAAAAAGGAGTACCGGATGTTCGTTTGTGTGTAATGTTTCCGTTAATGTTGCCATACCATTCACTCAAAATTATGATGGAATAACGAATCTTGTACACGATCCGTTATATTCGCTCAAATTTCATGCCCTCCGCCTATGCCTACTGCACTCACCATAGTTTTCGTTGGATGCACCATCTTTCTGTCGCACTGGTTTGCGGCTTTATTCGCACGCACGAAAATACCGGATGTGCTTTGGCTTTTTCTGATCGGATTGCTGCTCGGGCCTATTCTCGGTTATGTAACGCCAGCCAAATTCGGGGCGGTTGGTCCGGTCTTTACCACCATTACCCTGGTTTTTATCCTCTTCGAAAGCGGAATCGACCAGCGTTTGGAGCCGCTCATCAATTCCATCGGTGGAACAGCCCGTATTACTACGTATAACTTCGTGGTGACCTGTCTGGTTGCCGGGGGCATCACCTATTATTACACGGATTTGGGCATTCTGCGTTCTCTCATGCTGGGAAGTATCGTTGGGGGCACTTCTTCGGCCGTAGTTACCACCCTGGTAAGGCAGTTTCCCATGGGCGAGCGCACACGCACGGTGCTGGTACTGGAATCTGCCTTCTCCGATGTTTTTACCCTGGCAGTGCCCTTAACCCTGCTCACGGCTTACAAAATAGGCACTGTCGATGTGGCCTTCGTTACCGGCCAGATGATTGCTGCTTTTATCCTGGCCGCCATGCTGGGCGTTGCCGGCGCTTTCGGCTGGAGCATTTTGCTCAACCGCATGCGCACCCTGCAAAATACGGTGTTTACCACGCCGGCATTTGTATTCATCCTGTATGGTATCGTGGAATTGCTCAACTACTCGGGCCCTATTGCAGCCCTGGCTTTTGGTATCACACTGGGTAATATTGACGTGCTGGGCCCGCCCATTATGCGCAATGCCATTTCCCGCAAACCCATTTCACTGAACGACAACGAACGGGCTTTTTTCTCAGAAGCGGTATTCCTGTTGCGCACCTTCTTCTTTGTGTACATAGGTATTTCCGTGCGCCTGCAGGACTGGGGCTGGATGATGCTCGGGGCGCTGATTACCGGCGTGCTGTTTTTGGTGCGTATCCCGGTGGTGCGTATTTCGGTGTCTAAAACCACCTCCGCCAAAGATGCTTCCTATATGGCTACTATAATCCCCAAAGGATTGGGCGCTGCAGTGTTGGCTTCTTTACCCGCTCAACAAGGCGTTGCAGGCGGCGATATCATTCAGTCGGTGGTATTTTCCATCATTCTCTGCACTACCGTCTTTACTACCATTTTGACGTTTTTGGTGGAAAAAACCTTTGTGAGCGACGTTTACACCTGGATTTTTTACCTCCTGGGTTTGAAAAAAAATCCAGAACCTGTTATGGAAGCCATAAACCATGCTGCCAATGAAACGGCTTCTGAATCAACCGGGCCAGAGATGCCCGAACCCTCAAAGCCACCAGCTAAAAGTCCGCGAACCAGAAAAAAACGAACCCCTAATACAGGAACAAGCACTAAATCATGATTGCTTGCGCAGGATCCATACGTCCTGCTCCAGGCCCCAGTCTTTTGGGCCGCCGGGAATGTGTTGCAGCACCTCAGCCCTGGCGCCAAACAAACTGCGCATGTAAGCAGGCGGATGAAAAGCGGCAAATACCCGGTGCCCCTCCACCACATTGCCCCGAACCACCAGTTGACCGGCCTTGAACTGCGCCTGTTCCTGCCCGGTCAGTTTCTGACAAAACACTTCGCCGTGGGTGGTGAGCAGCAGCAGTGCGCCTGGCTTGCTCACCCGCATTAATTCCGCAAACCAGGCCTCATGGTTGGGTGCTGAAAGATGGGTAAAAATGGAAATGCCGTAAATGAAATCAAATTGCGCATCGGAAAAAACCGTGGGTGGCTGGAGCTGATTAAGGGCAAACTGCACCCCGGAAATATGTTCCTTGCACCAGGCGATGGTTTGGGCGTTATAATCCGTACCACAAACAGAAGCCCCTGCGCCCAGCAAACCCGGGAAATGCCGAACCACCCGGGCTGGCCCGCAGCCCCAGTCCAGCACCGACTTGCCCTGCATGGGGGCATATGGTTCAAAAAGTCCCTGAATCCAACGGGCAGTGCGCTCGCCGCCTTCCAGATATTTTTGATAATCTAATTGAAAAGCCTCAAACAACATATAATCCGGCGGGAAAGCTACGCCCGGACGCTCGCGCGCATAACGGGCATTTTTGCGCCCGTTTTTCCATTTCTGTACCCAAAACTTCAAGGTGTCCAGTCCGTGCATCAAACCCAGCTGCCGGAAAGGCTGGGTCAATTTCCCTGTATTCATGTTGTATATGCTGTGTGTATCATTGCAATGCGCCTTATGCGCTTTTTTCCGACTGAAAAATGGCCAGATCCTGCCAAAATTCCGGATAAGATTTGGCCACTACCCCCGGGTTTTCCACCTCAATGGGCCCCAACATGGCCAGCGGCGCAAATGCCATAGCCATGCGGTGGTCGCCATAAGTGGCAAAACGGGGTGGGGTAGACCAGGCTGCCTTGCCTTCCAGACTGTAGAATGTCTTTTCAGGCTGTTTTTTGGAAAAATGAGGCGGAAGTTTGGCAAAACTAACCCCCACCTTGGCCAATTCTGTTTTCAAAGCGCCTATTCGATCGGTTTCCTTGATGCTCAGGGTTTCCAATCCGCTAAACAAACCCGATACGCCCAGGCCTCCGCATACCACCGCCAGGGTTTGGGCAATGTCGGGGCACTCCAGGAAATCCCATTCAAACATGTGCCTCACCGCTTTGCCTGATTTTACCAGTCTGATTTCATTGTCGCCAAACTGGGTTTCAATGCCAAAACGTTCCATCATAGTGGGCAAAACCGCGTCGCCCTGCCAGCTTTCCCGGTGTAACCCACGGAGCCGGAGGTCCAGGGAGTCAGAAAAAGCAGCCATCGCATACCAATAGGATGCCGCCGACCAGTCGGCCTCCACGGCCAGTTGGCGCGGAGTGTAATGGCCGGGTTCAACCACAATGGCATCGCCCTGCCATTGTACCGAGGCGCCAAAATGCCGCATCACACCCAGCGTCATGTCCAGATAAGGCCTGGATACCAGCGGCCCTTCAGGCGCCAGCTCCAATCCTTCCGGCAGGTAGGGCGCAATCAGCAGTAAGGCCGACAGGAACTGGCTGCTCACATTGGCAGCTACTGTTACTTTCCTGCCAGACATGGTCATCTGGCCAATTTGCAGTGGCGGGTAGCCTTCTTTACCCAAAAACCTGATATCGGCGCCCAGGTGCTGCAGGGCAGCTACCAGCGGACCCACGGGCCGTTCCTGCATGCGCGCAGAACCGGTGAGGGTTTGAACTCCGGGCCGGGTGCTCAAAAAAGCCGTCATGAACCGGAAGGTGGTGCCGGCATCTCCGGCATCAAATATAGTCTGTTCCGGATTTTGAAGCAGCTGCAGCAGGGTTTGGGTATCTCGGGAGGTAGAAAGTCCTGTAAGCCAGTCATCGGGTTGTGCGCCAGCCAACGCCAGGGCAATCAGGGCCCGGTTGCTGATGCTTTTAGACCCGTCCAGGGTAATTACGCCCTGCAATGTTTGCCCGAGTTGCAACGACATCGGGCTGTCGTTCATCATACCATCATTCATCGTATCATCGTTCGTTGTGGTCCAGAACCTCCATTAAACTCCGAAATGCCTGGTATTTGCCATCATAACGTTCCTTATGCTGACGCTGCAACTCCGGTGCAAATTCATTTTGATAACGCATCAGGTGCGCCATATCCTTCACCATGTATTGCACGGTATAGATTTCAGAATCGGTATGTTCATGACTCAGTAGTTTGCAAAGCCGGTATGAAATAAACATTCCGGTAATCATTACGTCCGGAATATGGGTTTCTTTCATCCATTTGAGCCAGTCTTCCTGTACATCGAGATCGATGGTAACCGTTACATTGTAAATCAGCATAAAGCGCGAAGTCAAAATTTCGCCCAAAAGTAGGGCGTCTGGCGCGTACTTTTGCAGCCTATTCTTTGCTACATGGCTAAAATCCTGCTTATAGAAACGTCCAGTGAGGTTTGTTCGGCTGCAATAGCTGTAGACGGTCAGGTGCTGGCATTGTCGGAACTGGCTGAAACCCCGAGTCATGCTGCCGTATTAACCCTGCAAATACAGGCCTGCGTGGAGCAGTCGGGCATTGCTTTGGCTGAGCTGGATGCGGTGGCTATCAGCAAGGGGCCCGGCTCTTATACGGCATTGCGGGTGGGCGCTTCGGTAGCCAAAGGGATTTGTTATGCCCTGGATAAGCCGCTGTTGGCGGTGGACACCTTGAAGTCTTTGGCTATGGCAGCAAAAAATGCTGAAAAAGATGTTACTCCGGCAGATTTATTCGTCTCTATGCTGGATGCGCGGCGCCAGGAGTTGTGGCTGGCTCTGTACGACGATCAGTTGCAGGAGCTCAGTCCGGCCAGGCCGCTCATTTTAGAAAACAATTCGTTTGAAAATTATGTACGGGAGAATACAGGAAACCGTACCTTTAACCGGATTGTTTTGTCGGGGAACGGAGTGGTTAAGGCAGGGAACGCGCAGATTTCTGAACAAGCGGTAATTTCTTCTGTAAAAAAATGTTCGGCTGCATATTTAACGGTGTTAGCTGAGCAGGCTTTTCAAGTTGCTGATTTTCAGGATATTGCTTATTTCGAGCCTTTTTACATGAAGCCCCCAAACATTACAACCCCCGCCAGGGCGCCATTTTAATTAAAATAAGGTTGTTTTTCAATTTATTGATTTCTGTACGCTATTTTCGTACTGAAATCAAAGGATTTACGTTTGTTAAAGAAAACGTATATTTCTTTTATTGAATACAATCTGGCACAATTTTTTCAGTAAGAAAGCATCCAAAACTGAGACTCCTCACAATTTCAAAACATTTAGTATGGGAAAGACAAACATTGAACGGGTGTCGCTCAAGAATGGGGCACATGATGCGCACCTGGACTACGTTGAGCTGCGCAAAGCCGCACTGGTTTTGCGGGCCGTAAACCACAAATTACGCCAAAAGATGCTCGACCTGCTCGAGGAGAATAAGCGCATGACCGTAACCGAAATTTACGTCAAATTGCGCCTGGAACAGAGCGTCGCCAGCCAACACCTGGCCATCCTCCGCAGCGCCGGTGTCGTACAAACCGAACGCGACGGAAAATTCATCTTCTACTCGGTTAATCGCAGCCGACTTGGCCAGATTTCTTCACTCGTGGAAGAGTTGGCAGCCTGATCTTGCAAAAAGTCTAATGTTTAATGAAGTGGCGATCAATGCGAGCCGTGCCGGTAGTCGGTACGGCTCGCGTTTTTTGTGCCGGATGCTTGTATGAATAAAATCTGAACTGCATCTTTGCTCACCGATTTGCCCTATTTAATCGGATCCGGTTACAAGACAAATTATGAACAAACACACACAACCCACGATAATTCGTGGGGAACAACTGCGTCCTGCCGTGCGTACTATCCGTGCATTGGCACATCCAATCCGCTTAAAGATTATTCGTGTTATTCACGACAACGACGGCAGCGCCAATGTTGGAGAGATCTATTCGGCGCTTGACCTGGAGCAATCCATCGCATCCCAACATCTCCGGGTACTTCGCCAGGCATCTCTGGTCAATACCCGTAGAGATCGGAAATTCATCTACTACAGCCTTGATTACGAAAGAATTGTGAAAACGACCCAGGCGGTGTCGTTGCTGAAAGATTAAAAAAAATCACCGCTAAGTACGCAAAGAGCGCGAAATCAATAGGTTTTTGCGTTCTTCGCGTACTTAGCGGTGATTTTTAGAAAAACAACCCAAGCTTCAACGCCAGGTTCCCAAACGTTGCCTTGGAGTCTTCTTCCTGCCAGTTTCCTGCCGTCTTTTCATAAAAACCGTTCCGCGTGATATCCGTGAACTGTTTTTGGTAAGCTATACCTGCAACCAGCGTGGCATTGGTGGCAAACTCATACTCAATACCGCCACCCAAACCCCAGGACAGGGACAATCCCTTTACTTCCTGACGGATATTGATGTCTTCCAGGTTTTGTCTGTCCGTGCCGCGGATATCGCCCACCGCTTTGGTCATGAAACCCAGCGTGAACATGGGCAACTCTGCATAAAAACGGAAGCGGGAATCTTCGTTGGAACCGCCGCGCATTTTCAAGCCAAACGGAATTTCTACATACGTCAGGCGATAGTGTAATTTGGCATTCAGACTAAAAGTGTCTGATGGAATCTCCGTCAAATCCGTGTCTTCATCATTCCAGGCAACCCAGTTGGAATAGCCATTCTGAATGGTGCCGCCATGGTTGAAACCAAAGCCCAGACCGGTAGTCAATGCATAGTTGTTGGCAAAATAATACTCTCCCAAAGCGCCAAGCTTCACGCCCCAGTTGGAGCTTACTCCCTCCAGCTTGCGGTCGTCAGTGCGCATCCAGGACCAGGTAGGACTGGTTTGGAAGCCAAAACGAAGGCCTTTTTGGGCTTCAGATTTGCCCAGCATAAATGCCGCAAAAAAGAAAAACAGAACTAGTTTTTTCATACGAGTAGTGGTTGTTTGTTGCAGGTGAGTAAAAACGTCTCTTGGGCAGTTTCATACTGCTGCATGTTTGACGGATTCTGCCACAAAAGTCGCGGTTTTCCCCTAACCTGAAAGTTAAGTCCCGTATTTTTCCAAAAAGTTTTGCCCAGGGCTGTCATCAAACCTCCTGCCTCAATACCTCCAACGGCGGTTTTTGTACCACTTCTCGGCTGTTCAGCAAACCAATAATTACCGTCAGGGAGGAAATAACCCCAAATGTGAGCAACAAGGGCCACCATTCTATCTCAAACGGAATTTGAAACGCAAAATGTGCCAGCGCCCAGGCTCCCGCTACCGACAAGCCTACACCCGCCAGGCACGACAAAGCGCCCAACAGGAAATATTCCAGCGCATTAATACCCAGTATCTGTCTCCTGCTCGCGCCCAGTGTACGCAGGAGCACGCTCTCGCGCACCCGCGCAAACTTGCTCTGGTAGATAGAGCTGAACAGCACCAGCAAGCCGGTCAGAATGCTGAATAAAGCCATAAAACGAATTACGAAAGACACCTTTCGCAAAACCTCATCCACCGACCGCAAAATCTGCGTCAAATCTATGGCCGATACACTCGGATAACGCCGCACCAGCTCGCTTTGGAAACGCGCCGATTGCTCCGCATCTTTAACCTTGGATACAATTACATGGAACTGGGGCGCAGGCTCCAGAACGCCTTTGGGGAACACCACCAAAAAGTTGGTCTGCACCCGGTTGAAATCTACTTTGCGCACACTGGCTACCTCGCAATCCAAACGGGCTCCCTGTACATTGAACACCACTCTGGTGCCAATTTTTGCTTTCATACTGCGCTGCAGCCCGTCGGAAATGGATATTTTGATAGGCTGGCCGGGGGTGTGAACGCCTACCCACTGGCCTTCCACAATAGACTCGGTATCAATCAGGGTGTCGCGGAAGGTCACGCGGTACTCACGGTCCCAAACCCAATTGGAAATCCGGTCGCTTTCCTGGGGCAAACGCCTGCCGCGCCGTTCCTCCTGCCGTTCTGGCGTGTCAATGGAGTCCGGATCGGGGTGTTCCAGTTCGTATTGTTGTTTGGTTTGCCCATCAATGCTTTCTACCCGGGTGGTTACCACCGCTACCTGTTGCATCAATGGCATGCCGTGTTTTTGCACCAAATGTGCCACACTGTCTTTGTCGTTGGCCTGGATATCAAACAGGATCATGTTGGGCTGGCTGCCGCTACCGGAAAATTCCACCTGTTTGAGCAAAAGATTTTGCGTGAGAAACAGGGTAGATAACAGCATGGTACCCAGTCCAATGGTCACCACCAGCAAAACGGTTTGGTTTTCCGGGCGAAACAGGTTGGCAATGCCCTGTCTGACCACATAACTCCATTTTTTAGGAAAAAAACGCCTCAGCAGGAAAGTAAGCAGTTG
>DATGWL010000110.1:0-96734 GCA_035299505.1 Saprospiraceae bacterium | reverse complement strand
CCAAAATGACTTCCCAAACCTCACTCCTCGACCATGATCAAAATCTATCATAACAACCGCTGCGGCAAAAGTCGCTGCGCCCTGGATGTACTCACCCAATCCGGCCAAACCTTCGAGTTGTTGGAGTATCTGAAAACCCCTCCAACTGAAGCTGAACTGACCCAATTGCTGACGTTATTGAACAAAAAGCCCTTGGATATCATCCGGCAAAAGGAACCGCTGTTTCAGGAGCAATTCAAAGGTAAATCCTATTCTGATGCAGAATGGATTCGGATTATCGTAGAAAATCCAATCCTCATGGAGCGACCAATCGTGGTGGTTGATTCACGTGCCTGGGTAGCCAGAGATGAACAGAGCCTGGAAGAAATTTCACAGGTCTCCAATTCCCAGCCCCCAGCCCTGGGGCGCTAGCCCCTCAATGTCGGTAGCCAAACGACCAAAATATCTTCAGCCCATTTGCTGGTTTCGAATATTTGAAAGAACTTTGCATTACAAAGTTTATTATGTTCTCCACTACCTGGCAAATATACCGCGAACCCTGGGTGCTGCTTGGCGGCCCCAGGGCCCTTTTACTTCAGGTGGCACACCCCGCTGTGGCCGATGGCGTGGCCCGATACAGCCGTTTTCAGGAAGATCCCTTCGGACGCGGTTTTCGCACCTTTAAGGCCATGGCTACCCTGTATTTTGGTACCCGGGAGCAGGCAGAAGCCATTGTCCGACAACTAAACCGGGTACACTCCGGGATAAAAGGGGAGGGCTATGTGGCCACCGATCCGGAGCTGCAACTATGGGTGTTTGCTACCCTGGTGGATACTACTTTGCGGGTGTTTGAAGGTATGCCCCTGCCCCCCAACTGGCAGGAACTGTTTTATGAGGAAAGCAAATCTGCCGCAGCCCTGCTGGGTATCCCGGCAACTATTTATCCCGCTGATTTACACGCGTTTAATCAATATTTTGAAAAGATGTTGCACGGACCGGTGTTGGGCGCCGCACCGGTATGCAGGGAAGTGGCTCAGGCTATTTTACAGCATCCCCGTACCCCTAAACGACTGGCCCTCTGGCTGGCCTCTGCCGGAATGCCACTCCCGCTGTGCACCAAACTGGGTATTCGGTTCCAACCCGATGCTGCCAGGCAGTGGTCGCAGTGGATGCCGCGCGTATACCCGGTTTATCAGCTATTGCCCACCATCCTGCGTTGGGCTCCGGCCTATCACCAGGCCATGTACCGTATCAGCGTGGAAGCAGGGCGTCGTCCGGGTTTTTCAGCCTGGTGCTGGCATCATATTACCCAACGACTGAACATCCCTTTGGCCCTGGATAACAGCCCTACTCCTCATTCCCCACCAACCACTTCTTGAACTCCGAAGAGCGCTCGGTGCTAACCACCGTTTCCTGATCTGTGGGCGGTTCCAGATCAACCTTTACCCTGCTCTTCGAATACGGGTGCATTTCCCTGATAGCCTGCACATGAATGATGAATTGCCGGTTGATCCGAAAGAAAACTGCCGGATCGAGCAGGGTTTCCAGCCTGTCTAATGGATAATCTACCGGGTACCGCTTGCCGGAACTGCGCGATACCAGAAAGGTAATCTTGTCTTTGGTATAAAAATAGGCGGCATCGTTCATATCCACGAGCCGGAAACTGCTGCTGAAACGAATCAGCATCCGGCGCAGGTATTGCGGCTGCCCACCCTCCTGCTGCCGAAGGGTATTCAACAAACCGGAATAATCGGCCGTGGCCTGGCCCTGAAATACCCGCTTAAACTTGTCAATAGCATCTGTTAACTCATTGACTTTGATAGGTTTGAGCAGATAATCCACGGCGTTCACCTTAAAGGCCTTTAGCGCATACTCGTCGTAAGCCGTGGTGAAAATCACCGGGCTTTTCACTTTCACATGCTGGAATATTTCAAAGCTGGCGCCATCCGCCAAATGGATGTCCAACAGAATCAAATCAGGCTGCGGATGCTCCTGGAACCACCCGATGGCAGCTTCCACACTATCCAGCCGACCAACGATTGTTGCCTCCGGAGCTACCTCCAAAAGCAACTTCTCCAGTCGCCGTGCAGCAGCGTTTTCGTCTTCAATAAGGAGAACTTTCATGAGAGGAAGTGTTTGAGTGTTTGAGTGTGCGAGTTTTCGAGTTGGCGTTCGGCTTGGGTTTATTTGGTGTTTCTATGCATCAATTGCCCCGCTATGAATGATATGATAATTGTTTCCAGAATTGCAGCAACTTGTTTTTATTCGCTTGAAAATCAGATAATTATATTTTTTTTATCGTCCATCGTCCATCCCGAGTACTCGGGACCATCGTCCATCGTCCATCGTCACACCGGCACCTTAACCATAAAATACTCGCTGGTTTCGGCCACGATGACGGGCTTGGCGCCAATGAGTTCGTACCGGTGAATCAGGCTTTGCAGGCCAAAATGGGTACTTGGCTCCGCTTTGATTTTCCGCTGGAGGTTGTTGCGCACCGTAATATACCCATCCTGTTCCGACAAAATCTCCACTACAAGGGGCTTGGAGGCAGATATGATATTATGCTTGACTGCATTTTCTACCAGAAGTTGCAAGCTCAGCGGCATGATCTGTCCTTTTGTCTCTCCCAGGTTCACCTGAAGCTGAAATCCTGTTTCGTAGCGCTTTTCCAGCAAAAAACAGAAGTCTTTTACCAGCAGCATCTCCTCTTTCAAGCTAATAAAATCGCGCTCCCGGTATGCCATAATGTTCCGGTAGAAATCCGACAGGTGCTCCACGTACTGTACCGCCGTTTTCGGATTTTCTTCAATGATGGTGATGAGCGTATTGAAACTATTGAACAGAAAATGCGGGTTGATCTGACTTTTCAGGGTCTCAAACTGCGCCTGCACCCGTTCGCGTTTCAAACCGGCCTCTTTCTGAAGTCGAGTTTCGCGGTTGTGAATCGTCCACCACAACAAACTGATTCCGGCCAGCAAGCTGAGCAGCACAAACCACCATTGCTGCCAAAAAGGACGCTCAATGAAAAACGTCCAACTGGCTTCCGGAACTTCCTCAAAATGCCCGTGCTCGCTGGTCTGAACCCGGAAGGTGTACTTGCCCGGCGGCAGATTGGGATAAGATGCCAGGTGATCCTTGGAAACCTTCCAGTCCGGGTCAAAACCCTCCAGTTTGTACCGGTAACTTACCACATCCGGATCGGTGAACCACAGGCCGGAAAAATTGAAAATGAAATAGTTTTCGTTATAGGAAAAACGGTTTTGCTGCTGGAAATCAACAGATTTCAATAAAACGGATACCGCTGTTATGCCCGGCTGGGGATCGTCCAGAAATGGCTCATCGTACGCCGCCGAACGTATAATGCCGTTGGGCATACCCATCCAGACATTGCCGGTGGCGTCTGTACAAAGTGCATTCAGGTTGATGCCCGCAGTTGCAGCAGCGCAAAACATCACATGGTTTTTGCGCCTTGGATTCAACAGGTCGAACCCATCCTCATAAGCAATATGCACAAGTCCGTTCCCATCTACCGCCAAACCGGTAATTTGCTGATTATGCAAACCGTTTTCAATGGTAAAATGCTGATAATCAGTATTGTTGAAGCTGAACAGGCCTTCCCGGTCGGTACTGAACCAGATCTGGCCGTCAGGGGCTTCCACAATGCTGTACACGGTTTTAATGACTGTGCCGTTGATCTCAGTGATGAACCTCAGGACGCCGTTTTCCAGCACCGCCAGTCCCTTGCCATCCGTACCAAACCATACCCGGCCCTGCCGGTCGGTGAGTACCTTGTACACATAACTGGTGCCCAGGGCCGTTTGTACCTGTACCTCGCCTTTGCCCTCGGCGCCAATGGCCATTACTCCTCCCAGGGTAGCCAGCCATACCTCTGTGCCCCGTCCGCCAATGTTCAGTACGCTGCCATTGATCAATCCGTTGCGTTCGTTCAGTTGCCGACGCACCCGCCCCCCGGCGTCCAGCACAGCCACTCCGTTGCCGAAAGTGCCTGCCCAAACCTCGCCGGAGGCCGATTCCCATAAGGATATAACATTGTCTGCCAATACCTTGCGGAACGGGCCGCTGGGCTTATCCTGCAAATAAAGCCCGTCCTGACAACCCGCCCAGCAGCGTCGTTGCCGGTCTGACAGCAGTGTTTGTACCGCCGAAACGCCTGGTTGCCAGATTCCGAACCGCACTTCTGCCACATACAGTTGGCCCTTATCCATCACGCTCCAAAGCAAGCCCTCGCGGTCTTTCCACAGGGCATGGGTTTTGGTATGGCGCAGCGGATGGTTGTCGGGTAGCGGCATGGCGCCCTGGTGGTGCAGCTCCACCCGAATCAATCCTTCCCGGGTAGTGCCTACCCAGGCTTCTTTGCTGCCAAACACCGTCAGGGTGCTGATTTCCCCGTATGCCCAGTTGGGCGTGGTAAATGTCGGACGGAGCGTTTGGGCGTCCATGCGGGCAATGCCCATTTCCTGGGTTCCAATCCAGATATTGCCCTGGAGGTCTGTACTCAGGCAGGTTACGATTTCATCGGGTAGACCGTTTTCGCTGCCGATGTGTTGCACCTGTTTTTGGCCATTGCCGCTCATTTGGCAGAGGTTGATGCCGGCATCGGTGGCAGCCCAGATGCGCCCCTGCGCATCGCAGGCCAGCGCGTACAGGTCGAGGCTGCTCATGCCATCTTCCAGGCCAAACTGATAGAGTCGGTTGTTTTTCCACACATAGAGTCCTTCGCCGTAGGTAGCCATCCAGAGTGCGCCGGATGGATCGGCGGTAATGGCGCTGATTTTCTGTTGCGGCAGACCTTCCTCTATTTGCCACAGACTCAGGCTGGGGGCAAATTTCTTTTCAGCTTCGGCATCGCCGGTGAGGGCTGGAATGAAATTGCCGGTGGTGGGAATCCGTCCGATGGCGCCATTGCTGAAGCCAGCCCAGATCATACCGTTCCATTCATACAAGGCGCTAACCGTGGCTTGCCGGAAGGTATCGGCCAGCTGGATGCGTTGAAAATGCAGACCATCGTACCGGAACAAGCCATTTTGTGCGCCACACCAGATCCAGCCTCGGGAATCCTGCATTACGGTAGTCATTTTGGCATTGCCCAGTTCGTGTCCCTGCTGAAGTCGGAACATAGGCGTTTGTGCCCCAAGCGGGCTGCCAAAGCATAACAGAATGATCAGGATTCTATACACGGTGTATCAGTTTTGCAAAACGGCATCTATGTTGACGGTTATTTCTTCAGCAATTTTTTGATGAACAATTTGTGGAATATGGATATCATGATCGGCTAGTAAAACAGTGAATTGAGCTTTAACGCGGATTTTATTACCGGTAATTTCCACATCGCTGCGGATAATGCGTTCCTGTTCTACGCCATGGATATTGAGTTTGCCTTTGGCCCGCACGCTGTGTTTGCCGTTGGCGGAAAAATCCAGATTTTCAATGATTTTTCCGGTAAAATTAATGCGCGGGTATTTGCTGTTCTCCATGTAGTTTTCGTTGAAATGCTCCAGTTGCAGCGGACTATTGAATCCGGTAAAGGAGGCTGTTTCTACCGACCAGGCAAAGCTGCGGTTGGTGGGGTCGATGGCGCCGCGCAGTTTGGTGCTGCTGGCTTCGATGGATTCCAGAGCAGCTTTGGAGTGAAAATAAACCTTGCCGTTGTTGCATCGGTAATGGCCATCTGCGGGGGAATACAAAGGGGCCCAAAAGGCTATAATTTGGAAGAGCAGAAACATGGTATGGAGTTGGTAGCGTGTAAAAGTACAAACGGGAGCGCGCTAGTGGCGTAAAAACAATGACTGAACGGGGAAAAAAGCAGGCTGAATGGGGGATTATTTTCGTTTTAACTCCACTGCTTTATCCATTAACCAACGCCACTCAGCCACCCGTTTCTTTTCGTTTATCCTTCGAATGACAGTGTCTGCACGTTTTAAATCCCCAGGGATGGAGGAAACGATTTGAAATAAAAAATTTACAAAATCCGCATTTAATTGTCTTACATCTTCAGCTAAAATTTTGGGAGATGTTCTGCTCAAAAAAACTTTGAATGCATCCAGTTTATACGGTAACAGTTCTGATTTTGACTCATATAAAGCCATTACCTCCAGGCGCTTTCCATGAAGTTGATAGTCAAGGAAGAGGGATGTCGCAGGAATAAAATCAAGGCATGTTGAATATTCTCCTATGTAAAAAAGGTAATTGGCCATGTTCAGTCGATATATGTCTTTAGTATCATTTTCTCCAATTATTTGGTCTTTATATTGTTCAATAAATTTTTTAGCCCAGTTGAAATCTTTTACACGAATGGCATTGCTGGAAACAGCCCAATAACGACTAGGGTGGAGCTTGCCATTATAATGTAACAAGCCACGTTCAAGGTTGTCCTTGTATAAGGTGTTTAAGATGTATCCTATTTCTTTGTTTTCAATATCGTTATTCATATGGATAACACATAGGTTTCTTGCATAGGCATAGAATTCCTGAAGGCTTTCCTGATCAATTTCGGATTCAAATTTTTTTATAAAGTCTAATAATTCACGAATTCCTGAGGGCTCGGGTAGTATATTTCTTAACAGCTTAAAAATCTTAAAGTTTGCTTCCAGGATTGGGCTTTCCTGAAGTGATTCCTCTTCTATAGTAAAGGAGTTAATTGTTTCATGGAGTTTTGAAGGTACATCTATTTTTGAAATTCTTTGTTGTAGTAGCAGTCGATTAAATAAAGTTACATAATCGAGTTTATTTTTTATTTCTATTGAAAATAACAATTTAGTTATGTTTAGGTCGCCTTTTTTCTGATTGCTGATGCATTCATATTCATGGATGATATTTTCAATTTCAATCAATTGCTTGAAGTATTCGCTATTTTTGGTTAAATCGTCCAGGTTTTTCTGGGCTTTAACCAATTGAGTTTGAAACCTTTTATCAAGTCCTTTTGAGAGAAAAATCTTCGCTATCGTAATTTGGTGGCCAACACTTTTCTCTTCTTTCAGTAAATCCGTAATTAATAAAGTGGTTTTGACTATTTTAAGAGCCTCTACCATAACTTTTTCCAGCTTCCCTTCAGTAAAGGCCGATTCAGGGAAAATTAGCTTATATACGTGCGTTTTATCTAGTTTAACTTGGGTGGTTTCAGCTGACATACAAATATCGACTAAATGAGATGCTTGTTTGCGAAACTTTCCATTGTTGAAAAAAACAATATCTTTTAGTGCTAAAACTAATTGTTTTTCAGGGTGGGTCAAGGAATTTAGGAGCTCGAGTAGCAAGCTTTGATCCATACCGTAGGGGAAATGACGTCAAAAAGTGTTATTTTTTTTGGGTGAAAATGCGCTCACCTTTGCCTCGTAAAGATCACTAAATTTTTTAAAAATTCTGGATTATGGCAAAAAAATCCCTCTTTTTAGCGATTTTGATCGCTTTTTCTTTGTTTGGTAACTTGAGTTTTGCTGAAGCCAAGTTTCAGCGTGCACTTAACCAAGCAGAATCATGTGATGCGCCGGCGCCCGACAGTTTTAGGATAACCACTGTTGGGGGCTCTTTCATAAGCCTTAAGTGGAAGCCAGTAGCAGGCGTAAACGCTTATTTTTTGTTGGTTTCCCTCCAGGATAGCGCTGGAGGTTGGATTCCTAACCAGGTTTTTCCCAATATTACAGATACTTTGATCACTGTTGATGGCCTGGAGGGTGGAAAAAAATACCAGTTCAAAATTTCTTCCAAATGTCCAAATGGTGATGTAAGCGGCCTGACATCCATTGTAGATGGCATTGCATTAATTGTGGATTTAACAATTAATGGCCGAACTCCGGTAAATCCGCAGCCTATTAGCGGGTCGGGCATCCCATATCAAAGTTTGCATTGGTTAGGTTTTAGGGTGTCTGGAGAAGGAGCTTCTGGCTTGTTCGAAGTTCAGATCAATGATACAACCGATCAACCTCTTGGATGGGTTAGGAGGGTTAATTTGACGGATAAAATTGTTGCGGTTAATTATATAGGAGAATTTCCAAATCAGTTTTTCCCAGTTATTGAAAATGTTCTTATTCCTTTTGCAATTTGGAATACTTTAATAACCCCCCCATTGGTAGGTGGGATAAACATAATAAAAGATACTGAGGACAACCCTCCCACTGTGGATATCCTGATTGATGACGACTCAAACCCGGATTGGAAAAGTCAATATACCTTGACAGTATTACGGGCTAATTCAACTATTTATATTCCTCCAGGAGGAGGAGGAACTGGCCAGGGCTTAACAAAGAATAATGGAAATACATTCATTTCGGCAGCATCTCCTTTTACAGATCATTTAGAGCTAAAGATAAATGCTCCTGAGTTCCTTACCAATAACGTTTCATACTTTATTTTTGACGGAATTGGCCAATTGGTGTCTACTGGAACGCTAAAAGCATCAGATGCAAATCACAAAATTGAAACCAATACCTGGCCCAACGGTGCTTATTACCTGATCTGTAATAATGGTCTGGAAAGGACAGTTTTGAAGGTTATAAAGGCTGGATTTTAAGATAATGCGGGGCAGCATTAAATTTTTTTTATGAGCTGCCTCCAAAGTGATTTTTACTGTAGAGGCGGAGAACTGCAAAGTTGTAAACTATTGGTTATCAATCGCTTTGTGTCTCTTAGCCTCTGCGATAAAAATCACTTTGGAGGCAGCTCCTAGTTCCATATCTTTGGTGCTATAATAAACCCAAATTTTTCTCATGCGTAAAAATTTTGCTTCTTTATTGCTGCTTATGCCTTGGTTCATCCTCGCCCAACCCTCAATAGAATGGGCTACGGCCATAGGTGGTTCTTCTGCTGATGAGGCACATGCTATCCAAGTGGCCCCCAATGGAGATTTTACGGTGATTGGTTATAGTCTTTCCAACAACGGTGATTTTTTTGGAAAATATGGGGCTAATGATATTTGGCTGGCCAGGCTGGATGCATCTGGCAATCTGGTATGGAAACAAAATTATGGCGGGCTGAATGATGATCTGGCCTTTGCATTAAAATCTACTTATGATGGCGGTTATATATTCGCAGGATTCACTCTTTCCAACAGCATAGATGTGTCTGGCAATCATGGCGGCTTTGATGCCTGGGTAGTAAAATTGGATAGCCTGGGGAGTATTATCTGGCAAAAATGTCTGGGTGGAAGTGACAAGGATGAGGCATGGGATGTAGTGCAATCCCAGGATGGCGGCTTTGTAGTGGTAGGTACCACTAGGTCTTCAGATGGAGATGTCACGGTCAATTACGGTTCAGATGATTTTTGGGTGGTGAAGTTGGATGCTACCGGCAATTTGCTTTGGCAACGATCTTTTGGTGGTTCCAATTCGGATGAAGGCCGGGTAATTTCCAATACGGATGATGGCGGATTTATCATTGCCGGCAGAACCTCCTCTGTGGATGGTCATATCAGCCAAACCCAGGGGGGAATGGATTTTTGGGTGGTGAAGCTGAATTTCGAAGGGAAAATAGAGTGGGACAAAAATTATGGTGGAACCGGAATTGACTGGGCAGAGGATTTGCATCAAACTAGAGATGGCGGATATATAATATCGGGCATTTCAAGGTCAAGTAATGGACATGCCATTGGAAGTCACGGTTTGTACGATTTTTTAGTGGTAAAAACTGATAAAGATGGCGAGGTGGAATGGACCAAAGTGTTAGGAGGTAGCAATGAGGATTATGGACGATCCATCCTCCAAACGCAGGATGATGGATATGCGGTTTGTGGTATGGTTCAATCCAGCGATGGGGATGCCGTAGGAAACGATGGCTTGGCAGATGCCTGGGTGGTTAAACTCAATTCCTCCGGAGAACTGCAATGGCAAAAATCATTGGGTGGTACGCAGGATGAATCTTTCTATGCATTAGCTGAAACATCTGAAGGGTCCTTGATACTGGCCGGCCACGCCAGGTCCATCAATGGAGATGTAACTGGCGTGCATGGCAGTATTGATTATTGGGTGGTCAAGTTGGGGGCAGAAATGTCGGCTACATCAGCGCCCCTGCCGATCCCCCTGGAACTATACCCCAACCCTGCCCAACACCGGATTTTCCTCCAAATGCCCCTGGATGAACTGATGTACATCAACATCACTGATTGGCAGGGCCGGGTGCTACAAACGGCCAGCATTTATGCCCGCCAAAGCCTGGATATATCCGCCCTGCCTTCAGGGGCTTATATGCTTTCAGCAACAGCGAAATCGGGGCAGTTGTATGTGGGGAAGTTTGTGAAGGAGTAATAGAGATTTGATTATATTTACCTGTTATTTTATCCAAAATGATATCAAAACTGCTTCTGTTTTGTCTTTTGGTGCCCGCTTGTGCACTTTCCCAACCCTCAATAGAATGGGCTAAGGCCATTGGTGGTTCTTCTGCTGATGAGGCACATGCGATTCAGTTGGCCACCAATGGCGATTGTATGGCAGTTGGGTACTCCACTTCAAATAATGGCGATTTTTTTGGCAAATACGGAGCGGTTGATATTTGGCTGACGAGACTGGATGCTTCCGGCAATTTGGTGTGGAAACAAAATTATGGCGGGCTGGAAGATGACAGAGCTTATGGGCTAAAATCTACTTCAGATGGTGGCTGGATAGTGGCAGGAGAAACAAGATCCAACAGCATAGATGTGTCCGGCAATCATGGTGACTTTGATGCCTGGGTGGTGAAACTGGATAGCCTGGGAAATATTATCTGGCAAAAATGTCTGGGTGGAAGCGACGAGGATGAGGCTTGGGACGTAGTACAAACTCCGGATCATGGCTTTGTAGTGGTAGGAACTACTACTTCATCGGATGGAGACGTCACGGTAAATTACGGCATTGATGATGTTTGGGTAGCCAAGCTGGATGCTACCGGTAATTTGCTTTGGCAACGATCCTTTGGCGGTTCCGAATCTGATGAAGGCCGGGTAATTTCCAATACTGATGATGGCGGATTTATCATTGCCGGCAGAACTTCTTCTGTGGATGGTCATATCACTCAAACCCAGGGTGGAATGGATTTTTGGGTGGTGAAGCTGAATTTTGAAGGAAAAAAGGAGTGGGACAAAAATTATGGAGGAACCGGTATAGATTTCGCCGAAGATGTTCGTCAAACAAGAGATGGCGGATACATAGTTGCAGGAGTGACAAGATCCAGTAACGGACATGCTACTGGAAGTCACGGTTTATATGATGTTTTGGTGGTAAAAACAGATAAAGATGGTGAGGTGGAATGGACCAGGGTTTTGGGAGGTAACGATGAGGATACTGGTCGATCTGTCATTCAAACCCGGGATGATGGCTATGTGGTTTGTGGTATGGTTCTGTCTAGCGATGGGGATGCAGTAGGAAATGATGGGGGGGCAGATGCTTGGGTAGTTAAACTCAGTCCCTCTGGTGAACTGCAATGGCAAAAGTCTATGGGTGGCTCGCAGGATGAAAACCTAAATGCGTTAATAGAAACCCCTGAAGGGGCTTTGATACTGGCCGGACGTGCCAGGTCCACCAATGGGGATGTAACCGGAGTGCATGGCAGTGTTGATTACTGGGTGGTGAAGTTAGGGGCAGAAATGTCGGCTGCTTCAGTCCCCTTACCGCTTCCCCTGGAACTATACCCCAACCCTGCCCAACACCGGATTTCCCTTCAATTGCCCCTGGATGAACTGATGTACATCAGCATCACTGATTGGCAGGGCCGGGTACTACAAACGGCCAGCATAAACGCCCACCAAAGCCTGGATATATCTGCCCTTCCTCCAGGCGCTTATGTGCTTTCAGCTACGGCGAAATCTGGGCAGCTGTATGTGGGGAAGTTTGTGAAGGAGTGATGGGGGGATTTAACAGGATATTTGCTAAAACAACGTGAGCTGTCATCTTGAGCGTAGCGAAAGATCTGGTGAAGCTATTGTACTCATCCCAACACTTGATTTTCATGCAGATACCCATGGGTGATTTTTGCATATAAGTATATCCGATTGGCAAGGCCGCATGTTGCAAACGGCCGATATATACGCCACCAAGGCTTAGACATATCTGCCCTATCCACAGCCACGAATGTGCTTTCTGCTACAGCGCCATCGGGGCAGCGGTATGTGGGGAAGTTTGTGAAGGAGTGAGGTGGTTGGGTATTTCAAAAAAGTCAATATTTTGATAGAACTGGCCAAATTCTTCATCGTTTATGGCGTTTAGAAGAGAGATAAGATGACTTTCTCCATGTTTTCATGGTGAAGAAGTCTCCAAAAGTGTTATTTTTTTGAAAAACAAATACCCTCACCTTTGTCATATGTTTAATCAAAACTTCATTTTTTTCATCATGAACAATCCAAAATTTAAGACCAAACGCGAATTTATTGAAGAAATCGGCTTGTCAAAATCTACCTTTTACAGGTTGGTGCAGAAAAAAAATATCCAACTTAACTCAGAGCTGCTTTCTCCCAAGGAGGAACAGGAGCTGCGAAATGCACTGGGCTTTCCTTCAGAAATAAAACCAGAGGGACAAATGGGACAAATTGGGACGGATTGGGACGGATTGGGACAGGCGGGTTCGATTCCAGAATAAGAACTTTGCAATGTAATTACCATAAAGCCTTGCAACTGCCTGCAGGTAAGGTTTTAAGTGTAAACCCTCATTTACTCAAATATTCAACCCATGATCTATTTTTTCAAAATCACACTGCTTCTTTCTTTTGCGTTGTTGGCTAATCCTGTATCAAGCCAGAATAATGCGGATTTCAAAGACTCAAAACTTGTTTGTAATAAAGCTAGGATAACTATTGAGCAATTGCCTGGAAATGGATTGCTAAAAGAAAATTTTATTATTCCGGATTCAAAAAGTGAATTTGTTGAGACTAACTCCTCATGGTTTAAATGGGAAATTGGCGCCCCAGGAAGATTAGCCTTTAAAGTCACACCGTTATCTTCCGGCGATGATATTGATTTTATTCTCTTTAAATTAGATAGCCTTGAAGATAATGCAAAATCAAAGCCAGTGAGATGGATGATGGCGGGACCAAATCTGGGAGAAAACAATGGTAGTAATTCATGTTTGGGGGCAACTGGCTTGAGTGATATAGCAACCCCCTTAGTAAATACAGAACGTGGGTGTCCAATAAATGAAATGAATTTTTTGAAATCAGTGGATGTAAATATTGGCGAGTATTATGCTTTATTTATTAACAACTATAAGTCTAACAATGGAATTTCTATAGAATGGGAAGGGAATTTTGAATTCCAAAGCTCAAAGGATGATTGTAAAGATAACATGCAAATAACTAGTGTTCAGCGAAATGATGCGGGTTTAGTCAAGGCAGATTTATTCCCTAACCCCTGCAGCGAATATCTTAATGCTACAGTTATTGCACCTGAAGACATCGATGTTATAATACAAGTAGTTGGTTTAGATGGAAAAATAGAATTAGAATTTTCTTCTTATCTATATGAAGGCGAAAACGCTTTGAATATACTTGTTTCGTCATTATCAAAAGGGGGACATTTCTTGAAGGTTCAATCAAAAAAATGGATTGACACTTTCAGGTTTGTTAAACTGTAGTTTAATAAAGGCATTTTATCTCTTCATTTCAGATGAATAGTAAGATGCTGTAGTTCTCAACATTTTTTTCATAAATTAACTTTTAATTCCACATGCTCATGCGGAAGACTATATCTCTTTGCCTTTTTTGCATGGTCTACATTGTTTCTGTTTCAGGCCAATTGACCACTTCTGTTCATCTCTCAATTGATAATATTAGTCCATTATCAGTAGATTTTGCGTTTAATCCACCCCAGATTTTACCTCCTGTTTATTTGGATGAACAAGATGATGCCTTGCTTTTCAAGTGGGAGAGTGATATGGCAAATTCTACGTTTGAACTTGAATATGAGCTAATTATTTCAACTAGTAATGGCTTTGCCTCGGCGTTCAGGACTAAAGATTCATTTTTTAAATACGATGAACGGTACTCACCTTTGGAAAAAGGGCAGAGATATAAGGTTGTTGTTAATACATACATAACAACAAATATTTCTTCTACAGTAGTTTCAGGTGAAAGTAATAGTCTTTACTTCGAGTATGCTCCGATATGTACTGCCCCTAAAGGCATTGAAGTTGAAGGAACTGAAAACAATGGCCTCAAAATTCAATGGTCTGGAACACAAGCTGTTTCGGGCTTAATCGAATATTGGATTACTTATTGGTCAAGTGATCAAAAAGGCGAAAAACGCGAAATTCAAATAAAAAGTGGTAATTCGGCTATTGTTTCGGATATATATAGCCCCGAGCAATATAATTTTGAAATAAAAAAGGTGTGCTATTGGTATGATGGTAGTATAGAGTTTTCAGAACCTGTGGCATTTAAGTTTGAGCCAGCTATTCAGGAAGTAGTAGGCCAATGCGGAGATGCTTATATCTTTCCACCATGTAATGGACCATTTTTAGAAACGGGGAATTGGCAGACATTAGAAGTTGGAGGCTTTACGGTTACTGTTTTATCTAATAATCACGAACCAACTGGTGGCTGGACAGGAATAGGTAGGGTGCTATTGCCCTTTGGAACCAATAAGTATCTTCGTGTAAAATGGACAAAAGTAAATATTAATGCTCAAGGAAAAATTTGTGGTACTGTAAAAGGTATTTCAGATGTGCCTCCTAATTTACCGGATTTAAATCCAGCTCCAGCCATCTTTGGAGATGATATATGTCAAACAACTCCCTCAAATTGTGATGGATTTAACTCTAATGGTATTCATTGTATAACTGGTGAGCCTTGGGATCAGTTTGGATTCAACCCCAGTGGTCAATATGTAATTCAACCTCCATATCCAGGGTACGAACCTGGTATGCCATATGATAGTCTTTTGGACCCGAATGGCTTTGATGCAAATGGCATACATTTCGAAACACAATCTTTATATGGGCCTAACGGTTGCTCGCAATCGGGTTTTGACTCGTTAGGTAATGCTTGTAACCCTGATACAATAGCCTACTACTGGCTACAAAATGCTGGTGAGGAAGCCACTGCCTTGTATTCTGATGTTCAAGATTCTATACTAGTATGGATTCAACAAGCACTTGCGAGCTGGCAAAATACTTACCAAGCGAACGTAGACCAAACTACGACTGAATGTGAAGGTATTCGAACCACTATGAATGGGTTAATTGAAGCACTGGATTATTCGGAGGATCGGGAGCTTATATTTGGTCAAGATGATAAATATTTTGCCACAGGAATGTGGAAAAACTTCATTTCAGAGCCTAAACCATTGAATGCGGAGCTTCCAAGAAATGCTGATCAAATTCTACTTGAGACCAAACACAGCGAGCTATACAGATGCGATAAAAAATTATCTGAACTTGCTGTTTTTAAGGCTATAGTAGACAGTATCCTGTTAAACAATGGCGCTACAAACTTCGAAGAATACTTCGAGGATTTAATTCTTGGACTTTCCGAAGAGGATGCTGAATATTTCAGCAGTAACCACGATTCACTTCAGTTGTGGTTAAAGAAGGCTCTGAAGAAGAAAATTCAGGAGGATCTATGCAATGGACTATGTGAAGCCAATTCAAAAATAAATAAAGATTTAGCGAAACAAAAGGATGACTGGAGTTCCATTCTTCACGATGGTATTTTAACCAATGAACCATTGGAAGAATTGTTCAGGAAAAAAGGCTCGATGGCTTCTGTGGATGAGTCTATATGGCAGAATATTTGGCAACTGGCCAATGTTGATGCCAAATTAACCTCCTACCTTAACGGAGATTTAATGATTGACGGTATTGAACGAGCCTTTTATGTAGAGGCTATTGGTTTAGCTAATTTGGAACGTAACTTATTGACGGATATTAATCCGGAATTAATGCCTATCAATATTTCCAATTTGCCCAGTGATGGTAGAACTTATAACGTATGGTTAGATAATATTGAAATTTCAAGTACTGGGGCAACCTTGGATGCTTACTTTATTTTGGAGTTTCCCAATAGTGGTAAGAAAATTGCTTTCTCTGCATTATCAGTACCATTTTCTCCTTCAGGCCTTTTAAATGTTCCATTCATAAAGCTTCAACTAGCTAATAATGCGGAAATTAGGTTAAATAATGCAACAAAATTGACCCTAAAAGCAACGCCAGGCACATATGTGTTGTTTGATTGTACAGGATATGGCGGGATAGGGGTTGACCTGGAGGTGGAAGTTTGTAGGAAATATGTTAAGCCAGTTGACCCCTCCTCCTTAGATGTGTTGCCAGACCCGGAACGAGTTCACACACAGATACAACTTTTTTGGCCTACTATTGATGAAATATATTTCGAGGTTAATATTGATCCGTTCGTTGTAACCGGCTTGGAAGATTATAAATGGCTTGTCAATGGTATTGTTGTTGATTTTAGTGATACTAAATCACCAAATTTTCCTCCTCCTGATGGATATATCTCTCCTTTTGTAAACGGGAATGGGTTTAGTCCTCTTTGGAGGGGGGTATATATGGCAAATCTGTCAGTGAGGATGCCTAATCAGTTTAATGGCGGCGGCGCTCCACTAACTGTTGGTGTTCAAAGAGTCTTAATTGATAACATGGGTGTGAGTGGTAAGGTCTTTGCTACTCCGTTACTTCCATTAGATCAAGGAAATGCCGGCGGTTGGGCATTTTCTGTAGATTCCTTTACCCTCACTGTCTTGGCAAATCAACCAGTAAATGCTGGATTTAAGGGGCGCATACACGTTCCTATGTTTAGCGGAATACAAAGTTCCTGTAATACAGGAGCGCCGATTGCCTCAGATTGTTTTAGCTATAATGCATTTATTGAGCCCTCTCCAACATTAGGTCATGCTATATATCGGATGACTGTTAATACCGGTAATACTAATTGGTGTGTTAATATGTGGAAGTCTGGAGAGGTGAAAGTTAATTCAGGATCTCAGATAAAGATGGAAATAGAAAACGGTGAGTTTTTCGTAGAGGCTAGTCTAAGTGGCACCGTTAAGATAACTGATCCGTTAAGCTCAAATATTGATATTCAAATACCAACAATCACTTTTGAAAACTTGGTATTAAAAAATCATTCGCCATATTTTACTTCAGGAACCTGGGGGTTTCCAGCTGGAGCATCAGGTGGTTTGGAATTTGGAGGATTTGGAATCAATATAACCAAAATCCAAATGAAAGAGGATAATGATGCTCAACCTATGCTAAGTTTTGAACTAGGTTTGAAACTGGCTGATGATAATATTGGTTTGGCGGCAAACGCAGGTTTTTTGATAAAAGGACAAATAAACACAATAGCAGGTAAACAGAGATGGGTGTATCAAAACTTTGAGGTGAATAAAGTTACCTTAGATGGCCACTTCCCCGGAGTAGATAAAATTGCAGGAACTCTGATGTTTTATGAGGCCGACCAGGTCTATGGAACAGGATGGCGTGGCGGTGTAAAACTCTCTATAACCAAGCTCGCTGAGGTTTCAGCAGTTGCCCAGTTCGGAAGGATGAAAAATCCGGATTATAAATACTTTTTCGTTGATGCATTGGCTTGTTTGGACAAAGGGTTTGGAGGCGCTTTAAAACTTAAAGGTTTCGGAGGAGGTGTTTATTATCACATGAACAGGCCGGCACAATCTAGCCCACTAGGCACTGGATGTACAGATAATCCGACTATACCATCTGGTATTGGCCAATCATTGTCAGGGTTAACTTATACACCAGATAACACCAAAGGGCTGGGCATTAAAGCAACGGTAGCCCTCGCATCTGCAGGTAGCGAGCGTACGTTCAATGGTAATGCAACGCTTGAATTGCTCTTTGACAGTGAAGGAGGATTAAATGATTTGTGGATTTACGGGAATGCAAGATTTATGGAAACTCCGGTCTTAACAGCTTCAACTGATAAGGTTGCTCCTAATAATTCTGCTGTTGGCGCAACATTGGATATACACTTGGACTTTGAAAATGATCTCCTTCATGGTGAATTAGATGTATATATGAACGTTGGTGGCGGCACAATAAGGGGTAAGGGGACTGATGGGTTAATGGCACATGCAATTATTCACGTTGAAAATAAGCCTAATGGTTTGTGGTTTATAAAAATAGGTACTCCTACAAACCGAGCAGGAGTAATTATTGATGTTCCCTTAGTGGGTGGAGTGGATTTAGGCGCTTACCTCCAAATTGGAAAAAATCTGGATCCAATGCCTCCAATTCCAAATGATATTGCAGCCATAACGGGGGCAGAGGGTAGTGCAGGGCTAGGATCTTTACAATCAACCTCTAATAGAAGTGGCTTGTCTGGAGGAAATGGTTTCTTGTTTGGTGCAGATGCAAGTATTGGTAGTCAAAAAATGGAATTCCTGCTTGTTTTTTATGCTGGCATCAGAGCCCGTCTTGGCTTTGATATAGCACTACTTAATTATGGAGAAAATGCCGTCTGTTCTAATACCGGAGCTCAACTGGGTATTAATGGCTGGTATGCCTCTGGTCAGGTTTACGCAGGCCTTTGGGGTAATATTGGAATGAAAGTAAAGGTATTTGGCAAACGCAAGGAGTTCAATATTATGGATGTGGCCTTGGCGGCCTCTCTCCAGGCAAGCCTGCCCAATCCATTTTGGGCAAAAGGGGCAATAGGGGCTAAATACGATTTGTTGGGAGGGTTAATTAAAGGCCAATGTGATTTCCAGGTTACAATAGGTGAAAAGTGCCAAATCGCTGGAGCTGACAACCCGCTAAGCGAAATAAATATTGTGCAACGGGTTTCACCAGAAAATGGTTCTAAATTAATTAGTACGGCAGCCTTTCCAGAGGTTTTCTTTAATTTTCCAATGGGTGATGCCTTCACCCTGAGTGATCCCAATGGAACTCAAATTACTTATCATGCAGTTTTAGAGTCTGCAAAGGTATTGTATTATGGAGTAGAGCTAAGTTCAACAATTAAATGGGCGAACGACAAACGTAGTCTGATAATTGAGCCTGAGTTTATGCTTCCAAATCAAGATACCATTGAAATTGTAATCAAGTCTCATGTGGATAGCAGTGGAATCATCATCTATGAAGAGGAACGAGTGGCTCAATTTACTACTGGACCTGGCTTGTCTTCAATTCCTGAGGCGAATGTTTATGGTAGTTACCCATATGATGGGCAGTTTAATTTTTTCCCGGATCAACTCCAGGATAGGACTGGCTATATCATGCTAAAGAGGCCTCAAAGAGAGCTATTTATGACTCCACAGAACAAACAGCTGTTGGTTCGTTACAATACACATTGTGGTCAAGTAATTGATGTGCCCCTGGAATATGACTATCAAAGTGACAGGGTAGAGTTTGAGATTCCTCAAGGATTTTTTATTCCTGGAAGTATTTATCGTATGCAAGTCATACTAAAAGGAAAAACACCTAATGGGAATAATAATGGCAATTCCAGTGGCCGTCCCGGCGGACTGGGTAGTGGTTGTTCAGACGCTTTAAAAAGTGACGAGTCTCTTCTCTATACAGCTTACTTCCGGGTGAGTCAATATGCAACTTTCGGAGCAAAATTAGCTGCCTGGAATGCAAACAAACAATCATTGCCATATGTGGATGGAATCATCAAAGCTTCCGGTGAAATTGAATGCTTTGATCAGGAAGAGTTAGGCTTAGAAGGTGGTAAGCCACTATTGGAAATGAAAGCGATGTTTGCAGGTAATAGCTGGTACAACCAGGTTGCCTTGCCTAAGGTATATGACCTTTTTAATGCTCATTCTGGTTGGAAACATTGGTCTAGCAATATTTTCTATATCAGCCAGGATAGAAAAGGAGACGAAATAGGCACTCCTCCAGTCAAAGCTGTTTATGCCAAGCCTGGGCTTAATGCCTCTCCTGCACCCAAAATTACACAAACTCATTGGGTAAATAACGGAGCCGGCCTAACTACTACGATGCCTTTTGTGGTTGAATATACTGCTCCGAAAATCATTCAAGAAGACTATTTAGATTTGATGGGTGATATAGATTATGCCTTGTCAGAATTGTGGGATGAATATCAGGCGCAATTGACAGAAGATTCCAATAATGGAAACAATGGTGTTTGTGAAAGTGGTGGGTCAATTTGTGAAGGTTGCTCGCCTTTGCCAATTGAATTAAGTCAGGCAAAATGTAATGAAACACCTTCTCTTCCAGATCCTAGTCCCGGTGAATATAAAGTTTTAGTTCGGTATAGGACGCCAGGGGTTGAAGGTTGGTATAGTACGGAGCAGGTGATTACCCTGAACAAAAACTGACGAAAAGATGATCAATATGTATCATCCTATTCTAAAACACTCAATTTGAATTAAAACATGAACATCCATATATTAAAGCACTTTGCATCTTTAACCGCTATTACCTTTTCCATCTTTTTGGTAGGTTTTAGCCAAAATAAACTTGATTCGAATAGTGCATCGAAGATGACAACTTCAGGGATGATTGAAGAGGGGAGGAGCTTTTCGAATTTGTCTGTGAATTCTGATATGTTAACCCAAAAGGAAAACCCGTCAAGTTGGAGCATTCAGGAAAGAGCAGAAACAAGATCCAATGAATTCAGGCAGCGGTTAGTTCGAGCAAAACAAGTACCAGACAGTCTGTTACATAATTTAAGACTGTTGGGATCTTCAGGCCAATGTGTTGGCGCGCTCTCAAAAGACCATGACCATACAAAATCTTTTGTGGGGCCTTCACCACTTGAAGATAATTCCTGCGAGTTGGTAAATTTGTTTGATACATCGTATCATTTTCAAATTTATGATTATGCCATGTACCCAACACTGTCTGTTACAGCACAGGAAGAAGGTCATAATGCTGCATTTGGTAAAATGCTCCAGTCAGTTAAGAGCCAAACTGATTTTTACTGCCTTATTGCCAAGCAGATTTGGTTGAACAAGGAAGGTGGATGGGATAGAGTTACTTTTGAGGTGGCTATTAACCTGCCAACAGATGGGCTGTTTTCCGAACTAAACGAGTCTGTTATTGAAGTTATACAAAGCGATGTTAAATCAGCGATGATGAGTGAATATTTTGGTCAGGGTGGCGGAATCTCGGCTATCATTGATGCAGAATTAGCGGGTATTAATAAGTTAACTGAGATAATCAATAGCCTAATTAATGATTCTTATATCATAGATATGACTGAGGAGATGCTTCAAAAAATGAAGTTTTTTCCTGTTGTTACGTGGGGGCAAAGTAAATTATTTCATGGTAATCCAGATACTTCTGGATTTATTTTAGATTATTCAGGCCGCAGTTCTAAACAAGGCGAAGGTACAACAGCGAAGTCAGAATTAATTGCGGAATTTACAGATGCAAGATATAATGGTCTCAGTAAATTGGTTATTATTACAGATGATCACAATTTTGCCTCAGGGGGTAATGGTTATTTTGAAAGCGCTAAAAGAAGGTTTGAGTCTGATACGTCAAATATAATCTATTGGATCCATTATCATACTCCAACAGCTGATTCATTGGGGATTCCATACATGAAAAGCAGAAGCAACTTTACGGAAATAAAGGCTAATCAAATATTAGAAAAATTTTGGATAGAGTATAAAGCTGGATCTCCTGCTGCTTCTGGTAGGCAACATGATTTGGACAACAGAGGCGTTGATTGCCCGGATTTTGACTTTAGTCTGAATTGGAGAGCGTCTCAAAAGATACTTTCCTGCTTCCCAGATAGTACCAGTGGGGAATACGTTAATATAGTTACCAGGGCATTTGGCGCCTCAGACCCCTGTGATATAAATGAATACCAAGCTGGATTTGTTTGTGGCTTAATCGATGGAGCATTAGAACAAGCCAATTTCTTATATGGAGTTTCAACAGGGATAATCGATTTTACACGTTATTCATTTGTTAAAAATCCAAAAATTGTTTTTTCGCCCCATGGTTCTTTTTTCTTGTTGGGTTTTACGTCAGATATTTTATATCGGGTTATTCATAAAAACGTTATTGAAAGTAGCTGGAATATATCTAATTGGGATTTGGGAGTTAGTTCGTTCCTAAATAGTGCTCTGGATCATATATCTGACGCAGATGCTTTTTGGGTTAAAATAAATCAAATGTATGGAAGCATGACAGACCCTGCAACATGGGAAAAGATTGTAAAAGGATTAATTGAATCATTTACTAAATGGCTTGGGGATGTCGCAGGAGTAAATGGGTATAAAAATGCTGGGTATACACATGGAACATGGGTTTGGGAAATTATAGTAGATTTTCTTTCTGTGGGTACAACACTCGCGCTTAAAAAAAGTGGTGAACTTTTGGGCGAATTATTTGAGCAATTACAGAAGAAGGACCTTGCTGGATATGCCAAGAAAAACTTTGATGATCTTCCAGACCATAAAAAAGCAGAGTGCCGAATCTTAGGCGTTGGTTGTTTTATCCGTGGAACAGGTGTCAAAAGTGCGTTGGGCTTGATGCCGATAGAAAAAATGAATCCCTTTTTAACCTTCCCCAAAGGTGCAATGGTTAAATTTGCAACGCAAAATACTTTCAAATACATCAACAAATAACGTTATGTTTAAAACCCACTTCACAACTTTAGTTTTTTTCTTCATCTCATTACTTCAACTAAAGGCACAATTGCCTGTACGATTGGCCGATGTGAATCCAGGCGTGGCTGATGGTATTATTTCAACCCATGTTGCTATGGCAAACGGCCTGTATTTCTTTGTAGGGAAATCATTTCTGGAAGGCCAGGAACTGTGGGTAAGCGATGGAACCGTGTCGGGCACTCATATGGTTAAGGACATCAATCCCGGACAAGGATCTGGATTTGTCAAAACTTTGATGGCTTTTAAGGACAAGGTCTGGTTTGTTGCAGATGATGGCGTCACCGGCCCTGAATTATGGTATTCAGATGGCACGGCATCCGGAACCTCTGTAATAGATGTGGTGCCTGGCGCAGCAGGAGCTGAACCCAATCATATAACCCAAGGCGCCGATTATTTGTTTTTTAAAGGGCTGGATGCTAATTATACTCCGGTATTGTACCGCACAGATGGTACTCCCGCAGGCACTCAGATCGTAGTTGCACAGGTTGGTAATACCCCTGTTGATTTTGTTTCGGGGTTAGCTGCAATTGGGAATACGGTGTATATTTCGTTTGACGGCCCAACCAGCGCTCAACTCTGGAAATCAGATGGTACTCAGGCCGGTACAGTACTGGTAAAAGATATGAATCCAGGCCAATTTGGCTTAATCAGCAATATGACCCCGGTAGGAAATAAACTCTACTTTGGCGGCTCTAAATCCCTTTTCCCGGAATATCAACCCTGGGTAAGTGATGGTACAAGCGCCGGGACGTTTTTGCTGAAAAATATTTATCCCAATGAGGACGCTGCACCAAAATGGTTTACAGAATTTAAAGGGAAAGTTTATTTCTATGCAGAAGCGGCTAATGGCTCACGGGGACTTTATAGAACCGACGGAACAAGCCCTGGCACCCAACTGTTCAAGGAAATATCTATTTCAGCATTTTTCGGCGAAGAATACAATATGGCCTCCGATGGGAATTACCTCTATTTCTCTGGATTGACGGTAAATGAAGGGCGTGAGCTTTGGCGAACGGATGGCAACGCTGCCGGTACTGTTATGGTAAAAGATATTAATCCGGGCTCTGCAAGTTCAAACCCCATACAGCTCTCTTTTGTAGATGGGCAAGTTTATTTCAGCGCTAATTTTGCAGGAAATGGAGAAGAACTGTGCAAAACAGATGGTACCAATGCCGGTACTGTTCAGATGACAGATTTTAATCCTAACAATGCCTTTAATGCTACCCCATGGGCGATCAGAAAAGTTGGCAACGTGTTGGTATTCTCTGCCGAACATCCATCTTTTGGCCGTGAGTTATTTGCTTTGCAGCTTACCAGCGACGTTGCAGAGGGCTTTAACAATCCGGTTCTGGTTTATCCCAACCCGACAGATAATCAGGTGGTTATTGAGCTGCCGGACGACTTATCTGAAGAGCAGGGCTTAATGCAAGTATTTGCCTCTGATGGACAACTGGTTTATCAGCAAGTATGCGCTGAACCGGTAGTTACCTTGTCTGTTCAAGGTTGGGCTCAAGGATTGTATCTTCTGGAATACAGTAATGCCCGCCAACGTATTGTGAGTAAGTTGCTGGTGGCGCCTTAGAGCATCGTTTTCAGCATGCTCTTAAGTTAAATTTTGATCCATTTTAACCATTTCTACTCTTGTTGACACAAGGGCTGGCAGCGTCATGCCCTGCTGGCAGACAATTAAACTTCCATAAAATATGAATACCATGTACGCATCAATCAACCGGAAAAGATATATAACTGCTATATGCAGCCTGTTCTTACCGATGCTTTTAGTCTGCCTGACTGGGAAATTATATGCTCAAACGCCTGCTTACACCATCGAAGCAAAAGCGCTTTACGATGGAAATAATGTAATCATTCGTTGGGCGCCAGGAAATTTTGACACCTGGAACTGGGGTAATTTTCATGGAGGATATGATGTGGAGCGGACTAAAATCAAACAAAACGGCGTAGCATTGTCTACCTCGGAAATTTCTGCCAGTAAAGATACCATTGCATCAGGGTTAATTCCAATCCCTGAAATGCAGTGGGAGCTTTTGGAGGATACTACGCTTGCCGGGATTGTAGCGGGTAGTATATATGGGGATAGCATAGAGATCGTAGACATGGCACATGCCGACTTTATGACAGTAGTTAACACAACTGAGTCCAGAAAAAACCGATTTGGCTACAGTTTATTTGCATGCGATCAAAATTTAGACATTGCGCTCGCCGCCGGTTTAGCCTTTATTGATACTACGGCACAGGAAAACGATGAATACATTTATGTAGTAAAGTTGCACACCCTTCCTTCTGGTGCATCTCAAAAGAAAGGTATTATTTCCCTCAGAGTTGTTCCGGCGCTACTGCCTGCTCCGTTAAAGCCGATAGCTTTATGTATGGATAAAGCTGTTATCCTTAATTGGCCTAAACAGGCTGAATATGGCAGCTATTTGGTGGAACGCTCCAATAATAATGGTCAAACCTACGAAATAATCAATCAAAGGCCGTTTTTGAGCTTGTCGGATGCAGCCGGTGGAACTGATATGAACTCGTTTTTGGATTCACTTGGCGCCAACGACGTGCAATACGTTTATCGCGTAAAAGGATTGAGCCCATTTGGTGTTTCAGGTCCGCCATCTGATACCATTCATGCAGCCGGAACACCTGCACCACTGGTTGCTGAACCATATATTTATCAAATAACAGAACCTGCTGCAGGGCAGTTAAAAATAGATTGGGAATACCCAACTAACATGGAGCCGGATCTGGATGTATTTGTCATTTCCCGTGCCTCTCAAATAGATGGTGCATTCACATTCCTAGCTAATGTTCCCGCCAATTTGAGGACATATACCGACCAAAATCCCGGCGGATCCAATTATTACATCGTAAGAGCCAAAGATGTCAATGGCCAACAAGTGGCATCATTACCAAAGTTAGGTCAGGGTAAGGACGATACTCCTCCGGCAGCCCCAACAGGTCTTGGAGGGAACTGCGACAACTATGGAGAGGTAGAAATTCATTGGTCTAAAAATACTGAAAGTGATCTTAAAGGCTACACCGTTTATTTTTCAGAACAAAATCAGGCCGACAGTAATTTTTTGCAAATCACCTCTAATCCAGTGAAAGACACGGCGTTTAGATACCGCGTAGATTTGAATACGCTGACTGAAAATATGTACTTTGCCGTAAGAGCATTGGATTTGCATGATAATAAATCTCCCTTCTCTGCCTATTACAATATACGCCGGAAAGATGTGGTAGCGCCCTCAATTCCTGCCATCGTTAAAGTTTACCCCCGTTCTGCTGCTGTGCAACTTGATGTTACGCCAAGCACCAGTCATGACGTAGTAAAGTATATTTTCCAAAAAAGGCGCGAGGATTCTCCGGATTGGGAAACACTGGCAGAGTTTCCATCAGGTCAGATGGTAAGTACTTATACCGACTCACTTACTTACCTGGACCCCATAACACGCAGGCGTTGGTATTATTACCGTTTGGTCGCTGTGGATGATGCCGATCTGGAGTCTGGCTCCCAAGCGGTTCGTACAAAACCCCTGGATCAGGGTATGCGTGGACCTGTACAAAATCTGGTGGCAATTTTTGCTCCAGGCCCGCCTAAACGCGTGCAACTCACCTGGAATTATGCTCCCGATATGGATTTGGTAGGGTTTCAGATATACAGAGGCATTGACAACAGCCCCCTGCGCTCCTTTAAATTTATTCCCATAACCAGCCCAAATGGGATACATGTATTTATTGATGGGGATACCAATCTAAAAGTAGTACCCAAAAAGGTGACCTTTTTGCAACCTGCACTAGCGGGCGGCCCACCTATTCCCGTGAATCCAGGCGCCCTGAATCAGCCAGTGAATGTATCGCCTAACGCCTTTATGGCATTGAGGTATCAAGTGATGGCAGTATTTGCAGATGGGGCGCAATCCCCGCTCTCACCGGTGGTTCAGGTGCAGTTTCAGTAATGTAGTATCCACGACTAACTTTTAAAAAATATCCTTTAACTTTCGGCCCTATCAGTGTCTGCACCCTTGCAACACAGACGGCGGCCGGGCAACCAACACACCATGAAACATCTCCAATCCATACTGCTGCTGATTTTGATGGCCCTGGCCGGTGGCCATACTGTATCTTTTGGACAAACAGCCCTGGCTTCTGTCGGAGGGGAATCAGGTGCGCAAGCAAATGCTTCTGCAACAATCTCGGATGCAGAAAGGCAGAAACAAGTGCAGTTGAATCATGCCTTTGCCCATGAGTTTGTATTGACCTATGATCATATCCCGGATCATTTGGAATATACCAATGATAACTACAATAAGCCGGTAGCGGAGCGGACCATTGATAATGAAGATATTACGCCTCTTACCTGGAAATGGGTAAAGTTGGAGATGCCGGAGCCAGGCGGTAGCGTAATGACTGCATGCCTGCGGCGGCCGCAATGGTGGCTCACTGCCCATCAGGCCGATGTGCCGGGCAATTGGGTGGCCATTTCCCTGCCTGAGATGGGGATACACGGCAAGGCACAGGTAAAAGAGCTTGCTCCGAGTTATGTAGACACCCGTTTTGCCGATTTTCAGACAGATGGCGGCCAGAAATACCGGCCCATCACGGGCTGGTTTGAGCGCCGCGCACCGGAGGTATGGCAGTATGTGTTTACCTCCGGCGATACGATAGGCGCCACGCCCAATCATCCGTTTTATTCAGAAGACAGGCAGACCTACCTCCCTGCAGATGCCCTTCAAACCGGAGAGCGGGTTAAGCTGGCCAGCCGGCAAACGGCGGCTCTGCTATCCAAATGGAAGCTGGAAACCTCCTCAGAGGTGGTGTACAACCTGGAGGTTTGGAGAGATCATAATTTTTATGTGGGGGAGAATGGAGTGTTGGTGCATAATAGTTGTTTGGTGGAATATCTAAATTCGTTTTTTCCAACCTGGACAAGGATGCCTGACCCGGATAAAACACTTACATGGGTGGATTATTTGAAAGAAAGTAACCCCGGAAAGTTATTTGAAAGGCAACAACTTCAAAGGCTTGGTGAATTTGAGCAAGAAAGAATGATAGCCTTATCAAAAACCGTTGACAGGCAAGATTTTCCAGGAATTGATGGTATTTCTGATTCAGGCAGGCCGATTTCTTTAAAAAATGTAACCGCTCTAAGTATCGAGACACTAAAGGATAGAATCGAAGAAATTGGAGTAGGTGCAACAAATGCAAAAAATGCAACATTGCCTCAACTTGTAGATATTGATGGTATGGTAACCGCTTCAGAATTCACACAAATGGAAATTATTGCGGCGATAAATGATGTTGTAGCCAACAATAAAAGTGATATGAGTATCGTAAAGAAAATATTTATTGAAGGTACAGATGGGGCAAGTTGGTATGAATTGCCAATCCCGGATTAAAAAAATTGTTTAAGCTTTTTTCGGTCTTTAAATATGAAAAATTCAGTTCAATATCAAAGGAAAAAAGAAATCTATTATTGGCTATTGGCTTTTCATCAGGAAGTGTCAATTGATATCTTGCATGAATTGTTTTTATTATTAGATAAATACTATCCTGAATATAAGGTCAGAACGAAATATAATGGTGATGTATGCTCATGGAAAAGTTTTGTCTATGATAAAAATTCAGCGCTTAAATCTAATTTTAATGAGTTGGTTAATAAAGAGAAAGTTCATCTTTATTTCGACTTGCCTTTTTTTATTCAAAATGATAATGAGATTGAGTTGATTTTTATTGAAAATGCAATAAAAATTATAATTTTTAATGAAAGCGATCCTGAAAAGCAAAAATTGTTTTTGTTTGATTTGTATGCTGATTTGTTTGCAGATTTCGTTTTTATATATGAAGGGGGGGAGCAATTTGTTGAAAATCAAAGTAATGCGGCCCCTAAAAACCGAGCAATACTTAGAAATTTCTTAATGAGTGTTGAACAACTATTTAACGGAGAAGTCCTAGAATATTATGCATCATATTCCCTTACACCGGATTCTGCAGAGAAATATGGGATAAGGGAAGATGCAAGGATGGCTGAATAAGGTTTGATGAAGCCTGCAGGTAATCTCTTAAAAAGTGAAGATTTTTCCGCCGTAACAATCTTCTCTTGAAATACTGAAATAACAAGCAAAGCTGGTGCTGGCCAGTAGACTTGCCCCAAAGCAAACAACCAATCCCAAGCCGCACGCCTCTGCGGAAATCTGCGGTAAAATCTGTGGAAATCTGCGGGAAACCTAACGTGCGAGGGGTTTCCCGCAGATTTTCGCAGAAAGCGTGAGGCTTGATGGCCCACGGTGGTTTTGGTCAGAAAATCATCGTGGGCTAAAAACAACGAGAATTGTCATATAGAGGCCAACAGACTGCCATTTATACTACAATAACACGGCGAGTCATTAGCAGCGCAGCGAAAGATCCGGAGAAGTCAAAAATTTAAGATATTTGGAGCTGTGAAAGTGCCTGGTCTTATCCCTGATATTCATTGGAGGTCTGTTGTATTATTTTTGGAGCGCCCGGCTTTATGGTGCTATTGAGGCAGGAAGAACAGGCAGGGTTTAAAAGTCAGATTGCTCTAAAACCGGCAGAAATAACCGGACTTTCTTTTCATCTGCCGGATAAAACAGGAAATTACGCACATCCTTAACCATCTCCTCCATGTCAAGAAGCTGACAAACGACTTTTACCTGCTCCAACAACTGTTCCCGGTTAGTAACCCCCAATTTCATCTCCAAAAATGCATAGTTGGGTTTTACCGACTTGGATAGAAGGAAGACAATATCAAAAAAATCGCGCCCTTTGTTTTTTTTGCGCTGACAAAGTGCCGTAAACTTTTGAGCTAACAGAATATCCAGCGGGGTGGTGAGCACCTGGGTGGTTACGTCAAATCGATTTAGTATATAACTCTCAGGTTTGAAACTAAAATGCTGAGGTTCTGTATCCAACTGAATCAGGATTTTTTCCTCGCGATAACCACTAATACCTTGCTGAAATAAAAGTCCCGGGAACTTGATATAACAATGATAGGCGCCTCTAATAATTTGTTTCATCTCTACCTGAAACCCCTGCAATTCCAGTCCAATCCTGATTGATGTTGAAACTTCGGTAAATTCAGCTTCCGTGACCTGGAAATTATCAAAATCTAAATCCTCAGAAAACCTGGTATTATTATGGACCAGTCGAAGGCAAGTGCCGCCCAGAAAGCAAAACCGGCTGGCATAGGGGCCATCAAATAATATTTCCAAAATTTTGCACTGCAAGTATTCACGCAGGATAAAAGACCGATGAACACGCAATACCTCCGGATAGGAGACTAAAAGTTCAGAGAGATTCAGCATGATCAAGATATTTGATAAAAGTTTTCACCCGTTTTGACAATGAAGCAGATTCGAAGAGATTACTGTAGGAGGTGAGTTTTTCCTGATTAACATCCTCTCTTATTTGGTCAATATTAAATCGAAGTGACTCAAAATCCGCAAATGTTTGGATGTTAGAATTCAGATACAGGAAATCAAGCAGCGCTTTCTCGGGCTCAGCCATTTTTATACCGTACTCGTCTACTTTAATAAGTTGGTAGCCCCAAAAGAGCGACGGCTTGATACTTGAATAACGAAAGTTGCCCAAAGGGGTATCAAAAACCTTTGTTTTCAGGGTAGAAACAGATGTAATGGTGAAAACGGCCTCCGGTATCCAGTGGTAGTAGGCGAATGCCTTTTCCAAAGAAACATACGAAGGCCGGTAGATTTTATTGGCAACCCAGTACAGCTCCGCTTCCATGGTTATGCGGCCAGAGATACTGTACCAACCATTCCGGATGCGCAAAATATACCCTTTTTTTTGCCAGTTGAGTAAGTTGTCACGCTCAAAACCCGGGTAAAGCCGCTCTATCTCACGAATGGAAAATGCAGGTGTTTTTTTAAATCTGTTTAAAAAATCAATCAGTTTCATTTCCAAATTTCCTAAATATTTAGGATTTAAAGAAACAAAAATAATTACTTTTTACCAAAAAACCATAATCCAGTGATTTTTATGTCTTTCCGCTTGCGCGAAGCTACCCGAATCCCCAGCGCACGCTGGCGCGACGTTCCAACGTCGTGACATACAATCCCAGTCGGCTTTGCCGACAACTACCGCACAGATTTTAGCGCTGTTCCACTTCTTTCATTGGCTTTTTGAGCTTAACTTTGAGTAACCAAACAACCCATGAAAAGAGGGGCAAAAACAAAAGTCGTGTCCAACAGCGTAATATTAGAACGGCCGGGCTGCTCGCTTCGTGCTGCCGGCAAAGCCTGCGGAAATAATGGGCACGATGTTGAAACATCGCGCCAGCGTGTGCTGTGCTTGGGATTTGGGTAACTTCGCGCTAGCGGAGCAGGAAAAGCCCTAAACATTTTTAATGAAGGCCTAATTTACTTTGAAAAAATAGACTAAAAACAAAATGAAAGGATCAGTTTATTCAATTTATATTAAAAATTTACTTGGCAAATCTTCTTTCGAGATTGCCAAAAGTGAAATCATTCAACTTGCATTGCAGCAATTTTTCAATAAAATATTTGAAGAGCTCTTGCACGACCAATCCAAAAGTACCACTGAAGAGTTATCAGAGATCTTCAAAGATATGGGGGGCTGGATAGATGAAGACTTCGTTTTGAAAAAGAGTAATACACTCGAAGCATTGTTGTTTGTTCCATCTTGGTTTAATCTTCAATCAGACTTCGTTAATTATTACAATCTTTTATTAATAGAAAAATGGCATCATAATCACGAAGATATAATTTCTATAATTACTTCAATTAAATCTGAAACTTCAATTCCCTATATTAATGCCGTGATTAGTTTGCAATTCAAATATCTCTATTTAAGTGATACAAGCTACGCAAGTTTCATCCGAAAATGTATGTGGGCATTAGCCGACATAAATACGGAAGAAAGCATAGCGTTGTTAAAGAAATATTTGGAAAGCGAAAACCCAGTAATCAAGCGATATGCCGATGAACAACTAAGGTGGCTGGATGGAGAAAAAGGAATGAGATATATGGGATAAGAGTATGCCTGAAAATTTTGGCAGTTTTGAACAGCGATTGGAACACCGGAAGAGGCGAAAAGATATACGAGCAATGAGTAAAACCCACGGTATTGAAATCAAAATCATCATCGGTTCATTAGAAGAACTAAAAAACACCTTGAAATAATGGGAATTGGACTAGCCATATGGAGTAAAACTCCAGTACATCATAAAGAAGTTTTATTGGACATGGTAGAGGCTGCCTACGATGCTTGCCTTCAGTTCCAATTACAAGGTTACAGAAAGTATGTAATCAATAATAATGATTTATACAAACCCGGGCAATTTGTCTTGCAAAATGACAATCCAGAACACACCCCAATGATTTTCCATATTTGTGACCTGGAAAGTCAGCAACATGGAACATGTAAATGGGAAAATACAAAATTTATCACTATTGAAAATAAGACAATAGTTGAGCCTTTGCTTTATCGATTGACCGTTTCTGAAGATTTAGACTTTGAAATGACATTTTATTTTTCATACCATTATTTAAAAAAACACAAGGATCAGATTATTTCCATATCAGATTATTTGGTTGATTGGCCGGTAATAAGTAAGGCTTTTGAAGAAGGCTATTCTAATAATTGGTACAATCTGCAAAAGTGAATGCAGTAAAACGCGTTTTTGCCGCGCCCGGCTTCTACGGTGCTATGGAGGCAGGAAGAACAGGCAGGGTTTAATGAACATTATGCCGTACTTTTCTGTCTCATTGAACACCGAATAATGCCCTTAAATAGTTTTGAGCGGCGATTAGAATATCGGGAGAGGCGAAAAGTATTGATAAAATTAAAAGCTTTTTACAAGAAGAGAATATCAAGTACGATCATTCAAAATGATAAATTATGTGCAACCCGAAAAATTTAAGTTCTGGATGGAACTACCTGCTGATTTGGCTGTCTTTTCTCTCTTGCCAGATTTTGGGGTGTATTATGTTGGAAAGGCATGAAAGAAATACTATGTATGTGGAGAAGGTAGTGCTTGACTCGATCTGCCAAATAAACTTATATAAAATTAACCACAAGATCGTAGTAGCAGAATATTGCACTTTTGGACAAGGAATCAAGGTCGGTGTATTAGATTCAGCTGCTTTTCCTCAGTATCTTCAATACAACCCGCATATTGGAAGTGACCTGTTCATATACAACTGTGCAGATTGCCACTACGCACCTCCCTCTTTTTTTGAGGAATTAAAAACTAATCTCCCAATAACTAATACAAATCTTAAGCTAGTTCTTTGCGATCCTAAGCATATGATGAGAGATCCTAATTTATGTAGGTCTTTAAATGATTTTGAAGTGCTTTTAATAGCCAATTACCTTAAAAATGGTTATTGAAGAATCATGTAATCTCCCAAAAAGCGTGTCCGACCAAGATTTTTCCGCCGTAACAATCTCCTCTTGAAGTACTGAAATAACAAGCAAAGCTGATGCTGGACAATTGACTTGCCCCAATCCCCACAACCAAACCCAAACCGAACGCCTCTGCGAAAATCTGCGGGTGAAATCTGCGAAAATCTGCGGGAAACCTAACGTACGAGGGGTTTCCCGCAGATTTTCGCAGAAAGCGTGCGGCTTGATGGCCCACGGTGGTTTTGGTCAGAAAATCATCGTGGGCTAAAAACAACGAGAATTGTCATATAGAGGCCAACAGACTGCCATTTATACTACAATAACACGGCGTGTCATTAGCAGCGCAGCGAAAGATCCGGAGAAGTCAAAAATTTAAGATATTTGGAGCTCTGGAAGTGCCTGTTCTTATCCCTGATATTCAAACAATGGCTAAACATTATTTGTATAACATTCTTATTTTTGCTTTTTGGGCGATTAATTTGGCGCTTGAGATAGCGAGATGGGCTCAAACGCATGAGTCCTTAGCGTTAATTCTTAGTAAAAACGTACCATTAATGATTTATATGCCATATCTCTTATTTAGGATTTTTAATTGCAAAGGGAAAAGCTAATATCGATTTTTATTAATAGACATATTGTTTTTCTGTTTTTTTGTCACTTACGGAATCTATTGTTTTTTTAATACATTGTCCGGTTTTTATAATTAATTTCATGCGGATTCAAGTTTCAAAACTGCATATAATATTTTTCCGCCACACTCGGGTCTTCCCGACTTCTTCGGGAATAACTACGTCCGTGAGTGGCTAAAAAACGTCATCTTGAATGCAGCGAAAGATCCAGAGAAGTCAAAAATTTAAGATATTTGGAGCTGCGAAAGTTACTGTTCTTATCCCTGATGTTCATTGGAAGTCTGTTGTATTATTTTTGCCGCGCCCGGCTTTTGCGGTGCTATGGAGGCTGGAAGACACAGGCAGGGCTCAAATGAGCAATAATGCTGATCTTGATAATATGACTTTTCATGACTTTACATGGGTCGAATATCAAAATTAGGCACCCATTACACCTATCATCTTGTGGTTGCCCATAAGAAATAACGAAGAACCAATACTATAAGCAACTAAATATGAAAAACATACAATCGTTCGGATTTTTGCTGCTCATTACCTTATATTTCACTGCTTGTGATTTGAGAACCGATGTCGCTCAAGATTTTTCAACAATTGAAACACTGTTTTCTGACACCATTTTGTCTGAAATTTGTATCCAAACTGTTCGGACTAATAGAAATTTTAACAAATTTATTTTTATAAAAGATGGAGAGGTTTATTATGTTAATAAAAGGTTGTTTAAAACAAGTGTTTATGGCAATCATTTTAAGGAAAAATCCGAGCAAGAAGTGCTTGAAAATTTTAATTCCTATTCAAAGCTTTTAGAATCAAAAGGTATAATAGGTGCGTGTATAAGTATAGATAGTACAATTAAGTTTAAATTAAGTAGTTTCAATACTAAAACCTTGCAAATAGTAGATACGCTTAATTTACATAAAAACTATAAATACTTATGTGTTACTAAAAAGGATATTAGGAGATCGTTCATACTGCCCCGTGAATATGATTCAAATTTATTCTATTTTAAGCCATTTTACTTTTATTATTCCAATAAATGAGGGATAATTATATCTGCTTAATAAGCAGCAACAAAGCCAATGTGGGAGTGTTGTCGGTTTTCCCGATAACAGTTTAAAATTCCATCGCCTGGCTGCAAGCGCAAAGTTTCATTTCCCCGCCCCGCAGCTTCCAATCACCCACAGCCATCATTCACCTGCCCTGTACCCGGCTTCACTCATCGGCGCTTGGCGTTCGTAGTCTGGCACAACACTTTTGATGCACCACTTGTGTAATCTCAAGTCTGCCAACATCCATACGCTAAATCTTTTCTTATGTTCTTTACTACATTTTTCGCTATCTGGCTGTCAGGTGTCTCCGCAATGGCTGCTCCTGCAGCTGCGCCTCTATCTGCCGTTACACCGCTCACTGAAACTGATTCTGTTTTTTGTAAAACATTACAAACGCAGCTCTCTGAATACCGTGCAGATGCAGCCCCGGAAAAAATGTACCTGAGTCTCGATAAAACGCTGCTGCAGCCGGGCGAATATCTGTGGTTTTGTGCCTATATCGTAAATGCAGGCAATTTGCAAGCCTCTCTCCAAAGCCAGGTTTTGTACGTAGAACTCCATGATATGCGCGGCTACATGTTATCGCGCAGGGAAATTCTGGCCCTGGAAGGTGTTGGCGCCGGCGAGTTTTATTTCCCGCCCAATATGGCAGGTGGCCAGTATAAAATCAAAGCGTTTACTCATTGGATGGGGCATACCCAGGAGTGTTTTGAACGCAGCATTACCTTGCAACATACGGTTTTGCCCAATGTCAACCTGGAACTCCGGTTTGAACGAAAAGCCGTTGGTCCCGGCGAAATAGCTATCGCCCGCTTCAATGGTCATACCATCCAGAACAAGCCGCTCGCAGCACAAAAACTGAACTTTACAGTGCAACTAGCCGGCAAAACCTATACCCAGGGCGAAACCTCTACCGATGAAGCCGGTCAGGCGTTCATCCGCTTTACCCTGCCCGAAAAACTGGAATCTGCCGACGGACTTCTGAATGTGCAATTGCTTCACCAGGGGCAACAGGAAGCTATTTCCAGACCTGTGCCCATTACATTGCATCAACTGGATCTCCAGTTTTTCCCTGAAAGTGGCCAGGCAATAGCCGGATTCCCCTGTCGTATGGCTTTTAAATGCCTCAATGCACAAGGCAAACCCGCCGATGTGGAGGGCGCCGTGGTAGATAGCAAAGGTCGGGTAGTGACATCATTCCGGAGTTTTCACGACGGGATGGGGGCCTTTGATTTTACCCCGCAGGCCGGAGAAACATACGCTGCCCAACTGCTCAAACCTTTTGCTGCTAATACGCTGTTCCCCATCCCCGAGGCTGAACTGAACGGCATTTCCCTGCACTTGCTGAAGCAGGATGCGCAATCATTGAGCTTTCAATTGCGTGGGAGCCATCCCGGCAAACTGTTTTTGGTGGGGACATTGCGCGATGAACTATGCTGCTTTGTGCCCCTGGAAACCACCCAAATGTCAACAACCATTGAGGTGCCTGCCGCCCATTGGCCCATGGGTATTGCCCGGATTACGCTGATGGATGAAAACCGCACTGCTTTGGCCGAGCGACTCGTGTTTGTGGGGCGCAATAAAGGCCTGAACATCACGATGAAAACCGATAAACAGGAATACATGCCCCGCGAGGAGGTAAACCTCAGCATTCAGGTAAACGATCATGCCGGCAAACCGGTAAAAGGCCATTTCTCTCTGTCGGTTGTAGATGAAAAACTGCTGACTTTTGCCGACGATAAACAGGGCAACATTCTGGCCAGTTTGTTGCTGGAACAAGAGGTAAAAGGCGTTATAGAAGAACCCAATTTCTATTTTGATCCCGCAGAACCGCAGGCTGATCAGGCGCTGGATTATCTGTTGCTCACGCAGGGATGGCGACGGTTTACCTGGTCGGATATCCTGGATAACAATTTTTATCAGGGATATGGATATGCCGAACGTGCTGTTATTGCAGGCAGGTTGTACCAATCAGAAGGCGTTCCGGCTAAAAAGAAAAAAATCAGGCTTCATCCCAACGGGGAAAGTACCATTACAAGTCAGGAAGGCTATTTTTCATTCGAAAATGTTGACCTGTCCAAATACACCGGATTATATTTCGACAAGGATAAATACATGGCGCTTTTTCATTATACAGATGATCTGGAATTGTATATCAAAGAGCCCGAGCCGCTTAAGCCAGGTGTTCAGTGTGTTTATGAAATATGTCAGGATAAGTATAACCTGATTGGTCTGATGAACGATGGGGTAGAACCCTTGGTTGGCGCTACTATAAAAGTCATGAAAGGGGGGGAATTCGTGCGGGGGGCAGTGTCTGATTACTATGGTTTTTTCAGGCTTGCATTGGAGCCCGGAGAATACGAGATTGGTTTTTATTTCACAGGGTTTACCGCTCAAACCATTACCAAGGTAAAGGTTTCGCCCACTAAAAGAGCACGCCTGAATGTTACGCTTGGAAACTGTAGCATTTTGGAGGAAGTGACTATTGTGGCATACAAAATTCCGCAGGATGAAATGGCCAGTGCACAAACCCTCAGCAGGGAACAAGTACAAGCCATTCCGGTCAGAAAACGCAATGCGCTGGATGCCACAACGCCCGGGGTGAGCGCCATTGACGGGGGAGAGGTGAATATCAGGGGCAGCCGGAGTAACAATGTTGTTTATTATGTGGATGGAATCAGAATTAACACACTGAATTCTCCACCTGTTCAGGATTGGGATGATCGTACTCGTCGGTCAAAAAATAAACGTAAACCGGGAGGCAGGCACTTTGATCAGGCCCGTACGTTTTATGTGCCCAGATATGCCGCCACAAAGCCTACTGAGGAGCGCACAGATTTTCGGTCAACTATTTATTGGAATCCAGTTCTTGAAACAGATCAAAACGGCAGCGCCAAGGTTACATTTTATACATCCGATGCAATTACCAATTTTCGGGCAAGTCTGGAAGGACTGAGCGTTCAAGGGAGTGTTGGAAGGGCGGAGACCTCTTTCTTTGTACAAAAACCGCTAAGTATTCAGCTGAAAGCGCCAGCGTTTGTAATGGTAGGAGATTTGCCTACCTGGCAAATTGCGGTGAGCAACAAAACGGCGTATCCGGCGGGCGGGTTCCTGCGCCTGCGCGCGCCTGAACATTTCACTCCGTTGCCCAACAGCATTTCATCAAAAGGTGTACAGGTGCGTCTGGCGCCAGGCGAAACCAAAGTTTTGTCGGCCAGTTATGCCATAGGGTTTCCGCTTAAAGATGATCAGGTATTTCAGGTGCAATTGTATGCAGATGAAGTGCTGGCAGATGCTTTTGAGGCCAGAATCAGGACCGAAAATCCCGGATTTCCGATGCGTGGTGTGGCAGGAGGGAAAGCGCCGCTAAGTCAGTTTGACGTGTCGCTCATTGAACCGGTGCAGGGCACGGTCAGGCTTTCTCTAAACGCTTATCCATCAGTGCTCGACAACGTGATAATGGGTATGGAACGCATGTTGCGGCAGCCTGTTGGGTGTTTTGAACAGGTAAGCAGTAGCAACTATCCCAATTTGCTTGTGCTTGATTTATTGCGTACCACCAATACCATACGCCCGGAAGTGGAATTGCAGGCCATGAAATACCTGGAAGAAGGCTACCAGAAACTGACGGGTTATGAATCTGCGTCCGGCGGTTTTGATTGGTATGGCAGGGATCCGGGACACGAGGTGCTTACGGCTTACGGGCTTTTGGAGTTTACGGATATGAAAAAGGTATTTCCGGTTGATCCGGCGCTCCTGAGTCGTACTACCCGGTGGTTGTACTCCCGGCGCAATGGAAAGGGCGGATGGTTGCTGAACCCTGGTAATGCACACGGATGGAAAAGCGGCGAACTTATGGATGCCTATATTGCCTGGGCGGTGGCAGAGGCCGGAGCCGGGCAGTTGTTTCAGGCCGAAATAGCGCAATGTTATGCCAATACGACTACAACTGAAGATTCCTACCTATGGGCTTTACTGGCCAATACCCTCAGTGCTACCCGCGATGCCCGAACAGGGGCAGTGCTGGATCGGCTTTTGGCGCAACAACAGTCGGACGGCAGTTGGACGGGGAAATCCGTATCCGTATTTTTCAGTCAGGGCGCAGCCCTCAGCGTGGAAGCTACCGCTCTGGCTATGGTGGCGCTGATGCGCAATGACCGCAACAGTGATGCGGTAGAGCGGGGCATGTTGTTTTTATTGAAATCGCAGGGTGCCTTTGGCTTTGGAAACACACAGAGCACCGTGCTGGCCTTAAGGGCATTGACGATGTATGCGCAAAAAAGATCGGAGGGGCAAAAAGATGGCGTCCTGACCGTAGAAATAGCGGGCAAAAAAGTGGCAGAACAAGCTTTTTCCACAGGTCAGATAGGTCGGCTGAACATTCAGGGTTTGGAGCAATATCTGACGGGCGCAAGTACGCCCGTTACGGTGCGTTTTGGCGATGAAAAAGTCATTGTGCCCTTCGATCTGGAATGGCATTACATGTCGAAAAACCCGCCGGATGCGCCGGGTGTCCCGTTTGCATTTACCACAGATTTTAATCAGTCTGCCGCACGAATTGGCGAAACAGTTCGGCTGCAGGCCAGGTTAACCAATCTGCAGGATGCTATGCTGCCTGCGCCCATGATGATTATAGGTATACCGGCAGGATTGTCGTTGCAACCCTGGCAGCTAAAAAAGCTGGTGGATGAAAAGCAGTGCGATTATTATGAGTTGTGGAATGGTTTTGCGGTGTTCCATTTTGAGCGGATTAATCCGAAAGAGCACAAGGATATTGCCCTGGATTTGCGGGTAGATATGGCCGGAAGTTTTGAAGCGCCGGCCAGCCAGGCTTTTTTGTATTATCAAAATGAAAAAAAGGTATTTAGTAAGCCCAGGGTGTTGGTAATAAAAGAGTAGGGTAGGGGGAATGGACGATGGACAACAAGGGTGTTTCAGGCGCAACAGTGTTGTCCATCGTTCCTCGGTCCTACATTCTCCTGCTTGCTTTGCTGAAAAGAGTTAAATTTGGCCGAAATTTAACTGCCGACCTGCTTTGATGAAAAATGCCCTGAGACTCTCCTACCTGGCAATAGCTATTCTGGCCTTGGCTGCCTGGGCTACTGTTTGGTTTAAAGCAATGTACATTCCCGTTACACACGATGAGTTGGCTTCTGCTGTCTATTATCCTAAATTCAGTATCTGGGATTTAATGATGTATCCGGATCCCTGGCCAAATAACCATATCCTGAACTCTATCCTGACCAAAACTTTCCTGCATTTTTTTGGCACCAATCAGGTGGCTTTGCGCATAACCAATGTGCTTAGTTTCGGTATTTACGCCTATGCGGCGTTCCAGATTTGCAGGCTATTATTTCCGCGCAACCCCTGGGCCATGCCGGGGTTATACGCTTTGTTTCTATTAAATCCATTCCTGCTTGATTTCTTCTCACTGAGTCGGGGCTATGGTTTATCAGCCAGTTTTGTGTTGTTGTCGGCCATGTTTGCCCTGCGCGGATTCATGCAGCAAAGAGCGGCCGATTTCGGTTGGGCGGTTTTTGCCGGCATGCTGGCTGCATATGCCAATTTTACAGCACTCATACTTTGGGCGGCGGTGAGCGGACTGGCCTTTATTTATTTCCTGCATCAGCAAACCAGTACCCGTACAAGATGGACACACATTTCCCTGCTTGCTCTGGCCGATGCCTGTTATCTGGCACTGGTGTACACGCCGCTGCACAAAATGCAAAGCACCAACCAGTTTGAATACTGGCAATCCAATGGTTTTTTTCGTGAAACTGTGCTGAGTTTGATTCAAAACTCGTTGTACAGCTCCAAAATGATTGATATACCCCTGGATTATTTGGGTGTGGCCGCAATCCTGTTTTTTTGCAGTCTGGGCGCTTATGCCTTTTATCGCTGGGGCCGTAATGGAGGGGGACAGGTATGGCGCTCTCCGGCAATGATTGCTTTTGCTTTGCTGGCCCTCACGGTTTTCATCAATATTATGCAAACCGTTATCCTAAAAACGCCCAACCTCACCACCCGTACTACCTTGCTGCTGCACCCGCTGTTTGTGCTTTGTATAGGGGCAGCGCTGCATCACCTGGTGGAATGGCGCCCGAAAGCCGGGCAAATCGTAAGCCTCATACTGGGTGTGTTTTCTATATACCATATGGCCCGCACGTATCAGCCCCGTCAGGTACGCGAATGGTGGTACGATGCCAATACATTTCAGGTGCTGGATTACCTGAAGTCTCAGCAACAGGGGGGCAATCCGGTTAGTATTACGGTAGACTGGCGTTTCCACCGTTCGTTTGACTTTTATGTGCAAACAGGTAAAGCGCCCTATATTGCCCTGGCGCCATCCAAACCGCAGCTGGACAGCCAGATCAATACCGAGTTTACGTACATCTTTGATTCTGAATACGAAATGCTGAAAAACACCCACGATGTGGTGCTGAAATTTGACGGCGGCGCCAGAATGTTGTTAAAACACAAAACCCAATAAATCCTTATGTACAAACCAGCCCTCCTGCTCGCTTTTTTATTGCTCTTTGGCCTCCATGTTGGCGCTCAAACCGACTCCCTGGCGCCCAAAACCCTGTTGCGTAAACTGGAACTGGGCATTGACGGGGTTCCCTATATAGCCGGCGAGGCAGGAGTGAGTGTGTTATTCAAAGCCAGATTCAGGGGGCCCTACTTTAAAGGCGCCAGGCACAGGCAAACCGCTCTGCGCAGTCATGCTAAGTTTACCACTTATCACGACGGGTTTTCGTATCTGGTGCCCAATGCAGTTGTTCCTGATACTTTATTTTTCAGGAGTTTCAGTGGTCCATACCAACATTTTGGCTTGTCTGTGGGCATAGAACAGCAATTTGTGCGCAGACGGCTTGGTACATATATTGGCGCAGAGGCCTTTGGATTTGCCAAATGGGTGGATGGGGTATATCGGGTAGATGCGGATCCGGTTGGTCCTGAACCGCCAATTAATACTGCCGTATTTGATGGATCCTTTTCAGAAAAAGCATTTGGGTTGGCTGGTTTGGCGGGCATACGTTACTTCATACTTCGGTCTCTGTCAATTGGATTGGAGGCGCATTTTTCCGCTGCGCTGAATTTTACAGAGGTGCAAAATTTCGAGAATGGCGTGATCCTGTACGACAATTCCCGGGTGCTCGACTTCAGGCTTCAACCCATTCGGGTACTTTACCTGAGCTATCATTTTGGTCGTTAATAGAAATTTCCATCTGGATGGTGGCTCGTTTGAATTCGGTGCTTTCCAGGGCTACACAGCGAAATCCCAGTTTGTAGTATAAATTGATGGCCTGATAAGCCTTGGCGGCATTAGATAACAAAAAAACGCGTTTGGCGCCCAGTGCACGTGCCCGTTCCAGTGCGGCCCATCCCAGTTTTTCCCCGATATGCATACCGCGGGCGTTTTCTGCCACGGTCATTTTGCACAGCTCCAACACGCCGTTGCCAAATGGCTGCAGACCTACGGTGCCCACAATTTCTCCGGTGTCGTTGCGCTGCGCGAGTAAAATGGCCCCTCCATCCTGAAAAAAGTATTTCTCAGGGTATTGGAGGGTTTCCAAATCTACGGGCTCTACCTCATAATCTTTGGAAATCCAGCTAAGGTTTAGGTTTTTCCAGTCTTCCTGAAATTCAGGCTTCCAGTCAATTATGCTGATCATAGTTAAAGTAAGGTGAAAATGCCAAAATTTTTTCTGCAAAAGAGTCACTTTCCTGCAACTTCGTTGCATCGCTGTTGTCACTATTAGCGATCCCCTTTGTATGCCCCCGGACCAATGGAAAGCCGCAGTGCTCACCTTCCACATCTTTTTGTCTATGAAAACAACCCGTAACCTCCTGCTTGTCACCGGCCTTTTGCTGTTGCCGTGGTGCCTGGCGCCTTTGTTTTCCCAACAGGAAAGCAACAAAAAAGTCGTAATTACCAAACGTTCCGTAGATCCCGACGGTTCCGAAAGTACGGAAACCATCATCAAAAAAGGCGCTGCTGCCGAGAATTTTGATGTGGACAAGTACATCCGCGAAAACCGCGCCGATAATACCTCGGTAGAAGTGGAGGTTACCGGTGGCGATGATGAACGCAGCATTGTTATAAATGGCGCAAAATCGCCCAAAAACAGCAAAAGCAAAGCGCCTGCTCAAGCCAAAACTTATTCCATCACCTCTGGCGATGGTACTTCTGAAGCACAGACCAAGAGCCCGTTTCTTGGTGTGGACGAAGATTCCGATGAAAAAGCCGATCAGCCCGGGCTGGTGGTCAATGTGATTCGTGGCGCTGCAGCCGATAAGGCCGGCCTGCGCGATAACGATAAAATCCTCAAGCTTAACAACACATCGGTGGATAGCTGGAGCGATCTCACCAGGTTTATGCGCACCGCCAAACCCGGCGATAAAGTAGCCATTACCTATGAACGTTATGGTAAAACCTATAACACCGAAGCCAAACTCATTACCCGCGATGAAGTGGATGATGTGGAGCCGCAGGAAAAAGGCTACCTGGGTGTGTCTGATGAAGACGACGACAGCGAAAGCGATGCTCCCGGTGTGGAAGTGTCCATCAGCGAAGGGTCGGCAGCTGAAAAAGCCGGACTGATTGATGGCGACATTATTTACCAGCTCAATGAGGCGCCCATTGCTGATTTTGAAGACATCAGCGACTTTATGGCCTACACCAAACCTGGCGATAAAGTAACCATTGTGTACGAACGCAACGGTAAGCGCAATACGGCAGATGCCGTACTTTCCAAGCCTTACAACAGCTGGAATGTGAATCTGGGCAACTGGGATCTGGGCTCTACCATCCGGGAAAGCCTGGAAGATCTGGATGATGAACTGGATCTCAACCTCAATCTTAAAGGCAACTGTACGGTCAACGTGCGCTCCAAGGATGCCTGCCTGGGTGTGTATTCCGATTCTTATTCAGAGGGAGATGTGGCCGGCTCACGCATCAATGGTTTTACTGATTTGTCGGCAGCAAAAGAGGCTGGGCTGCAGAATGGCGACCTGATTACTGCTATCAATGGTGAAAAGGTAGAGAGTCATGAAGACCTCTGGGATGAAATTGCCGGCCACAAGGTAGGCGATAAGGTGACAGTGGAGTTTGAGCGCGATGGCAAAAAACAAAAGGTGGAAGTATCATTGAAAGCCTGTCAGGACAACAGCAGCCGGGTACAGATTTTTGACGGAGATGGCGAGCAGGTGCGTGATTTTACCTCCTGGAACTGGGACGACAATGACCGCCAGAGCCTGCGCGAAAAAAATATCATCACCATTCGTCGTGGAGAAGGCGATGCAACCAAGGTAAACAGTCTGCCTGGCGGTTCTGCGTCTTTGTCTGAACGCAGCCTCAAGCTCAGCAGTTTCCGGGCTTATCCTAATCCAACGCTGGGCCAGGTAACTGTGGAATTTTCTGCAGAGCCTATTGCCACTACGGTTACTTTTTACGACCTAGCTGGCCGTCAGCTTTTCCGAGAGGAACTCAATGCTTTTGGTGGTCAGTACAACCAGCAATTTGACCTTAAGGATTACTCCAAAGACACCATTATTATTCAGGTGCAGCAGGGTGGCAAGGGGTATTCCGAGCAGTTGCAGGTGAATTGAATTTTTTAGCAGACATTATATTTCATTGGGCGTTGCGCCGGGTTTGCCGGCACAACGCCCAATGGTTTTTAAGCCCACCCATCCTTTTGTTGGAAACTTACGTCATGTATAAGCAGCGAAATGAAGGCAACTGCGCGTCATTTACTGTTATTGGCTGAATTGGTTACTCCGGTGTTCCTTACATTGGTGGCAGAAAGCAAACTCTTACACAACCACTACATACAGGATGAAATCCATTACACTATCCTTACTTTTATTGTTAGCAGCCGGTTTGTCGGCCCAAACCCTGGTTATTTCCACCCAGAATCCGGACGGGTTGTATGTGTGCGGAGACGATCAGATTACCGTTACCCTGCAAAATGGCCCGGGGCCGGCGGCTACCAACCTGAAAACCACCATTACTTTTCCGGCGGGTATTACCTACCTGCCAGGAACGGTTGCAGGTGCTACCGAGAGTAATATTTCCAATCTGAATGCTCCGGTTTTTGCCCTGTCTGACCTGGCCGGAGGGGCCTCTGCCAGTTTCACACTGAATGTAACAGCCGGTTGTGCGCTGGTAGATGCCATCAACAACCAACAATTGTTTTCCAATACCATTGTGGCTACCTATGCAGGTGGCAGCAAGCAATTTATCTCCAATCTGTATCCGGTTGAAACCGGTTTTGTGAATATATCCAGCATTACACCTCCTACCACTACGGCTGTAAAAGGAGATGTGGTTATGCGAAGTATAACTTTGAAAAACACCCGTTCCGGGCCAATTGAATCGCTGCGGTTTACGGATGCGCATTTCCCGGGTTTCAGCATAGAATTGCAGGGCAGCATCAATCAAAACAATGTGCCCACGCTGTTTAGTGCAGAGGTGCCTGGCAGCTTTTTTGCTTCAGTGGGTAATGGCGATAATTTCCTGGATTTCAACGAGGAAATTACTCTGGTGGAAAAGGTTACCATTGAGGATTGTGGTATTCCTACTTTCACCAACGAATCCCTGATTGTGATTGGATGGGGTTGCAATAACAGCAGTTGCCAGCAAGACAGTATTTATGGACAAATTACCATTTTACCAACTACGGAGAATCCCAGCCTGTCTTTTGTGCCCATTTATGCTCCTCCGCTGAGTCAATGCGGCGCCATTCCCTCGGTTCAGGAAATCCTGATTATCAACAACGGGCAATTACCTGCTTTCAATGTGGTGGTTAACCCCTGGACCCTGGACACCGGTTTTCATGCCATTAACCAGAACTCCTTCCAGTGGAACAATGGTTCCGGATGGCAACCGCTGCAATCGGTAGCCAGCACTCCTACTATACTGGGATCATGCAATAACGCAAATTATGTGATGGATGCCACGGTAGTTGTGCCTGAAGTATTGCCGGGCGATACCGTACGGCTGCAGTTTCATACCTATTATTGTGAGCCGGTTTGCGGCGGACTGATACCCAGTATGAGGGTAGGATATAACTATTTTAAAGCCTGTCCGCCCAATGTGCCGGTAGGATCAGTGTTTAACTTTTACCCGGATACAGCCTTTCTGAAGGTCAGGGCAGGAACCATCTACAATCTGGAGAATTGTTTGCAGGACGGCGAAACCTATTCTCTGAAATATTGGGTCAAATCTGGCCGGCTGATCCAGGATACAGGTTACCTGCAGGTGCTGTTCAACCTGCCCCTGGGTTTTGACTGGGATCCAAACTGTCCGCTGAACCTGGACGGTCAAACGGCGCTCACCACTGAGCTGAATACCAACCCGGACGGCTCTTCTTCCATCCGCATGGTGTTTGATTTGCCGTTTTCGCAGGATAGTGTGAGCGATGATTTTTGCCTCAAATACCACTGCGAGCAAGGGATGCCCTGTGAGGCCGCAGTGCCCAATGTGCCTCCTCGCGGCCTGGATTATACAGTGTACCCACCGCCTTCAGACTGTGGAGGATGCCAGTTGAAGCTGTTTGCCACCTCTATGGTATCTGTTACACCCAACGATCCCATTAACTGCGCTATTACCTATTGCGATGAGTTTATCCTGGTGGTAGACGATCAATGCGATACTACCGGCGGCGGTGGCGGTGGTGGTGGTATCGGCTCCGGAGGCACTCTGGTGGTGGTAGATTTTGATTCCTACCGCACCAATTATGGTTTTCAGGACAACAACGACGACCGCAAGGCCGACAACTTCAACCTGGCCAATGCAGCTGGTGTGCGGCGCGACCGTTTCCTGGTGGGCGACAACCTGCGCACAGAATTGCGGGCCTATGTGGAAGAAGGGGCTGTTACCAGTCTCCATTTTCGTTTGTTCCTGGAATCCTGGCTCAGTGATTTTGATACCCTGGATGGCGACGAATATCAAATAGGCGCCGGCAAAATATTGTTTGCCAACTACGATACTACCAGTTTCGTCAGGTCGCAGATGGTGATCAAAACGGCCTCGGGGCAGCAATATACCTGCCCGATTCCGTTGCCGCTTATCCGCTCGGACCAACATATCATTCAGGTGGCTGAGCCCAATATTCGTCCGCCTCAGATCATTGACGTGGGCAGCAATATGTTCCACCAGTTTGACCTGGCGCTGAGCGATTTTGATTGCCTGCCTTCAGGTTTTACCTTATCAGAGGGCGACTCGCTGATTTTTACAGCTGATTTCAAGTTTGAAAACAACTTTACGCCGCTGGGAACCAACGCGCCTCCGTTGATCAATTTCAGGAATTCCATTTGCGATACGGAAAAGACCTATTCCTGGGAATTGAACGATTTTTGTACGGAAAAAGAGATTGGCCAATTTTCCGGCTACCTGGAATCAGTATCGCCCAATGCACACCGCATTGAGCCATGCGCTCAGAGTACCGAGGTGTCGCCTTTCCAGTACAATATCCGAATTGCAAGGGCCAATATGTTTCCATTTGAGGTGCGGCAGCTTTCTACTGTAAACAAATACACCTATTCTTTGCCAACAAACGTAGGCCTTATTGATTCCAAGCTCAATTATCTGCGTTTGCAGGAAAATGTGCCTGTGTTTGGAGTAACCCCGGTTATGCCTGGCTTTAATGGGGATTCGTTGTCGCTCGATCTTTCTCCGTTTTTCTCTGATTTGCTTGATGAAGGGTATTCTTTTGAAATCAGCACCCGTTTTGATACCACATGCGGGTACAACGGCACCCAATTTGGGCGCACGGTGCTGGGACTGGAGTATGCCAACATGTGTTTTCACAATCCGGTGAAATTTGATTACTACATTGTCAATCCGAACGGTTACCAGAACGGCAGCCCGAAGCTGGAATTATTCACGCAGAGCAATATTTATTACCTGCCTACAGATGACCTTCAGATAGACTTTTTCCTTCGGAATAATGCTTCGGTGATTGCGCCGAATGCATGGCTGACTGTTGAGTCGGATGGCGATCTGGCGGATGTTGAACTGTTGCTAATGCCTTCTCAGATTCCAGTTTCACAGGTTGGCGGAGTGTATCAACTGGACTCCTTGTTGAGTTTTGAGCAGCTCGCTTTGCGTTTGAATGCGCGCAACCTGAGTTGCAGACCGGTAACGCTTACCATTAGGTTTGGATGGGATTGTGCACCTGTTTTTAACGGCAATAGTAATTCCTGTGGCTCTTTTGTAAAAACGCTGGAACTCAGGCCGCAGCCACCGGAACTGGAACTGGTAATTGTGAGCCAGCCGGAGCAGATTCCGATGTGTTCGCCTTCAGCATTTTTTGAATTTGAAGTGTCGAACGCCAATGATGGCACAGCTTATAATACTTTGCCCAGCATCAAATTGCCTCCGGGCATGCGCATCCAGCCTGGCTCAGCCCAGTTGTCTTACCCGGCTGGCAGTCCGTTTGTGAACATGCCCGATCCGGCTGTGCAACCAGGCAATATCTGGCAGTTTGATCCGGAAGCGGCTTCTAATTTGCTGAGTCAAAACGGATTGATTTCAGCAGATCAGTCGCCTTTGAACGCTATGCGTATTCGTTTCAGGGTCATTGCTGAATGTGGGGTAGTGGCCAATGCCCAGCCGGTTTATGGTGCGGAGTCAGTGCAGGCCTGTGGAATCAATTCCAATATCCTGCGTAAACCTGGCGATCCGATTGGGGTGGAAGGTGTGGATCCGGGCAATATGGCGGTTTCCAACCTGCAATTTGCCACACTGCCGGCGGCCATCAGCTGCAATGATCCGGTTAAGCTGGACGCCACCATTGCCCTGAACAGTGTGCCGATGAGCGGCGACAGCATTTATGTGCTTTTGCCGGAGGGTACTTCTTACGTGCCCAATTCTTACGCGCCCGGGTTAAATGCACCAACGGCTCAGCCGGTGATTTCCGGCCAGCAATTGCAGTGGCCATTGCCACAAACGCTTGGCGCCGGCAGTGTGCTGAGCTTTAGTTTCAGTATTCAATACGATGATCCGGCTGGGTGCGCCGATAAATTTGTTATTCTGCAAACCCGGGAAAAAACGGAAGTGTTCTGTCCTTCCAGCAATCAACTTTGCGATATTTATGTAGCAACAGGTGAAGCCTTGCTGAACCTGAATCCACAAAATCCGGAACTGCAAATCACCAATTTCCAGCTGAATTTGCAGGGCGGGCAAACTTCATTCAACGCCAGCCTGGAAAATGTTGGGGTAACCACAGCCACCAACCCGCTGGTTCAGATTTATCAGGATCTGAATGGAAACGGACAGGTAGATGCCGGAGAACCCAAAGTGACGGAAATTACCGTCAACGGCACTTTATCGCCCGGCACGGTATCGGCTATTACGGGTAGTTTGAACAACCTGCCGGCTTCGGCGTATTGCAGTCTGATTGGGTTGATTCCGGCCGAGCAGAACTGCGCCTGTGCGGATCAGGTGTTCCCACTCAATGGCAATCAGGTAATTACCCAGGGTATTGGGTTGTGTAATGTACAAACCGTCAATGTGGGTACTCCTGAAACAGCAGGCAGCACCTATACCTGGCTTACGCCAACGGGTTTGAGCTGTACCAACTGTGCCAATGCGGTGTTTACGCCCGGCCCGGACGTGTCGGCCGGGGAGCTGGTGACCCTGGTTCTGGAGGAAAAAACAGGAGGCTGTACCATTGAGCGCCGTTTTGAAATTCAGTTCGGCGGCGATTTTGGTATTGAAACCGAAAGCCTGAGTATTTGTGAGGGCGAGCCGGCCACACTGGAAGCCACGGCTGGAGGTTCGGTATATAACTGGGCGGGGCCGGGCATAAGCACGCCCAATCAGCAAATTCAGGTGGTGCAGCCTGCGGGCTCCTCTACCTACAGTGTAACGGTGACCTTCGCGGGCGGATGCACAGGTACAGGCACGGTGTCGGTAACGGTATTCCCTGCAGATAAAATTACCCTGCCGGACCTTACCACCTGTGAGGGGCAGCCGGTAGATATCCTGGGTAAACTGACCGATGTGCCCGGGGTATACACCCTGGAATTGCAGCAGGCCAATGGTTGCGATAGTATTATTACGCAGGAGTTGATCGTAATTCCAACCAATATTGAGCAAACCGAGGTATTCTGTGAGGGCGGTTCCAAGGAGGTATTGGACAGTGTATTCACCACTTCGGGGCGGATTTGCCGTACGGAGGAAAATCCGGTAACGGGTTGTTTGGTTACTACGTGTGTGAATGTGGTGGAATCGCCGAATCCGGTAGTTCCGGAACAGGGAGATCCTTTGGTTATTGCCGTGGGTGATAGTACAGTGATCAACACACCCGATAACTATGCCACTTATGAATGGATTCCGTTTGATAAGGATGTGTTGAGCTGCAGCAATTGTCCGGATCCTATAGCTTCGCCGGATACCTCTACCAAATTCATTCTGGTGGTTACGGATGGCAATGGTTGCCAGGATTCGGCAGAATACCGCGTGTTGGTGTGCAATCAGGAGAAAGTGTACATTCCCAATGCTTTTACCCCGAATGGAGACAGCGCCAATGACCTGTTCCGCATAGTGCCGCATGAAGGCGCAGAGGTGGTGCGCACCATGGTGGTATACAATCGTTGGGGACAAAAAGTATTTGAAGGGTCTGGCAACAACGCAGGCTGGGATGGTAAAATAGGCGATCAGCCTGCGCCATCTGATGTATACGTCTGGATTCTGGATTATGAGTGTGGCGGCAATTCCGTCCGGGAAAGCGGGGAAGTGACGTTGTTGCGGTAGATGGGGGACGGTGGACGGTGGACGGTGGACGATGGACGGTGGGGTTGCGTGGGTAACTAGATCAATGTGGGTTGTCATCCCCGGTAGGGGACCTACACAAGCCCGGCTGCGGGCAATCCTCTTTGCCAGGGGATAATCTCGCAGCCGGGCTTGTGTAGGTCCCCTACCGGGGATGACAACCCACATTGATCTAGTTACCCACGCAACCCCACCGTCCATCGTCCATCGTCCACCGTCCACCGTCAGCCGTCCACCGTCCACCGTCATTCTAAGCCTATTCTAAGGAGGTTTCGCACAGAAGGGCTGCATCTTTGCAGTGTTCCATTCATTAAAATCCTTCTGTCGCTCATGAAAAAAATATTTACCCTGTTCGCTTTTGCAGCAGTTTTGATGCTGATCAACCTTAAGGTTAATGCACAAGGCTGCGTAGCTATTCGCCCGATGGGCGGATGCTCCGGAACTTCTTCCAGTTCTATTTTATTGGGAAAAGGTCAGTTTCAGGCAAGTGCCGGATACCGTTATTTCCAATCATTTCGCCATTTCAAAAGCGACAGTGAGCAGAAAGAGCGGTTGGAAAATCATACCGAAGTAATCAATGACGCTCATTCTCTTGATCTGGGGCTTTCTTATGGCGTTACCAATCGTTTGAGTGTTTCTGCCAATTTGCCGCTGATTTACTACGATCGTTCTTCACTGTATGAGCACTACGGCAACAGCAAAACAGCAAATCCGGAGCAAATGCGTTTCCACACGGGCGCTCAGGGCATTGGCGACATGCGTTTGTCTGCTGCTTACTGGCTCCTGGATCCTGCCAAACATCACAACAAAAACCTGGCTGTGGGTTTGGGTGTAAAATTGCCAACCGGCAACGAAAATGTTCAGGATGAATTCCACCGTCGTAAGTCATCCGATGGTACGGATTCTGTGATTGTAAAAGCAGTTGACCAGTCTATTCAATTAGGCGATGGCGGCGTAGGTATCAGCCTGGAATTGCAGGGTTTTACCCAAATTTTTGACCGTGGAGCGTTCTATTTCAACGGATTTTACATGTCTAACCCTCGCGAAACCAACAATACGGTGAACCGGGTGTTGAACGCGAATTCTACCAGTGTAGATTCCATCACGGCATTCCACTCTGTGGCCGATCAGTTTGTGGCACGTTTTGGGGTAAACTACGGATTGCTCCCAAAGCAAGGTATTGCAGTAGGATTGGGCATGCGCGCTGAGGGCATTCCTTCCAAAGACCTCATTGGAGGCAGCAAAGGCTTCCGTCGCCCCGGCTTCATAGTATCTATAGAGCCCGGCGTTGCGGTTCAGCGCGGCAATTTCATCTTCACCGCAAACGTGCCTTATGCGCTGTATCGCAAGCGTACCCGCAGCGTAGCCGATATTGCTGGTGGCAACGATGCTAATGGTATTCCGCGCAATGGCGATGCTGCTTTTGCCGACTACTCTGTAAACGTTGGGGTTGCATACCGTTTTGGTGGTCAAAAAATGAGTCACGATGATATGGGCAAATTGCCTAAATTCAACGACGTAAATAAGAAATAAGTCTGGAAGTATACTTTCATAAGGTTCATACAATGACTGAACGCTCGGGGCAGTAATGCACCGGGCGTTTTTTATTAGACTTCCTGCTCCCAAACTACTTTCGCAGGAAGTTTATTTATACACCTTTTCGCCCTTTTTAAGCCATACTCCCCAGGTCCGGTTGTAGGCGTGCACTTTTCGGGTGGCGCCATTATTATCAACTACCGGAAATCCCTGATTGACCCATTCAAAGATACCTCCGTACAGGTTGGAGACGTTGGTAAAGCCGGCCTGAAGCAGTTTTTCCGAGATTTTTTCGCTGCGGTACCCTACGGCGCAATATACCACCACAGGTTTGTTTTTGTCCTGAACAGTGGCCAGATTGCTCCAGTCGAAATGATCGTAGCCTACAAAAAGGGCGCCTGGAATATGGCTTACCTCATACTCGCGCCATTCGCGGGCATCCAGGAAGATGCTGTTTTCCTGGCGTTTTACGGCTTCCTGCACCGATATTTCAGGCACAGTGTGTCCGAGCAGTCCTTTCAGCATGGTGCGATAGGCGGCGCTTTGAACCTGGGCAGAGGCTGCCAGTTGGCAGGTGAAAAGCAAAGTTCCAACAAGAAAAAAACGGGAATTTAGCATGGCAGCAGTAATTGAATCCAGCTCTGTAAGGTTTCCAAAACCTTATAGGTCTGAAACCAATAGCTCCAGTGACATAAGTACAAACAATTACCGGCAAAAATAGTTGGGAAAAGCGACCCGCACCCGAGATGAGTAGTATTGAAACGGAAGAATCAAATACTGCTCATCTCAAGTGCCAAACCGAAATATAAGAGCGGGGGCCCAGTAAGGGAAATAGGATTCAAAAAAAATCCTACTGCCAGAAGGGGAAGCAGTAGGAAAATCAAAACATACTATGAGAAAACTGGGACGAAGATATACGCAGGTATTCTTCGTCCCAAGTGACATTTAGGATGCGGCGGCGAAAATTCGGGAAGCGGGCTTATCCGTGAAACAAAGCGGCAATGCTTTTGTGTTCTACTGTGTTTCTGATGGCCCTGGCGAACAGATTAGCGGTGGAGAGCACCTTGATCTTAGGCTCCGAAATGTCGGTGCGCAGCGGAATAGTGTCGCACACAATCAGTTCAGACAATTTGGAGTTGGCAATATTTTCGTAGGCTTTGCCCGAAAGTACCGGGTGAGTACAGATGGCACGCACGGAGTTGGCGCCTTTTTCCATCAGAGCATCAGCGGCTTTGCAAAGGGTGCCTGCGGTGTCTACCAGGTCGTCTACCAGGATAACATCAGCGCCTTTTACATCGCCGATAACCGTCATAGCGGCAACTTCGTTGGCTTTGGTGCGGTATTTATCGCAAATAACCAGTTCGCGGCCGAAGTGTTTGGCGTAGATACGGGCGCGTTTAACACCACCCACGTCCGGGCTGGCGAAAATGACTTTGGAGAGGTCTTGTTTTTCCAGATAAGGAATATAAATAGCCTCGGAACGCAGGTGGTCTACCGGAATATCAAAAAATCCCTGAACCTGATCTGCGTGCAGGTCCATGGTCATGATGCGGTCTACGCCTGCGGCGGTAAACATATTGGCCATCAGTTTGGCGCTGATGGGTACCCGGGGTTTGTCTTTACGGTCTTGGCGGGCATATCCAAAATAAGGCACAACCGCGGTGATATAGCCTGCGGAGGCTCTTTTGGCGGTGTCGATCCAGAGCAACAGTTCGATGAAGTTGTCGTGCGGCTGGCAGGTGCTTTGGATGAAAAAGGTGTACGAGCCACGCACACTTTCATTGATGATGGTCTGCATTTCACCGTCGCTGAAACGGGCCAGGGTGGTGTCGCCCAATGGTGCGTCGTATTGTTTGGCGATTTCCCTGGAAAGATCTTTGGATGCTGAGCAAGCAAAAAGTTTGACTTCTGGCACGATGGTGTCGGTTGGTATGTGATCAGTAGATGTATGTTGACCGGAGGAGGCGGAGTAACCTGGCGATTGTTCCAAGTGCAGTATTTTTGTGCAAAGGTAGGCACAAGCTGTTAACCTAGTGTCTCATCCACAGAATATCCTTTTTCATGAGGTTTGAGCAGCGGGTTCAACTTTGCTATTTCTGACATTTTTATCAGCTACTTGTGCAGGCAATTCTTCATGTGCTACCTTTGGCAGCCTTCTTGGCTGCTGCTGATTCCTTCCGAATCTTTTTTTCGGCCATCGGCAGCCAATAAGTCTGCTATCATGTTTCACCAAATCTTTCTGTCTGGCAAATGAACCGACATCTCCAAGCTACACGTCTTTGGATGCTGACCACCCTTTTCGCCTTTGTGGCGGTGGGCCTGTCTGCACAGGGTCGCAGTGCTCGCGAAACAGCGCTGCGCTTCCTACAAGAAAACCCGATCAAATTTGAACTTTCAAAAAGTGATGTATCCGATGTGAAGGTGGTACGGGAATACCGCACCAAGCACAACGGTGTTACCCACGTGTGGGTACAGCAACAGTACCACGGCATTCCGGTATTCAATGGTTTGTTTGGACTTCACGTAAAACCTAACGGCGATGTCATGCACGTTGGTCACCGTTTCGTGAACGAACTGAACACCCGTATCAACACTGAGCTGCCTTCAGTTAGTGCAGCCAGAGCTCTGGAACTGGCTATGGCCGAGCTGGGTTTTACCGGTTTCCCTACGCCAAGCCTGCGCAATAAAATCAATGAGCGCAACATGGTATTCGACCGTGGTGTGATTTCACGCAGCGAAATTCCAATGACAGCTGCTTACGTGCTTTCCAACAATGGCACGGTGCGTCTTGGCTGGCAAATGGTAATTGATCAAATCAATACGCCTGATTTGTGGACCATCATTGTGGATGCCCAAACAGGTATGATCAGCACCAAACTAAACCATACTAATTACTGCAACCTGGGCCATCCGCACCGCGATGGTGTTACCCATTGCAAAGAATCAGACCATCAGGCTGCTCCTGCTGCCCCAGTGCAAGCGGAAAAGCAGAGCGATCTGCTGATGGATGAAAAATATAATGTGTTTGCGCTGCCTCTGGAGAGCCCAATTCATGGCAACCGCAGTGTGGTAACCAACCCGGCCGATCTGGAAGCATCTCCTTATGGCTGGCTGGATGTCAACGGCTCCGCTGGTGGCGAATATACCTACACCCGCGGTAACAACGTTTGGGCTTTTGACGATAGTGGCAACGACGATACTCCAGATCCAACCGAATCTGCTCAGGCTGGCGCTGGTTTGAACTTTGATTTTCCATACGACGGCAATGCTGAACCTGTGGTGAATCTGGATGCTGCCATCACGAACCTGTTCTACATGAACAACATGATCCACGATATATATTATCGTTATGGATTTGATGAGCAGGCTGGCAATTTCCAGGTAAATAACTATGGTAATGGCGGCCAGGGCAACGATGAAGTATATGCGCAGGCCATTGATGGCAGCGGTACCAATAATGCCAACTTCTCTACGCCACCGGATGGTGGTAATGGTCGCATGCAAATGTATGTTTGGGATCGTGCAGGAGGAAAAATCATCAATGTAAATGGTCCGGCGCCAGTTATTGGCAACTATGGTGGTGCATCCTCTGATGGAAACGGCTGGGGTGGCGCTGTTACCAATACTCCTGTAACCGGTGATGTAGTAGTAGTAAGCGACGGATCTGCTTCTCCATCTTTGGGTTGCAATGCTCCGGTAAATGATGTTGCGGGTAAAATTGTAATGGTAGACCGCGGCGAATGTGAATTCGGGATGAAGGGTCTGAATGTACAGCAAGCTGGCGGTATTGCCTGTATCATCTGCAATTTTGAAGATGCAACAGTAGGTATGGCTGCCGGTTCAGTAGGCGCACAGGTAACTATCCCTGTTGTGATGATGAAAAAATCCGATTGTGATCTGCTGCGTCAGTTTGCAGGAGCTGGTTTGAATATATCTATTGGCTTGCCAAACATCACAGGTCCGGCTCAGCGCGACGGTGATTTCGACAATGGTATTATTGCGCACGAGTTCCACCACGGTATTTCCAATCGTCTTACCGGCGATGGCTTCAGCTGCCTGGGCAATGCCGAACAAATGGGTGAGGGCTGGTCTGACTGGGCAAGTCTTGTACTGACCCTTGAACCAGGTGACCAGGGTGGCGACAAGCGCGGTATCGGCACGTTTGCCCTGTATCAGGAAACAGACGGACAGGGTATTCGTCGTTACCCGTATTCTACCGATATGACCATTGCTCCGCTTACCTATAGTGCGGTGCCATCCAGCGCTATCCCGCACGGGGTAGGTGAGGTTTGGGCGAATATGTTGTGGGACCTTCACTGGGCGATGATTGAAAAATACGGCTACGATGCCGATATCAACAACACCAACAGCGGTAACTACCGTGCTATGCAACTGGTGGTTGATGGCATGAAAATGCAGCCATGTAATCCGGGCTTTATTGATGGCCGCAATGCCATTATGATGGCTGATATCATCAACTACAATGGCGCAGATACCTGCCTTATTTCTTCCGTGTTTGCCCGCCGCGGCCTGGGCTACCTGGCTGAACAGGGTGATTCCGGCAGCGCTGGCGATGGTGTTGAGAATTTTGATCCAATTCCAACCTGTATCAAAGAACTGAAAATCAAAAAAGTAACATCTACGCCAACTATTACTCCGGGTGAAAATGTTTCTTTTGAGATTACAGTAACCAACCACAAGGATGCAGAAGCAACCAATGTGGTAGTTACAGATGAACTGCCAAACGGCCTTACCCTGGTAAGTGCTTCAAACGGTGGTACAGTTGTAGGTGGAAAAGTAACCTGGAACCTGGGCTCAATGCCTAGCGGTCAGGTGCGCACCCTTACCTACACAGCTTCAAGCAGTTCTAGCCTCGGCTCCAACCGTTATTTCCAGGATTTGCTGGAAAGTGAAGACGAGTGGTTCTCCAACCTGGTTGACCTGAATACAGGCGAAATCTTCATCCTTCAGGGCGATGTATTCCATCCTGGAAGTGGTACTAAGGCTTGGGCCGGTCGCAGTGTGCCACTTGTGTCTGATTTCAGCCTGGAAACTACCCTCAGCCTGACGGTTACGGGCGCCAAGCCAGTGCTGCGTTTCTGGCACCAGTACGAAACTGAACCAGGTGTAGACGCTGGTTTCCTGGAAGTGAAAGACCTGGCTGACCCGCTGGGTCAGTGGCAGCGTTTGACCAAAGACAAAGCACTGCGCGGTGGCTACGATGGTCAGGTGCAATATGGCACTTTTGCTATTCCTTTCCTGTATGGCTTCTCCGGCAATTCCAACGGTTGGAAACAGTCCTATTTCGATCTGAGCGATTTCTCCGGAAAAGACATCACATTCCGCTTCCGTTTGGGTTCTGACGACAACACCGCTCCAACCAATGGCGCATGGTATGTTGACGAAGTAGAGGTTATGGATCTGTTCAACTACGCCGGTGAAGCATGCATCACCAGCGGCGCTGATCAGGCCTGCACTTCTGCGCCTGAATACGGTGTTATCGTAAATCCTGCTACAGTAGGAACGAAAGAGCCAGGCCAGACGCTCATCCCGATCACAGTTCAGCCAAATCCTGCTGATGTGTTCCTGTCCATCACTTTTGGTCAGACACTGGAAGGCGAAGTAATGGCTACCTTGATTAATGCTGAAGGTCGCACTGTACTCAGCCGCTCCGTTCAGGGAGTTGGCCAGGGTCAGGTGGTACACCTCAATGTACAGCAGGTTCCTGCTGGCATGTACACCCTGCGCATCCAGAATGCAGCAGGCAGCAGCGTTGAGAAAGTGATCATCAAGTAATATTTGGCTAGATTGATGAATAGGGTCAATGCGGGTTTACCTGCATTGACCCTGTTTTTTTGGGCATTTATGACTCTTAATTGACCTCCCCAATATCTCTCCCGATAAAATACAACCACCCAGGCCATACTGAGAGTCTCACTCAAAGTGAGACTCTCAGTATGGCCTGGGTGGTTGTATTTTATCGGGAACCTCACTCCAAAATCCGTACAAACCAGTCCCTGGCGGGTAAAATTCGGATTTGTTCCAGATCTGCGCGGAGTTGGGGCCAGTTGGCGCTGGGGGTGCGCAGGAGTTTTTTTAGTGCCGAGGTGAAATTGAGGTAGCCTGTTCGGGTGGTCTCTGCCAGCAACTTGTTTCTGCGCAGGTAAATATCAAAGGCGTGCAGCGCACTGTCGAGGGCATTGTATTGGTCTTGCTGATAGTAGATCTGGCACAGCATGGCTTTGGCGCTGATGGAGTAGTGTACATCTGTGAATTCCACCATTTGCAGATGTTCCAGGGCTTCGTCGAGCCGGCCAGTGGTGTAGTACACAAGTGCAAGGTTGAAATGCAGGGCATCTGACTGGAATTCAGGCGCCAGTAAGTGGTTTTTTTCCGCGATGAAGGTTTCGGTCCAGTGGAAACGGTGCAGGCGCAGGGCCAGGTTAACAATGTTTTTGAAGTGCCAGGGCGAAAGTTTATCAGAAATCAGGAGAATGCCGGTTTCCAGGGTATGCAGGTACAGGTTGAAAGCCTCTTCTTCGTAGGCTTCCCGACCATGCATGATCTGTATATTGCAGAAGTTAATAGCATACTGGTAAATATCGGCCAGGTCTTCCCGACTGATGTTGTCGGAACGATGTGCCAGCAACTGCTTCAAAGCTTCAAAATCTGCATCGGCCTGGGGTTTGCTTAGTAATTGGAAAATCCGGTAATAGGCTTCAATGGCCGGCGAAACCAGGTTGTTCAGGTGCTGGTCCACAAACCGGCATATTTCTTCCACCAGTTGCAGCTGATAAGGCGTGGCCACAACGGCCTGGCTGGCATACATATAACAGGTGCGACGTAGTTTTTCCAGCAAATAAAAGGCGTCCAGGTGGTCAGTGGCAGTCTGTACGCTTTCATTGAATTGTCGGGGGGAACGCTGTACAAAACGCTCTGCCTCGAAAATTTCCAGGGCAAAACGCTGATACAATTGTGTGCTGCCGGGCTGAGGTTCTTCGCTCATGGCGCGCCGCGTTTTGGCCAGGTGAAAGGTGTAGTGTTTGTCCAGCCCGCGCGTAGCCAAACCGCGGAGCAGCCATTGCGCCTGCGCATAGGGGTCGTTCTGGTATTGTTCCAACGCAATCCAGGTTTCAGCCAGTTTCAGGAGGAACGACATGGTGTGGTTTAGCCGGGCATCGTCGGCTGGTTCATTCGGGAAAACAGCTGCCAGGGCGGCTTGCCGGGTGATGCCGGTCAGTTCTGGGCGGTAAGTATCCAGCCATTGGCACAGACGGATTACATCGGGATTGCGGTTGAAATAGGGCGCTTCCACCAATTGGTGCAGGGAGCGCCATTCCCGGTTGTCGAGACTTCGCAGGAGGGTAATGAGTTTGCTGTTTTCCATAAATCTGTGCGTATTGTCACGGTTCAGCAAATTTACAACAGAATGTCAGGTCGATATGCTAAATTATTTTTGATTTTTTAAAAATTTAACAAAAATTATATTATTGTAAATCAATTAATTATGTTTTTTTAAGTGATTATAATCTGATTTTTATTTTTGATAATAAGCAAAAAATGTGTTTGTGTGTGCATCCAACCCGCCGCACTTTTGTATCGTTAAAGAGTACAAACAGGGTACAACACATGAAAAGACTACTGTCGATATGGCTTTGGATGGGCTGGATGCTGAACGGGGCATTGGGGCAGGCCACCTTGCAGGTATACCCGGGGGATGTAACCAACAACGGGCAGGTGAATGCGATTGACTTTTTGCACCTGGGTTTGGCCTATAATTATTCCGGTCCGGCGCGCGATTCTGCTTCGCTGGATTTTGCGCCCATTCCGGCCGAACCATGGCCGCTACAATTTCCGGGCGGACTCAATATGGCTTATGCGGATTGCAACGGCGATGGCTATGTGAACTACTATTTTGATGCATTTCCATTGTACACCAATTATGGCCAGGAGCGGGATTCGATGGTGCAGCAGGATGTTTTTATCGCAGGTATCCCGGGTATTGATCCGCCGCTGAAGTTCGATGATTCGGCGGCGCCCAACACGGTTCAGGCTGGTCAAACGGTTCGGATTCCCATAGAACTGGGCTCAGCCAATATTCCTGCGGAAGATTTTTACGGTATTGCGTTTACCATCAAGGCCGATCCGACGCATATAGACCTGAACCAGATCAGTGTGAATTTTGCGGAATTATCCTGGATTAACCCAGACAACGACCGCATCTGGATGTCAAAAAAAGCCGACCTCAACCGCGTGGATGTGGGCCTGGTACGAACCGATAAAAACCAGCGAAACGGCTATGGACAAGTGGGTTACGCCGACTTTGTGATTATTGTCGATGTAATTGTCAATCAACAGATTCCGATTGTGCTGGAGCGGGTTAAAATGATGGACAAATACGGCAATTACAGCACGGTAGCCGGCGATACCATCTGGCTTAATGTGAGTCCGGAGAGTCTTTCTTCCAACAACGATCAACCCAATGCGCCAAGGTTGGAAATCTACCCGAATCCGGCTTCTGATCAGGTATTAGTCAGGTCTTCTGCACCGGTAACCGGTGTGCAACTGGTGGATATGCTGGGTCAGGTACTGTGGTCGGTTTCTGCGGAAAAACAGGATTGGCTGGAATTAAAACTTCCGGCGGCGCCCAATGGCTTGTATCTGTTGAAGGTAGAAACCACCCGTGGTATGGCCTGCAGAACGCTACAAATCCAAAATTAACACTCAAACAAATAAACACAAACACTTCTAAACATGAAAAAAGTGCTTTTCCCCGCGCTACTGATGTTGCTCACTGTTTGGGCACAGGCGCAACAGATTATTGTTTCAGGCCAGGTTACCAACCAGCTCACCGGAGCTCCCGTGGCCAATCAGGAAGTTTATGCCTTCGCAGGCGATTCCCTCCATTTTGTGTTCAATTCCACTTTAACGGGAGCTGATGGCACATACAACATGACCCTTGATGTGTTTTCGGGCATTCAGGAAGTCATTGTAACCTCCTTTTCCCTCTGTGATCCAAATGGATCGGGTATTGACCAAACCATCGTTGCACAAATTGTAAACAATCAGGCCACCGCTGATTTTCTGGTGTGCGGCGATACATTCCCGCCGTTCCCAAGTTGTTTCTCCTTTATTGACGGATGGCCTACCGACAGCCTGACGTACAGTTTTACCGGATACTATTTTGGGCAGGATAGTTCTGCGGTTGGTGTGAGCTACCTGTGGGATTTTGGCGACGGCAATACCAGCACAGAGCAAAACCCGGTGCATACCTATGCGCAGGATGGATTTTATGTGGTAATTCTCACGGTAATTGGCAGCGACGGTTGCACCGCTTCCAATACTTATCTGGTACAAACCGGTATTCCAAGTTTCCCGGAATGCAGCGGGTATATCTGGTACGAGCAGGACACTGCTTCCAGCGTGACCACCTTTGAATTCAGCGCACAGATATTTGATGCATTGGGAAATCTTACGCAGGCTTCCAGTTATTTCTGGGATTTCGGCGACGGCAATACCAGCACCGAGGAATCACCTACCCACACCTACGCAGCGGAAGGCGTATATACCGTTCAGCTCCATGCGCTGACAGATGACAGTTGCGAAGTGCACCTTTGCGATGTGGTTTTCGCCATGAACAGCCCCGTAGATACCTTCTGGTATGGCTGTCAGGCCATGTTTTATGCCGGCTATGGTACCAACGATTCAGTGTTCATCTGGCCGCCTTCAGATCCGCTCACGATCTCGTTCTTCGATGCTTCCATGGGTGCAGTACAAAGCTGGCACTGGGATTTTGGGGATGGGAACACCAGCACGGAGCAAAATCCGGTGCACACCTACGCAACGGCTGATATTTACACCGTTACGCTGGATATCGTAACCTTGGATGGTTGCGAAAGCAGCATGTCATTTGATATCTGTGTTGGTGATAGCTGCTGGATTGATCCGTTTGAGTTTGACTGCCAGGCTATGTTTATTCCGGTTCCGGATAGCCTGGGTGGAAATGGTTTGCAATTCATTGACCTGTCGTTTGTGCCTGATCCATCGCAACTGCAGTGGAACTGGAATTTTGGCGACGGTACTACCAGCACCGAACAGAATCCGTATCATGAATATGCCCAGCCAGGTGTATACGTAGTAACCCTCACCATCGAATCTGTGGATTGCTCCAGCTCCATTTCTTTCGAAGTGGATACTGAAAACCCTTGGAATTTTGGTCGCGAAACCGCTCAATTGGGTCTTGCCGGCTCAGGCAGCGTAGCGGTGAAAGAGAAAGTAGTGTTTGAGGGCGTAAAACTGTTCCCGAACCCTGCCACCACCGATCTGACCCTTGCGTTCAACACGCCTGTGGCTATGGAATACGAACTGCGTATTACCGACCTGAACGGGAGAACCCTCTTAAACAGTCAGCAAACTGCTCAATCCGGTTTGAACACTGCCCGCGCCAATGTAGCAGGGCTGGTGCCAGGCTTGTACCTGGCTGAAATCCGCACTGGTGAGGCTGTAAAAACCATTCGCTTCGTCAAGCAGTAATTACATTGGTAAGTAGTAGAGGTACATAAGTGTCTACACGAGACAATTAACAGACACTAAACTGGGGGCCCTTCGCAAGGAAGAGGCCCCCTTTTTTTATGGATTGCCCTGGGTAATGAAGTTAACAAGAATAAGCTCTGCCAACAACATACATGCAATGCTGCACTCTACCGTTCTCACCACTCAAAAGTATGCTCGTGACCATTGACGGTAACAGTTACGGTGTTGTTGCCATTGAAAATCAATGTGCCTTCCAGGGTTTTAGACTGGCCGTTGGCAGTGCTGGCGGTGAGGGTGAAAGTGCCTGAGCCACCGCTGATGTTCTGGGTAGTTTTGTTTAGCAACAGGTTGGTAACTTCCATGGAAATGACGCAGTTGATGCTTGGGTTTACTTTGCGCAGGGAACCAGTCAGGTTGCCATCCAGGTCATAGCTGCCGTTCACCACATAGGCCGCTTCCTGTGGGCTGAGGCCGGTGAATACCAGGTTGCCTACAGAAGCCTGAATGCCGGTCCAGTGCGGACTGCTGTAGTTTCCGTTGCCTTCAATGCCTACTTCGGCGGATTGTGGTACGCCCAGATTAGAGCAGGTGAGCAGCCAATCCATACCAAATACATAGCTATAGGTGGCTACGCCGGCAGTTTTAGAAGTGGAGAAGGTGGTGTCGCCAGGTTCGCCGCAGGCATTAAGGTATGCCTCCACAATTTCAGAGGCATCGATGGTAGGCGCTGTGAGACCTGAGGTGCGATTGGCTACAGCATCTTCAATAATTTCGGCGGCTTCGCTTTCGGTGAGGAGTTCAATCACTTCCTGCGGGTCTTTGCGGCAAGAGGTAGAGATGACTGCGATTGCCAGGAGGGCTGGGAAAATCCAAAGAATCTTTTTCATAGTTAGGTGTTGTTGTAATTGTGATGAGACAAAGGTGTGGGCCGATGGGGTCGGTGGGAAAACGGTATCAACTTTTGGCTGAGATGGATCAACGAAAGGAATGCTGATTGCCATTCGTTGATAAAACGAGGCGTTTCGTTGAAGCAGGGCAGGGCAGGGGCAGGGTAGGGTGATACCTTTGATGCAAGAGTTGCAAGGGTTAAATTTAGTCCGGCTCTTAAACCAAGTTATTTCATCACCGTCCAAACACCATTACTATGTTCAACCCAACCGAGTTTTCTTACTGGCAATGGCTTCTGGTGCCGCTGATCATTTTTGGTCGGTATCTGGTATTTGCCGGAGTGGTATACGCTTTATTCTACCTTTGGAAGCGCAGGGAATGGATGTACATGAAAATTCAGCAACGCTTTCCGGCCTCTGCGGATTACTGGCGTGAGGTTGGCTACAGTTCGCTCACTTCGTTAATTTTTGGACTTGTGGCCTGGCTTTGCCTGGGTACTTCCTTCCATCAATACACACAGTTTTATACCAGGGTGGAGACTTACGGAATGACCTGGCTATTGTTGAGTGTTCCCATTTCTTTGCTGATACACGATACCTACTTCTATTGGATGCATCGCCTGATGCATCACCGGGTATTGTACCGGAAAATGCACCTGGTACACCATAAATCCGTAAATCCATCTCCCTGGGCTGCCTTCGCTTTCCATCCGCTGGAGGCCGTGGTAGAATCGGGCATCATCCCTGTGCTATTGCTCCTGATGCCCTTGCACCCCATTTCGTTCTTCGGGTTCGTGCTGTTCATGTTGTTGTTTAATGTGTACGGCCACCTTGGCTACGAGTTGTTTCCTAAATGGATCTATAACCATCCTGTGGGGAAATGGCTGAACTCCTCGGTTTACCATAATGTACATCATGAAAAATTCACCGGCAACTTCGGGCTCTATTTCACTTTTTGGGACCGCGTTTGTGGTACCTTGCGGGAAGATAGCGCCCAAAAAATAGCCGAAATACACCATAGAAAATCCTCTGTCATGTCTGCAAAAAACACTCTGCTCGCTCTCGCCATCTTCTGCTCGGCTACGCTGAGCGCCCAAAGCATCAATTGGGCCACCGATATTGCCCCGATTTTATATGAAAATTGCGCCAAATGCCACCGGGATGGAGGGCTGGGCCACTTTTCGCTCATCGGCTATGCCAATGCCTTTACCCGTAGGTACGACATACAGGACGCTGCCGGTTCCCGCCGCATGCCACCCTGGATGCCCGATCCGAGCTACAGAAGATATGCCCACGAAACACGCCTTACAGATGAAGAAATTCAGCGCATCAACCAATGGGTAGATGGCGGTGCGCCGGGCGGCGATTTGGCGCAGGCGCCTCCTGATCCGATGTTCAGCGATGATTCAGAGGTGGGTATGCCCGATCAGATACTCTTTACGCCGTTTTTTACCGTTACTGCTACCGACGATGAGTACCGTTGTTTTGTGATTCCCAATGGACTGAGCCAGACGGCTTTTCTGCGCGGATTGGAGGCCATTCCAGGCAACCATGAAGTAGTACACCATATCCTGATTTATGAAGACACCACCGGACAGGGAAAGGTGCTGGATGCGCAAACGCCCAATGAGCCCGGTTATGTGAATTTTGGCGGCCCGGGCGTAAACGGCGCCCGTTTGGTGGGCGCCTGGGTGCCCGGCGCACGCACTTTCCTCACACCGCCAACCATGGGCGTAAAGCTTAGCCCAGGAGCCGACCTTATTGTTCAGATGCACTACCCGAAAGGTGTAACAGGAATGAGTGACCAAACCAAGTTGAACCTGTTTTTTACACCAACCAATCAGGGTATCCGCGAGATCAAGCTGACTCCAGCCCTGAATCATACACCGTTTTCACTGGAAAACGGCCCGCTGAATATTCCGCCCAACCAGATTAAAACCTATCATGCCAAGTTTACCATGCCGCAAACTGTTTCCATATTGTCGGTAGCTCCGCATATGCACCTCATTGGCCGGAGTATTGAGTCGTTTGCGGTAACACCTCTGAACGATACCATTCCGCTGATCCGGATTAATGACTGGGATTTTCACTGGCAGGGCTCCTATTATTTCCAGCGCCTGCAACGTGTTCCGATCGGGTCTAAACTGCATGCTTACGCCGTGTACGACAACACGGAAAACAATCCCCATCAGCCCAGCTCTCCGCCGCAAACCGTGACCCAGGGCGAAGCAACCACTGATGAAATGATGCTGGTTTATTTTGCTTACACGGAATACAAACCCGGCGATGAAAATATCCTGCTCGACAGCACATTGCTCAACAGCGGTGTGAACTGGCTCCCGGGTGTGCGCGAGGTACTTCGTCTGGATGTTTGTCCTAACCCGGCTCAGGAAACCCTGCAATGCAGTTTTGAACCCAGCCAACCAGCTGCCTACACCATCCGTATCACAAACGCCGATGGCCGCCTGATGCAAAGCATTGCTGGCAACAAACCCCTCAGCGAAGGCATTATTCAGGAACAAATCAATATTCAATCCCTGCCCCCAGGCTCCTACTTCATGGAAGTGCAAACCGATCAGGGCGAACGTTTCACCACCCGATTCATTAAGGGGTAAGGCGCAAAGTGGAAGCACGAAGGCACAAAGGCGTGTAACCACAAAGGCACAAAGGCACGAAGGCGCGAAGACACTAAGACGCGAAGGAGTAAAATGTAAAAATATGAGGGAGTCTCAAAAGTAATTTTTACCGAAGAGGCGCGGAGGTTTAAAATAATTGATTTTCAATTCCTTTTCGGTAAAAATTACTTTTGAGACTCCCTCATCATATATGTCTGGCAGCGCAGCTGCTAACCCTTCGTGCCTTCGCGCCTTCGTGTCTTTGTGCCTTTGTGGTTACACGCCTTCGTGCCTTTGAGGGTCCACTTCGTGCCTTACAAACTAGAAACGGCTCCGGACACTGAGGTCCGAAGCCGTCTGAGAGGTTAAGGGGGCTGAAAAAATTTTATTCCTTATCGAAACGCATCTCCTGGATGCTGATGTTGGAGCCATTTACCTTCAGATAAAGGTACACACGGTAATTGCCCGCGGTAGCGCTCAGGTTACCGATACAGTACTGATCGCTGTTTTCGCGACTCTGACCTTTGTGCACCTGGGCAAAAGCTTTGGGTTTGTTGGTATCAAAGAAACCTTTCAGAACCTCAGCGGCTTTCGCTTTGGTGTACGTCTGTTCTTTATCCTGAATGGAGATCTCCACATTATCAGCCAGATATTTCGAGAGTGCGTTCACGTCGCCCGCGCCCAGCGCAGCTGTAATAGCTTCCAGAGCAGGGTTGCCCTGCTGCGGATTGTTCGCAAAAGCGAAAGCCGGTACGAGGAACATCAGAAAAATTAGATTCTTCATGATCGAAGCAGATTTGGTTGTTAGTTCGTTTGTATTAAACGTTTTATTTGAAACGTTATTTTGATACAAAGTAACTGGCAAAATGAATTCCTTTTGTCAACACGAAGTTAAAGGCCTTCCATTCAGCCAACCAATGCTTCCTGCGTTAAAGTTTCAGCACTTTAACACTGTGCCGTTTTCCGGCTTGTTCCAACTGTAAATAATAGGCCCCCGGCAGCCAGTCTGCAACAGGAATTTGGAGGTTAAAGTCTTCGTTTTGAATGCTTTGTGAGGTTTCGGTCACTAAACGCCCTGAACAGTCAAACGCCCTGATGCGAAGCATCCCGTTTTCCAACCTCTGCCCTGAAAGCAGCAACTGATCGGTGGCTGGATTGGGCGAAACTTGCCAGGCATGCTGAAATATTTCCTGTTCGTAAGTGCCCGAACTTAATTCGTTCAGCGTCAGCGAACTTTGTCCGGCGCCATCGCCGGTGGTGGAGCCGTTGCTGTTTACCCCGTTGCCGGAGGCGTAAAAAGTAACGCTTCCGGTGCCGGATACAGGCGCAGTCCAGGTAACATCAAAGATGTTGCTGGCCGAAATATTGCTGTGCTCTGCATAAGTGCGTCCGCCGGAAATGCTGGCAATTTTGTAGTTGTTGGGGTTGACATCGCTAAACCCGTCGAGGTCGGTATTATTGGCGTTGCGCAGGGCGATCATTTGAAAGCCATAGCCATTCAGGTCTTGTCCGGTAGCATTGATGGTTACGCGGGCTTTGTATTTGTAACCGGGCCGGTAATGGGTAATGGCATTGTTGGCGCTGTCCAGCACGCTGATGGCAACGCTGGCCTGAATGGGTCCCTGATTATGGCAGGCCTGACAGGTTTTGGGTTGGCCACCCTGGGTTTCATCGCCAGGGGCGCCGGTGTTGCCGCGCTGGGCCTGTGAAGCGCGCCCGTTTTTATTGCCCATGAAAATAAATGCGGAAAAAAGGCTCAGGAAGAGCAGGATGATCAGACGTATCATGATGTAAAAACAATATTTGGAGGCTTTTGACTGCGGATAGAGGGAAAGGTTAAATGGACCATGCAACTTTGTGGCAGCACGGGCTGTCTGGTATCTTTGCCGCCTAATCAAAATAAGCACGATGAAACAAAACACTTCTACCCGCCCAACCCCTTTTGCCCAAACCTATTTTCATGGCACTAAAGCTGATCTTGCTGTTGGCGACCTCATTGAGCCAGGCTATCAGTCAAATTATGGCGATCGAAAAAATGCCAGGTATATTTTCTTGTCAGCAACCCTGGATGCCGCTATTTGGGGGGCTGAACTGGCCTTTGGCGATGGCCCCGGACGAATCTATCTGGTGGAGCCAACCGGACTCATTGAAGATGATCCGGATCTGACCGACAAAAAGTTTCCGGGTAATCCTACCATGTCCTACCGTTCTATGCATCCATTTCGGGTAGTAGGGGAGGTTTCCAAATGGGATGGACATCCGGAGGACCAGGTCCAGACTATGAAAGATGCCCTGGCTAAATTGAGGGAGCAGGGGATCAGTTCGCTCAATGAATAAAAACACAGGCCGCTTCCCGGGCATTCGGGAAGCGGCCTTTTGTCAAAACATCCAGATGTCTGATTTTCTACGCCACATCAATGATGTTCCTCGTGCTTGTTGTGCTCTGCGTATTCGGCAATGAGCTTAGCCTGAATATCTGCCGGCACTGCGGCATACTCTGCAAAGGTCATGGTGAATTTTGCTTTGCCTTGCGTGAGCGCGCGCAGGGTAGATGAGTATTTGTGTAGCTCCTTGAGAGGCACTTTGGCTTTGATTGACTGGTAATGCCCTTCCGTACCCATACCCATGATGATGGCGCGGCGGGTTTGCAGATCGCCCATAACATTGCCCATTACCTCCGAATCGCAAAGCACCTCCAGGTCGTACACTGGCTCCAATATCTGCGGCTTGGCATCGTGGAAGGCTTCTTTAAAGGCCATGGTAGAGGCAATCTGGAAGGCCATATCATTGGAGTCTACCGGGTGCATCTTTCCGTCGTAAATGCTTACGCGCACATCCCGGCAATAGGATCCGGTGCTTGGGCCTTCTTCCATTTTGGCCATAATGCCTTTTTTGATGGCATTGGTGAAACGGGCATCGATGGAGCCGCCTACAATAGCCCAGCAGAACGAAAACTTGCCTCCCCATTTCAGGTCTTCTACCTCAATGTTTTTGGTAGTCAGGTCGTGTGGCGCAGGCATGCCATCGTAATACGGTTCAATTCGCATGTGCACTTCGGCAAACTGACCGGCGCCACCGGATTGTTTTTTGTGGCGGTAATCCTTGTTGGCTTCCTTGGTGATGGTTTCGCGGTAAGGGATACGCGGCTCAATGAATTCCAGTTTTACCCCAAAGTTTTGTTCTGCTTTGAAGCGCACAATATCCAGGTGCATTTCGCCCTGCCCCTGAATGATGGTTTGTTTGAGTTCTACACTTTGTTCCACCAGCAGGGTGGGGTCTTCTTCCTGGATGGAGTGCAGTGCGTGTGCCATTTTCTCCACCTCAGCTTTGCTGGGCGGCAATACCGCCATACGAATTCGGGATGGCGGGAAGTGAATTTTTTCAATTTTCAGCTCAGAGCCCTTCGGGTTGAGGGTTTGATTGGTGTGAGAGCCTTTAAGTTTAACGGTACAACCGATATCGCCGGCCATAAATGTTTCTACCTGATCGCGGTTTTTGCCTTCGCTTTCAAATAGTTGGGAGAAACGTTCTACAGTGCTGTTTTCGGCGTTGGTTAGTTCGTCGCCTGCTTTGAGTGTGCCGGAATAAACCTTGAAATAGGACACATTGCCCACTTTGGGCTCATTGACGGTTTTGAAAATAAACACACATGGGCGCGCTGCAGGATCGCAGGGCTTGGTGCCGCCACCTTCCAGAGAAGCCGGTGGCCGGTCAGACGGACTTGGGCAGATATCGTGAATGAATCCCATTACGCGTCCGCTGCCCATATCTTTCAGACCGGATACGCAGAACAGGGGGTAAAATTGTCGGTGAGCCAAACCGATGCTCAGGCCTTTGGCCAGTTCTTCTTCACTTAAATTGCCTTCGGAAAAGAATTTTTCCATCAGGCCTTCGTCGTTTTCTGCGGCGGCTTCCACCAGGGCATTGTGCCATTCATCGGCGCGGGCCTGATGTTCTGCCGGGATAGGTTTCTTTTCCGGTTTGCCACCTCCGGCAGGGAAAACGTACATCACCATACGCAGGGCATCTACTATGGCGTTGAAGCCCGGGCCCTGGTTCACCGGGAATTGCAGGGGCAATACCCGTGATCCGAAGCGCTTGCGGGCCTGGTCAAGCGTCATTTCAAAATCAGCCTTTTCGTGGTCGAGTTGATTGACCACAAACATGGTTGGGGTGTCGTTTTTTTCAATGTGTTCCCAGATCAGTTCTGTGCCTACCTCCACGCCGCTGCGGGCGTTCAGCAACATCACCGCGGTGTCGGCCACCTTTAATGCCGTCACCACTTCCCCGGAGAAATCGTCCAAACCGGGTGTGTCGAGGATGTTGATTTTGGTGTCTTTCCACGTACAGTGAAGTACGGAAGCGAAGAGGGAGTGCCCTCGTTGCTGCTCCAGCGGAGCGTAGTCACTTTGCGTGTTGCCTTCCCCAACGGAGCCCCGGCGGGTAATGGCTTTTGCTTCAAAAAGCATGGTTTCGGCAAGGGTGGTTTTGCCGCATCCGGAGTGTCCGCACAGGACAACGTTCCGGATTTTGTCAGTAGAATAAACTGCCATAACGCAATGAACTGATTTTGGTGAAAAGGTAGACGAATGGGGACCTTAAGAGCTTGTCTAAAATTCCATGCCTTAGCAAAAGCAGGAAAATTTGGACAAGCCTTAAGTCATCAATCGGCTACCTAAAAATGTAAACGGGCAGAGAACATAAACAATCGTTTTGTTTGGTGAAAAATTCTGCTTTCGGCGGTTAATGTAAGCGAATTTGCATTTTATGCAACTAAAATTCTGAAAAAAAATTAGCTTTGTTACAATCCTACCTCCGCACAGGTTTTTATTTTGTTTAGCGCCTGGATTGGCCGGCATAACAGAATAAATACCCCCTTCGCAGAAGCAATTTTCGGGCTAAAGTTGATTGTGGCGCTGATTGAGGAAGTATGATTAAGGTCATGAATGGGGCTGTTTCAGGTTATGTATTGCCTGCGGCATGAAACAGGGAGGCTGGTTTTTGCGTTAGGGTGTTATATGCCTCAGCTGCTGTTATTCCTTTGTTGTTTTGTTGTTCAGGTATTGTCTGCGCAGGGATCTTTCACGATTCAGCTGGAGGATATAGAGATTACCGCCACGCGGGTTGTGCGGGGTGATGGAGATACTTATGGCCTGGGCGATTGGTTTTGCCGGTATACTGTGGTGCTTGAAGGCGACGCGCTGGTGTTGGAGGGGAAAATTGTTTTCGCAGAAAAAGCCAATGATTATAGCACCATTTCCGGTGTTTTCAAAAAACGTATACCAGTGGAAGCCCTTGAGCGCTGCCGACACTGTCTGGTGCAACTGGACCCAACGGAAGGAACCGTCAGCGGACCCAATATTGGCGCCCGCGGATATCGTTGGTTTGCCGGGGAAGGACTTATTCGTAGGGCAAAAATTCAGACAGATGTATTTGGTGCAGATGCCGGACATATTGGCGGCACTATCCAGTTTGCTCCGATCCGGGTGCTGGTGGATTGTTTGATTACGACGGTGGATGGGGGAACGATGAACGATGGACGACGGTGAACGATGAACGATGGACGATGGGGCTGCGTGGGGGTTTAAGGCAAAGAGAATGGTTAGTAGCTGGGCTTGTGTAGGTCCCCCTTGCTGGGGATTACAACCCACTTTGCCTTAAATAGCCATGCCATCGTCCATCGTTCACCGTCGTTCATCGTCCATCGATCATAGTCCCGTCGTTTCAAAACAACCTGAGCTGTGGCGATTTGAAATGTTCGTGCAAATCCAGGTTATAGCCGGGCATTTTGCGGTCTTTGAGGAATTTTTCCTTGGCTACCCGGAATTGGGCGTGAATAATGTCGGCAATGTTTCCTTCGCCGCGCATACGTTTTCCGAAGCGTTTTTCTTCCAAACTGCCGCCGTGGGTATCCCGAATACGGTTAAGTACACGGTCTGCACGGTCTGGCATGGCTTTTCTGATCCAGTCTTCAAAAACAATTCCTACATCTCCGTTCAGGCGTACCATAGTGTGCCCAACGCCCAATGCGCCGCGCTCGGCTACAGCTTTTACCATGGGGATGATTTCATGATCGTTTAATCCGGGAATAATAGGAGCCGCCATTACAAACACCGGAATGCCTGCTTTGCTGAGGGTTTCAATGGTTTTTAGGCGTTGCGTAACGGTGGCGGTACGCGGTTCCAGAAACATACGCATTTCTTCCTGCAGAGTGGTCAGGCTAATGGCTACCTGCACCAGGTTCTCGGAGGCCAGTTGCTGCAGGAGGTCCAGATCGCGCAGGATGAGGCTGTTTTTGGTGATAATGCCCACAGGGTGCCGGTATTTCCAGAAAACCTCCAGACAGGCGCGGGTTATCCCGAATTTGCGTTCGGCTGGCTGATATACATCCGTGTTGCCGGCAAACATCACTGGCGCCGCTTTCCAGGTTTTCTTTTTGAGCTCCTGTTCCAGTAATTGCGCGGCGTTGCGCTTTATCAAAATTTTTCGTTCAAAATCCAGCCCGGCACTGTAGCCCCAGTAAGGGTGGGTATTGCGGGCATAACAGTAAATACAGCCGTGCTCGCAACCCTGGTAAGGATTCAGACTCCAGTCTAAAGGGATATCCGGACTGTCTACCTTGTTCAGAATGGTTTTGGGATGGGTTTCCAGGTACTGGGTTTTGAGATCAGCTTCTTCCCAATCGCTTTCAATCAATGCCCAATCCAGCGGCTCAGCGCTGCGCACCACGCGTTCATACTGCGAAGCAGGGTTTATCTGCGCCCCCCGACCTTTTAGAAATGGAGTGGATTTGGACATTTTGTTTTTTTTAAAGACAAAGATAAAACAAAAAATTGATTTTTGTGTAGATTCACCGCAAAGGGCGCGAAGCACGCAAAAAAGGTGTTTCGTATATTATTGCTCACAGCAGCCAACCCTTGGCAATATTTTTGCGTTTTATATAAAAGCTGTCCGATCTTTGTTAGACAGTTTAAGTCATGTATTTTCTTCCGGCAGAACGACTGAGATTATACCGCAATTTTAAGTCCATAGAAGTGAGCGACTTTTATGCGATCATTCGTTTTTATGAACAAAACGAAGATGCCATCCGTTCGCTGGATTTTGAAGAATATCTGGACTGTACGCTCTGCTACACCCACGCATTGTATGAAGCCACCAATTTTGGTAAACACCTGGTGATGTGCGACCATCTGCTGGAGCTGGTCATCATGCACAATGTGGATCAATGGGGCGGTGAAGATCTTTACCATCAATTGCTCACCCAAAAGGCGGCATCCTTTTATTATCAGGAAGCCTTTGTGAAGGCAGAACGCATTCTGAAGGAAATTATCCGTATATATCCTGACGACAAACTGGCGGCCATTCAACTGAACCGAACCCTGCTGCACCAAAAGCCAACCTGGTTGTTCAAAGCCCGGGCCGCTATGGTGATGTTTGCTTTGATGGCCGTAGTGGTAATTGCGCTGGAAATTCTGGCTGTTCCTTACTTTTTTCCACAGCTGCTAACGCCCATGCAGCTGGCTCACCAGCTATTGATCGGACTCAGTCTGGCTGCACTCTTCGTAGCCGAAGCCGGCCATTCATTGCGTTGTTGGTATCTCACCCGTCGCTTTGTACGTGATAGCCTTGTTCGGAAGGCACAAAGTAAATAGCACGAAGGCGCGAAGACACGAAGGCGGTTTATGTTCACCTTTTGATTTCGTAAGACTTTTGGATAAATCACAGCCATTGCGCCGAAGGCGCCCACCTTCGCGTCTTCGCGCCTTTGTGTCTTTGTGCCTCGCCTTTGTGCCTTTTTATTACTTTTGCGCCTTCAAAATTTAACGCATGAAAAATATATTCCTGTTTCTGCTCGGCTTTGTCGTGCTGTATTCCTGCTCTAACGGTCAATCCTCTGCCGGTAGCACCTCCGGCGCAACTGAAACGGCTGCTCCGGCTATGCCTGCAGACTCGGCCGCATACCTGGGCGATTCTCCTGACGGACGTTTCCGTGCGTTCAAAAGCCAGGAAGCTAATGGTACTGCGCTGAATGTGGTACGCTTGTCTGACCTGAAAACTTTCCGCATCGGTGTAAGCGCAGATGCCAGACCCAAAGTGTTTTGGTCGTCTAACAAACGTTTTCTCATCACCAACAACGCTACCCCCGACAGCACTCAAAAAACGGAGGTACTGGTGTACGATCTGAACGCTATGGAAAAATGGCGTCGCTTTTCCGGCGAACTCATTACGTATGATATTGTTCATGATGTAGCGTTTTTCCATACGGCCGAAACCACCCGTCAGAGTGTCAATTTTGTGTACATCATGAATCCGGATTTCATTAGTCCACGGGATGTAATTGCCGCGCCGATTGGTAAATTGCCTACCATGATTCTGATGCCCAAAGACCGTCAGGCGCGTGTGAAAGCCTATACTACCGACGATACGCCGGTGAATTTTATTATCCACTATTGATTCAGCCTAACCAAATATGCCGGCCGATCTTTCCGCATTCCAATCCGCTATACGGGCGGGTATACCCGCTACTTTGCCTCCCGCACGTCCACTGGATCCTCAGGTGAGTCATGCACCGCGCCGTGTTATTGATGGAGTTCTGACCACCAACGACAAGGTGTTGGCCATCCAGAATGCGCTGCGCTATTTCCCTGTGGAATGGCACCGGGAACTGGCCGCTGAATTTGCGGAAGAACTCAAACGCTACGGGCGCATTTATATGTACCGGTTTCGGCCGGAATATGCCATGCATGCCCGCCCAATAACCGATTATCCGGCCAAATGCCGGCAGGCTGCAGCCATTATGCTCATGATCCAGAATAACCTGGATCCCAAGGTGGCCAAACACCCGCACGAACTCATAACCTACGGTGGAAACGGTGCGGTGTTCCAAAACTGGGCGCAATACCTGCTCACTATGCAGTACCTGTCGGAAATGACAGAAAACCAAACCCTGGTGCTCTATTCCGGCCACCCAATGGGTTTGTTCCCCAGTCATCCGGATGCGCCACGGGTGGTAGTCACCAACGGCATGATGATCCCGAATTATTCCAAAAAAGAAGACTGGAATAAATTTAATGCCCTGGGCGTAACGCAATACGGACAAATGACGGCCGGTTCGTTCATGTACATCGGTCCGCAGGGCATTGTGCACGGCACCACCATTACACTGCTGAATGCCGGCAGGCGTATGGGATTGGGCGATTCCCTGGCCGGGCGGATATTCGTGACCTCAGGGCTGGGCGGCATGAGTGGCGCACAGGCCATTGCTGCGGTGGTAACGGGCTGTGTGGGTATTATTGGTGAGGTGGACGGCGAAATGGTGCAGCAGCGACTCACTGATGGGTACATCAAAAAAGAAAATGTGTACAGCGACCTGGATGAGCTTCTGGTGCGGATGGAAGCATGCCGCAGAGATAAAACGGCGGTAGCGCTGGTATACCATGGCAATATTGTAGACCTCTGGGAACGTTTTGTGCGCGATAACGTGCACATTGAACTGGGTTCTGATCAAACCAGTTGCCACAATATTCACGATATGGGATATTGCCCGGTTGGGTACACCTTTGAACAAGCCAAACAGTTGCTGATTCAGGATAAGCCCAAATTTATGGAAGAGGTGGCCAAAACCCTGCGCCGGCATGTGGAAGCCATCAATACCATGAGTGCCCGTGGTATGTACTTCTGGGATTATGGCAACGCGTTCCTGAAAGAGGCCGGGGATGTGGGTGCGGAGGTATTCCGCAGCAAGCCGGCTGGCGCTGGCGATCATTCGGCATTCCGTTATCCTTCTTACGTGGAGGATATCATGGGGCCGCTTTGTTTTGACTACGGCTTTGGACCCTTTCGTTGGGTATGTTGTTCCGGCGATTTGACAGATTTGGTTAAAACCGATCAAATTGCAGCGAGGGTGCTGGAGCAAATGCTGGCTGAAGCGCCGGCAGAAATTCAGGGACAAATACGCGACAACCTCAACTGGATCCGCGATGCGCAGAAAAACCTGCCTGTGGTGGGTTCGCATTCCCGCATTTTGTATGCCGATTCAGAGGGGCGTATGCGCATTTCCAAGGCATTCAACGATGCCATTGCTGCCGGCGAATTGAAAGGACCGGTGGTGCTGGGGCGCGATCACCATGATGTAAGCGGCACGGATTCTCCATTCCGGGAAACCGCCAACATTTACGACGGCTCCCGATTTACGGCCGATATGGCTGTACACAATGTAATTGGCGATTCTTTCCGCGGCGCCACCTGGGTGAGTTTGCACAACGGCGGCGGCGTAGGCTGGGGAGAAGTAATGAACGGAGGCTTTGGTATGGTGCTGGATGGCAGTGCTGAGGCAGACCGTCGCCTGCACTCCATGTTGTTCTGGGATGTCAACAACGGCATCAGCAGGCGCGCCTGGGCGCGTAATCCGCACGCGTTAAGCACTATTCAACGCACTATGGAACAATATCCTGATTTGAAAGTCACCCTGCCCAGCCTGGCGGATGAACAGATGATACGGTTGACGGTTGACGGCTTACGGTAGACGGCTTACCGTAGGCCGTCTACCGTCAACCGTAAGCCGTCTACCGTCCACCGTCTACCGTCCCGTCCTCACATCGTAGGCGGATTGAAGTCGTCTTCATCAAAGAAGACATTGACTTGCTGAACGCCGGGAGTTTGGCGCAGTGAGCGCACCATTTCTTCTGTATTTTTGGTGCTTTTGAGTGTCACGTGGTAATTACTTTCCGTGAGCTCTTCCAGTCCTATATTTTTCAAACTGACCAGTTTTAAACTGCTGCAATACCGCATGATGGGCTTGCTGAGATCGATGTTGTCGGTGCTTTGGTAAACAATTTGCAGCAGGTAATGCCGCTTTCTGGGCGCGCCGAAGTTGGTGAACGTGAGGGCAATAACCACCAAGCCTGCCAGCAGGGAGCCGGTGAGCGCTACGGCATTGAGGCCAACACCACAGGCCATGCCCAGGGCCAGGGAAAGGAAAATAAACACCAGGTCCATGGTATCGCGCACGGCTGTCCGGAAGCGGATGATACTCATGGCGCCTACCAGACCAAAAGCCCGGGCAATGTTATTGCCAATAACCATAATGACGATGGCTGCAATGATACTCAGCAAAACCAGCGAGTTCACGAACGTGACGGAATAAGATGGCCCCCTGTAAGTGAGGCGGTAAATGATGCTCATCAGCAATCCGCAAATAAAGGCCACCAGCAGGTTGGCCAATACATCAGAGGTAGCTGTGGGGAACACAGCCAGGTTCTGGTAGTCTAGAAATGCTGAATTTTCAAAATCTGGTTGCACGGTGATCAACACGTTTCGGGAAATGTGGGAACATTTTCCGGGGTGAAAATAGCTTCTTTTGAAAGTGGTCTTAACGGGCTCTTGGCAAATGCTTCGCCGCGTTTATTGGGGTTGATGGCCTGATTGGTATTAATGGTGCCTACGTATTTGGAGGCTGGCTCTTTGCGCAGCTTAAAGTCTTCCATGATGGGTTTAACCCAGGTAGGACAATAGTGGTTGAATTTTACCTCCAGGATAAAATATCCCGGATAGGCGAATGTAGCCCCTTTTTCACCATATAAATCGTCTACTTCAGGATAGCTGGTGCTGCGCAGGTGCAGGTCGAACGTAACCCGGAAATCGTTTTCCAGATCCCGGGTTTTGCCCAAAAAAGGCTCCCGTTCGTAAATGACATTCACCACAGGCCGCATGTTTTTACTGTGAATCTGGTAAAAAAAACGCCGCGCATTGTCCGGGTTTTTGATCAAATGGATGTATTCATCAAAACAAACCCCGGGCCTGAACAATTCTTTGATCACACCGAAAGAGGTGCTTGATCGGTTTTTTAAAATGGGCCCCTCATACTTGCGCTTAATTTCCATAAACACCGTACTATCATCATTCCCCACATTATACCCCCTTAACCGCACTTTCATCCGGTGTGCAATACCGTCTATTTTGGTATGGTACATCTCAAAACCCGGCGTATCGAAATAGATGCTCCTTACGGTGTACATACCGGTTCCCTGCTCCGCAGCAAAGCCATCGCGCAGCAGAAAGGGAACCATGGCGCTGTGGAGAGCCTGGTATTGTTCCGAAGGAACGAGGTATTTGAATTCGTAACGCAAAAGAGTGAGTGAATGAGTGAGTTAGGGTTGGAAGTTGAGTATTCGGAGCAGGTATTCTCTTTGGTTAATTTTTCCGAAATCGAGTCGGCAGATGGTAGATACGCCGGTGCTTAGACGGGCGCCGGTGCTGTCGGGTTGTACGTAGGCAGTGAGTATGGATACCTGACGGTTGTCCAGTACTTCCACTTTTGTGCCGATTGAGCCATATTCTCCCTGGAAAACATGGCCGCTTTGCACATCTTTTACGGAAATGCCGATATCCTTGTGCAGGTGTCGGAGCTGTTCTACCCGAACGGGTATTTTCACCACATACTCATCTGCGCGTTGCAGGGTGAGTAGTTCTTCCGGAAGCGCGGAAGTGGTAATCCAGCCGGAAAAAGGCGCTCGGATGACAAACGACAGGCCTTTTTGTTTGAGTATCTGAAGCCGGTTTTTCAGGCCCTGCAGTTGTGCCTGGGTAACGCCAACGGTTTCTGTTTTTAAACCGGTGTTGACATTTTCCAGGTATTTTCGGGCAATTTCTACCTGGATTTTGGCCAAATTCCATTCGTTTTCTGCAATCTGGAATTCCGTAGCCGCTATCAAACCTTCTCCTTTGAGTTTTTTCTTCAGGTGGTAAAAATCCTCCTTCAACTTCAGATCCTGTTCTGCAAAGTGCAACTTGTTTTCAGCCTCTTCAACAATGGGCGGTTTGTCGCCTGTAATGTCCGATTGGAGCTGAGCGCCATACAGGGTTAATTGCGCTTCAATCTGCTGTATTTCCTCCCGCTGCCGGATGGAATACATGCGCACTACGGTATCGCCTGCAGACACAAACGACCCAGAGGGAATATCGATCTTAATGCCGGAAAAATCGCCTTGCTCGAATTGAAAGGCATCAATCTGCTGCGCAGTGCCGGTTTTATGATCCCGTATAATAGAAGTTAAGCGCCCGGTTTGATCCTGTACCAACCGCCACTCCTGTACCGGCAACACCCTTCCAATGCTCTCACTGGCATAGGGTAGTGTCATCGGTACATACAGAGCGGCAGCCAACACAGCCAAAATGACCAATCCTCCCAAAAAACGTTTCAATTCGTGTTGCAAGGTATAATATAAAGGTTAGGTACAAGCTCTTAGTTGCTTTTCACCAGTTTGATGGTTTGTTCAAATGTTCCTGTAGCACATTTGAGGAAATACACACCTGGTGTAAGGTTGGCCAGATTAAATCGGGCTACGCCTTTGCCGTTTGTTTCCCCTACGAGGTTTTCTGCTACCTGGTTGCCTAACAGATTGAACAAACGGAAGCTGAGTTTAGACTTTTCAGGCAGGTTGAAGTTTACCGTCAGGTCATTCTGGAACAGGGTTGGGGTTGCCACAAAGCTTGGCTTTTGTGTTGCTCCAGGCTCCTCAACAGCCGTGCTCACTTTGCTGAAATGCGCTACGATGGTATCCGCTGTTGTCAGGTTCAGGTATGCATAGCTGGAATCAGGATCGGTAAAGGTATGGCTACCAGCCGACCAATGGTCAAATTTGTATCCGGCAGCTTGATCCGCAATGGCCCAAAGGTTCAGGCCTGCGTCTGATCCGCCAAAATATGGCTGACTATGCGGGAACTGATCCGCTGTAAAGGTCAGGGTATTGATGTTCACTGTACCTGCAAGTGGCGGATCTACAGCCACCACTGTTTGATATGGGCCGGTTACCGTATAACAATCGTCCATCAGGGTAGGCAGCAACTCGCAACGCTCCGTGATGAAATCCCGCAATTCATTGATATTGTTCTTCCATTCTGCATAAGTGCCATCCCAACGAATAGCATGGCGCGTCATTTCCGGATCAATCAGGCCTTCAATGGTGTCCAGATAGTTCAACATGTTTTCACAACCAAAAACAGTGTACATCATGTCGGCCATGCGTGTAACGTAGTACCGTTCTACTGCCTGATTGGTGCGCAATTTGTTCAATACCCGAATATGCTGCTCCGGATCTGAACCGCCGGTCAGTCCTTCTGCATCACACGGCGGAGCGTCTGGTTGGGTAGATGGCAGGCCGGTGTAGTTGATGTAGTGATCAAAAGTAGCGTCGTTATCCCACAAAATATAGCCCCATTTCTGGTGCCCACCCTCCGGATTCAAGCCGCGCCAGATGCCGGTATTATAGTTGAGCCAGTCGGTGCAAACCGTAAAGGAGTTTACTATCACATAGTCAATCAAGCTTTTGTAGTCATAACGGTCTTCAACGTATTTGAATTTGTCGGGGTTGTTCATGTTATTGTTCAGAATATAACTGCGCATGGCATGCCAGTCGTTGATGGCTTGCTGGCCGCCATACTCAGCCCAGGTCCAGCCCCAGGTAAGCACATACTGCAAGTCGTATTCGCCCTGACCATAATAGTGCTCGGTAAAATCATGGTCGTCCGGCAGCTCACGCATATCATACACACCCCAATATTGTCCGTTCAGGTATACAATGCATTTTTCCGCAGTGCGCACATCCAGGTTCAAACCGCCACGTTTGGCCAGATTATGGATATAGGCATCGCGCACATGCGCACTACCCTCATTGGCTGCGTGGTGCGCGGCAGGATAGTTGTCGTCGCCTGAAGCGCGCAGGATGATACGCTGGAACTCGTCGCGTTCGGTGAGCGGGAAGAGTTTTTCGTTGATTACTGCGTTGTAGCCCATTTCATCCCGGCTCACCCAGTCGAGGCTGCGCTGGTCGTTGGCCCATGAATCCTGTCCATGGCTGTTCAGTTCGCCGTATGTGCGGGCCTTTCTATCGCGGTTCTTGTCGAAATACTCAATACTGCCCCATGGACGGAGGCTTTGGTTGCCATTGGCCAGTTCAATTACCTGATCGGAGGATACAGAAATAACTGCCAGGCTGTGCTCATCGTCTATAAAATAGGTATTGAACTGCACAAAACTGGGCAAAATCAGTGGGTTATTGCTGAAAGTTGCCGCTTTGACTACCGTAGATTGCGTTAATACAAGCGGCCCGGTGTATTCCTGGGCATTGATGGTTGGCTCTGAACCATCCACTGTATACCGGATAATGGCATTGGGTTCGCTGGTGCTGATAGCCACGGTAACCGAGCCTTGATAGAAGCCGGCGGTTTGATTCATGGTCGGACGGGCAGCAAAGGCAATGGCCGTTGGGCTGTTGTTATTGGTGGCGCCGAGTGTTGGTTCGGTGCAAATGCGCCATTCATTGCTACCATCAGGGAAACGGGCCACAGATTGGTGTACCTGTGTTTTTACCAGATCAATTTCTTGCAAAATACTGCCTCCGGGAGCCGCCAACACCAGTTGTTCCGGATTGGATTTGGTTTGCGTGAGTTTAAAATTGGTATGTAAGGAGCCTTGTGGATCTTTCAGGTCGCGACCGGAACACCACACGTACAGGTAGCCCTGCGCCGGTATGGTTGTATTGGCCGGGAAGGTCCACTTGGTGGGCTTGTTGTTGTTGTCGCTCAAATGATAGCCAGACAAATCCACTGAGCTGTTGGTGTTGTTGTAAAGCTCTATCCAGTCTTCAGTACTTTGGTAGTAATCGTAAAACTGCTGCAGATTGGCGCAGGAATATTCATTGATAACTACCTGAGCTTGCATAGACCAGGCAAGGCTCATCAAGAGCAAGAGAATGTTTAGACGTAGCATAAATGAGTGTTTTAGTTGTTGAGTGTTTGAGTGCTTGAGTTGGCGTTCAGTTTGGCGGGAGGCTAACTCGGGGAAATAAGGTTACATTTTTACGAATCGGGTTTGCCCAAGATCGGTTTTTATCCAATAAACGCCTGCAGGTAAGGATTCCAATTGTAGTGTTACGCTGCTTGCCTGATCCGGAAACTGGCTAAATACTTGTTGGCCCCAGGCATTCAGCACGCGTACCTGTGAAAGCGGCTCGCTGGATTCCAAACGGAACTGCCCGGTGTTGGGGTTGGGTAAAATGCGCAAAATAGCCTGATTTTGAGGCTCATGTGTATCTATTGTCAGTGAGTTTTCTGCGTTGAATGTGGGCGGCATAAAGGTGAAATTGCCGGTTCCGTTCGGGTAACGGCCATAGGTTACATCGGGCAATTGCTGGCTAAAGGTCACTTCATCCAGCACCGTAGACGTACCGTTGGAAAGGATCAGGGTTTCGCCGCCGGCCGCCAGTTTGAAGTTGGCATGGAATGGCCCCTGGAGATCATCGTTGTCCATCCACACAATCAAATAGCCATGTGCCGGAATGCTCACATTGGCCGGGAAAGCCCATTTGTTGCGTTCGGCGGGGTCGTCAGACAAATATAAACCAAAAATACTCACTGGCTGATTGGTGTTGTTGTACAATTCCACCCAGTCTTCCAGTTCGCCGGCCTCATCGGCCTCACCGCTTTCATTGTCGGCCAAAATTTCGTTGATCACAATATCGCCGGCATTGGGCAAATTGGGGGTTGCCATGTAAAACTCATGCTCGGCCCGGGCCGGGCTGAATATGCCCGCCTGAGCGTTTTCTGCATAAATGTAGTATTGCATGGTAGGGTCCAGCATAACAAAAGATGCGCCGAATACGCCATCGCCAGCCGCGCCATCCTGATGCAGGCCATCGTCCAGCATGGTTACCTTCTGGAACACATCTGAAGAATCTTCCCGCCAGGCCAGGGTTACCGTAACGGCATTGGTCACTTGCGCTGTTACCCAATAGGTGCTGATGCCGCTCCCGCTCACGTTGCTGATGGAAGGCGCCTGAGCTGTCAGGTTGGTATTGCTGATCAGGAAGTTGTACCGCGCATTCATTAAATCTGCAATACCTGGCACTGTGCCGAATCCGCCGCCACCACCGGTATTGACAGAGCTGGTTACGTTTGCCTGGAAATTGGCATAGGAATAAAATTTCTTGGTGTCTGACTGCACTGCCGCATCAATCAAAGCCTGCATCTCCAGCGCCCGATCCTTGTAATCGTCTTCAGAAGCAAAATTTTCCGTCAAAATGGTCTTGAGGTGCGCCAGATACATGCGTTTCCAGGTAGGGTTGGCAAGCAATTGCTTGATCAGGGGCCGGCTGGAGTTGCTGGATTGTACCAGAGGATCCAGCTGTTTCATCTGGGTTTGGGTGAGAAACTGATTGGCGCTTAGCAGAGGAAATCCACCGAAACTCATGTTCAAATCCCACAAAGTGCTCAAAAACCGATCGTTTTCATCGTAATACAGGTAGTAGTTCTGACCAAAAGCTCCGGTGTAGGAATCAAGGTTCACCAACACGTTGTTGAATGCCAGCATCCAGAGGGCGCGGTCTACATCCAGCACGCTTTCCACGCTGTTGGGGTTGTTTTTCAGCGTTTCCATCAGATCCAGCAGTTCTGCCCATCCGTAATCTGATTGGATATCATATTTATTGTAGTAAAAAGCGCTGTCAGCGCTGCTGTACACCAAATCCGGGTAGTTGCCGCCGGTGCCGGGTCCGCCAAAATCTTCCGGATTGCATTTGAAAAAAGCATTGTCGCCATTGGTGGCAAAATGTTTTTGCAGGAAGGCTTTGTTGATGCTCTCGGTATTGCTATAAACACCCCAATACGTGCCGTTTATCCATACCTTGGCATGGTTGGAAAGGGGCGCATCCATGTATTTTCGGGCTATTTCATAGGAAAGCGGCTCGCGCACAAAGGTAGGATCAGAAAAGCCATTGCCCAGTTTGATGTCTTTGATGCCGTTGTAACTCTGTCCTTTCTTGACAAAATTCAGCTCAATGTGCAGAGGGTTTTTGTTGTTGTTGGCGCTGTAAGAGCTGTTGCCCTTGTATTTTACACCCACAGAGTCGAATAATATGCCATTGATTTCCACCGACTTGGCCAGCAGGTAATCTCCATTGTCAATAGCTTTGAGGGAGTCCAGTTTGTAGTCCCAGTTGCTTTGATAAAACGTGAGTTTGATTTCCTGCACAACAGCAGGGTCGTAAAGGTTTTGGGCCGAAACGGTAATGGGTAGGCAAAAAAATGCCAGCAAGCGAAGGTTCATGGATACAGAAAATAGTGATTGAACAGTCGGAAAATACTGCTTAATGTGTGCGAATGCCCGGATTTAGCAGTATTCTACAGGCGAATGTAGGCGCAAACCTTTTAACCGCTCAAAAGAAATCGGTCAATTCGCTAATTTTTGCGGTAAAACAAGTCGTCGTACATTAGCCCGCGAAAAAATCCGGACATCAACATGTCAAAACAAAAATCACAGAGACCGGCGCCTCAGCCCAAAAAAGTGGCTTCCCCGGCCAAATCATCCAATCCCAGGACTTCAGCTGTATTGCTTCCCGACTCCGATATTCAGGGTGTCATGTGGGTTGGACTCGCCGCTGCCCTGCTCGGCGTGTTATTGTACCTCAATACCCTGGGGCATCAATATACGCTCGATGATTTTTCCATCATTAAATCCAACTGGATCACCAAGGGCGGATTGAAGAACATTGGCCTGATCTTTTCCACGGAGTACCGTTTTGGTTCCTGGAACAGTCCGGGCTCGCTCTACCGCCCCATCCCGCTCACCATGTTCGCCTGGGAATGGCAGATGTCGCCTGATAAACCTTTCCTGGGGCACTTCATGAACGTATTGTTCTATGGCCTTACGGGTTGGGTGCTTTGGTCTACCTGGCGCCGGGTGCTGGCTGCGCATCCGCCGGTACTGGCGGCTATTGCGGTGCTGGTGTTCATGGCTCACCCGGTACACACAGAAGTGGTAGCCAATATCAAAAGCCGCGACGAAATTCTGGCCATGCTGTTCGGTACGCTCACCTTGCGTGCTATCTGGGAATATATCGGAAAGGATCAGGCCAAATGGCTGATCATGGCAGTGATTTGCTATGGTATTGCCATGTTCTCCAAAGAAAGTGCCATCACCCTGCTGGCGGTATTCCCGCTGGCTATCTGGTATTTTGCACCGGCTGCAACCAATAAAATCATCAAAGTGGTAGGCGCTTTGCTGGTTCCTGCCGTGATTTTCCTGCTGGTGCGCAAAAAAATCCTGGATGCGCAGCCATATCAGGAAGCATATTCCATTCTGGATAATTTCATGGTGGAAAGCAAAAATCAGGGCGAACGACTGGCTTCTGCCTTCATGATGTGTGGCCGCTACCTGTGGACACTGATTTTCCCGCATCCTTTGGTGTGCGATATGGGTTATCCGCAGGTCAAGGCCGTGAGTTTTAGCGACTGGCGTGCGCTGGCCGGCTTTTTCTCCTACCTGGGCATGGGCGTGTGGGCGCTCGTGCAGCTGCCTAAACGGCATTTTTTGTCGTTCGCTATCCTGTTTTACCTGGCTACTTTCTCAGTATTCAGCAACGTACTGATGATGATCGGTACCTCGTACGGCGAACGTCTCTTGTACATACCTTCATTTGGGTTTGCCTTGGGCGTTGCCTGGCTTTTTGGCAAGATTTTCAAGATCGACGATATGAAGCAGATCTGGAATCCGAACGGCAAGGGTACCATGTTGTGGATTGCGGTGGGCGCTTTACTGGCAGCCTACTCGCTCAAAACGGTTTTCCGCAATGGCGCCTGGTACGACAGTGCCTCGCTGTATGCTGCAGACCTGCCCAGCTCGCCCAATTGCGCCAAGCTGAATTACCATAACGCACTGGAAGTAGTGCGTCAGGGTATGGACGAAAAAGAAAGTGTGGTGAAAGACGTGGAAATGGTGCGCAAAGGCATTGCCTGTTACGATAAATGTATTGAACTCTATCCAAAATACCACGACGCTTATGGTAGTCGCGGCCTGGCATATTTCCGCCTTGGCGAGGTGCTCAAGGATCCGGCAGAACAAAAGGCAGCCTGGGACCAGGCGCTGGCAGATTACCAGGAATCGTTAAAATATCGATACAACAACTCCGAGGTGCTGTCTAACATGGGTAAAATCTATTTCACCCGCAATCAGCCGGAAAAAGCTGAGGAGGTGTACCGCAAAGCAGTGGAATTTGATCCGCGTTTTGTGGACGGTCGTCGCAACCTTGGCGCTATTTTGGCAATGCAGCGCAAATTCCCGGAAGCCATCGAACAATGGAAAGAGGGCCTCAAATACGCCGATAACACCAAGTCGGGTACCCTGTATTTCTACATTGGCTCAGCGTACAAGGATATGGGGCAGCCGGAAAAATCTACGGAATGGTTTGAAAAGGCGTATGCAGTGGATCCGTCGTTGAAGAAGTGAGTGGGCTGTTTATTGACATTTAATGCTTAGGAATGGAGTGAAAAAACTGTCCTGTTTTTGGGTTGATTGGCGCCTCACTTTTGTGGAGTGCAATAACTGCCTGATTCAACAGTGCTTTTTTTCTTCCAACCTTAAATTAAATGGTCATGAACCAAAGAAATTTTTTGTTTAGCCTACTCTTTCTGACTTGGTCTTCTGTTCTAGTTTCTCAAACACTAATCCCGGATCCTGCCTTTGGGGTCAACGGGAAAATTAATTTTCAAGTCTCTCTGGGCCAAAGCATTACCTGGTGTACTGCATTACAGCCAGATGGGAAAATCCTTGCTGGAGGCTATTATGTGCCGCCACAGGGTGGAGTGAGAGCCTGCGTTGTGCGTCATAATTCGGATGGTGCCTTAGATACTACCTTTGGTAATGGAGGTGAATGGATTTCTAATGATCTTCAATTTGGATTGGTTTCAAAAATCATTGTGCAGCCAGACGGTAAAATTCTGGTAACCGGGCGGAGTAAAGGTGCGTGTAAGATATTCCGCTTGAAGGCTAACGGCACTACCGATTTTTCTTTCGGTTCGTTTGGTGCGGCATCTGTTCCTGTTTGGACCGGTACAGACACACGTACGACACTGGATATGAACCTTCAGCCAGATGGTAAAATTTTATTTTCTTGTTGGATGTTTTTTAATGGCACAGAAAGAGCGATGGGCCGATTAAATTCAAATGGGAGTTTGGATCAAACGTTTGGTGCTTCAGGCATTGTCAAATTGCCAGTTTCTGAGTTTGGAGGTGCTAATTTTGGTAATGATTTTGTTTTAAATATCAATGCCGAAAACCAGATTTTAGCCGCTATTTCCATAGAAGTGGATGCCTCTAACCGACACCTATCTATAGTACAATTTGATGAAGATGGAAACCGGTTAGGTTCTTTTGGAGAAAATGGCATGGTCATCATCCCAACGGCAAGTGAGGTGACTGATATAATCCCGCTACCCGGTAATGATTTTTTTGTTGCTACTCAGATTAATCTTTGGGATGAAAATGCCATAGAAGTGTCCATTTTCAAGTACCACCCGAATGGCGAAGCAGATGAAACCTATGGCGTTCAGGGACGCGGAGTCATGTTTGTGATTAGGCCTAATACTATGTCCTCGATTCGCCGGGCAGTATTGCAGCCTGATGGGAAAATTGTCGTGTTTGGTGGCAATTTTCAGGGGACAGGTTTCATTGGCCGGTATGACGCTCAGGGTTTCCCTGATCAAGGCTTTGGGCCTGCAGGATTATATTTTCCGGAAGATCCAACGGCCCTGTTTTTTGATGGATTAGTACAACCTGATGGTAAAATTGGAGCTATGGGGTATTACACAAGCCCGGACATGATACAAGGTTCTTTTTACCGGTTTTTAGCACCCAGTTCTTCCGGTACTGCAGATGCTGGCCAAGTGATAAAGGCATTAAATGTATACCCTAATCCCATCAATGGCCGGTTGTTCTCCTTTGCTTATGAGTTGCCTTTTGCCACTCAAATTGAATTAGAACTCATTGATAGTCAGGGACGAAGTATTGGGGTTCTGCTAAATGCTGAAAGAGCAGTCGGAAAAAATGAAGAATCCCTGGTATTGCCTGCGAATGTGGGGCAAGGCATTTACTTCCTGAAAATGAAAACAAATAAGGGAAATACGATGATCAAATTATTTGTATTATCTTGATATAAAAGGAGTTACCATAGCTGTATTCTGCCTGGAGGAATGCAGCTATGGTAGTTTTTATGCGTATGTGAAGGTTAGAATATTTTCCATCGCATAAACCGATCAGACAAGTATTCAATCTCGTACACCACCTTCTGGTTGTCGAGGGTGATTTCCAGTTGGTGGTAATTCTGGAGTTTCCAGGAGCCTGTTGTGTTTTTGACTATATCATATTTTTGGATGACAGAAAACCCTTCATCCCCTTTTAAATAATCTGTTTTTACCACCTTAGTTTGGGTAAAACCTAAAACGCCATTAGGGCGAAAATGGTAAATCTCACCCACACCAGAGACAGCGGGTTCTGCATACAGAAACCTGTAATCCTTAAAAGATGGGTTAGGTGCGTAGCCTCCGTTAGCACTGTGATCATGAATAAGCCAGAACTGTTGGAGCGCGAAAGAGGTAGCCTCCAATGATTTATGGCCTGTTACATTGTTGTGCACGATGTTTTCTGCAACACCCTTGTTGTATTGGATGGTAAGGTTGGGCAATTCAAATGCATCATAAAACAACCAATCGCCTGCTTTTTGGTAATGCTGGTAACTCCCTTCTGCCCTCTTTTTGCCATCCGGGAAATAAAACTGCCACTTCCCAACAGGTAACAAAAGGGTGTCGAAATAAAGATGTTCCTCATACGTCTCCGGATTAAATGTTACGATGGTATCCTTGGAGTGCTGATTGGATATTGCCACCATACCTTCTCTTTTTATCCCCCAGAAATTCCACCTGTACCTGTCAAACGTATCCGGCAATTCATAGTATTCTATGTAGTAAAAGGTGCTGTCTGAGTATCGGAAATACTCACAGGCCCGGTTGCCATTGGCATATTTTTCTTGTAGATAAAGGGTCTTGTCTTGTACCAGCTTGTGTCGAGTGATGCGATCCCACGATGCAGATATCTGGCCGGAATGGTAATGGCCAATGGTGTCGCTTTCCATAGTTTGGGCCCATGTGGGCAAAACCAGTAGCAGCAGGATGTTCAGGGTAATTATTCGTTTTTGCATAAGTAATAAATATGGCGCCCCAATGAGGGGGAAACGTTGCCTGCAGCACCATAGATTCAGCCCTGTCCCGGCCGCGCACCAAACATAAACGCAACGCCCTCCCTCATCAATCATGTAATCATGTACTCTTCAATCATGTACTTTTCACTCATGTATTCTCACCATCCATTCCTTTTCCGCTACCAATGCGCTGGCCTTGATTTCTTCGCGTAATCGGGCTTTTTTGGCCTTGTCGCCGGGCGGCAGGGCGATGCTTTTTTTGAGGAAGTGAACAAAATTGCGGTAGGCCTGACGCTGCTGCTCAGATACCTGCCTCTTTCTCCGCAGATAAGCGGCAAAACTCGCCAGCAAACTATCCAGTGCCACAATCTCACCTGTTTCCCAATACATTTTGGCCAGCATGGCTTTGGCGGTTAGGTTGTGCGACACGTCATCAAAGTCCATTTCCAGCAGCAAGGCCATAGCCTGGCGGTAATCGCCTTTTTCACAATAAAAACGAGCCAGATTGAAAGAATAGGTGCCCTGGCGCTGCACTTCAGGCAGATGTTCCCTGTAGCTGTTCAAAAACTGCAATACCCAGTCGAACTCACGCAAACGCATGGCAGCAAAGGCAATATTGGTGTAAGTGAGTCGGGTTATTTGTCCGTTTTCCAAAAACACTTCCGATTCCAGTCCAGACCGGTATAATTCAAAAATTTCTCTGAGAAACTGCTCCTGCCGAAGGTTGATCCGGTTGATACAAAAGTTTACACCAATCAAATACACCGCCCGCAACTCCGGCAAGGGGAATTGCCCGGCCGCATCGGCCAGCCATTTTTTCAGCGCAAAAAAATGCCGGTCCTCGCCCGGGTGACTTAATGCCTGATACCCATGATAATACACGGCAATGGCCGGGTATTGCAATAATGCCGGCTTTGACTCCACATAAGCCAAGATCATGGGCAAAAGGTCGTTTTCAATCTTTTGCTGCATGAAACGCTGGTGACTAAAAATGCCGCAGGCGAACTTGAGTTTTTCGGCCAAAAAGGAAATGTCGTGCCAGTTGGTAAACTCCTGAAGCTGTTCCGGGGTGCTTCGGCCGGTTTCATGAAGGGCATGCTGATATGCTTCCAGTGCCAGTTCGTACCTGAACCGGTAGTGCTCTGCATGTCTTAATGGCTGATTTTCTACTTTTTGACCCACTTTGTGCAGTTGTTCCTCAAATTGCCTGCTTAAGCCCCGGTGCCTCAGGGCCTGTAGCAGGTAGCGCCCTTTGCCAGCTTCATCCCTCCACCATTCGTCCCAAGCCAGGTAGTTTTCTGTTGTCTGAAGCAGGTAGTGGGTGGTGTGGTGGATTTTTGCTGTATCAAATGAAGAATTTTTGAAGGCTTTTTTGTGTAAAAAATCCGAGGAATAGCTTTTGTCGTTACTTAAATCCTGCTTGCGCAAAAAACGAAATAACTGCTGCACCGGTTCGTGCTGATTGAACACCGGGCTTTCTACAAATTTTTGCATCCAATGCCAGTCTTTTTTGGAAAATATGCGAAAAATGGAAAGTATTTTCATGTGCTGGAAGGTTTGATGCTTTTCCTTGGTTTGTGGGAGGGATAAACTGGAAACCAAGGAAAATAACCAGCCGTAAACATACAAAAAATCCGAGAATAACATTTTTTTGTACTCGCACCAAAGCCCTTCCATGTCCCATGTTTGCACCATCAATACGAATAAACACCATGTACACCCGATACCATCATACACTTCTTCGCAGCCTGCTCCTGTTGAGCAGTTGCGTTTTGCTGCTGAGCAGCAGGATGCAGGCGCAAGGGTGGCAAAGATGGTATGGCGGACCCGGCAACGAGCGAGCCTTCGCCCTGAGCATTCAGCCAGATGGTCAGCTCGTAGCCGTGGGAAGCGCAACCGATACCTCCAGCGCCGACATTGATGGCTATTTCCTGAAAACCGATAGCCTCGGGCAGCAGGCACAACAACAACTGTGGGGCCAGCCCGGACTCGATGAAACCGCACTCAGTATCTGGCCCACTGGCGCCGGGAACTGGATGGTGGGCAGCACCGTACGCACCAGTGGTAGCACCTCGGCCATGGCCGATATTCAACTCCTGCAACTGGATGCAGCCGGACAGGTGCAAAACATCTGGACGTACGCAGCAAAAACACTGTTCGACACCGAAAAATGGGGGAATGATTTCCTGCTGCTGGGTGGAAAGATGGTTTCCGATGGAAACGGCGACTTCATCCCGCAGTTTTTAGTGCAAAAAACGTCCGCGACAGGCAGTATCCTTTGGTCGAAAGTACTGGAGTATGGCTTGTACAGCAGAGCAGAAACGGCCACGGTATTGCCCAATAACGAGGTGCTGATAGCCGGCTCGGTGTATGGCCAGGGCACGCAGGACAACCTGCTGGTAACCCGGCTGAGCAATTTTGGCGATTCGCTGGACTCCTGGGAATTGCCTGTAACGGGGAGCCAACGCCCTGCCAAACTCATCCAGGCGCAGGCAGGCTACTACCTGCTCGTGGCCACCGATGGTGTGGGTGATCCGGATCAACGTGATCCTGTGCTGGTTGCCCTGGATGATCAACTGGACACCCTCTGGACCCGCCGTTTGATCCTGCCAGGATTACAACAAGTACACGATGCCCTGGAATTGCCCGGTGGAGACCTCGTGCTGGTGGGCGAACACATTCCGGAAGGCTCCAATAGCAGAGATGGATTTATGGCCCGTGTGAACGCGCAGGGCGGGCTGGTATGGTTTCGGACTTACGGAGGATTGAGGGGTGATATTTGCTGGGATGTGGCAGTCCCAGCCAACGGAAACGGCTTCATAATCGCCGGACAAACAGGTTCTTACAGCGCAGGGGGTGATTTGCAAGCCTGGCTGTTGCAAACCGATGCTCTGGGCTTCGCCTGGACTAATCGGGTGGCAGGACGAGTAGTTCGCGACGAAATAGAAGATTGTGTGGAAAATTCAGGTGAGCCGGGCTTATCCGGCTGGATTATCACGGCTAGTGGCGAACCGGGCGCAGTGTACACCCTTACCGATTCATCGGGGGAGTATTCGATGGGGTTGGACACAGGCGTCTGGTTCGTATCCGTGTTACCGCCTTCCGCTTATTGGTCCACCTGCGAAGATTCCATACAAGTAGCTGTCCTGCAACCTGGCGACACCCTTTATGCAGATTTTCCGGTACAGGCGGCGTACGAGTGTCCGTTGCTGGATGTTGATTTGAGCGTGCCTTTTTTGCGCCGGTGTCATGAAAATACTTACTCGGTTAAGTATTACAACTATGGCACGATTCCGGCGCCGGATGCCTGGATTACGGTGGCGCTTGATCCATACCTAACGGCTGTAAACAGCACCTTGCCGTACATTCAAACAGGCGACACACTATTGTTTCAGGTAGGTGCTGTTCCAGAACTTTCAGGCGGGAGTTTTCAGTTTACTGCGCTGTTGGATTGCGATAGCACGGTACTGGGGCAAACGCACTGCACGGAGGCGCATATTTATCCGGATTCGCTGTGTTTCGGGTTTAGCCCGGAATGGGATGGTTCCAGTCTGGAGGTAAACGGATATTGTGCCGGCGATTCTGTGGTGATTACCATCTCCAACGTAGGGTTGGATATGCAGCAGGCGGTGGAATACATCATTGTGGAAGATGTGATCATTTTCAAGCTGTCTACCCTGCAATTAAACGGCGGTCAGGATACTACCATAGTGCTTTATCCGGAAGGCGCCACATTAACCATCATTGTAAACCAGGCTCCGGGGCATCCGGGCAACAGTACACCAACATTGGTTGTGGAAGGTTGTGGCGGATTCCCTTTCAGTATGGGTTATAGTTTTCAGTTCCCGCAAAACGACGGCAATTTCAGCACAGATATAGAGTGTCGGCAGAACATCGGCTCGTACGACCCCAACGATAAAACAGGCCTTCCGCTGGGCGTTGGAGACGATCATGTGGTAGAACAAGGCATGACCATAGAATATTTGATCCGCTTTCAGAACACCGGTACTGACACAGCTTTCAGGGTGGAAATCAGGGATACGCTTTCCCGTTTTCTTGACCTGGCTACCTTTAAACCGGGCGCTTCAAGCCATCCTTATCAATATAACTTCAGTGAGTTTGGTATTTTGAGTTTTCTGTTTGATCCCATTGCCCTGCCGGATTCCGGCGCCAATGAGGCTGCTTCGCAGGGATTTGTCAAATACCGGATTGCATTGAAAAAAGACCTGGCTCCCGGAACAGAAATCACCAATAGAGCCGCCATATATTTTGACCAAAACACGCCTGTGATTACTGCCCAAACCCTGCACACCATTGGAAACCCTTTTGAATCCCTGATTACTGCCCAACAAGATCCAGTGAACACAAACACTACTTCGGGAGCGCTCAGGATCGCTCCAAACCCAACGAATGGAAACGCTCTGGTAAGCCTCACTCGCCCCTTCCAACGGGAGGGGGCGAGCCTGAGGGTCCTGGATGCCACCGGTAAAATAGTGCTGGAAGAAACCGGAGTTTTCTATTCAAACCACGAAACCCACTACCTGAATCTGACTACATTGCCGGCTGGATTGTATCTGATTCAATGCATAGATAAACACAGAACCATGATTACCCAAGGGAAGGTAGTGAAGCTGTAACTCCCCTCCCGGCCCCATTAAACCATTTTTAGCATACCCTAATTGCAAACGTTATGAACAGGATACTCATTTTGCTGGTGTTTTGTTGTTCCGCATTCATGATGCGTGCGCAAGTTTGTCCAAACTATAACCAACCTGTTTCCATCGCTGATTCGTGTCATAAAGCGCCGTTTTTGTGTGGGAATTTCCTGGATAATTACTGCAGCAGCAACTTTGATATGACAGAGGATTCATTTGGTTTGGCGAGCGGTTTTCTGCGCTTTTCCACTTGTTTCGAAGAGATGTCGATAGAAATCTCTGTGCACGATTGTAATCCGGGGTCAAACGCGCTGATTTTTACCTTGTTTGATACCATGTGCAATCCGCAGGCAACGGCCATAGTGGCAGATACTATTGAAAACTCCACCGTGGATACCTTGTCTGCCAGCAATTTGACCAGTTTAGAGCCTTATTTGCTGGCCATTAGCGGGCTTCAAAACAGCCAATGTGCCTTTACCATTAAAGTACTGGAGGGTATTGGTACGGCCTTGCCGGGGCCGGTGACTTGTTTTTGTACAGCAGGCATTTTACAAGGACCAAAATCGTTGTGTAGCTACGCACCAGTAATTTATACATTCATTCCTCCGGTTTGCGACTATTCATTCGGGGCGCCTGTTGGCGGAAATGGTGAATATTGTCCGCCCGCTTCTGTTTGCCCGAATGTTTTTGATTCTATTGCTATTGATTGGATTCTTCCGCCAATATTCCATTTTGATGGCGATAGTACTGGCTTAACTATTTCTATCGCATTAGACACCAGCTATCACGGACTGGATACGGTTAGAATAGATACGCTTATGTTGATTTACAGGCATTTGTCTTCAACACCAATTGACAGCCTTTCTTATTGTGATTGTGCAGGTTTTGGTTGCGAGGATGAAACTATATATCTGTTTTATATTACTACTGGTCCTCCTGTTTATGCTAACTACAGCTGCGAATTGTCGTGTGCAGATACAGTATGTGTGATTAATGGCATTTCTTATACCATGCCAGGCATCTATACTTATCCGGGAACCTGTGTGGATACTGTTGTGGTAATAACCCAAAAGGACGAAATTCCCATAGTAAACAATCAATTCATATGTGAGGGAGAGACCGCTGTACTAACTGTAATAAACTATGATCCTGCATTCAAATACACCTGGAGTAATGGCGCTACCGGGCAATCTATCTCTGTTTCGCCAAATGCTTCCACGCTTTATACCGTAACGGCGGTGCATGAATATGGAGAATGTGTGTTCACTACAACCGCCGCGGTTATCGTCAACAATATATGGTTAGAAGACCTTGGACAGATAGGAACTATTTCCTGCGAGGATCCCTGTGTGTTCTACCTGAACAACACCTATTGCGATCCCGGACAATACAGTGTTCAAGTGGCAAACTGCCATATCCAAACCTTTACTATAGGTTTCGACCCCTCAACCGAACAAATACAACAGCCAACGGTGACTATTTGCCAGGGCCAGTGTTTTGATTTCTTTGGGACGCAGATATGCAGCAGCCAGACAGCTATGCATACCGTAAACTGCACTACATACACACGGCAGATAATAGTGGAGCCAAGGGATACCGTTTTTGAAGGGATAGTTGGCGCAGTAACCTGCGATAATCCTTGCTTTACCTATAATGGTATCAGCTATTGTGACCCGGGGCAATACAAAGTAGAATCCGAGTGTGTAACCACCTTCTTTGACATAGCATACAAAAAAGTGGAGATAGACCTCGGAACGGTGGATACCATCAATTGTAAGAAACCCTGTGTTACTTTCGATCTGGAAACCTATTGTAATGGCGGATCCTATGAAAAAGAGGATAGTTGCTACATCCGGAAGTTTGTGATTTTTGAAGACGAACGCAAACCGGAGGTTACCAAACCTGTGCTGGATTGTGCGCCAACCAATACGCATTTTACGGTGGCGTTTGAAATCTACGGACTCCCTCCTTTCAAGGTAGGAGAAGAGGAACTGGCGGGTAATTTCTTCTTGTCTGATCCGGTCATTAATGGATCCAATTACGCCTTTATCGTAAAACATGATAACGGCTGCGAAATCACGGTAAGCGGCTATTACGACTGTGCGCAATTCTGCGCCAGTGATCCGGGGCTGCTTTCTGGCGAAGTGGTGCACGGTTGTGCCGGACAAACCAATATTGCAGTAGTAACCATTCAGTTGCCCAATCTGGCGCCTGGCGATGTGCTGGTGTATCAGTTGCAGGATGCTGATGGTTTGGTAGTTGCATCCAATGATTCCGGGACTTTTGCCTTTGATCCGGTAACTATGGAGCCAGAAGTAACTTACCTGGCATCCTGCGTAGTGGGTCCGCCTGATGTGAACGGATTGCCCAATCCTACAGATGAATGTACCGATACCAGTTCTACACAGCCGGTTATTTTCCACCAAACGCCAACGGTGAGCATAGAAGGCGATTCCAGTCTTTGCGAGTTTGACCCCATTGCCTTGTTAGCCAGCGGCGCCACAAGCTACCTATGGAACACCGGTGCAACCAGTGCCTTGCTCGTTATTCCGGAAGCCACACCTGCTAATTCCGGCTGGTATAAAGTGCGAGGAACTGCGGAATATGGATGCTTTGCTGATGATTCAACCTTTATAGAAGTCTTTCCTTCTGATTCCAAAAATTGCTGCAAACCACAAATACCCACGGCCTTTACACCCAATGGGGATGGAGCCAACGACAGTTTTGTGCCATTGATCAGCGACTGTACGCCACTCGAATATGCAGAAATGCGCATCTATTCCCGTTGGGGCCAGCTGGTGTTCAGGAGCGATAAAGACCAAATGCGATGGGATGGAACCTACGATGGCGGCCAGCCCGCCGGTTCCGACACCTACGTGTTTTCCTTCCGATACAAACTTCTCGGTGAAATGGAAAAGACCGAGAGTGGTGAGATAACATTACTACGTTAAAAGGGGAGTTTTATGTTGGGCGCCGCCGTAAGGTTGGCGCCCAATTTTTTTTGTGAACGTGGAGAGGAACGCGGGGGACGCGGATTTTTGGGGAACGCGGATGACGCGGATGACGCGGATTTTTATAATTGCCTT
>DATGWL010000109.1:0-30020 GCA_035299505.1 Saprospiraceae bacterium | reverse complement strand
TACCGATCCAAAAGGGGAATGGTTACCTTTCCACCACCAAACAAAAAAGGCCCTCATTGCTGAGAGCCTTTTGCGGACCGGACGGGACTCGAACCCGTCCCGAGTACTCGGGACCGTGACAGGGCAGCATGCTAACCGACTGAACTACCGATCCAAAAGGGGAATGGTTACCTTTCCACCACCAAACAAAAAAGGCCCTCATTGCTGAGAGCCTTTTGCGGACCGGACGGGACTCGAACCCGCGACCTCCGCCGTGACAGGGCGGCATTCTAACCGACTGAACTACCGATCCAATATTTTTTAATTACTTTTTCAACTTTTGCGGACTGGCCGGGACTCGAACCCGTCCCGAGGACTCGGGACCGTGACAGGGCGGCATTCTAACCGACTGAACTACCGATCCAATGCTTTTCTTCAAAAGCGGGGCAAAGATAGATGTATTGTTTTTGTTCAGACAAATTTTTTTGAAAAAATTTTCTTGAGCAACCCAAAAAAATCCTGAACACTACATAACGGGTCCAAAACGTATCTTTGCCCGCCCTTTTAAAACCGCAAACGAACGCCATCGCTATGTCAATGACTTTCATGGATTTTGAAAAGCCGCTGGAGGCCCTATACGAACAGCTCGAAAAGCTCAAGGAAGTAGGCGAAAAAGGCGAATTGGATGTGAGTCCGATGATCAACGAGCTTGAATCCAAAATCCAGCAAAAGCGCCAGGAAATATATGCCAACCTAACAGGCTGGCAAAAAGTACAGCTGTCCCGTCATCCGGAACGCCCGTACACCCTGTACTATGTAACTACCATGTGCAACAAATTCATCGAACTGCACGGCGACCGCTATGCAGGCGATGATCACGCTATTGTGGGTGGTCTGGCCGATCTGGATGGCCAAACGGTGGTGGTGATTGGCCACCAGAAAGGGGTGAATACCAAAATGCGCCAGTACCGCAACTTTGGTATGGCCAACCCGGAAGGCTACCGCAAGGCGCTGCGCCTCATGAAAATGGCCGAGCGCTTCGGTTTTCCTGTGGTGACACTGATTGACACCCCGGGCGCATTCCCGGGCCTGGAGGCCGAACAACGCGGTCAGGCGGAAGCCATTGCGCGCAACCTGTTTGAAATGGCACAGCTTAAAGTGCCCATTCTTTGCTACATTATCGGTGAAGGCGCTTCTGGTGGCGCACTTGGTATCGGCCTGGGCGATAAAGTGTTCATGCTGGAATACACCTGGTACTCTGTGATCTCTCCGGAATCCTGCTCATCAATCCTCTGGCACTCCTGGGATTTCAAGGAGCAGGCTGCGGATGCCTTGAAACTCGATGCCGATAACATGCTTTCCTTCGGACTCATTGACGGAATCGTGAAGGAACCGCTGGGGGGTGGCCATAACGCTCCAGAGCAAATGGCAGAAAACCTCAAGCAACATATTAAAGCCGAACTGGCCAAGGTGATGCCTATGGATCCGGAAGAACGTATTGTAGCCCGTATCGACAAGTACAGCAAAATGGGCCATTACCGCAGACTTACTGCGGCTGAGATGAAGGGGTAGGTTGTTGTCATTAGGGGTCATTTATTAGTCATTTGGGTCATTTGCTGGGCATTGGGAGTCATTTAAGACTATGCTTTTGAATGAGGCATATGTCTGCTCTTTCCAAGTCTTCCACAGATGACCCAAATGACTACTAAATGACCTAAATGACTTCTGAATGACCAATAAAAAAGCCGAGACGGACTTTCCCGACTCGGCTCTGTACGAAATTACTAAACACGGATATCTTTACAGGCCTTTGATGATGTTCACAACGGCCTCTTCAGTCATAATTTGATTGTTCAACGGAAATACGGCGTTGGTCCCTACTTCCGTTTGTGCTTTCCCAAGGTAAAAAGACTCGCCCAGTTTGCTGATGGCTACCGGTTGAACCAGGTAGCCCACAGGCATTTTTGGGAAGCAAAACAGGTTTTTACCCAGATCAAATTCCAGCGGCACTACTATCTGACGATCCTTAAACACTACATAACTCAACGTATTTTGCTCGCCAAATCCGGTGGGCAACTGAACACAGAAACTGGAGCTTGGATCTTCAATAAACTTGCCGGCCGCCGACCATCCCAATTGCGTAATCAGCAGTTCGTAACCTTCCTGAATAGATCCGTTGGCGGCAGGCCACTCAGCTTCGTAAACCGGGCGCGGCGTGATCAACCAGGGCTTCGAAAGCTCTGTATTTTGCTCAAACACCCAGAAATCTGCCGTGGTATTGGCATTGGGGATGTGTACTTTCAGGTTGCGGTTAGACATCAGTTCCAGCGCCTGACCGCCACAGGTGGCTTTGATGCGCACCATACCGGCCGTTTCAAACACCTTGTTGCTGTCGCCAACCGTATGCAGACCTCGTGCCACGATATCGCTTTTATCCGTTACTTCCGTTACTTCAATTTTCAGATCCGGGCAGGTACTGCAGGGCACCACAACGTTGGTACCTTCTTTTTCAAAAAGTTGGTCGGTATCTACCAGATAAACCTGTACGCCACTGGCTGTTTCCAGCACTTTATCGGTGGCCAGATTGCTCAAACTAAAAGTAGAAACAGCTGCCGTGGATGGCACTCTGGCAGACAGCAACGACCCCAGCTCTGATGCGGATGGCGCATAGGGTTGAAACGTTTCAACATCCTTGCGGCAACCCAGGACAGCCAGCAGCAATAACCCGTATGACCAGCGTAAGCGAAACATATATTCTCGTTTTATTGGCATTTTGTACTATCAAGATGATGCAGTCGAGGAATTCGCTGCCTCAGTCTGTGTTAAAAAATCATGGTGTAGCCCAAACGCAAGCCTAAAATGCTGTATCGCTGGTCTACTGAATGACTTTGAAGGGTAACCGGACGCAATACCTGCCGGAAAGAAGGCTCAACAAACAGGCGTGTGTGCGGCGTTACGTGCCAGTACCACTGCACGGTGGCGCCTGCGCTCAGGCTCAGGCGAGTGCGGAACACTTCTTCTGAGATGGTTTCTTTTTTTCCTCCGAAACGGGCCGGTTCATGGGTTTGCGGATCAATGATAGCGCCGCGTTTCCAGAACAGTACATTAGCAGAAATCCCGGCATTGATGTTGAAGCCACTGCGGCCGCTGCGCATTTCTACGCCCACCATCAGCGGGATATCCAATGCACCGTAACGGTTGTAGGTTTTCAGGTAGTTTTCGCCGTATTGTACGCCGATGGTATCCGGAATGGGGTTGCCGGGTGTAAATTTCAGGGTGTAGGTAACAGAGGTTGGATCAATGTATTCAAACACCTCGGTGAACTGATCGTAGTGCAAACCGGTACGCAACAGGAAATTGCGGCTGAACATCAGCGATGCCCGCAAGCCTGCGTTGAAAGCCAGGTCGCGGCTCTCGGTGGCCAGGCGTTGCTTGAGGTAAGGCTCATCGTCTTGCCGACTGGTAAGCGAACGCTGGGCAATGGACGGGCCTGCGTACACATCTATCAGCAATGCGCTGGGGTGACGGTTGAAATCGTAACAAACCCTTGGCTGCACTTTTTTGCGCCGTGCGCCGGATTTGAACGGTTTCAGGGTTGGCATGTCGGCTTTTTGTGCTGCCGAGATGCTGTTTTCCCCGGAAAGTAGGGGTAAATTGGCTATGTTGAGGGTTGCGGGAGTTGAAACGGGTGTTGCTTCAGCTACGGGCTCGGCGGAAGGGTTTGAAGGGTTTGAGGGGTTGTTGTTGGTGTTTGAGTATGTAACCGGGCGTTCGCCGGCATTGAGGGGGTTATGCTGACGTGGTGTGGTTGGGCGGGTGGCGCTTTTGGGTTGGAAAGACTCACTTTGGACATTGGCTGTTGTTGGCTGTTCGAGGGGAGCCGCCGGATTGTCCAGGGTTTGTTCTGTAGTTGAGCCAATTGCAACTGGCGGGGTAAAGGCAGAGAGCTGGGCTGCTTCCTGCTGGTTGAGTGCCCAAAGCGCAACAGCGCCCAGCAGGACAGTGCCGGCAGCGGTGAGCCACCAGAATGCTATGGGCCTTCTGCGGCGTTTTGGCTGCAGGGCCTGTTCAACCGCGGGCCACACAAACGGAGGCGGGGGGACCTCCGCATTGTGCAGCCGTTGATGGAATATTTCGTCCAGATGATGCTTTTGGTTCTCCATTCAAGTTGTTATTTTCTGTATCCTGCTTACCTCTTCTTCCAGATATCGCCGGGCTTTGGTGAGTTGGGAACGGGAAGTGCTTTCCTGTATACCCAGCATGTCTGCTGCTTCGGCGTGCGAGTATCCTTCAATGGCAACCAGGTTAAATACGGCACGGTAACCATCCGGGAGTTGCCTGACCAGGTTCATCAGTTCTGCTTCTGAGAGCATGGAAACGGCATCCGGATCTACCGGCATATCGGGCATGCGCTCGAAGCCGGTTTGTTCGTAATCATAGCGTTGTTTTTGATAAGCCCTCAGGGCGGTATTCACCATAACCCTGCGTATCCACCCTTCAAAAGACCCCTGAAACTGAAACTGATCCAGCTTGGTGAACACCTTCAGGAATCCTTCCTGCAGTATATCCGCAGCATCCTCACGCGTACGCGCATAGCGCAGGCAAACCGCGTACATCTTGCCCGCGAAACGCTCGTACAAATCGCGCTGGCATTGCGCAGATCCGCGCAAGCAACCCCGAATGAGTTCGTGTTCGTCCAATGGATACGATAGTTGGGTGCACCTGAGGCGCGTGGCTTTCAGGGGGTTTGGGTCTCCCCGAAGGTACGCAAATTTCAAGATTCAGCAAGCGTAAAATTCGCTGCTTGGGAGTGTTTGAGTGTTTGAGTGTGGGAGTGTTTGAGTTGGCGTTCGGCTTGAGGTAATCAGGTAGACCAAGCCGAACGCCAACTCAAACACTCCCACACTCAAACACTCAGGCACTCCTCGTACAGTAAAAAAAGCAGCCACCCCGAGTCATCAGGGCGGCTGCTTTTTTTACTGTACGAGGGGAAGGGTTACTTGTTTTTCCCTCCGCCGGATGCCGGGGCGGCATCTTTACCGAAGGCGTCCCGCATTTCTTTAATTACCTGTTGCTGGGCGGCATCGGTTTCAAGCGCCTGCCATTGGTCCATCACCGGGGTGAACTTGGCGGCATCTACTTTCACGAAGTAGCAGTAAGCAATATACTGATATGCCTTCAGCAGGTCTTTTTTGTTCTTCTCTTTATCTGCGCCGGCAATTTCGCTGTACTTCTCGTAGTACGGCAGCGCCTTACCATAGGAATTGGCCAGTTCCGGATGCACGGCAATGGAGTCCGGAGATGGGTCCTGGAATGCTGCCGATTTAGCTGCCCAGAGCCAGCCAATGGCGGCTGCCGGGTTGATTTCGGTTACCTTGGCGAAAGCCTTTTCAGCATTTTCGTAGCGCATTGGCTCGTCTTTGCAGAAATAGTAACGCATACCCAGGTTGTACCACTCGGTTGCTTTAGGGGTAGCTACAGAGTCCAGGTACATTTTGTACACCTTCAGGGCGCCGCAGTAGTTTTTACGGTTCCACTCGATTTTGTCGATGTCTTCGTACAATTTCCAGCGGCTGTTATCCATCTCAATTACTTTTTTGTAATCGTTGATGGCCATGGTGGTATCACCTTTGGTTTGCAGGATCAACTTGGCGTGGTACTCATAGTCGGAAGGCAGGATTTTATCCTGCGGAACGATTTTGAAGTAATCATTGAGGATTTTCAAACCACGCTCGTACTGGGCATTTTCGAAATCGCAATAGGCTTGCAGACGACGCAGGTAGTTTTTGCTAGGGTCCTTTTTCAGGATTTTTTCTACCAGTTCACTGCAATTTTTGCAGTCTTTGGTCAGGTAGTAGCAGTTTGCCAACTGCATTTCGTCTTCAATTTTTACTTCGGCGCCTTTTTCCACCAGCATTTTGTAGGCGTTTTGTGCTTCGTCGTATTTACCCAACACAAAGAACAAATATTCAGCTTTGCCGCGCAGGGCAGGGCTGTAGGTTGGCGCTACTGCAATGGCTTTATCGTAGTAAGTGAGCGGCTTTTCCGGCACTTTACCAATGCGGTATACTTTAGCCAGCATCAGTTTTGGCAGCGGATTTTGTGGTTCGAGCGCCTCAGCATATTCATAGTGCTGTGCAGCAGGACCCCCTTCCGACATCTCCTTGAAGCAGGTGCCGAGGGTCATTTGCAGGGCAAAATCTTTGGTAGATACCTCGAGGGCTTCGGTCAGGTATTGCTTGGCTTTTTCCAGTTCAGGCTTTTTAGCGCCAGGCTGGATGTAGAAGAAGTAAGATTCGCCAATTTGACGCCAGGTGGTCATGTCTTTTTTGGCGTATTTTTTAGCCTTGTTGAACTGCTTTTCAGCTTCAGCCAGGTTGTTGTTTTGCACCAGCAGGATACGACCGTTAGCAACAAAAGCCATTGGCGCGTCGGTTTTAGCGTCGAAAGCTTTATTAAAGCTGGCAATAGCATTGGCTTTATCGCCTTTTGCCAGGTAGGCATTACCCAGGCTCAGGAAAGCGCTTTGGTCAGCGGGATTGGCCTGTGCGAGGCCGGAAAAAACACCGATGGCCTTGTCCCAGTCTTCCAGCATCATCGCCTCCAAGCCCGCCGCATGGCTCTGGCCAAAAGCTGTTTTGGCAACCAACATTGCCATGAGAAAGAGGGCTTTTTTCAGAAGATTCGTCATTGTTCGGAAAAAGTTTTGTGTTTTTAAACAGATGGCTCAATGCGCTCGAAAGCGATGTTCCTGTATATGGGACGCATAACTATGGCAAAATGAACATCCGTTAAGTGACTTTTGACATTTATTTAATTATTCGCGACTGGTTTTAACTAAACGGGTAACTGCATTGGCAGGCAAAAGGCCTTCCTTGAGCATAATCCGCTGTCCGTCCCGGGCCAGGTAGGACGCAAAACCCGCGCCCAGTCCGTTGCGGCGGCCCTGAGCGTTGATAATGTATATGGTTCGTTTAAACGGGTAATCGCCAGTGGCCAGAAAGGCCTGGTAAGGGCCATAGCCAACCTTGCCTGTTTCTTTGGCAACGTCTGCGATCCGTATTTCTTTCATGAATTTTTGCACGCCGGAGTCGTCGGTATCAGAAATCCAGTTGGCGGCAATGATACCGAGTGCGCTTTTGTTTTTACTTACGTAGCTGATTACCTGCTCGTTGATATCCAGCGCGGTTGCCTTTGGCGTCAACTCCTGGCCGGTAATCACAGAATCTTTTACGAAGCGTACGGTTCCGCTCTGTGGGTTGTCAAACACCACCAGAATTTTACCGAGTTTGGATTTGGGATTGATTTCGCTCCAATCGGTGATTTTCCCGGTAAGAATGTCCTTTACCTGTTGTACAGTGAGTACAGAATCCAGGTTGGCCGGGTTGAGGATGATCCCCAGGGCATCGAAAGCAATGGGTGTGGTGGGCGGATTAAAGCCGCGTGATTGGAAATATTCCACCTCTTTACCTGCCAGCTGGCGACCCACCACTACCACCTGCACCGAATCTTCGATGAGGGCTTTGATGGCTTCTCCTTCGGAAACGTAGCGGGGATTGATTTTGGCAGTACGGTAAATGGAGTCAAACACATCGATACAGGAGGCAATGGCTGGCTTGTACCCTTCTTCCACTGCGATGGAAATCTCGCCGGTGGTGATGGTGTCCAGTACTTTTCCTGTTTTATCGCGTTCGGCGCAGGAAGATACAAGCAGAGCTGCGCTGATGAAAATCAAGCTTTTACGAAACATACCCTTGTGTTTTAAAAATAATCGGCATAAACCCGCCAGCCCCTGTAAGTGCCGTATACCAGCAGCATGATGGCAAAAATGTTGCGAAACTCCACCTGCATGTCCGGAATAAAACTTTTATCCAGCAGCAGCCAGCCGCCCATGCCCAGGTAAAATACCGTCATACTGATTCCCAGAATCAACAATGGCATTCTGAAAGAGCGCCGATTTCGGATACGATCGTCTGTCGACATGACTAAAATGTTGTTATCAGAAACGTTGAACGGTTTTTATTCTGAAAGGTTTGAATGGCCTGAACAGAAATTTCCTTTGCAGGAAAGATGCAAATCTCTGATAAAATGGTGGGAAGCTGTGCTTCGTTTTTAAAAATTGACGAAAAGAAAATAGACGGTAGACGGCTTACGGTGGACGGTAGACGGTAGACGGTGGCGTTGCTCCTGGTATTTGTTATTAACCATAAGCTAAAGAATAAATGCCAGGAGAAACGCCACCGTCAACCGTCCACCGTCTACCGTCCACCGTAGGCCGTCATTTCGACCAGGTAACGCCTTCTTTGCCGTCTTTAACAGTGATGCCTACTTCGGCGAGGGCGTCGCGGATTTTATCGCTGGTGGCAAAGTCTTTCTGGGCACGGGCTTGTCCGCGGATTTCCAGAATGAGGCTCATGAGGCCTTCCACCGTGCTGCTGTCGGCGCCGGAGGTGGTTTCATCACGCAATCCGAAGATATCGAACAGGAAGATGCTGAACACCGTTTTGATGCGTTCAATAACCCATGGGGAAACTTCTGAGGCATCCATTTGCTTGTTGGCCAGTTTGTGCACAAAACTGCCAATTTCATTCAAAGAGGCAATGGCAATGGCGGTGTTGAAATCATCGTTCATGCCATCATAGGCATCTTTTACCAGCCCGAGAATGGCGCGATCTGATTCCGTTTCTGAACCGTCGAAATCGCGGGCATTTACCTGCATGGCCTGGAGCAGGCGGTTGGTTTCCATGATTTTGAGGAAACCTTTTTCTGCGGCCAGCAGGGCTTCGTCGGTAATATCGAGCGTACTGCGGTAGTGCGCCATGAGCATGAAGAAACGCACGGCCATGGGCGAGTAAGCTTTGGAGGTGTGCTGACTATCGCCGGTAAACAATTCTGTTGGGGTGATGGTGTTGCCATCGCTTTTGCTCATTTTTTTGCCATTGAGCAGCAGCATATTGGTATGCAGCCAGTAGTTGGCCGGGTGGCAACTGCAGGCGCCATGGTTTTGGGCCACTTCATTTTCGTGGTGCGGAAACTTGAGGTCGTTGCCGCCGCCGTGGATATCAAAGGTTTTGCCCAGGTATTTGGTGCTCATGGCAGAGCATTCGAGGTGCCAGCCCGGGAAACCCACAGACCATGGACTGTTCCACACCATAATATCCTGCGGGCGCGCCTTCATCCAGATGGCGAAGTCGGCAGGGTGGTTTTTTTCTTCCTGACTTTTCAGCTCGCGGGTTTCGGCATAGAGATCGTCCAGGATGCGGCCGCTAACCGAGCCGTATACGCCGGGTTGCTGGGCGGCAAATTTGGGCACATCAAAGTACACGGAGCCATTGCGTTCGTAGGCCAGTCCGTTGTCCAGAATTTGCTGTACCATTTCAATTTGCTCCGGAATGTGTCCGGTTGCGCGGGGTTCAATGCTCGGTGGGAGCGTGTTCAAAATCCGCATCATATCGTGGAATCCTACGGTGTAGCGCTGCGCTACTTCCATGGGTTCCAACTGAGCTACCTTGGCGCCTTTGGACATGCGGTCTTCACCATCGTCGGTGAGGTGACCCACGTCTGTTATGTTGCGCACGTATCGCACTTTGTACCCAATGTGCAACAGGTAGCGGTAAATCATATCAAAACTGCAAAACGTGCGGCAGTTGCCCAGATGGACGTCACTGTAAACCGTTGGGCCGCACACATACATGCCCACATAGCCGGGCGTAATAGGCTTAAACTCCTCCTTTTTGCCGGAGAGCGTGTTGTAAAGCTTGAGAGAATGCTGGTCTGTCATATCCTGCAAAGGTAAAGGAATTCATCATTCCTGAAATAGAAGACACAAAGCTGTGGCACGAAGGCGCGAAGATGTGATGACACGAAGACACGAAGGCGCGAAGGCGCGAAGACGTTTTAGTGGACCAAAACACTAACCCCAAAAGCAACGCCAACTCAAACACTCAAACACTCAGGCACTCAAACACTCAGGCACTCAAACACGCTTTTTCACATAAATCATGCCGCCGAGGCTGATGAGGAAGAGACAAATGGAAATGATTTCTGCCTGGGTGAGTTGAAACCCGAGTACATCGTGAACTACGTTGACGCGGATTTTTTCAATGATGAAGCGTTCGATGGCAATCAGGCCGAGGTAGATGAAGAACATCATGCCCACGGTTTTTATGCGGCTGCGCAACGACCAGAGGATGAGGAAAATGATGCTCATCATAATCACCTCATAGAAAGGTGTGGGGAAAACGGGGTTGGCCAGTTCTCGGCAGTAATCGAACTGACAACCTTCTATGGGAACGCCTTCTTTCAATACGTTGTGCGGATAGCGGTAAGCCCACATCCAGTCGGGCAGGAACGACATCCAGTCGGGTTTGGGGGCAAGGTTGTCGATGCCCCAGTCGCCATCGCCGGAAAGCTGGCAGCCTATGCGGCCGAAGCCATAGCCGGCCGTGAGGGACGGCGCCACGGCATCGGCGGTGGGCCAGAACGGGATGTTGTGGCGCCACATGTACCATACCACCATGACGAAGCCCATGACCAATCCGCCGAAAAATGCCAGTCCGCCGCCGGAGGTCAGAGAACCGATAGGATCCTGGATAAACGCTTCCCAGTTGTCGAACAGGTCGAACAATTTGGCGCCGAGAATCCCGCCAATTGCCGCCATAACGGTCATTTCGCTCAGGCGGTCGTGCGGATACAGTTTGCGTTCGGTTACTTTGGGTTCTGGTAGTTTGCGGCGCTGGCCATCCCACCAGGTGAATCCGGCCAGGGCTGCTGCGCCCAGGATACCGCCCAGCCAATGCATTTTTCCGGAGAGAATTACGGAAGCCGGATCGTGCCGGAATTCAGCATAATGGAGATATGCGTACAGACCTTTTCCAAAGATAAGCAAGCCGGCCAGGGCATTTGATACGATTTCGCCCATGGTAGCCGGCAATCCTTCCGTGATTTTGACCACATCGGGTACGTAAAAACCCTCTTTGGCTTTGCGGCGCAACTCGATGTTGAACACCAGCGCACTCACCAAAAACGAAAGCGCCAGTACAAAACCAAAGGTTTTAAAAATAGACAACCAGTTGTCTGGCGAAGTACCAATCAGGTCGTGGAAAAGATAGGAAAGGTCCGGGTACATATAGAGTATTTGGGTGTATGAGTGTCTGAGTGTTCGAGTTGGCGTTCGGCCGGGTTTTTCTGCGAAATTTTTGTCCTCAAATTAGCCGCGGCCATACTCAGCTGAACGCCAACTTGAACACTCAAACACTTAAACACTATTTTTTCTTGCCTTTGGCAGCCTTGGTCTCCGTGGGGATAGACGACATTTTTCCGGCAACGGAATCCTGTACGTATTGGCCCCAGGTGAGGTTGTTACCACCTTCTTTATGGGCAAGCGCTTTTTCGATGGCCATATTGGCTGCGTTCTCCACCACCCATTCGAAGTTTTCTTCGCCAACGGAATTCACATCGGCGTCTGGCGCAGGATTGCAGAAGTCGATGGCGTAAGGAATACCGTCGCGGATGGCAAATTCCACGGTATTGAAATCGTAGCCGAGGTATTGGTTGATGCGCAAAACCAGGTCGTGCATCTGCTGGCGCAGTTCCTTGCTCACTTTATGGTCGGCTACATAACGCAGGTGGTGCGGGTTGCGTGGCTCGTAATCCATGATGCGCACATATTTACCGCCCAGGCAATAGCAGCGGAAGTAGGCATCGAAATCAATGGCTTCCTGGAGCAGCATGACCAGGGTATTGGTTTCGTTGTAATCGCGGAAGAATTCATCGAAGTTTTCCACTTTGTACACGTTTTTCCAACCGCCGCCGGCGTGTGGTTTCATGAACAAAGGGAAACCACCCAGATAGTCAATCATTTTTTCCCAATCCAGCGGATATTTCATGTTGCGGAAGCTCTGTGCAGATGTATCCGGCGGCATTTCTTTGGAAGGGAGGAGAATGGTGCGCGGCACCGGCACACCGATTTTGGTACTCAGGCAGTTGTTGAAAAACTTCTCATCGGCACTCCACCAGAAAGGGTTGTTGATCACGGCAGTTCCGTTCAGCGCAGCATTTTTCAAATAAGCGCGGTAAAACGGCACATCCTGACTGATCCGGTCGATCATAACGGCATAAGGGGTAGGATTGCCCTGCATCAACTCATCCACATGGGTGGGTTCCGCCACCACGCCTTTCACGTTTTTGGCATTGACACGGGCCACAAAGGCCTCGGGAAAAGTGCTTTCTTTTCCGTGGAGAATTCCGATTTTTTTCATGAATGTTGTTCGTTGATTTTTGAAATGCTGACGATTGGGTTTTGGCTGTAGGCCCCAAAAAGCGGCAATTTATGCCATTTTTTCAGGCCACAAAGCACAAGGCGTAAAACTAGTTAACTTTTTGGATATTGGACGGGTTACGGTGGACGGCTTACGGTAGACGGTGGACGGCTTACGGTGGACGGCTTACGGTGGACGGCTTACGGTAGACGGTAGACGGCTTACGGTGGGTAGCTACATTGAATTGGGTTGTCATCCCCGGCAGGGCACCTACACAAGTCAGGTTTCGAGATTATCCCTTGGCAAAAAAGATTGCCCGCAGCCAGGCTTGTGTAGGTGCCGAGTACTCGGCATGACAACCCACTTCAATGTAGCTACCTACCGTAGGCCGTCCACCGTCCACCGTCCACCGTAAGCCATCTACCGTCCACCGTAGGCCGTCCACCGTCCACCGTCTACCGTCTACCGTTTACCCCAGCAACTGCTCGGTATGGTTTTCCGTATCTACTTTGGAAATAATGCGCTCAATTTTGCCTTCTCCGTCGATGACGAAGGTGGTGCGGATTACGCCCATGTAAGCGCGACCCATGAATTTCTTCTCGCCCCAAACGCCGTATGACTCTGCCACTTGGTGGTCTTCATCGGCCAGGAGGTTGAACGGGAGATTGTATTTGTCCTGAAATTTCACGTGTTTTTTCACAGAATCCGGACTCACGCCCAGAATTTCGTAACCCTGAGATTGAAATCTCGGATAGCCGTCGCGCAGACTACAGGCCTCGGCGGTGCAGCCCGGAGTGTCGTCTTTTGGATAAAAATAGAGTACCAGTTTTTTGCCCTGGTAATCAGCCAGGCTTACGGTTTGGCCCTTTTCATTCAGGGCTGAAAATGCAGGGGCGAGATCGCCTTCTTTTAAGTGGGACATGGTTAATGTACAGGCGGGTTCAGCCGCCGCTGTTTGATGGGTTTGATGGGTTTTGGGAAACTCTGGTTTTGGGTAATTGTTCAAAGGAGACGTTAGACTGTTGGATTTTAAACCATGAACTTGTGCTCGATGTAATAAATCATTTCAGACTCATTGAGCACAAATCCATCGTCCATCGTTCATCGTCCATCGTTCCCTCTCACCTCCCAGGTTTTTCCACCCACCCCGGTAATTTTCAGCGATTTCCACTTTTTAGGCAATTTGGTTTTTAACTGAACAATGCCCTGCGGGGTAATGTCCAGTCCGCCAAAGCCCATGATGGTTGCCTGGAGGAATCCGCCGGCGCCGGTGGCAAAATAAGGGTTGGTGCCGCCTGCACATTCTGCCAGAACGCCGAAGGGCGGCACTTCGTTGGGTTTGTAACTCTTTACCCAAAGTCCGTAAGCGCGTTCGGCATCCCCAGCGCGTGCGGCCGAAACGGTGAGGATGGCGTTGCCCATAGCCGGACCTTCTGTCGACATCCGGGGTTCGTAGTAGTCCAGGTCTTTTTTGATCTGAGCCGCATCAGTGATCACTTTGAGCGGGTAGGCCAGGAGGTTTACATCGGCCTGTTTAATGGTTTCTCCGTTGTAGGTGGCGTTTTCGCGGGTCACACCGTCGGGGAATTTCAACAAGGGGATGTTGGCAGCCACCTGCGCCCAATCGGGGTCGGCGGGCAGGCCCAGCTCGCGGGCGGCATCGGTGGCATAACCCAGTACGGTTTTGGCCATGCCGTTGGTGAAGGCATTGTTGTCGATGTTTTCCTGCCATTCATTGGCGCCAATCACGTTATTGATGTTGTACTGCCCGGGGCCGTCGCGTTCTACCCTGCTGGCCCAAAAATCGGCCACTTCTTTCAGGATGGGCCATCCGCGGTCGCGCAGCCAGACTTTATCTTTCGTTACCAGATAATACTGCCAGGCTGCCCAGCCCACACATCCGGTAATGTGGTGCTGAAAGGGTCCGGTGAGCGCCCAAACCGGCGTTTCTTCCTGGCCGGTAGTGGTGCTTTCCCAGGGGTACATGGCGCCGCGGTAGCCGTGCGAAAAAGCGTTTTGTTTGGCTTCATCCAGCAATTGATACCGGAATTCCAGAAAAGAACGCGCTATTTCAGGGTGCAACAGCAGCATGGGCGGGTACATCCACAGTTCGGTATCCCAGAACACGTGTCCGTTGTACCCCAATCCGCTCAGACCCATGGGCGACAAGCTCAGGGCCGTGCCTTCCCGCCCGAAGGAATAGAGGTGGTACATGGCCGAATGTACATCGCGGGTGGCATCCACGTCGCCTTCAATAGTGATGTCGGAAGCCCAGAGTTTATCCCACTCTGCATTATGGCGTTTGAGTAGTCGTTCGGTGCGTTCCAGCGCGGCAAAAATGGTGAGGCGTTCGGCTTCGTTGTGCGCATCCACGGTGTGTGCTGAAGAAATCAGCGTGCCCACGATGGCGAATTTATAGGTTTCGCCGGCTTTCAGTTTTTTATGGAATTTCAACAGGTGCATGTTGTAATCCCAGTCTTCGTGGATCAAATCCGGCTCGGAGCCGTGTTTTTCTTCAAAAATAAAACTGCTGGACGCCGCCACGGTGTATTTGCCTGAAGGACTTTTCCCAACAGAAGTGAGGAGTGGAATCAATACATGCGGGCGGTCAATTTCCGCATACAGGTTACGCACATCCTGTAGTATATCCGGTGCTTCAATGACGGCCATGGGCGTGATTATCACGTCTTTTTTGGCGGTAATTTCCACGATGCTGAGCGCCGAATAGGGCAAATGCCGGAGTGCCATGAGCGTGTGACGGACGGATAGTTTATCGCCTACATCGTAAGTGGTCTGCAACTGGGCGTGGCGCATGTCCAGTACCTGTTTGTATCCTGAAATATCTGCCCGCCCAATCCGGCGCCCGTCTACATCCAGGTTCATGTTGATGAAATTGAAACCCTTGAGGATGTTGGATACGCGTCCGCGTCCGTAGTTGTCGTAAGCGCCGTTGAGCACCACGTCTTTCACCCGCATGGGTTCAGGCGAGGAAACCAGGCCAATCATGCCGTTGGCCACGGTAATGCCGTAGTAATTGGAGGGATTAATGTTGTCGGCCACAATATGCCAGGCATCGTTTTGTGCCCGGGCAAATGAGGCAATAAAGAGAAAAGAGTAGCAAAGGAATTTTTTCATGGTTGAGAACGGTGTAGGTTGAGGTTCACCGCTAAGTACGCAAAGAACGCAAATTCGAAATAGTTCAAAAGCGGATGATGATTTTTGCGCATTTTGCGTACTTCGCGGTGAATCAAAATACGGCGGCAACCCAAGATTTTCATGAATCCCTTATTTTGGTACTAACTTTGCCGCATTCCCACATTAATCGCATTAACCGATGGATTTTACTTACCTGCTGAACATCCTGCTGCGCCGAAAATGGCTGATTCTGGGGGCTATGGCGTTTGCTGCTGTGGCTACTTTTTTCTTTATTGGCCAAAAACCGGCGCGCTATAAATCCAGCGTGGTAATGGCCACGGGGATTGTAAACTACAAAGGCATCAATTCAGATAATTCCGATGCTTTTGTGCAGCAATACCAGGTAGAAAACGCTTTTTCCAACCTGCTGGAATTTGCGCAGTCGCGCTCTGCCATTAAACTGGTTACCATTGAGATGCTGCAGCACGATTTGGGCGGGCAAACGGCTTTTCGCCAACCCAACCCGGCGCTGCCATTTACGGAGCAGGAAAAACAAAGCCTCCTGCAACAACTGAAAGGAATTCAGCTCGATAGCCTGGAAGATCCCTCTTTTTCTCCTGATTTCGATTTTTTGCTGGATAAAGTGGCCCGCGCTTATGGGTACGACAACGACGCCATCCTGCGCAGTCTTTCCGTAAAAAGAAAGGGCCAGACGGATTATCTGGACATTGCCGTGACCACAGAAATTCCGGCTTTGTCGCAATACCTCGTGAATGCGTATGCGCGGCGCTTTCTCACCTATTATTACAACCTTTTGGTGCGCGAAAAGCGCAAAAACGTAGACTCCTACGCCAAACTGGCCACGGAAAAAAAGGCCCTGGTGGATTCCATCAGCGACCTGAAATTTGAGTACCTGAAACAAAAAGGGCTGCCGGTGCTGGGCAGGCAGAGCGAGGAACTGGTGGCACAAATCACCAAGCTGGAATTTGAACGCCAGCGCGCCGACGCCCGCAAACGTTCCGCCGCTGAATCGGTGAACCGCATTAAAAAATATGAGAGCGACCGCGAATCGCGCGATGCCCGGGAGGTACAAAGCCGGTTGCTGGATAAAAACAGCACGGCCGAGCAGATGGAGCGCGTGCGTGAGCTCACCCGCAAAAGCGCCGAAGCGGGCGGCAAAAACGAAGACATAGAAGCCGAACTTGCCGACGCCAAAGCTGAACTGGAAGCCACCATGCGCGCCTCTGCCCGCGCACAAGGCAAACCGCGCAATGAAGAAGGTAAAAAAACACGCGAAGACCTGTACAAAGACCGTGTAGGAGTAGATCTCGAACGTATTGAAGCCGAGGCAAGTTACAACCGCACTAACAACGAAATCTACGCCCTAAAAAACAAACTGGGCAGCATGGTGGTGAGCGACGAGGTGTATTCCAAGCTGCAACAGGAGCAAGACAATGCGCAGCTGGAGTTCGACAAAGTGAACGATGAATTCATCAAAGCCAAGCTTACCCTGGAAAACGCCGAAAATCCGCTCACGGTGGTGCAAACCGGCCAGCTTCCGGAATGGCCCGAACCCGACCGTCGTACCCTGATCAGCATTTTTGCCGCCATTGTGGTGGGCACGCTCACGGTGATCGCGCTGTTTGTGCTGGCCTACCTGGACGGCTCCATACAGTCGCCCGATTTGTTCAAAAAATACACCGGCGGGTTGCCTTTGCTGGGCGTCATTCCGGCTATTTCGGTGAAGGGTTTTGATTTGGAGCGCATTTTTGCCGCCCGCAATCCGGATGCGGCAACCACGGCGTTTCGGGAGAGTTTGCGCAAGTTGCGCGGACAAATCATGGCCTCAGGCGGCAAAACCTGGCTGCTGATGAGCGTCAAAACCCAGGAGGGCAAAACTTTTACCATGCTCTCGCTGGCTCATTCGCTGGCCTTCAACCAAAAGCGGGTGCTGATGCTGGATACCAATTTTAAAGCCCCGCTGCCGGAGTCGTTTACAGATCAGCCCAGTGTGCACAAAGAGCTGCTGAACGGCTTGCTCAAAAAGCACGGGCTGGATGCGGTATTTCAGTTAAAAAACCAGAGCGCCGAGGAGGCCGAGGGGCAGCGCGTGGAAGTGCTGGGCAATGTGGGTTTGCCCAAATCGCCGGCGGAATTGCTTGAAGAAACTGCTTTTCGGGCATTTTTGGCAGATTTAGGGGCACATTTTGACTATATACTGCTGGAAGCAGCGGCCCTCAATGATTATTCCGATGCGCAGGAGCTGGCGCCTTATGCCGATCGTATTTTGGCGGTTTTCAATGCCCATTCCACTTTGAAAGCGGCAGATCAGACCTCGCTGGAGTACCTGCGTTCGCTCGGGCCAAAGTTTGCCGGAGCGGTGCTGACGGAGGTAGATGGGAGGTATGTGTGAGGGGTAGGGCGGGTTGGGTCTTCCGGACACGGTGGCAAAAGTGTCCAGCCAGGCGATTGTGCTGAAACAGAAGGCCGGAATGAAAAAACAGGAGCCAACAAACCGTTTTTCAGCCGACAAGTAGAAAGTCGAGTTTTCCCTAATCCGGTCAGCGGATCATTCTCCATCCAAGTAAGTCATAGCCTACAGGATGGGCTAGTGAGATTATTAGATATCAATGGTAGCGTTGTAGGAAATTGGCAGTTCTCCGGAACCCAATTTACTATAAACTCAACTTCTATGGCACCGGGCGTTTATTTCCTGGAAGTATCAGATAAAGGCCAATTCATAAGCCGAAACAGACTTGTCATTCTTGATTAAGACTCATATTACATACCCGTACAGATGGCATTAACCATTTGTACGGGTCAATTCGAAGCCATGCGACAACTTCAACTGTTTTTCTTTTTGAGTATTCTCTGCCCAACTGTTCAGGGCCAAATGCACGACAACAACTGGATTTTTGGATATACTTTCCCGTCTGGTAATACCGACGGGACATTACTCCATTTTGAAAATGGCTTCCCGGAGTTTACCCTGGAAAATGTAGGACAGGATTATTTTTATTATTGTATCCTGTGCAGTGATTCTACAGGTAATTTACTTTTTCATACAGATGGGCGACAGATTCGTAACAAGCTACATCAAATTATGGATGGTGGAGAGATTATTAACCCCGGACAAATGTGGATTGACTTTTACGATGGGTATCCATCAGTAACAGGAGGATTATCTATACCCGCTCCTGGTCTGGAAAATTTCTATTATATTGTACACACTACATTAAAAGATGGCGCTGATCCTAATATTCTTTGCCCTGAGCTGCTTTACAGCAAGATCGATATGAATGCAAATGGTGGTTTAGGCAAGGTCGTTGAAAAAAACAAGGTGATTGCCAACGGCGATTTACCAAGTCCGGTAATTATAAAACATGGCAATGGCCGGGACTGGTGGCTTGTTGTAGGGGAGTATGTTTCTAAAACTTATTTAGTATATTTAATTGATAAACAGGGAATCAATTTAATACACCAACTGAATATTGCACCTGCATCACTTACCAATCAAAGTTATGCAGAGGCCTCTCCTGATGGTACTTTTTTTGTCAGTAACGATAATATAACGGGGCTTTGGGTGTTTGATTTTGACCGGTGTACAGGTCTTTTAAATAATCCACGTATATTACCTTACCAGCCACAGGTGTTTTGGACATCAACTATTGCATTTTCTCATGATGGACGATTTTTGTATCTAGGAACAAGTTTGTTGGTTTATCAATTAGATATGCAAACCATTGACAATACAGAAATTACGATTGATACGATAAGTCGATATGAGTTTGGCGCAAGTCCCGCCCCGCCTCATATGACCCAATTTTTTTTACCAGAGCTTGCTCCAAACAACAAAATTTACTTTGGCACTTTCAATAATTCTACAGCTTATCACGTAATTAACAGACCAAATTTACCCCTATTAGCCAGTGATATGTCACAAAGAGGTCTTTTGTTGCCTCGGCACAATATGGAGACACGGTGTTATTTTCCCAATTATCGCCTCGGAAAATGGCTGGATTCCCCCTGCGATTCTTTGGCCACTGTTCCAGGCTCAAATGTTCGTTTTAGAGACAATCAATGGACTGAAAGAAATCTTGGGGTTTCAAATGATACCGTGAAAATACTAAAGCTACCAACGAGTTTTTTTATTCCAGCGGCTACTGATGTTTTTCCGGAAGAATCCTTTAATCCTTTGAATATGAATTATTTGTTCAGGCAGCAATTGGCCCAGAAGAGAAGCGGAAAAACAGAAAAGTTGCCCTCATCAAGCATCAAAAATGAATAAGCTATGCGTATTTTTTATGCACTTCTACTTTTACCGGCCATACTTACAGGTCAGGTATTACCTGATCAAATTTGGGTAGCGGGTACGCACGATTTACCAGGTCAACCTGGCTATGGTAATGCGATCATTAGATTTCAGGGTGAACAGGTATTGATTTCAACCACCAACCTCGGTATGAATTTTGAAAGTACCGTTGCGGTAATGCCAGACACCATTGGCAATATTCTTTTTTACACCAACGGCTGCTATATAGCCAATAGTGTAGGCGACACCATGTTCAATGGGACGAACCTGAATCCGGGTGAAATGGCTGATTGGACCTGTCCAACAAGTGGCTATGCAGCTCCTTTAGGAGCCATGGCTCTTTCTTTGCCTGGGAGTTCTCATTTGTATTATCTCTTCCACATGGGAGTTAGGTATAGCCCAGAAAATAAGTTGAGTTATGGACCCTTTTATTATTCGATTATTGATATGGAAAAGGAAGGAGGGAAAGGCGCCGTAATTTCCAAAAATAATATATTGGCCGAGGGGCAATTTGAACCATTTACTGCTGTGCGACATGGTAATGGCCGCGATTGGTGGTTGGTATTTCCCGAGTATGGTACAAACAAATATCAATGGATACTTTTTTCAGCAACAGGGGTGCAACAGATATACCATCAGGAAATTGGAGGCGCCCTATCTTGCCGTTACATAGGATCTTCGGCGTTTTCTCCAAATGGAACCAGATATGCACGGCAGCAGCATTGCGGGGTTGTTGTGATGGATATCGACAGGTGTTCAGGCTTGTTCAGCAACCCTCGTTCTATTGCTATGCCTCCGCGAGCTATATTGGGAGGAGGAGTAGCTTTTAGCGAGGATGGCAACAAATTGCTCGTGGCTACACAATTATCCATTCAGCAAGCAGACCTTACCTTGCAAAATCCGGTTTTGGATACGATTGTCCCCTCTATAGATATTGCTGGAACAAGTTTACTACTAATGCAATATACATCCAATGGCAAAATATATTTAAATAGTCTTGGACGTACAGAGGCCTTTCATGTGATTCATACACCAAATGAACATGAAATAGGATTTGAACAACGAGGGCTTTCTCTGCCGGTTTATTCCATCCGATCGCTTCCTAATTACCCTAATTACCGGCTTTATGATTTACCTGAAAGTAATTGTGATACGCTTGGTATCAATGCTCCAATGGTCAGTACTACAACAATACCCCCCCCAATCGAAATTTCCGTTTCGCCAAATCCATTTTCAGAGGAAATTAAAATACAGATGAGTTCAGGTTTCCAATCATCTGTATTTTGTCTTTTTGATCAGGTTGGCAGGCTTGTATTAAGCAAGGATTTGGTAAATGTAACAACAGAGATAACCGGGTTTAATCTGCCAGCTGGAGTTTATTTTTGGGAGATTAAGTCAAAAAGAGAAATCATCAAATCAGGAAAGCTTATTAGATTTTGGTAATGTTTCTGCACGTTGTATTGGCCAATACTACCTCGGAAAGCAGGTCTATTATTTCCTGAAATTTTTTCTGCGTCATAAAGGGTCTCTGCTTGGGTACGTAGGGATTCCAGATCTTGATTCATAGATAATGGTAAGGGTTATTTCGGTCGGTGTTTACCGCGATACGGCCGGGGATTCTACCGACGTTGTGGGGCTGCCGCCCCAGGGGTGAGTGGGGGGGCTTGGCTTTTTTTCGCTGCGCTTGGGTCTTTTTCTCGCCGCGCTTGGGTCTTCCCGACTTCTTCGGGAAGACCCAAGCACAGCGAAATTTTCTGGTTCAATGATTTAGAATGACCCGCGATGTATAAACAAATCCATTAACTGTTATTAGTTGAACAAAGTACATACCACCATTATATTTAGATAAATCAATTTGAGTAGAAGGACTTTCCAAATTACCTGATCTTATAATTTTATTACTACCGTCCATTAGTCTCCAACACCCTTCGAGCAAAGGTTGAGTACTAATGGTTACCAAGCCACAAGATGGATTGGGGTATACGACTATTCCAATATTATTGTCTGTAAAATAATCATTTAAGTCTGAAATTTCGCAATCATACGTTGATTGTTGTATGGCAAAATGAGGTAAATTTGGTAATCCAGAATAATTATTTGCCAAAAGTTGGATCGAATATGGGCGAAACGCGCATGCTTCGCCACTACAATTGGGTTTGTTGATTACACTTAAATATTTATGACTTCCCGAACACGATATATAAATCCGTCCATCGGGGCCAAGCTTTGCCATTCCCATATAACCTTGTCCTGCTTGAATGGTGGCCTCATCAATATTGCCTATCAATTGTAAGGATGACTGAATATCCGCAGCTGCTAAATCAAACTGATATACTTTTAACTGCGTAATGACGTACAAAAAACGAGAGTTTGGGGAGAAAACAACGCCTCTTGCATAATCTTCATTTTGCGAATAATCCAATAGGATTGGGTTAGATAAATGGCCATTAAGATTATCAAAATCAAAGACCAGCAACCCATTTAGTCCTTCAATCCGTGCAAATTTAGTGCCATCCGAAGAAAATGCGGTTTGCCCACTCCAATCATTATTGTCCCAAACTTTTCCCAGGCACTCAGTGTATGGTGTTCCTACCCCATTTGAGGTCACGGGTAAAACAAAATAACAGTTCGAATTCCATTTAGGATCTATTACCCACCAATCTACCCCATTTGCATGACGAACTGCTTGTAAATAACCTCGGCTTAAAGTATCTTCAATTGCTATCTGTTTTTTGGCGATAATCCCTCCCAACCCATTATCCAAACTCATGTCTACAACATGAAAGTATAAATGAGTTGGTACGGGCAATGGCCCACTTAAGTCAAATAAGTCTACAAAATTATGATTAAAAATTATATATTTATTTGTGCTATTTGGAAATGGAATTATGGTATTGTTCATTCGAAATGGGAAATCATTATTACCACACCAACTTTGAAGGGCCCAGTTACCAGTAATACTGTCACCATTCATCATGATTTGATTTTTAGCGTTTAGCACATAACACCCTCCAGTATAAAATAAAAGTGTTCCAACAGAATCACATATTGAGGTTGAATAATCACCTGGATTTAGATTAGGATTAGGGTCAGGTAAAATTCCAGAAACCACAGAGTCATTTCGAAAATCCAGCCAATTGTAATTATTCATTACCCACTGAAAATCATGTTTTGCTTGACCAAATAAGCTTATTGTGCTTACCAGAACAATGATATATGTTAATTTCGGCTTAAGTGATTTTTCCATGTGTGTTGAATGTTTAAAAGGTTTTTGATTGAATCTAAAAAAGTAGTTCATACTAAATGTGGAAATTTTTGGCTTTGCGTACTAAATAAATTTTATTGAAATCTTCAAATTTTTTGTTGGAAGAAGACGAAGTTTTTTAGATGAGAAATTATCAAATAATAATTTGATAAAGGCTTTCATTCCGCCGCGCTTGGGTCTTTTGACCCAGCGCAATGTCCGTGAGTGATTAAGCTAATGCACCCATCAATCATGGCAAATGAGCAAACACGTAATGCCAAGCTACTCACGTGAACTGCGCTGGGTCAAAAGACCCAAGCGCGGCGTAAGACTTTGTGAAACGAATATAACGGCAATTACCAATTCAAGACAAATGTTGGATGCGCTTTGATTTTGCCGCGATGCGGCCGGGGATTCTACCGACGTTGTGGGGATGCCGCCCCAGGGGTGAGTGGGGGGGGCTTGGCTTTTTTTCGCTGTGCTTGGGTCTTTTCCCCCCAATAGCACTCTGCCGTCGCACCTGGCAAGACCCGAGCGCCGCAGTAAGTTATTTTTGTACTATTAATTTACCAACAAACAACTGACCTTCTTTGGTATAAAGTTTAAAAACATATACTCCATTATGTAAATTTAAAACGTCCAGATGAATTGTATCCCCATCCCATTGGCCAACTTTTATTTTAGTGCCCGAGATGTCGCTCAGTAACCAATGGCCCTGAGTAGTTGTTGAAAGAGAAATTACGATCTGATGAGATGCAGGATTTGGAGCTATGAAAAGAATGGGCAGTGGAATTGCCTTTTCTATTGTTGATAAAATTGAATCACAATTGATTAAAACTGGTAGATTGTTGTAGTGTGGCAAGTTGGGAATAGAGGCAAAATTGTAATCTGGCAATTCAATGCCATGCTGTATTAGCTCACTGCTAAATCCTTGACAATCAGGCTTTTTTACTTCATGCAGGTTATAGGTGCTACTTGTGCTTGAAATATAGATTTTTCCATCAGGAGCTAAAGCCGCCAGATAAAAAATTGTTGGAAAAGGATTCTGATGACCATCCCATACACCTAACAATAACTTGCTAGCGCTTATATCTGTTGCCTGTAGGTCAAATTGATATATTTTTTTCCGGGCACAGACATAAAGAAAGCGTGAATTGGAAGAGACCGCTACTCCTGCAATATAATTAATAGTATCTCCTGAAAAATCGATATGAACAGGGTTATACAACTCTCCGGTAGCGTTGTCAAAATTATAAATATTGAGACCATTCCAAGCGTTAAATCGGATGTATTTTTCTCCATCGGGTGAGAAGGTTGCTTGTGCTCCAGAGTCTTCATCTGTCCAGATTTTCCCAGAACATTTAAGTTGTGCTGGTTGGACTCCGTTGGCAGTCACAGGAATAAGGTAATAACAATTTGTATGAGATTTAGGGATAATAATCCACCAGTCTTGACCATTAAGATGTCTGCATGCTTGAATATTACCTCTGGAAAAGGTATCTAATAACGCGATCTGGTTCTTTAATACAACAGCGCCCAAGCCAGAATTTATTGACATGTCAATTTTTTGATAATACAACCTCATTGGAGCCAAGCTGTTAAAATTAGGATCCGATAAATAAGGCTGATCCAAATCTAGATTGAAAACATAATATATGCTGTCGAGGCCAGGAGCAGGTATTGCAATCACACCTTGTCTTAATGGACTTCCACTTGCAGAAGAACAATAAGAATTTTGGATAATTCCAGGATTAATGGTGTCACCATTATCCATGACTTCCCCAGTAAAATTAACTATTTTACAGCCATTTGAGTAAAAAAGCAAATTACCATTTTTATCAGAAATACTTGTATTTGAACCTTCCATTTTTATACCAGTTTGTTTGAGATAGATATCAACAGGAGATGAATTAAAGTCAAGGACGATGCCCTCACCTGTACCATTTCCGCCAATAATCCATTGATTACCTCTTTTATCCTGGCATTTAATTTCCAAAGAAAAGTGGGTAATTATGAAAGGAATAATTAAAATGGAGATCCTCATAAGAAAGTATAATAATTTGGCTGCGCTATGAATATGGAGCGGGTTGATCGAGAGCTTTAACCGTATCGATTACAGGGGCTAATGTAAGCGGTTATGGTACTTTATCGCGATGCGGCCGGGGATTCTACCGACGTTGTGGGGCTGCCGCCCCAGGGGTGAGTGGGGGGCTTGGCTTTTTTTCGCTGCGCTTGCCGCCGCGCTTGGGTCTTTTGACGTGATTCTCTGGGCTACCGACGTTGTGGGGATGCCGCCCCAGGGGTGAGTGGGGGGTCTTGGTTTTTTTTCGCTGCGCTTGAGTCTTTTCCGCCGCGCTTGGGTCTTCCCATCGCAATTGTGGCCCGGCATCCCCCGCCGCTTGAATCTTCCAAAAGATTTTCTGCCGCGTTTGGGTATTCCTGAAGATAATACCCAAACGCAACAGATGGGACCTCCAACCTGTTCAAAATGAATAGTATTAAGTGAGGAAATATATGATCTATAATGTATAATAAACCCCAAAATTTAACCCCAAACTACTAAATGGATAAAACCTTCGAGAAAAAATGTCAGGTTCATTAGGATTATCTGGCACTGATAGATCTTCTATGTACTTATCTTTATAAATAACCTTTTTCTCATTAATTGAAATAGAGCTTAATACATCTGTACCGTCAATATAATATCGCACTAATTCTCCCTTTTTGGGTCCATACGAAGCACTAACTAATCTTGCTTCCGAGGCAAAATACCACTTAGTAGCTTTCTTTAAATAAAATTTTATACCAATTCCAGAAGATATTCCATACACTGCCCCCCCAGAAAAAACATATTCGGTTTCTGTACTCTTACCGTTGGTAAAAGTGTTATTGGTATGAATAATTTTCGGACTTATACCAAACACAAACCCAGTGTATACATAAGGCCTTATTCTTTTCTTCCCCAGATTAAAAACCAAGGATGGGGATATCCAAAAAGCATTAGACCTGTGGTAACGGAAAGAACTTGAATTAGAAAATAGAGTTGTTCTAACGACAGTACTTCCATCCAGATAAGATACCATGCATTTAGCTTCCATTGAGGAAGATAAAAAACGGCTATACGATATTGAGTAGTTTTTGCCGGCTCCGTAAGACCAGTTGATTGCTCCAATTTCAGAACTTTGCCCCCCTATAAACATTACACTACCCTCAGAGATCTCTTCTCCTGCCCATGGTAACCCATAACCTGCTTCAATACCTAAACTAGATTGACATTGAATCTTTGGGATTGCCCAAAAACAATGTAAAAGATAAACAGAAAGGCAAAATGCAATTTTCATATGCTATAAAATGTTAGAGTTGTGGAAATAACATTCCCTGATTTGAAGGATTGGATTGTATGTGAAATTAAAATCATCTGTACAATGTAACATCGAATCTAAACTTTTTCGCCCTGCCCGGTCCTTCTACCGCAATTGTACCCCTGCATCCCACCGCCGCGATTGAGTCTTCCAAAAGACTTTGGGAAACCCGAATATAGCAGCAATTACCAATTCGAGACAAATGTTGGATGCGCTTTGATTTTATCGCGATACGGCCGGGGATTCTACCGACGTTGTGGGGCTGCCGCCCCAGGGGTGAGTGGGGGGGCTTGGCTTTTTTTCGCTGCGCTTGCCACCGCGCTTGGGTCTTTTGACGTGATTCTCTGGGCTACCGACGTTGTGGGGCTGCCGCCCCAGGGGTGAGTGGGGGGCTTGGCTTTTTCTGCTGCGCTTGGGTCTGGTCCAACGTTCAACCGTCTAATGTCCATTATCTAGTGTCCAGCAGTCCATTTTTTTCCCCATCTTTGTACTTCCAAATTCAGATTACCTACACCAACCCTCCTTCTTTTTTTCCATGAAGAAAATCCTTTCCCTCCTCACGCTACTGCTTTTGGCCGTAGCCACGCTTTCTGCACAACGCAGCAAACCCGTTCCTCCTAAAACCGACGAGCACCCTTTCACCCCGCAGATCAACTGGCCGGGCAAAGCGGTTCCGCCGGCAAACAACCCGTTTTATGTAACGGCTCCACGCTTCAAACCTGCCGGACAACTCAACACCCTGCCCGATGTTTCTGAAAGCAATATTGCCCTGAAACGCGCCGAAAATGGCCTTCCTATGTTCTTTGAAGGCAAAACGGCCGCTTCCGGCAGCAACGCCGAGAGCAAACCGCTGGACCAGCGCGCCCTGGAATACTGCGCCAGCCTGCAGCCACAAGGCATTGCCCAACCGGCGCAGGAGTTTACCGCCAAATCTGTTTCTACCGACGAGCAGGGCAACGCCCACGTACGCCTGGAACAAACCTTCAACGGCCTGCCTGTTTGGGGTTCCGAGCTCATTTGCCACACCCAGGGCGGCGCTTTCATGCGCATGAACGGTCGCTATTTCCCTACGCCTGAACTGGCTTCCGTAACGCCATCTATGGATGCTGAAGCCGCTATCTGGAAGGTAAAAACCGCTATCGGCCTGGAAAACCTCAAAACCGACTGGACCGAGCAAGACCTTCAACTGATTGACGGTCAGCCATTCAGTGCTACGCTGGTGGTTTTTCACGTGAACGAAAAACTCAACGGCGAACGCCTGGCCTGGCACGTAGCGGCCCGCCCCAATGTGTTCAGCCGCTCCGAATGGTTCATCGACGCCGCTACCGGCGAGGTGTTGAACTCCTTCGAACATACCTGCAACCTGCTGGGCCATTACCACGCCAAAGGGCACAACACCGCTTCGGTGACTGCCCATGCAGACCATGTGCCAAATGCGCCTAATATGGTAGACGGTCCGGTGAACATCAGCGGTGTAGACCTGCTGGGCGTAACCCGCAACTTTACGCTGGGCGGTTGGCAGTTTGGCTCGCAGGTAGCCCTGGAAGATGCCAGCAAATCTATGTTCAACGCAGCAGCTTCTACCATGCCTGGCGATCCGGTGGGCGCTATCGTTACCCTGGATGCGTTCAATACCTCTCCGGAAAATCAGAATTTCAATGTAGATCTGATTGTTTCCAATACCACTACGTTTAGCAACAAACAAGCGGCCATTAGCGGCCATTACAATGCCATCAAGAGCTTTGATTACTTCAAAACGAAGTTCAACCGCAACTCCATCGATGGTGTGGGGGGCAACGTGATCAGCATTGTGAACGTAACAGAAGCCGACGCCTCTTCCATGGAAAACGCTTTCTGGAATGGTCAGGCAATGTTCTATGGCAATGGTGGTTCTACTTTTAAACCACTGGCCCGCGGCCTGGATGTGGGTGGCCACGAAATGACGCACGGCGTGGTGGAAAAAACCGCCAACCTCATTTATCAAAACGAAAGCGGCGCCTTGAACGAGTCGTTTGCCGATATTTTCGGCCAGATGATTGACGGCGATGTGAACGACTGGAAAATCGGGGAAGATGTGATGCAAAGCGGCGGTGGTTTGCCATCCGCGCTGCGCGATATGCAAAACCCTAATAATGGTCAACCAGCCAACAGTTCTTTCTGGCAACCAGCCCACACCAACGAACAATTTACCGGCTCTGCCGATAATGGCGGCGTACACATCAACTCCGGTATCGTTAACCGCGCGTTTGTGCTCTTCGCTACCAACGCAGCAGTAGGTACGGCAAAAGCAGAGCAGGTGTACTACAAAGCCCTGCGCGATTACCTGGTGAAATCCAGCAAATTCGTGGATTGCCGTTTGGCCGTAATCCAGGCTTCCAACGACCTGTACGGCGCCTCCGTGGCCGATGCAGCAGCAAATGCTTTTGCCACTGTAGGTATTGGCGGCAGCGCCCCAAGCGGCAACTATCTGGGAACACTAAGCCCTAATCCGGGCACCGATTACATCCTCTGCACCAGCAACGCCGGCAATCTGGAAATTGCCCTCGGAACCGGTCAGATTGTAACCTCCCTGTACACAGAAGGCATCATCAGTCGCCCAAGCATTACCGACAACGGTGTGAGCATGGTGTTTATCAATGAAGCCAAACAACTGATAGCTATCGAGTTCGACTGGCAGGCCAATCAGTACGTGGTGTCTACGGTAGACGATGGTCCGTGGCGCAATGCTGCTATTTCCAAAGACGGACGTTTCCTGGCTTTGATCAAAGACTTCCAGGAGCCACGCATTTATATTTTCGACCTGGCTGATCCGTTCGGCGCATTCGAAACGTTTTTCCTGTACAACCCGACTTACACCCAAGGCCAGATTACCGGCGACGTGGAGTACGCCGATGTGCTGGAGTTCGACTATACCAACACCTATTTGATGTATGATTCCTACAATAGCCTCGACGATATCGGCTACTGGGATATTGGTTTTGTACAATTTTGGGAAAACGATCAGTTTGCCGACGGCGGCGATGCGTTCATTACCAAACTCTTTACCGGTTTACCGGAAAAAGTGAGTATCGGCAACCCGACCTTCTCTAAAAATTCGCCTTTCATCCTGGCGTTTGATCTGATTGACGAAACCAGCAATGTACGTTACGACATCTATGGCGCCAACTCTGAAACCGGCGATTACGATGTGATTGTGTCTAATAACGGCGATCTGGGCTGGCCTAACTACAACCGCCTGGATACACGCCTGATTTTCGACAAGCCAACGGCGCAGGGTTACGATATCCGTTCACAGGGTTTGAATGCCAATAAAATTCAGCCACAGGGCGGCAATACTTCCCTCATTCCGGCCCACTACTGGGGTGTTTGGTTTGCCAATGGCAACCGTAGCCTGCAGGTTGGAACGGAAGATCTGCAAAGCCAGGGTTTTGACCTCAGCATTGCTCCAAACCCAACCGCCGATGTGGCACAACTGCGCATGAACGCACCGGTAGCCACCAACGCAGGCATCAGTCTGCACAGCATCCTTGGCGAAACCCTGCTTTCCCGCCAGGTGAGCCTCGCCCAAGGCGAAAACGTGCTGGATCTGGATCTTCAATCGTATCCAGCCGGCCAGTATATCGTGCGTATTGCGTCTGAAAACGGCGCTGGCGCAGCGTTGAAGCTGGTGAAACGGTAGACGTCCTACGGTAGACGGTGGACGGCCTACGGTGGACGGTAGACGGCCT